>CAZHUS010000057.1:0-48081 GCA_964535555.1 uncultured Verrucomicrobiota bacterium
GGCCCACCGGCAGGCTCGAAAGCCTGCCCTACCGGGTTCATGGCCATCGCGCATGTCCGCCAGGCCAAGAGGACTACCCATGAACCATCCCCCGGAGCGCGGACTTTAGTCCGCAGGAAGCCACGCCGCCCCAGGGACGTCCCTGCGGGCTGAAGCCCGCGCTCCTCAGCGGTCATGGCCACTGCTCATGGCCTCGAGGCCAAGGAGACTCCCCATGAGCGCCATCCCACCGGCGTAAACACCGCGGTTTGCCGCCATCGGCTGGGCCACGTACGTTCACCGGCGTGAGTCGCTCCGCCCACGAACTCTCGCCGGCCCGCCGGTGGTCGAGGATAGGCGTTTGGGCCGCTTTGGGGCTGGTGCTAACGCTGCGGTACTTCCACCCGCCCGAACCGGTGGAGGCAGGACCGCCCCCATGGCGGGGCCGCGACCCAGGACGCCAGTTTCGCCGGGCACCTGCGTACCTGCCCAAACCTGTCGCGGCGATTCCGACGAATCTCTGGCGACTTCACATCCAGATCGCCTCTCAAGACGTCGAAACGCTTCGCGGCTACCACTGGAGCGGCCGGCGGGGACAGCGCACGGTTGAGCGGCCCGAAGTTCTCGCCACCGTGCGCGAAGGTGGCGTGGTCTATCGAAACGTGGCCCTCCATCTCAAGGGAGCAGCCGGGAGCTTCCGGCCCTTCGACGACAAGCCCGCCTTGACCTTGAGCTTCTCGAAACACGTGCCCGGCCAACGCTTCCACGGCTACAGCAAGATCTCACTCAACAACTCCGTGCAGGACCCCTCGTACCTCTCGGAAGCCATCTCGAGGGAGCTCTTCCTGGCATCCGGAGTTCCCGCGCCCGCGGCCGACCACGTGACCGTTCTGCTGAACGACCGGGATCTGGGCCTCTATGTCCTGACGGAAGGATGGGGGAAACCTTTTCTGCGCCGGCACTTCAACAACGTGGACGGCAACCTGTACGACGGCGGCTTCGTCCGCGACATCATGTCGGAGCTCGACGTGAATTCGGGGGACAACCCGTCGGACCGCTCGGCCCTGAAGGCCCTCGAGGACGCCGCCGCGGAACCCGATCCGCGGACGCGACTGGCTCGGTTGGAGGCGGCCCTGGATCTGGAACGGTTCCTCCGGTTCGTCGCCATGGAGGTGATGACGTGTCACTGGGACGGCTATGCCCTGAACCGTAACAACTATCGGCTCTTCCACGATCTCGAGGCGGATCGCATGGTGTTCATGCCGCACGGACTCGACCAGATGTTCGGCGTGTTTCGATCCGCCCCCGACAGCCCGATTCTGCCCCCCATGCAGGGCCTGGTGGCCCACGCCGTTCTGACGACGCCGGGAGCCACGGAACGTTACTTCGAGAAGATCCGCGAGCTCCGCGAACAGGTCTTTGTTCCCGAGCGCCTGACCAACCGCGTCCGGCAGCTCGCAGCGCGGATCCGGCCAACGCTCGCGGCCTACGATCCCAACCTCGCCGAAGAACACGACGCCCACGTGAGCGCGCTCACGGATCGCATTCTGGCACGGGCCCGCAGCATCTCGGAACAACTCGCCGAACCGCACGATCCCCTGCCCTTCGACATGAACAACGCCTCGGCGCTTTCAGGCTGGGAGCCGCGCACGCCATCGCAGCCGCAAGAGCCGGAAGGGCCGCAGCTGGAGGAGACGGAGCGCGGAGGCCGCCGCGTTCTTCGGATTGTGGCGGGAACGAATGCACGTCCCGGCGCGTGGCACACCTGGGTGCGCCTGCCATCAGGCACGTACCGGCTTGAGGGCCACGTGCAAACTCGCGGAGTTGACCCGTCCGGCCAGGCGTGTCTCCGGCTTGCCAACGTTCGAAACACCGGGTGCGGTCTCAGCGACGGGGCATGGTCAGCCTTCTCGCATCGGTTCGCCGTGTACCATCCGCTGGTGGAGGTTGAATTGCTGTGCGAGTTGCGTGCCACCAGCGGTGAGGCTTGGTTCGATCGGGCCTCCTTGCGACTGGTGCGGGAGTGAGCCGGCCAGGTTGTTCCTCTCTCCGGCAGCTGCCGTCATTCCATGGACACCAGCAGCAGGCAGCGGTACCCATCTGTGCACAGATCGCCCTCGCCGCTGTGGCATTGTGGACACACCGCCAGGTGATCGAGAAATGCTGTCAGCGCGCGGGTTCCTCTCGGGCGCGGCGGCGGTAAAGACCGGGGACCTCCCGCGGGGACCATCCCCGAGCCAAGTCGGCTGGCCGGCCCTACACGAGTGGCAGCAATCGAGCTGGACGTTGCCTGCATGCTCATCAGTCCTTGATTTTGGCCTCCCTGGGTCAGCCGGTGCCTTGCAGTGCTGCAGCTTCTACGCGTTTGCGCGTACGTTGTCAATCATAAGCGTTCAAATTCTGACTCGCGCGCGACTTCTGGGAACCCTGATTGGCCTCTTGACGCGGTCGATGGGTCGCCCCCTGAGGCGAAATGAATGATTGGCGCGCCGCTCGACTTTCGCCCTACCCTCTCCCGCGTCCGTGGGTCCATGAACCCTCACCGCAACTTTTCGCTGCTGCTGGCCAGTCAGTTTCTCGGCGCCTTTGCCGATCAGGCCATGCTCGCGATCATTCTGGGACAACTGACATTTCAGCAGGAGGCCGGACGTCTCACGGCCAGCGGGTTGAGCAGTCTCAACGCAATCTACAGCACGCTCATGTTCATTCCTTTTGTGGTGCTGGCGCCTTTCGTGGGTTACCTCAACGACCGTCACCCCAAGACGCGGTGGCTTGCGGGCGGCAACCTGATCAAGCTGGGCGGGGCGACCCTCGCCGCGTCGAGCGTCTGGCTCGGCCCCGTGGCTCAAGGCGTCGGCTACCTCCTCGCGGGCGTCGGCGCGTCGGTCTTCTCCCCCGCCAAGTACGGCATCCTGCCCGAGATCGTCGGCCGGGAAAAACTGGTGGTCGCGAATGGCGTGCTGGAGTTCCTGACCATCGCGGCGATCCTGGCCGGGTTCATCGGCGGGGCGGCGCTCGTTGACCAGTGGCCGGTGTTGGTCTGCTACGGGACGCTCCTGCTGGTCTACGCACTCTCGTTGGGACTCAACCTGCTCATGACGCCCACCCCCGCCCATCCTGGACTCTCCTGGCGCCGAAGCGTCGACGAGTTCTTCGCCAACTTCGGCCGGTTGCTGGAAAGCCCACGCCTTTTCCGGGTCCTGTGCGGCTTGGGGTTGTTCTGGTACTGCGCCGCCGCCATCAAAATGAACTTCCAGCCGTGGGGATTGAACGTGCTGAAGCTCCAACCGGATTCACTCTCGTTGCTCGGGAGAGCCATTCCCCTCGGCGTGAACACCCAGATCGCCCTCCTGGGCCTCTGGCTCAGCCTCGGGGTCATGACCGGGGCGATGCTGGTGGGGCAACTCCACCGCGTCGGAGATCTGCGCGGGGTTCGGCCTTACGGATGGCTGCTGGCCGCCATGATCGCCTCGCTCGGGACGGTGGAAGTCCTGAAAGACCACGGCCTGGCCCAGACGCAGGGGAAGGTGATCGCACTGTTGATCCTGACCGGAATGGTGGCGGGCGTGTTCCTGATCCCGATGAACGCGGGGCTGCAAAGCGAGTGCGACCGCTCCGGACTCGGAAAGACCATTGCCGCCATGAACTTCGTCGACAACCTGGGGATGGTGGCCGCGGGAGGCACGCTGCTCTTCGCCGCCCGGATGGGCATGGGGGCTTCGGGGGTTTTCATGCTCTTGGGAGCGGCGCTGGCTTTCACGGTGACGTTTCTCAAAATGCCACCGCGCGCCGCGCCAAACGCCACATCGGTCGAGGTCCACGAACCCTCACCGTGAACCGCAGCGAGGTAGGACGGGCGATCCGCAGCCGGCCGCATCCGCCGCGCCCGGGGACGGCGCGCCCCACCTGGAATCATGAACCCCCCGGTGAGGGCACCGGGCCTGCATCCTGGAGGCCGGGTCCCCCGACGCGGCCAGACCGGTTCATGGCCGCGAAACAGGTCCGCACGTTACGAGAAACTCTCCCCGAGAAGGCCTACTTCACCACGGGGCGGATCACGATGTTGCGGTAATCCACCGCCTCGTGGTCGCCCTGCAAGTAAATCGGACCGGGGCGAAACTCATCCGACCAGAGCGCACCGCCCGTGCACCCGTACACGGGTTGGTTGTCAATGATCGTCTTGCCGTTCAGCACCACGGTCAGGTGGCGGTTCACCAGCGTGAGGTCCATGGTCTGCCATTCACCGGCGGGTTTCTCGGCGGCGACCGTGGGTGTGATCCGGCTGTAAAGTCCGCCCATGTTATGGGAATCCAGCGGCCGCCCGTAGGTGTCCGCCACCTGGACCTCATAAATGCCACGCAGGTAAACCCCGCTGTTCCCGTTTTTGGGCACGTTCACCTCGAGCTTGAGGTTGAAGTCTTCGAATTCCTTCTCGGTCCGCAGGTTGCCGTAGTGCTTCCCGGAATTCTTATCCGGACGGTTCACCAGGAGCCCATCTTTCACACTCCACCCGTTCGCGGCCCCGGGCTCGACGAGACGCCAGCCGGTGAGGTCTTTGCCGTTGAGCAACGGCACCGGGTCACCAAACTTCACCGTGCCAAGGTCGGGCTTCGGCGGCAGGGCCGGGATGCGTCTTCCGCTGAACTCCGCCTGGGTGAGCCCCGCTCCGTTGTCCTTGGGATTGAAGAGCACCAGATTGAGCGTGTCACCGTCCACGCGCCCGGCGATCAACTCGGTGAACTGCTGCGTCCGGACCACCTTGCCCGAGGCATCTTTCCGCTTCACTTCGCGAGTCCGGGTGACATTGAGGGTCTCGTCGTTGAAGAAGACGCTCGAAACGGGCACGACGCTTCCGCCGCCCCAGAGAATCGAGCCGTCGTACCATCCGTTCTCCTTGCGAATCTCCAGCCACCCGGCACCGCCGCCGGGAATGGTCAGAGCCCAACGGCCCAGGTAATCGTCATTCGCGAAGGCGTCGCCGGCCAAAATCGCCAGGAGAGAGCCCGCCAGGAGGCCGGCGCGGAACGGGGAGCGAGAGGTCACGTGTTGCATGGGCCGGTTATCGGGACTGACTCGCCGGCCGCCAAGGAAAAACGAGCCGGAGCAACCATCGAGGATCGCTTGGGAGCGGCGACCCGCGTCCTCAACCCGGACTGTCCGGCGAAGGTGGCGCGGCGGCCCGGACCTGCATCTCCGGCCGTCGACCTTTGCGCGCGTGAAGAACCAGGCGTTCCCGGGAGGGGACAGTACTTGCCCCGCATCCGGAGCAAGGCAGCTTGGATCGCCCCAAGGGACGGCGGCGAAAGCGGCTCCCGAGGAGAGCCGCCGCGGCCACGGCGACGATCGCGAGGGCGCTGACCTGCTGCCAGTCCATGTCGTGAAGCATAGCGTCGGCGGATGCGCCCTCAAGCCTCGGACCACCCGGATCGCGGACTGCAGCTCGGCTCAGCAACCCTCCAACTCCGACTCCGATGGGGTCAGTCCCTGAAACTTGAAATTCCCCGGCGCACCCCGCCGCATTGGATCGCCCGACCAGCCGCGGCGAAGCACGGCAGGTCACGCCGGAAACAGATTGCACGGGGTTTGGCGATCTCGCCTCGCTTTGCTTTGCTTTGCTTTGCTGTGCTTCAGATTTCAGGGACTGACCCCTCCTGAGAGTTCGGCCATTTCGAGAGCGGTTGCGCCGCACCCTGGGCGGTCGCCTGCCGGTTCGGAAGGCACTCCGGACAGACCGATTCCGGCGTTGCGGTTTGCGATCCGATACGGCAAGAACGCATCCCTCATGCATCGTTCCCTTTCTCCCGCCGCGAGGCTTCGAACGTTGGCTTCGTGCGGTTCCGGCTTGCTGGTCGTGGCCGCAGCGGCGCAGTTCCCGACGCCCGAGGCCGAAACCAACGCCGTCGCGGCCATCCGTGCCCAGGGCACGGACGGACTGATCACCGTCCAGCCATGGGCCCAGTTGCTCGACGCGCACCGCCTCGGCGTCGGCTGGATCACATCTCACCCCTCCGAAGGCCTTGTTGAATGGACCCAGTCGGACGCGGCAGACGACTGGCAACAGGCCTGGTTTTCCGAGGACGGCCTTCGTCAGGCAAACAGCACGGTCCAACGCGCCGTCATCACCGGCTACGATCCCACGAAGCCGCTCCGTTTTCGGGCCCGGTCGCGCGCGATCACCGCGTTCAAGCCCTACAGCGTGACGTTCGGTCCGCCGGTCACCACCGGAGAACGTCGCCTGCCCGCGCTGGCCCGTCCCGGAGGGGCGACCACGTTTCTCGTCTTCAATGACGTCCACAACCGCGTGTCATTGTATCCCCTGCTCACCACGAAGGCGGGTGGGCCGGCGGATTTCGCCGTCCTCAATGGGGACGTCCTCCAGGACCCGCAGCTGGAATCGGAGGTGACGAACCACTTGCTGACGCCGCTGGCGTGGTTCACGGCTCAAGCGATGCCGTGCTTCTTTTTACGCGGAAACCACGAGACGCGGGGCGCCTTCGCGCGCCAACTGAAAGACTACCTGCTGCTTCCTGACGGACGGTACTACACGGCGATGACGTTCGGGGTCACGCGCGTGCTCTTCCTGGACACCGGCGAGGACAAGCCCGACTCGAGCAAGGAGTACAGCGGCCTGGTGGACTTCGAGGCCTATGTCGCCGAGGAACTGGCCTGGCTGCAACGCGAGATCGCGGGCAACGCATTCCAGCAAGCAACCTGGCGGGTGGTGGTGATGCACATCCCGCCCGACTGGCGGCCGGACCCGGCCAAGATGTGGCATGGAGCCCGGCGGGTACGCGAGCGGTTTGCGCCTCTCTTTGACGAGGGGAAAGTCACCGCCGTGATCAGCGGCCACAACCATGCCGCCGAGGTGATCGAGCCGTGTCCCGACGTCAACCGGGGCTTCCAATGGCCGGTGTTCATTGGCGGCGCGCCCGCGCTTACGAACGCGACAGTCATCCGGGTGGAAGCCGATGCCGCGTCTTTGAAGATCAGGCGCTTTGGCAGCGACGGCCGGGTCGGGGCCGAGCGCGTCTGGAACCGCTGACGCTTACTGAAGAAGTGCAGGCGCCGACGTCAGGAGGCGAGGCCTCCGGTTCCACCCTGTCGGCTCGGGGCAGCCTCGCCCCACCGGTCACTGCCCGCCGGTCAGTGCCTCGCCCCCATCCAAGGCGCTTCAAGGCCGGGCGCACAATCCTCGGCGCACTGGATCCGGCGGGCAACGGAGTGCCCGCCCTACCTGGCATTGCCTCCGGACGGCGAGGCAGGCTGATCTCCGTTCGATTCCAATTCGGCGATCCGGAACCGCGGTGACTGCTTCATGAATCGAACCGGATTGCCGAAAATCACATCGTCGATAGCTCGGGGAGTCCAGCCACGCCGGCGCAGCTCAAGCGCCGTATGCGGGACGTTCAGAGGCAGGCTCACGCCCCAATCGCAGGCGCTGTTCAGCCAGAGCCGCTCTGTGCCGTAGAGTTCAAGCATGTCCACCGCGCGAGCCGGGGTGCACTTGGTTTCCGGGTACAGCGTCATGCCCGCCCAATGCCCGGCGTCGAGGACCATCTTGACGGTGTGTTCCTCGACGTGATCGATGATGACGCGCGCCGGGTCGATCCGGGAATCCGCCCGCAAGACATCGAGGGTCAGGCGCGTTCCCTTGTACTTGTCCTCGAGGTGCGGCGTGTGCACGAGGATGAGTTGCCCGGTGCGCGCGGCGAGGTCGACGTGCCATTCAAGGACCTTGACCTCGTTCCGGGAATTCTTGTTGAGCCCGATCTCGCCAATGCCCAGCACCGTCGGGCAGTCGAGGAACCGGGGGATGATCGCCAGCACTTCTTGCGCGAAAGCCGCGTCCTCGGACTCCTTGGGATTGATGCACAGCCAGCAAAAGTGCGGCAGGCCGAACTTCGCGGCGCGCTTCGGTTCGTAGTCCGTAAGCTGACAGAAGTAATCGTGGAAGCCCTGGACCGAGCTGCGGTCGAAGCCGGCCCAGAAGGCAGGTTCACAGACGGCGGCACAACCCGCGGTCACCATGGCGACGTAGTCGTCGGTGACGCGACTCACCATGTGGGCGTGCGGTTCGATGTATCGCATGGTGTCGGCAGGGAATGGCTCGAGGATCGCTTGGAAAAGGGGCGTGAGTCGGGATGGGCACGGGGTCTTCTAGGAAGTCCCGTTGGCCCGAAGGCCACCCGCGATGGCCATGAACCGGTCCCGCCGGGTCGGGGGACCCGGCCTACAGGTTGTTGGCCCGGTGCCCTCACCGGGCTCGTGGGTTCCGGAGTCGTGGCCTTCCGGGTAAGCGCCGCAAGCGCCCTTACCGGGCGCTTTGGCGATGGGCTCCATGGTGGGGTCGCTGAAGGCCATGAGGACTTGAACCGCGCGCGAGTCGGTTGCCTCGTCCAGCGTCCGGAGCGCGTTGCGAAACGCCGCCAGGCGAAAGTCAGCCTCACCCCCGGCGCGGTCCAACCGGTCGAGAAAGGCCGCGATCTCAATCAGCTTGTGGCGCGCGTCCAAAAAGTAAAGGTCGAGCACTTGTTGTCGGGTCATAGGAAAGTCATTTCATTGGGGGGCACCGTTGGATCCGGGCTGAAAATTCGCGAGGTGCTCCTCGTCGCGGAGCCGCTGCCGGCAGACCGCCAGCCCGGACTCAATCCTCCGGCTTTCTGCGAGCCAGGCGGCGGCCTCGGGCTCTTTCTGCAGGACGGCTTGGAGGCGTTGTGAAGCTTCCACGTAATGGGCAAGGGCCTCGGGATATCGTCCAGCTTCCAGGCACAGCCGGGCCAGCTTGCGCAGCGCGACGACCAACTCCCCCGTGCGGGTGCTGTTCGCGGGTTCGGCGGCTCCGAGGCGGCGTCTGAGCGCGAGTTCCGCGACATACGCAGCTTCAGCCGCGACCAGGTTCCGTTGCACCAGGAGCACATCGCCAAGCCGGCTGTGAGCCGTGGCCAGGGCACGGTGGCGTTCGCCATGGTCAGTATCAAGCTGGGCAAGACGCAGCCGGATTTCCAATCGGGCCTCAAAAGCCGCCTGCGCTGCGGGGTAATTGCCTTGCGCCTCGAGGATCCCGCCGAGCTGGCCATGGGCGAACGCCAGCTCCGACTGATAGGTTGCCTGGGCCGGATCCGACGCCGCGAGTCGTTCACAAACGGTGAGAGCCTCCCGGAACTCCTGCGCGGCTTCGACGAGCTTCCCCAGGTTCTTGAGCACCTCGGCCACGCGACGATGCGCGGCGATGAGATCGTTCTGGCGGGCGACATGCGTGGGATCCTGCCTGGCCAGGCGCTGGAAGATCCGGAGGGCCTCCTGCAACAGGCCGTGCGCGTCGGGAAGCCGCTTCTCCTCCCGCAAGACATCGCCGGAGAGGGTGAGCGCCACCGCAAGGTCCCGTTGACGGCCCATGTTCGCGGGATCCTGAGCCGCCAACCGCCGGCTGATGCCCAGGTATTCCGCCTGTCCCGCCTGCGCCTCGATGGATTTCCCTTGAGCGCGGAGAATGCCCGCCATGCGGCTGTGGGCGGCGGCGAGCTCACGTTGAAAGTCGGCGTTCGTCGGGTCCTGGGTGGCGAGGCGCTGACTGATTGCCAGGGCCTCCCGGAACTCCGCTTCGGCTTCCGTGAGCTTGCCCTGAGCTTCAAGCGCCGCGCCGAGACGATTGTGCGCGACGGCCAGGCCCTGCTGCCACCCGGCATTCCGGGGGTCCTGATTCGCGAGGCGGCGGCTGATCTCGACGAACTCGGTGAACACGGTTTGGGCTTCGGCAGCATTTCCCTGCGCTTCGAGCGCGTTGGCCAGCCAGCTGTCGGCCTTGGCCAGTTCCTGCTGAAAGAGCGCGTTGAGCGGGTCGCGTGAAACCAGGTCGCCCGTGATGCGTCGCCACTCGCGAAAGGCCTTGGCCGCAGCCTCCAGTTCGCCTCGGTCGAGCCAGATCGTTCCCACCCAGCCATACGCCGAAGCAAGCTCCGACAGCCAGACGACATTGGTTGGGTCTCGTTCAACGAGGCTGCGGGTGATCTCGAGGTAGGACTCGAACTCAGCGCGAGCCGCCTCGAGGTTGCCGCCCCGCTGGTAACCGTCCCCGATCTTGCGGTGGGCCACGGCGAGGTCTCGCTGCCAGCCCGCGTTGGCGGGTTCCTGTTGGGCCAGCCGTTGGCTGATTCGGAGGTGTTCCTGAAAGGCGGCCAGCGCTTCCGTGAGCCTGCCTTGAGCCTGAAGCACGTCCCCCACGCGGCTGTGGCCGACGGCCAGTCCCCGTCGAAACCCGGCATCTGACGGGCACTCCTCCGCGAGACGGCTGCCAATCTCGAGGGCTTCGCGGAAGACCGCGTGCGCCTGCTCCAACTGGCCTTGGGCCTCGAGCAGGCCACCGGTCCGGTTGAGCGCCTCGACCAGGTCCCAGCGAAAATCGGCGGCCTCCGGATGCTGCGCCACGAGCTGGCGGCTGAGGCCCAGCCCTTCGGCGTAGGCGGTCTGCGCCTCGGCAAGGCGCCCCAGCGCCTCACACGCGTCCCCAAGCAGACGATGCGTGCGGGCTTCGGCCGAAGGCCTTTTCAGAGCGCGTGCCCGCGCGAGAATCTCGCGGGCGAGGGTCTCCAACTGACTGGATTCGCCGCGTGAATTTCGGGTCTCCGCCACCGCGAGCAGTACTTCGAGGCGCGCGGGACCACCGACAATCTTGGTGTCCTCCAGCTCCTTGAGGGCCGCCGCGAGGGCGACGCGGTCCTCCGGTCGCGCCGCTCGAGACCAGGACCGGTCCAGGGTCTCCAGCTCGTCCGCAGCCACCGCAGGGTCCGCACTCAGGCGATGGTAGATCCACTCGATCCGACCGGCGGGAGAGGTGTCCAGCCCGAGGGCGTCCGCCGCACGACGGGACAGTTCCTGGAACCGGACGGCTTCGGTGGCGACGAGCCAGCGGCGCAAGGCGAGCCGCGTGGCCTCATGGACGTTGAGGGCTCGGGCGCCGCGCGCCGGAAACGCCTCGACCACGGTCAGGGCACGCAGGAGTTCCAGAAGGGCTGCGGTTTCCTCCGGAGGAAGCGGCATCAAAGCAGCCAGGAGGCCGTCATCGCACCAATGCGGCACCGCAGCCGCCGTCAGGGCTTCTTTGATCTGGGTTCGCCTGGACTCGGGCAGCTCCCCATACTTCAGATCGACGGTCGCCAGCGCCAGCTTCGCGGGATCACCCTGGGCGGCTTGCAGCAACTCGAGTTGCTCGGCCAGTTTCATGTCAGTGGTCGGGTCCGAAGAGCTGGGCGAGCACGCTGGCCTTGCCGCCGCAGAACTGGTAGGCTTGGCGCACGAACTCGAGCGTGAGTTGGGGTTTGTGAAGCTGCCCGTAGGCGAACCAATCCTCGGGTGGAGGCGGGTGCAACTGGAGCGCGGGCCGGGCAATGGACTCCCAGACGGCTCCGGGAGCTTTGGGCACGGTCTGCCCCGCGATCACGACGCGCAGCCAGGCGTAGCGCATCGCGCGCACCAGGAACTGCTCCTCCATCCAGTTCCGCGCCTCACCTGCCGCCTCGTAAGTGTCAAAAATCAGCAGCGTCGGCTTGGCCCGGGCCTTGAGCGAGTCGAGGACGTGTCCCAGTCGTTCGTTGAGCCGGTCGCTCGGGGGCGGGAGAGGCACCTCGAGGTGTTGGACCAACGCGCGGACCTCGGCGTCGATTTCGGTGGTGCCTTTGAAATCGAAGCGGCCGCACGCCAGGTCGGGCATGCTGAGGACGTTGGCCAGCATCTGCCGGGTAATCCGGCTCTTGCCGGTCTCGGAGGAGCCGCGGAGCAGGAGGCAGCGCCAGGGGGGGCGGCGTGTAATCAAGCGTTCAAAGGCGGCCCGGGCGTCGCGGTGGTTTGCCACCGGCCAGACCGGCAGGTCCGGCGAATCCTCGGGCCACGAGAGCACCGGTGCCGACGCCACGACTTCGACTTGGAGATCCGGAATCAAAAGGCGGAGACGCTCCACGATGAGTTCTGCGGCCTGTGCGGCCGGGCCTTGCCGCACGTCCGGCACGATGGTGTTGAAGGGAATGTTGTCCACTTCGCCGTCCCCCACACGGATCGGCAGGACGGCCTCCCGCGCCCGCGGGTCGGTGGCGACACGACATTTCATGAGTCGGGCGCGGATGGCCTCATGCTCGGCGAGCGTCCAGGGTTTGCCCCCATAGCGACCCGAGACGCAGACCACGGCGAGGGCACAACGATCGCCGTAGATCGCCTGGAGTTTGAGATCGGCATCCGCTCCGGCCAGGTAATATTCGAACCACTCGTCAAGGAACACCGTCCCCCGCCCCAACTGTTGCTCGACCGCCTCGGCGATGGCGCGCACCAACTCCCGTTGTTCTCCCGCAAAGGAGAACGCCACCAGGAAGCGATCGGGCAACGGGCGCGCCGGCATGGGGCAAGCCTAGACAGGTCGCGGCATCTCGGCAATCTACGCCGCCAGGGAGGGGCGTTGGCTCCGGCCGGTGAGGCCGTGTCGCACGAACCGCACCGCGGTTCCCATGTCGCGCGTCGTGAGCAACTCCCGAGTTTCCGCATCGGTCAGCCCGGTGTTGAGCGTGGCGGCGGGCGCCGCCCGGGCCGCCTCGATGTACTTCCACAACGCTTCGAAAGCCGCGGGGATCGTGGGCAGTGGCGGGGGAAGGCGGAATTGATCGAAGCTCTTCAGCAGATCGCTGAAGCCTGCCGAATGCCGCTCGTGCCAGCTCACGGTCAGTTCCGGAGGGCGCCCGGCCCCGGGACGGGCGATGGCCTTGGCGAGCACTTCGGCGGCGCCTCCAAACCCGCCGAGCAGAAAGAGGGGCCGCGAGCGTTCGAAGGCGGTCAGGGCTTCCTCGAAGATGCCCGGCATCACGCCCGAGTACCCGTGAACCTTGCCGCCGAGCGCCACGCGAGCCGAGACCGCGGGCACGGGTTCGGGGGCAGCTTCCGGCGCGTCGATGCTCATGGATTCCAGCATCTGCCGGCGCATGATGCTCTGGGTGATCACGCGATTGAAATGCAGTCGCGCCCCGCTGCCCGCTCCCAGCGCGGTATCGGGCACCACTTCCTCGTCGAGGAACCCGGCGTGGCGCTGGGTAATGCGCACGATGCGACAGCAATTGATCCATTGCGCCTCGAGCTGCGGGGTGATGTCCAGGTAGTACGGCCAGGAGGAATGGCTGTACAGCCGGCCGATCGTGGCGCTGGCGTCGGGGCCGCTGAGGCAGTTGTCTTCCTGCTCGGCGCTGATCAGACGGAGCAACTCGTAGGTGAAATTGTCCTCGGCCTCCTTCCAACCGCCGCCGTAAGCGAGGCTGGCGCCATGGCGCAGGACGGAGCGGGCCAGGCGCACCAGGCTTTCGCGCAGGTGCTCCAGGCCAAGGCCGCGGGCGAGCAGGTTCTCGCGCTGGTACCCGATGGAAAGCCCGATGACCTGGTCCGCGAGCGCACGCGAACGGTACCGGCTGGCGATGGAAGGGGTCATGCGAGCATTTCCTCGAAGGAATGAAAGATCAGGTTGGGGAAGAACTCCGACAAGATGTCCAGCTCCAGACCCGACAACCCGCGACCCGGGTGGATCACTTTCCACTCCTGCCCGGTGCGCACGCACGGAAGCTGCAGCAACGTCGTCGGGTCGGGAATCCAGTTCAGGATGACCTGATTGTCCGCGGGGGGGACCGCCGCTCCCACGGCCGAGTGGAACGCCCCGAGCATCACATCCCGAAGCACCGTCGTGACCACTTGTTCTTCCTGCTCCTTGGCCGTGTCGTCCCAACGGATGCACGGACTGTTACCCAGCTCGGCAATGCCGGCCGTTTGCCGCCCGGCTTCGAGGGCGTCGACCACCAGGGTGGGGTGCAGCCGCCAACGGCTCTCCGCCAGGCCTGGGAGCGTGTCGGGGAGGGGCCGGCGGAACAAGGCAACTTCCCTTCGGCACCACGGTCGGGTGGCGTACCGCGCGCTCCGAATGGCGATGAGGGCTGCCGTTTCGTTCGCGGCCAGGTCGTTTTGGAGCACGGTGGAGAACGGGGAGCCGTAGGCGATGTCGTTCTCGTCGTAGAACGCCGCGAGCTGCGTCTGGCTGTAGATGTAATCCCGGAGACGACGCGCCGGCGCGGCCCCGTCCGTTTTGGCATGGCTGAGGAAGATCTTGAGTTTGGGCAGCGCTCCCGCGGTGACCTCGGAAGCCGCCGGGTCCTCGGAGGCGTGCCGTCCCATCAACATGAACCGACAGAGCGACTCCGTCAGTTGCTTGAGCAGCGACCGCATGACGCCTTCCGCCGCTCCCGATGAGGCCTCGATGGGCGCTGCCGAAAGTCCTGACGGCCGGAGGAAGTTTAGCTCACGCAAGGGTGCGGGCACATTGAACGCGGTCGTATCCAGGGCCACGGGCATGAACACCCGTCGAACCGAGGCTGAGCCCGCCCCCAACTGGATCAACCAATGCCGCCAGGAAGCGTCCGCGACCATGTTCGCCTCCAGCAGCGGCAGAACGATCTGCACGTTGCTGATCCGGGAGTGGCTGCCGGCGCCTTCCCCCGTGCCCCGCGGCTCCCCGGGCAGGGGGGGTGGCAACCCTCCGTCCGGCGACTCGGGCGACCGCAGGCTGCGGTAGTAAACCTGGGGACCCAAGCCGTTTCCCGGGCGCAACCAGGCGTGGATGCGCCGCGCCAGGGTCTCGCCCAGCGCACATGCCGGATGCCAGAGGACGTACACCTCCGGAATCGGGTGGGATCGGTTGCTGGTCATGATCCGCGGAGCATGGCATGTCAGGCCCGGGTTTCAAGCGGGCTGCCACCCGTTCGTGGCGGCCACCGTCAGGCGGCGGGCCGATGGGGCCAATGTCCCCGCGAACGCGCAGCCTCACCGGGACCCCTTGTAGGCGCCGACGTGAGGAGGCGAGTCACCCCGTTTCACCCCGTCGGCTCGGCGGAGCCTCACCCCACCAGCTCACCAGTCCGTCTCGCGGTAGTCCTTGAGGAACTTCCCCCACCCATGCACGCCGGTGTTAAAGCCCGCGATGATGGGGTCCACAATGCGCGCCGCGCCGTCCACAATGTCGAGCGGCGGGTGAAACCGATGCATGGCGGCCTTGCGTTCAGCGATCGCCGCGGGGTCCTCATCGGTGATCCAGCCGGTGTCCACGCTGTTCATGTGAATGCCATCCGCCGCGTAGTCCGCCGCCGAGGTGCGGGTCATCATGTTCAAGGCGGCCTTGGCCATGTTCGTGTGCGGGTGCCGCGTGGTTTTGGACTTGCGGTAGAACTGGCCCTCCATGGCGGAGACGTTGACGATGTGCTTGTCCCGCTCCGGGGTGCGGAGCATGAGCGCCTTCAGGCGTCCGTTGAGGACGAAGGGCGCCACCGCGTTGACGAGGTGCACTTCCAGCAACTCGACGGTCGAGACCTCCGCCAGCATGAGCCGCCAGGAGTTCTGAGGCCTTCGATCCACCTGCTGGAGGTCCTCGTCCAGTTCCCCCGCGGGGAACAGCGCGGTCGCCACCGGGTAATCCTCCGGCAGCAATCGCACCTGCGAAAGCTCCGCCGCCCACGAGGAACTTCTCCCGTCGGTCCGGGCAGCGGCACTTGGGGCGTCGATCGCCACGGGAAGCAGGTCATTTCCATCGGCGCCGTCCGTCCCGCCCGTCCGCTCGAAATGGCCGATCCGCCGCTGCACCTCGCCGGGCATGTCGATCGCTGCGGCCCGTTCGCCCGCCATCATGTGGCGATAGAACTCAGGAGGCCGCCGCACGGTCTGACACGCGTTGTTCACGATGAAATCCAGCCGGGAGCAACTCGCCAGCAAATGCCCGCAGAAGGCCTCCACACTGGGGGTGTGGCGGAGATCCAAACCGTAGACCACCAACCGCTCGCTCCAGGAGGCGAAGTCAGGTTCCCGGGAGTAACGCAAGGCACAGTCCCTCGGGAATCGCGTTGTGACAATCAACTGGGCTCCGGAGCGCAGCAGCTTGAGGCCGGCCTGGTAACCAATCTTCACCCGGCCGCCCGTCAGCAACGCCACGCGACCGCGCAAATCGGCCAGCTCGGTCCGCTTCCGCCGGTTCAGTTCGGCGCACCGAGGACAAAGCTGGTCGTAGAAGTCGTCGACCTCGGCGTAGTCCTGCTTGCAGATGTAGCAGTGGCGGGCCTCGACCGAGGGGTCCGGGTTCGCGGCGGCGCCGGATGCCTCCTCCGTTGACCCGTGACTCGACGGCGCAAGGTAGTTGGGGGTGGTGAAGACCTTCTGTCGGCGGAGGCGCCGGATCCCGGTCTGGTCCAGTCGCTCCTCCTCGCGACGCTGCTTCTCCAGCTTGCGGGCCCGTGAACTCGCCTTCAGGAGGCGGCGGCGCTGGTCGACATCCGGACAGTAGATCGCGCCCGCGGCCTTCAAAAGCCGGCTGCGTTCCTCGACACCAAGTTGCGCCAGCAAGGTCCGGTCGCGATTCGCCTGTTCGAGGAGCTCGGTCGCGGCGCGAAGGCGCGCGGCCATGTCCTCGGGCAAACCGGGAGTTTCGGCTGGGGGCGTCACATCAAGTGCCATGGTGCGGGTGCGAACCCTAGATGGTTTTCGCGCGGAGAACCAGCCGGGCGCGCGGACGGAAGGGGAACTGGAGCCCGCCCCGGTTTCCGAGGCTTCGCCCCCCAGCAGACGCCGCCGCAGGCCGGGCGGCGGCCGCGCGACCGTGTCGGGCGGAGGCTATTCGTACCCGGCGGTGTCGGCGGCCTGGGGGGCTTGGGCCCGGAGAAACGCGGCGTAGTCCTCGGACGAAACCACCTTCAGGATGCCGCGCATGTTCGCATGGCCGTTGCCGCAGAGCTGGGAGCACGTGATCTGGTAATTGCCGATCTTGGTGGGGGTAAACCAGACCGGGCTGCTCAGGCCGGGAGTGGCGTCCTGCGACAGGCGAAGTGTCTTCACCGTGAACCCGTGGATCACATCGAGTGAGGAAACATGGGCGATGACGGGCTTGTTCACCGGCACCACCACCTCGCTGGTTTGGGTGATGATGTCGTCCTTGCCGGCTTCATCCTGAGGATCGATCCCGAGCGGGTTTTGCTGGGTGACGAACCCGAGGGCGCTCTTGCCGAACGTGCCGTCGCTGCCGGGATACCGCACCAGCCAGTTGAACTGCCGGCCAATGACCCGGACCACGGTGGATTCACTCGGATCAGGGAAGTTGCCCACGCTGGCGCCGCGAGCCCAGATGGGGATCGCGAAGCCGACCAGGAGGAGCGCTTCAACGCCCGCAACCCCCACTTCGAGATACGTCGAGAGATGCCCGCGCACGCCCACCGGATCCGCGGTGGGACTCTTCCGCTGTCGGTACCTCCAGATCACGTAAAGGAAGAAGATGCCCCACCCCACGAACAGGGCGAACATGAGGACGTGAACATAGAACAGCAGGCGGTCGACCGCGGCGCCGTGCGCCGACACCACGGGCGGCAGGTGGAGAAGCTTCAGGATCAACTCTTGCATGGCTGCGGGGGAGACAGGGGATCGCCGGGCGCGTTCAGGCGAACGCCAGCGGCACGGCGCGCGAGAAAGACGAAGAACACGACAAAGCCCGCCAGCACGGTGAGGATGACGCCCAACAACACCAGGATGCCCATGTTCATGCCCTCGGCCAGCGGCGAATCCGAACGGCCGAAACAGGTGGCGCACGCCAGGGCTTGCGCCGAGGCAACCAGCACCATCACGACACCCGGAATGAGCCTGGTCATCCTTCCCATGCGATTCAGAGATAGCTGATGTCCCTGAGCTTCCGCATCACCGCCTTGAAATAAACGATGAGCGCAAGCCCGCATCCGATCGACGCCAGGCCCAGAACGAATTCCAGCAGCGGCCCGCCCTGAACCCGGGCGTGAATCGCCCACGCTCCGAAGCCGAAGCACAGGAGGATCGACGAGACCACGAACACGACGTGAAAAGCCTTCAGTGACATCACTTGAAAAAGTGGCTGGTGTGATCGGCCTCGGCAAGTACCGGCAGGAACAGCAAGTGGGCGACGAAAATGGCCGTCAGCAGGAGCACGCTATAGATCAGCAGGCGCTCGGAGACCAGGTGCATGAGCACCCCGGCGACCAGCGTCGCTTCGCCCAACGCCACCGCCAGGATCAACCCGATCTTCAGCCCGGTCGGGATCGGCATCAGGGAGAGGGTCACCATGACCACGGTGCAGGCCCCGAGGGCCAGCAGGATCCACTTGTGCCGTTTCACCGCAGACGGGCCATGACTCGCAGGAGAGGGGTCCATAACGTCACTAAAGGAGATAGAGCGTCGGAAAGAGGAAGATCCAGACCAGCTCGACAAAGTGCCAATAGAGCCCCGTCACCTCGACGCGGTTGGTGAACTGCTCGGGGTGCGTCCGCCACATGCGGCTCCCCGGCCCCCAATGATAGGCGAGCACCAGGATTCCCCCGATCACATGCAGCGCGTGAAGGCCCGTGAGCACGAAATAGAGCGAGTAAAAGGTGTTGTGCCACGGGCCGAAAGCGTGGAGCGAAGTGAGGTCGGCCACCGCGATCTTCCGAGCCTCGGGATGCGCGCCTCCGTGGCCCTGGCCCTTGGCCGCATCGGGGTGGAACGTCAACTCGGTCGGCGGATTCGGTTGCGCCTTCAACCGGGCGAGGCTCAGGTTCAGCGGGTTGCCTTCAAGATGCCCCGTCAGCGCGGTGCCGTCCTTCAGCGTGACGGCGTAATGGACGAACTTGCCGTGGTACTCCATGCCCTTGATGCACAGGAACAGCGTCGCCAGCAGCACGGTCACGCCCTGCCAGAGCTTGAACCTCCCGAAGTCCTTCCCCTTCAGCGCGGCCCAGGCCAGCACGACCGTGATGCTGGAGAGGATCAGCACGAACGTGTTGAGCGTTCCCATGGGAACACTCAGTTCACCGTGCGGCCAGGACGGGGCGCCGACACGCAACAGGATGTAGGAGGAGAAAAGCGCCCCGAACAGCATCACCTCCGAAGCCAGAAAGAGCCAGAGACCAAGCTTCGCGTTGTACAGCCCGGTGTCCGGCCTGGACTCGGCGGTGTAGGGAATCTGCATGGCGTGGGCGTCCATGGTCAGGCGGGCTGGTTTTGCGGGATGAAGTCAGCGTTCCGACCGCTGGGCGTGTACTCGTACGGCCCACGCGTCACGACCGGCTCCTGAACGAAGTTCCCGTGAGGCGGCGGTGTCGGGGTCGCCCACTCCAGCGTGGTCGCCTGCCACGGGTTGTCAGACTCGACCTTGCGGCCCCGGAAGAGGCTCCAGAAGAAGTTGATGATGAAGGGGAGCTGCGCCAGACCCAGCAACCAGGCCGCGTGCGAGATGGCGACGTTCAGCTTGATCGAGAGGGTCAACCCGTACGCGAGGTCGGGGTTCGCCGCATAGGTGGCGCCGCCGTCGTACATCCGCCGATGCATGCCTTCCAGCCCCTGCACGAACATGGGCATGAACACCAGGTTCATGAACACCAGCGACAAGGCGAAGTGCACCTTCCCCCAGAACTCGTTCATCATCCGGCCCGTCACCTTGGGGTACCAGTAGTAGATGCCCGCAAACAGGGCGAAGATCGTCCCCGGGGCAACGACGTAGTGGAAGTGCCCGATCACGTAGTACGTGTCGTGCAACTGGATGTCCGTGGCGCTCAAGCCCAGCGGCAAACCGGTCAAGCCGCCGATCCCGAACATCGGCAGGAACGCGAGCGAGAAGAGCATCGGGGTGTTGAACCGGATCGAACCGCCCCACAAGGACAACAGCAGCGTCGTCAGGATGATCACCGACGGGATCGAAATCAGCATCGTCGTGGTCTGGAAGAACGTGCTGATCTTCGTCCCCATACCGGTCAGGTACATGTGATGCGCCCAGACGGTGAAGGAGATGAACCCGATGGCCATCGCCGAGTACACGAGCGACCGGTAGCCGAAGAGCGGCTTGCGGGTGTTGTTCGCGATGACCTCCGCGACGATGCCCATCGCCGGCAGGATCAGAACGTAAACTTCGGGATGCGCCAGGAACCAGAACAGATGCTGCCATAGCAGCGGACTGCCACCGCCACTGACCGGCAACGTCTGGCCGCTCACGACCAGGCCGGTGGGCAGGAAAAACGAGGTGTCCAGCAGGTTGTCCGAAAGCTGCATCAGACCCGCCGCCTCGAGCGGCGGAAAGGCGAGCAGCAACAGAAAGGCCGTCACCAATTGGGCCCACACCAGAAACGGAAGGCGCATCCAACCCATGCCCTTGGCGCGAAGCTGGATGATGGTGGTGATGATGTTCACCGATCCCAGCAGGGACGAGGTGATCAGGAAAACCATCCCAATCAACCACAGGGTCTGCCCGTTGATCGCATGCCCCGCATCCGTCAACGTCGCCAGCGGCGAGTACGACGTCCAACCCGACTTCGCGGCCCCGCCGGGAATGAAAAAGCTGACCAGCATCACCACCCCGCCGCAGAAGTAGACCCAGTAGCTCAGCATGTTCAGCTTCGGAAACGCCATGTCCGGAGCGCCGATCTGCAGCGGCACCAGGTAATTGCCGAACGCACCGGCCGCCAAAGGCACGATCGCCAGGAACACCATGATCGTGCCGTGCATGGCCCCGAACGAGTTGTACAGGTCGGGCGACATGATCCCCTTGTCCGCCATGTCCGGCCCCAGCACCGCGAGCAGCCACTTGCCGACGATCGGGATCGGGCTCCCGGGATACGCCAGTTGCCAGCGCATCAGGGCCATGAGCGTGTACCCCACCAACAGGAACACCAGCGCGGTCAGCCCGTACTGGATGCCCACCACCTTGTGGTCCGTGGAAAAAATGTAGCGCCGCCAAAACGGCAACTCCGGGGAATGGCCGTGGGCGGGGCTGGTGAGGGGGCCGCCAGGGGGAAGAGACGTCATGACGAAATCACAGGACACCGATGGCTCCATTCCTGCCGGGGTGCGCCGGAGACGGAGGCCGCAATCGGGTTGCCCTCACGGTTTACCAATATTGCCATCTGCCTGCTCAAAAAATGTTGGGCCGAACCTAAGGGTTGCCTCCGCGACTGTCAACCCTCCGTCCCCGAAAACGTCCCTTGCCGCCCCGGGCCCGTGGCCCAGAACCTCTTATTCAGCGCGAGGCGCCCCCGGGGGAGCCATTGGCAGGATCAGGCGAAAGGCTGACCCGACGCCCGGTTGCGATCTCACCGCGATGCCGTGACCCATTTCCTTGGCGAACTCGTACACCATGTACAGACCCAGTCCCCGTCCCGGTCGCGGCGTGAGGGCCTTGGTCGTGAAGAACGGCTCGAAGATGCGGGGGAGTGCTTCCGGGGCGATGCCGTGGCCCGCGTCGCGCACCTCCACCTGCAGATAGCCGCGGGCGGGCACGGGGGGAAGCACCGGGGCTTCGCCGGGTTCAGAGACCGGCGCGGTCGCGATCTCGATGCGCCCATGCCCGTCGATGGCGTCGGCTGCGTTGAGAATGAGGTTCAACAGCGACTGCTGGACGAGGTCCGCGGCAGCCTGGACCGGCGGGAGACCGGGTTCGAGGTTCAGCACCACATCGATATCGCGCCGGAAGCGGTCGCTGAGCAATCGGACCGTGCGCTCGACGATCTGGTTCAGGTCACACGGCTTCACGGTCCGTTCCGTGGGGGTTCCGAACCCGAGGAGGGAGCGGACGACTTCACTCGCCTGGTCCACCATCGTGAGGATCCGCGAGACCCGAGTTAGGACCTTGTCGCGGTCATGCGAGTTGCCGGCAATGATCTGGGCCGATCCCTTGATGATGGAAAGGATGTTGTTGAAATCGTGGGCGATGCCCGCGGCGAGAGTCCCGAGGGCGGTCATCTTCTGACTTTGCGCCAGCGCGTCCGTGGCCCGTCGCAACTCCCGCGTGCGCTCCTCGACCTGCCGTTCCACGGTCGCGTAACTGCGCCGGAGTTCGAGATGGCGGTTCACCGCCACGGCACCTGCGGCCAGCGCGATGAGGAAGCCGGCTGCCGCCACGCCCACGACCCGCAGGTCACGGTACCAGGGGACCGACACGCGGAACAACAGGAGCGGGGGCTTGAGCTCCTCATTCCAGTTGCGGTCCATGGCCCGGACTTCCACGCGGTGCCGGCCCTGGGTCAGCCCGCGGAGCCTCAGCGCCTCAGGCGCGGCATACGCGGACCAGGGACCGCCATCGAGGCGATGGCTGAACACCAGGCGGCTGTCAGGGGTGAACCGCCAGCGGTCCCGTCCCTTGAAGCTAAGCAACCCGGTTCCTTCGCCCGTCGCACTGACCTGCTGTTCCCATTCAAGCCCCAGGGTGCGCGGAGGATCGAAATCGGCCCGTGGGGCATAGCCGGAAAGGCCGCGCAATGTCCCGGCCCAAACCCGGCCCCGGCGATCCTCGTACACGCTCTGGATGCCATCGCTGGGGAGGCCCTCGGGTTCACCCAACGCGAGCCAGGCACCACGGTAGTGTCGCTGCAACCCGTTGTTCGCCCCCACCCAGACGCTCCCGTCGCGAGCCTGGAACATCGCGTTCACGTGGTCCAAGCCACGCCGCACGGGTATCCAACTCCTGCCATCGAACTCATGGATCTTGCCCAGTCCGGCGCACCAGATACGCCCGTCGGGCAGTTCCAGCCAGCACAGGCCGCCATCATCCGCGTACCCGTCGGACGCACCGAAAAACTGCCAGCGCCCGTCGCGCCACCACGCCGGCCCGGCGTTGGAACCCAGCCACCAGTCACCGCGAGCACTCCGTTCAAGAAAGAAGACCTCGCCCGCATCGGGCGGCGGCGCGGGCCCCTCCGTCCACGGGACGAAGCGCTCGCCGTCGTAGCGCTCGGTCCGGGGCCCGCCGGCGGAACCCGGACCGCCGCGGGTGATCACGATGCAGGTCAAAGCGGGCTTCTGGCGCACCACACGGCCTGACCGGCCCTCCGGATGCACCACCGGCACAAGCTGGCGCGTCGAGGGCTGGTACTGGTACAGCGCCTGGGACGCCGACAAGAGCAACTCGCCGCCTGCCAGCGCAAACACCCCGTCCTTCGCGCCGAACACCGGAACGAGTCCGGTCGGCCAACGCCTCAAGGTCCAATTCCCGGCCTCAGCTCGGAGCAAGCCCGCTTCCGAGGCACCCCAAAGCACGCCGGCTTGATCCTCCGCGAACCCCGCGACCGCCCCGGGGCTCGCGCCCGGAAGGTCCGGGGATTGCCACGCCGACGGCGCGTGACGCAAGACCCCTTCCCGGGTTGCCAGCCAGAAGATGCCGCGCGACATCACGGCGACGTCGTAAACCAGGCTGACGGCGAACGGCACGTGAGCCGTGGTCACCTCGTCGCCTCGAAATTGAACCAGCCGGTTGAGCGTCACTCCCCAATACGATCCCGCCTCCCGGTCACGCCAGGCGAAGCGGAGGCTCTCGTCGGGCAGGGCCTTCATCGTCCAGTTGGTCCCGTCGCAATGGACGAGAACGCGACGGCCCGAAGCCGCCTCCCCGATGCAGGTCAAACCGCCTTCATCGTCCTCGCTCGGGCGAACGAGATCGGCGACCGCCATCGAGTCCGGAATGCGGGTGTCCGTCCAGACCGACTCGGCTTCCAGTTGCCGGACCGGCCCCGCAAACCGGCTCACGCCGCGGAGTCCGGTCAGCCAGAGCCCGCCGTTTGCGGCCGGGGTCAGGTCGGTGAAACGGTCCAGCCCCGAACTCCGCGCCTCGCGCATCGTGACCAGGGAATGATCCGTGGCACGAAATTGGACCAGGCGCTCCGGAAGCACCATGAGCACGCGATCCTCCTGGGCGGCGAACAACGACGGCGAGCGGCCGGCACGGATCTGATTCAGTTCGGCGATTGTCAGCACGTTCGTCAGCGGATGACGGAACCAACCGTTTCCGGCATGGCTGAGGAGTCCATCGTCGTACACGGCCCAGATCCGTCCCGCACGATTCTGATAAACGCGGTGGATCCGCTCACTGGGAGCGCCGAGGTTCTGAACCGTGTAGCCGTCCAGAATGCTGATGGCGTTCACCTCCCCGTGCTTGACACAGAGGTGCCCTCGCGGGCTGACCGTCAGGGCCGTGCTGAGGGATTCACTCAAGCCATCCGCGGCGCTGAAGAGCCGCCATTGGTCCGCACGCAGGGAGAGGCCGAACGTCAGCCACGCCAGCAACGAGAACCGCAAGAGGACCGCCGGCAGTGCGGAGCCACGGGTCGGGCACGGCCGCGACGGGGAGCCGGCGCGCCCTTCGAGTTGGCACGATGCATACCCCACAGGCTCAAGGGGCGGAGAGGGACGCTTCGGCCGGAGCCGGCGACACCCCGGCCGCAGGCCGTGCCCGGCCCGCCGCCCACTGGCGCAGCTTTGTCAGAGACTCGGACATGGTTCTCGCCAGCGGAACACTCTCGCGCACGGCCAGCAGGATGTGTTCGGTGGCAACCTCTTCACCCTGAGAAAACGCCTCGAACAAGGCACTGATAACCGCCTCCTCGATCTCCGCGCCGCTGAAATCGACACTGGCGCTCGCCAGCCGCCCGAGATCGAACCGCGCGGGATCGCGGCCGCACTTTCGAAGATGGATGCCGAAGATCTCGCCGCGTTCCGGCACGCCCGGCAGATCGACAAAGAAGATCTCGTCGAATCGCCCCTTGCGCAGAAGTTCCGGGGGCAATTGCGAAATGTCATTGGCCGTGGCCACCACAAACACGGGGGCCGCCTTTTCCGAGAGCCAGGTCAGGAAGGTGCCGAAGACCCGGGCGGTGGTGCCCGCGTCGGAGAACGTGGAACCGTGCGTCCCCGAGAGCGCCTTGTCGATTTCATCGACCCAGAGCACCGCGGGAGCCACCGATTCCGCCACGCTGATGGCCCGACGCACGTTCTCTTCCGACGATCCCACGAGGCTGCCGAACATCCGTCCCATGTCGAACCGCAACAGCGGCACCTGCCAGAGGTTGGCCGCCGCTTTGGCACTCAGGCTCTTGCCGCAGCCCTGAACGCCAAGTAACAGCATCCCCTTGGGCGCCGGCAGTCCGTACTCCCGGGCCGCGGGAGAGAAAGCGGCGCCTCTCTTGGCCAGCCAGTCTTTCAAAGCCCTCATCCCGCCCAATGTGGCGAAGCTCTCCCCCGACGCGTGGTACTCCAGCAACCCGCTCTTGCGGATGATCTGCCGTTTCTCTTCGAGCACTTCCGCCACCTGCTCCACACCCAGGCGCCGATGGCGGACCAGGATCTTCGCCAGCACGTTCTCCGCTTCGCCGAGGGTCAGCCCGAGCGCCGACTGCAACAAACGCTCGCGCCCCTCGGGATCCAAATCCACGCTGACGGACTGACCCGGCCCCAACTCCCTCATGACCCGGTCGAGCAGTCCTCCCAGATCGTCCCGGGTCGGCAGCGGAAACTGCAGCACCGTGACGTCCTTCTCGATTTCGGTGGGCAACTCCAGGACGGGCGAAACGAGGACCACCGTCTTCGGGCTTTCTTTGAGATGACGCGCCAGCTCCTTCAACCGGCGAACCACGGTCGGGTTGCCGCGCGTGAGGAAGGGGTGCAAATCCTTGAAAAGAAACAAGGCCGGGCCCACGTGATCCAGCACGTGCTCCAGCGCCGCCAGCGCGTCCCGGGTTGTGCCCTGGCGATGGCGGTGGGATTGGGTCGACGCCCCGAGCGGAACCAGTCCGGTGGTGCAGCTCCATTCGAACACCGGTTTGTCGCGGCGGCGCCCGATCTCGGCCATCGCGGCTTCCACCCGACCTTCCTCCGACGAGACGAGGTACAGGATCGGATAACGGGCGCGAACGAGATCTTCGAGGTCGTCGAGGACTTGCATGAAGGGCGCCCTACCGGCCCAACCAGCGCCTCCACCAGGGCTTCGGCGGGGGCGGCTCCGCGGCAATGCTCTGTTGAAGTCGCGACTCGATGGTTGCCGGCGGCAGCACGGAAGCCCGGTCGTGGCGGAGCACCTCCTCGGCCGTGGCGAACTCGATTCCGGCTTGCTGTTGCCCGCCTTCGGTCGAGGTCTCCTGCTGTTGTTGCTGCTGCTGGAGCCGGGAACTGGGGGAATCGGCGTTCATAATCACTCACGCGGTGCCCGCAAACGTGGCGGCGAAGGCCCGGCGCGCACGATGGAGTTTGCCACGCACGGCGTCGGCGGTTTGAGAGGTGAGGTCGGCCACTTCCTGGTAACTCAACTGCTCGTCGGCCACAAGCAGCAACAATTCACGATACTCCGTCGGAAGGCGGTCCAAGGCGTGCTGGATGCGCTGACCGAGTTCCTTGGTCTCCAGAACGCGCAGGGGATTGCCGTCCACCGCACTCGCCTTCTCCCAAACCGCCTCGTCCGCGTTGCTGACCATGGTGCGCGCGTTCCACGACTGCGCGAGATTGCGGCAGTGGTTGATGGCGATGCGGTACAGCCAGGTTCGCACCGCCGAGTCGCCCCGAAACTCGCTGAATTTGCGCCACGCCTTGAGAAACACGTCGTGCGTGGCGTCCTCGGCCTGCGTCGGATCCCCGAGGAGCCGCAGCGCCAGGTAGTAAATCACCTGGGCGTTGGCGGCGTACACCGAGGCGAAGCCGCTGTCCTGCCATGGCGCGGACGCTGCCGACGCGAAGAGGCTCAAAGGGGCGCCGTCGGACATGCCTTGACCATCACTTGCGTTCACTCGCGCGCTCATTGATCCAGGCGGTGTCGCGCGGCGCCCGCCGCACCCCTGTCACGCCTTTGGCGATCGTGTCGGGATCCATCCACCGTTTGATCTCGGCATGGCCGTCGGCGAAAGCCAGCCCGCTCGCTTCGCCATGGTACAACGCCGGCAGGTTGCCCCATTCCGGAGGACGATCCACGAGCACCAGGATGTAGCCGTCGTCGACGCTGTCCTCGCGTTCGTCGATGAAAACGAACTTGGAGGACGGCGATTGGATGTCCGTCGTCTTGCGGTAGGTCCACCACTGCTTGTCGATGAGGGCGGTGTGCCATGAATTGCCGTTCATGCAGCCGTTCATCGAAATGCTCCGGGTGCGGGGATAGCGTTTGCCTCCGATCGTCACCAGGAACTTGTCCGCCGGACACCGGTAGATGGCGGTCGACTGGTTATACGGGTAGAGCTTGCCGTGCGGCGGCATCAACAGGGCGAGGTTGGTCCAGCTGTTCGGGCTGACCGGTCCCGCCGTGGTGTGGATCCAGCCGCCCACCCAGCCGTCTCCGGTCCCGTCGGCATTCGGCACGAGCATGTCCCGATGATCATCGGCGTACATGATCCAGGCCAGGCCCAGTTGCTTTCCGTTGTTGATGCACCCGACGCTCTGGGCCTTGGCTTTGGCCCGAGCCATCGCCGGGAGCAACATGCCGGCCAGAATGGCGATGATGGCGATCACCACCAGGAGTTCGATCAACGTGAAACCAGCCTGGTCCCGCCGGGCGGGCGCGGACCCGGTTCGAGTAATCAGACGATTCATAGCGGTGTGACGTGAAGAAGTAACCCCGACCCGCCCGGGTGTCGAGAGCCGGTTCCGGGATTGTCATCCAAGAGCCACCGCCGGGGACCGAGGAACCACCCTTCCGGTCGACGCCGCGCTGGCGCAGCGACCGGTCCTGGCGGGAACCTACCCTCCTCGCCCGAGTCGAAATCCCCTGCAATGTCTACGCAATGCAACGCATTGCATTTGCAGCGAGCATTCCCGCCGGCATCTTCCCGTGAAGCCGCTCTTGATCGCGTTAACCGTTGGTATCCAAGGGAATTTTAGCTTTGGCATGACGAGTGCTTCCTCCGCCGTCGCGTATGCCACGTCACTTAGGATACCCGACCACCAACGAGTTGAACGCCTCCAGGCGGCAACTCCTCCCTCCCCAGACTCGACGCCCCGGCCGCCCCGCCGTCGCGCTGGTCCTAACTCCGGCTCCCACCCTGTTCCGCGCCTTGCTCTGGTGGACGGTCATCACCGGCATGGCACTCGCGCTTCTTCCCGCCCGGGCCGTGAATCCCCTGGAACCGGCCCTCGGTTTCAATGCGTTCGTCCAGGGAAACGTGACGATGCTCAGTGGCCATGCCGAGGGACCGGTGGCGCTCGGCGGCAACTACCGGTTCCTGGGCGGCTCGGTCGCCAATAACTACACCGTTTCGCCGGGCTTTCCTGGAACCGGCTACATCCCGCTGGGATCCACCGACACCCGTCCCTCGGTGCTCGTTGTGGGGGGAACCCTCGACCTCGCCCAGTCCTCGCAAACGCACCAAGTCCTTCAAAGCGGCTACGTCAAGATCGGCAACGTCACCGGGCTGAAAGTTCACGCTGCCGCCAACATGACGTACATCAACGGCGACACGGCCAACCAGAACATCACACCGCGCCTGAGCCTCACGGTGGCCCAAAGCGCCGCCAGTGTCGCCCAGGCCCACGGCATCAATTTCGCCTCGGCATTCGTCAACCTGGCGAGCTTCTCCGCCCAGATGGCCACGTTGACCAGCTCAGGCCAGATCTCGGTCCGGAGCGGGGCCGACCTCGGCCTGAACAGCCCCAACCAGACGATCAACATGACGCTGGCGGCCAACAAGCTGAACGTCTTCAACGTCACGTCGGCCCAACTCAACAACATCCAGAACATCAACTGGAACCACCAACCCTCAGCCACCCAACCGGTCGTCTGGAACGTGACCACGAGTGGCGATTTCACCTGGACCGGTGGCGGCTTCAACAGCATCTCGGACGACGCCGCCCAGTACATGCTCTTCAATTTCTACAACGCCGAGGGACAGATCACCGTTCCCGGCAACTACACGATCGTCGGAAGCCTGTTCGCCCCTCGCGCGGAGTTGATCAAGAACGGCGGCGGCAACCTCGCCGGCCAGGTCGTGGTCCGGACGTTCACCATGAACGGCGGCGAACTGCACCCGCGCGCCTTCCTCCCCAATCTGCCCGTGACCGCCGACTGCAGTTCCACGCCGGTGGCCGTGGGCAACGACACGATCGCGTTTCGGGGAGTGTGGGTGGACTATCCGCAGCCGGGCCGATCCACCTGGTACTACGCCGTGTTGTCCGGCAAGAAACCCTCCATCAGCCACGTCACCTTCGCGCTTACGTGCCCCACGATCGAGATCCTCGACGCCGGCACCTGGAACGGTTCCAACTTCAGCGGCCTGAACTCCGGTGACGGCGCGCCCGAGCCCGGGTCCTGGCCTGCATCGCCGATCACGGATCCAACGAGCCACGTGACCGGCATCAAGTTCGACGAGGGTTTCAGCGACAACGAACTCCGCTACTACTATTTCACCGTCAGCGGTAACCCTCCGGTAACCGCCATCACGGTCGCCTCCAAAGGCGGGAATGGCTATGACTTGGGAACAGTCTGTGGCCCGTCGGAAGACTGCGGTCCCTCGTGCGACGACGCCCAGGCGCAGATGAGTCAGGAATGTCAGGACGGTTCACCCACGTTGCTCCGCTTCCTCGGGGATGGATTCCCATCGGGTGCCTACCGCGTCCGCTTGTATCCCTCCACCATCATCGGGAATGCCAACAACGGCGAGATCCTCACCGTGAACGGCCAGCTCAACCAGTACTACTATGTCGAGGATGCCGCCGGCGCCTGCGATGCGCAGCTGGGTCCCTTCATCCCCACCGCCGCCGACTGTAATGACCAGTCCGTTTGCGAACCGGCCGGTTTCTTTGACCTCGCCGCGATGGGCTTCGCCGGGCCGCAACTCCTGGCTGGCGACCCACCGAACGGAAACTTCAACGCCTTGATCGGTGGATCGTTTACCACCGACGGAACGGGAGACTCGGAGGGCCGGCTGGCGGTGGCAGGCAACTTCACCGCACCATCCGCGGCTTCGGGTTTCACCGTGGGTGGAGGATCGCCGTTGGGCACCGGCGGGCCGAACGCGCCTTGGGGATGGGACAACTTCATCGTCGGGGGGACGGTGACGGGGAAGGTTGGCGTTCGGGGCAACACGGTGCTCAACGGCTCCGCCCCCCTGGTCTACCCGATAGGCATGATGTACGGCGGGTTGATCCGATCGGGTCTCAATGTCGCCACCGAGGTGCTGGACATCAGCAGCGCGCTCGATGACTTCCGCGCCCTGAGCACCGAACTCGCCGGGTGCCTGGGAGGAACCTCGGGGACCGTCAGCGAATCGGGCGACCTGATCACCTTGGACGGCCTCGGGGCATCCGGCCTGGTCCGCTTCGAACTGCCCGGACTCTCCCCCGCGCGAAGCTACAACTTCGTGAACGTGGACGCGGCCGCCACCATCCTGATCAACGCGGGCGGGTCGGCTCCCGCCTTCTCGGGTGGGGCGATCTTCCTCGAAGGCACCATGGTCAACTACCCCATCAGCGGGGCCTCGCTGGATCTCGTTTCACGCCTGCTCTGGAATTTCCACGAGGCGACGGAGTTCAGCCTGAGTTCCTACATGCTGATCGGCAGCGTGCTGGCTCCCCATACCACTCACGCCACCCTGTCGGGAGGCGGGATCAACGGCCAGACCGTCTGGGGCGGTGAGGTCATCCAGAGTGGCGGATTCGAGTTTCACAACTTCTGCTTCACCGGAAGCTTCGGGGGCTGCCAGGTGGCGAGCATCTCGGGATCGGTTTTCGATGACGGCGAGATCCTGGGCGATCGGAACACCGACACCCCCATCCCGGCAGTCACGATCGAACTGCACCTGGATGACGATTGCGACGGCGCGCCGGACGATCCGAGCTCCCCCTGGCGGACGACCACCACCAGTTCCCTGGGCTACTATGAGTTCCTGGACGTGCCGATCGGCCAGTGCTACGTCATCGTCGAGCAGGACCTGGACGGTTACCTCAGCAGTGACGACATCTTCGCCCTGCCCGACGACAACCTGATCGCCTTGGAGGTGATCGAGCCCCGCCACTATCCGGGGAACGACTTCTGGGATTACATCCCCGCCGATCCCTCGGACGATTTCTTCGACTTCGGCGACCTTCCGGACACCACCAACGGGACGGCCACCGGCGATTACCAGACCCTGCTGACCAACAACGGCCCGCGGCATCTCCTGGCCTCGCCTGATCCCGCCGCCGGGCTCCGGCTCGGAACGTTGATCGATGCGGAAGTGGATGGCCAACCGAATGCCGCGGCGACAGGCGACGATCTCGCGGGTGCGGCGGACGAGGACGGCGTGCAGATCCCGGATCTGAACATCGGCCAGACCGCGCTGGTACGCGTGTCCGTCGCGAACGCCCCGACCACGGGAGCCAACCTGTTCGTCTTCTTCGATTGGAACCGGAACGGAATCTTCGATGAGCCGGGTGAAGCGCTCCCGACGCAGGTCGTGTACAACGGATTGAACGACGTCACGGTCGCGGTGCCGGCCGGCCTTACGCCGAACCTTGCGCTTGGCGCCCGGTTCCGGTTGAGCACCACGGCCACCCTCTCATGGTTCGGCCCAGCACCCGACGGTGAGGTTGAAGACTACCTCGTCACGCCGAAATCCACGCCAACCGCCGCGACCCTCTCGTTCTTCCGCGCCGACGTTCCCGGAGAGGGAACCGTGCGACTTGAATGGGGAACGCTGGTGGAGATCCGCACGCTCGGCTTCTACGTGGAACGGGAAGAAGCGGGGCCCGTCTGGCGGCGCGTGGGCGCGACGTTGATCCCGGCGCTGGGCTATGATCGGCTGCCGCACCGCTACCAACTGGTCGCCACCGCCCCGGACCTCTCTGCTACCGGACGCTACCGCCTGGTCGAGGTCGAACTTGACGGCCGGGAACGAATTCTGGCCGTGGCACAAGTGACCCCACCGGTCGCAGCCCGGCTGACTTGGAAGGCCGGAGCCGGCCTGGTTGAACTTCGCGGGACGCCGAATCTGGAGGTGATGGTGGAAACCGCGGGCCTGGTGAACGGGCCTTGGAGGGAAGTGGGGAGGGTGGTTATGGATCGGAACGGCCTTGGCAGTTTCGGATTCGACGCGCAGGCGTCGGAGCCGGCGAGGTTCTTCCGGATCGTACCCCGCTAACGGGGAACCAAGGGGATAAGGCAGGGGCGCGAACCTCGGGTTCGCGCCCCTTGCGCTTTAACTACGGCGGAACAGAGTCCGCCCAATTTCGATCCTGCAATCAAGTCCGGCGCCGACGAGCAGCGTCCCGGGGTAGCCTTCTAGGCAACCGGCGCCATCGGCGGGTTCTTGGTGATGTTGAACAGGCTCGGCATCGGAGCCTTCAAGGTCCGGAAATCACCAAACGCCATCTTGCTGGCATCGGTGTACATGAGATCGGGACCGTACCGGAAGGTGGACTTGGCGATGGTGTCCCAATCCAGGCCACCGCCGCTGTATGCGGCTTCGCGGCCCATGATGGCGGTGAGGGTGCTGTCCGTGACGTTCTTGCCCTCGTTCAGCTCGGTATCATTGACGATCGCCTTGATGAGATCCACGTGCTCCTGCACATAGGGATCGACTTCCCGTTCCGCGCGGAAACGGTACAGGATCTTGCCGCTGCTGGACTGGATGCTGCCGCCCGGGTTCGACGTGCCGTTGGTGCCGTGGACGGCTTCGCTGACCGACGACCAGGCGCGCTTGATCTGACCGCAGTAACTGTACATGCGGACGCCGTTCGCGTACTCGTATTCCACGGCGAAGTTGTCCCAGATCTCGCCCGAAGCGTTGCCCAACTGTTGCCGGGCGCCCATGCCCCAACAGCGGACGGGGTGGGTTCCCATGATCCAGTTGCAGACGTCGAGGTTGTGGACGTGCTGTTCGCAGATGTGGTCACCCGAGAGCCAGATGTAGTGGTACCAGTTGTAAATTTGCTTCTCGAGCGCCGTATTGCCACGCTCACCGCGGTGCCAGATCGGGCCGCCATTCACCCAGTAAGCGCGCAGGAACTTCACGTCGCCGATCATGCCATCCTGAATGCGTTTGATGGTCTCGAGATAGCTGGGTTGGTGCCGCCGCTGGGTACCGGCGGCGACCTTGAGGTTCTTCTTCTTCGATTCCTCGACGGCAGCGTACATCACCTGCGCGCCGGGACCGTCCACGGCGACCGGCTTCTCCATAAACACGTGTTTGCCGTGTTCAATGCAGGCCTTGAAGTGCGGCGGGCGGAAGCCCGGAGGCGCCGCCAGAATGGCGTAATTCACCCCGGGGACCTCGAGCGCCTTGATGTAGGCGTCGAAGCCGCTGAAGCACTTGTCCTCGGGAACGCCGAAAGCCTCGGTGCCGCGCCGGGCCTGGCCGGGGAAGATGTCGGCCACGGCCACCACCTTGCCTTCCACTCCCGCTTCCTTGCAGGCCTGGAGGAAGTTCTGGCCAGCGCCGCCGCCCCGACCGCCGATGCCGAGAATCACCGCGTTCATGGCGGGCTTCGCCTGCGCGAGGACCGAGGGCAGATTGACGGCCGCCACGGTACTAACTGCCGCCGAGGCTTTTAGGAAACTTCGGCGTGACAAAGGGGAGGACGTGGGAGAGTTGACTTGTTGGTTCATGATAAGGATGGCGAAACGATGCTGCTTTGACGGCCCTCCAGGCAAGCTCATTCATGCCCGGCCGGAACCCGAGTTCGCCGGCGTCGGTGGCTCACCGACCGGCTCGCAGACCTCCCCGCACTCTCCCGAGTCAGGTCCCGGAGAGACAGGCAGGTTCCCGCGATCCGTTTTCACACAGGCGACGCCGCGACGTTTAACGCCCGCGCCTGCGCAGGTCAAGACTGCGCGGAGCTCCGGGCGAATCCCATGCTCCCGATGGCGCCCGAAAACCCCCTGCCCACCACGCGTCCCTCCTCGCGCGGGCGACTGCAGGTTGCCCCGCCCCCGGGCCGCCCGATTTCTGAGATTGCTATTTCATAAAACGGGCGCGCGGACCAAGTCGTCGAGCGAGTGTATCCCTCGCGGCTTGCGCCAAAGCCGGTACGAGGCACTTTGCCTCAATGTGGCATCATCCCCGGCAAGCCCCGAAGGACCGTTCGGCCCCTGCGCTTCGCCTCGTACCACCGATCACGGCGATTCTCGGCTTGCTCCTGGCCAGCCCGATGACTCGAGCGCACGAGACGGGTGAGGAGATCACCGCCGCGGCACGCAATTTCCTCGCCGCGCTCCGTCCCGAACAACGTGCGACGACCGTGATTCCGATGACGGACAAGGAACGCCTCAACTGGCACCTGATCCCGCGCGAGCGTCGCGGCCTCCCGCTCAAGGAGATGAATCACGCGCAACGCCACCTTGCCCACGGCCTGCTGAGCGCCGCCCTGAGTCACCGTGGATACCTCCAAGCCACGACCATCATGAGCCTCGAACAGGTCCTCCTCGAGTTGGAAGGCGGCCGCGGGCCCGTGCGTGACCCCGAGCTCTACTTCTTCACCGTCTTCGGCGATCCCGATCCCAAGCGCCCCTGGGGCTGGCGCATCGAGGGCCACCACCTGTCACTCAACTTCACCATGGCCGGCGACGAACTCGCCGTGACGCCCTCCGTGATGGGTGCCAACCCGGCTGAAGTTCGCCAAGGACCCCGGGCCGGGTTGCGCGTCCTGGCCACCGAAGAAGACCTTGGCCGCGCCCTCGTCAAGTCGCTCGACCCGTCACAACGCCAGCAATGTGTGTTCAGCGAGACGGCCCCGCCCGATTTCATCCTCGGGCCCGAGCGCCGCGCCGCCGCACTCGAACCCAAGGGGCTCCAGGCCAGCCAAATGACCGAACCGCAACGGGACCTCCTGCGCCGTCTGGTCGACAGCTATCTCGGCCGGGCCCGCCCGGAACTCGTGACCGCACAGCGCGAAGCCGTCAAGGCCAACGCCGACACCGAGCTGTGGTTCGCCTGGGCTGGCAGCCTCGAAGCCGGCAAGGGCAGTTATTACCGGGTGCAGGGCAGGACATTCGTTCTCGAATTCGACAACACCCAAAACAACGCCAACCACATCCATACCCTGTGGCGGGACCTCAACGGCGATTTCGGTGAGGACCTGCTCCGGCGTCACTACGAAGCGACGCCCCACGGTCCGCGGTGACCCCGAAGGTGCGGTCCGCGCAGATGTCCGGCGGACCGGGATAGGATTGGCAGCAAATCGCCCTAGGACGGCGAAACTCACAGCCGCATGATGAAAAACCTCAGGCTCGTCGCCATTTCCGGACTCCTCGCAATCCCCGTCCTGCTCACCACGGCGCTCCACGCCCGCACCATCGTGGTGACAACGGCCGACAACCTGGCTCCGCCGGGGGGGCAGACCTCCCTGCTGCAGGCTTTGACAGGCTTGCAGGACGGCGACGTCGTCCAGTTCAATTTGCCCGGTCCCGGGCCTCATTTCATCGAGACACCGCCCGAAGGCTATCCCCTGATTACACGTCAGGGAGTCCAAATCGATGGTTACAGCCAGCCGGGCGCCGCCCCGAACACGCAGACCATCCTCGGCACAAACAACGCCCAGGTGCGCATTGTCCTCGATTCGCGCAATGGCAACAGCCGCCTGATGGACTTCCCGCCTGACTCCCCGAACGACAGCACCGGCTACGGAAATTCCGAAAGCGCGATCCTGGGCGTGCTCGGAGTCAACGGGGTCGACCTCCGCGGGTTGGGTTTCCTCGGCGTGCCGCTCACGGGTGTCGGGCAAGGCGTCCAGATGTACGCGGTCTCCTTTGCGAAAGGCGCCTCGGGACGAGTGCGGGGCTGCTGGTTCGGTGTGGCCCCCGACGGGGTCACGCTGGCCGGAACGAGCGCGGGGATAACGGGCTTTCAATACCTGTCGCGCGATCCGGAGGGCCAGGTCCTGCAAAGCCTCCTGGTCAACAACGTGGTGATCGGCGTCGCCCGGGACGCCACCAACGCTCCCGCCGACTTCAACGTCATGGCCGCCATCCCCGGGATTCCCATCATCATCGAGGGTGACGGGACCCGGATTGCCGGGAACTTCCTGGGCGTGCTGCCCGACAGCGTGCACGATGTGAACCTCTCGCTCGATCCGGCATACGCCGGGGCCTTCGAAGGCTTCATCGAGATCGGGCGAGGCGGCAACAGCACCCTCATCGGCACCGATGGCGACGGCGTCAACGACGCCAACGAGCGGAACGTGCTCGGGGGCACCCTGCCGGCTCTGTACGGCGGCTACGACCACAGCATCGAGTTCTATGATCCGAACCCGGGCACGAACATCATCGTCGCCGGGAACCTGTTCGGCATCGGCGTCGACCTCACCACGACGTTTACCAACGGTGTTCCCGCCCTGAACGCGGCCGGCGCGCAGGCTGTGTACCGCTTCGGTTCAAACCTTGACGGCCAGAGCGACGATCTGGAGGGAAACGTGGTCTACAACAACTGGCCGGAGGTCCTCTTCAACCAGGGGTTTTTCGATGCGCTCTATCCGGACGGGCTGAACTTCTTCAGTGAACTCGAGCTCAACGGGCTCGTCTCGGCCCGCGGCAACACGCTGGTTAACAACCTGCCGTTCCCCGCCAGCCCCACCCGGTGGGACGCCGGTGTGCCCGGGACCTGGCTCACCAACTTCTATGCGAAAGCGCTGGCGGATCCGAACGCCGGAGTCCACCCCGTCATCTCGTCCAACTCCACGACGACCCTCCTTCTGGGCAGCGTGCCCATCGCAGACGGCACGCGATTCCCGGTCACCGTTCTCGACCTCTATGTGGCCGATCCCTCGGGTATCAGCACCGGGCTGGGCCAGCAGTGGCCGGAACTCCCGCACGGCTTCGTCCAGGGCCGCGCGTATCTCGAGTCGTTTGTCGTCGACGGGCCTGAGGACCTCGATGCCGCGCCGGGTGCCTTTCAATTCGACATCTCCGCGCTCGGCTTGACCGACGCGCTCCTCACCGCGACCGCCAACTACGCGAGCGGGCCGCCCGCGGAACCGGCGTCGCGGGTCCTCACCAGCCCCTTCTCCAATCCCGTTCAGGTCCAAGGCCCCGCCGCCGAGCTCGAGTTCACGGCCATTGCCGTAACGCCGGAGGGATTGCGCCTCGAATGGACCGGTGGGGGCACCCTCCAGGCCACCACCGACGTCGCCAGCGGCTGGCAGGACCTGACAGGCGCCACCAGTCCGTACACCATCCCCGCCAGCGGCAACGCGGGCTTCTTCCGGTTGCGCAAGTAGCAGCCCCAACGGGAAGCGCCCAGCCGCGGTCACGAATTCCCACGGGCTGCCGGGGTTGAGGTCCGACGAAAAGGACTCCCGCCGTTGAGGCCGGAGGAAAACCGGCCGGTCAGGCGGCCCCCTCGAGCTTCCAACCCTCGCGGTACTCGCGCACCAGGTACTTGTTGGCTCCCGGCGCGTTCGTGATCTTCATCGCCTCGCTGTCGAAAAGTACCTTGCGGCCGGCGCGCAACGCCACGGTCCCCAGATTGACTGCATCCGTGATCGCGGCGGCGTTTTCGAAGCTCCCAGGCGATGCCTCTCCACCCATGACCGCTTGCAGCCACGGATTCGTTCGTCGAGCCCGCTCCGAGTTCCGATCGCGTGAGGATGCCGCCGCGCCCTGCTCAGCCCACAGCGAACCGTTCTCCCCCTTCGCAAACAGACGCGGATCCGGCTGACTGCCGAGAAAGCCAGCCAGAATGCAGCCCTCGTCGCCCACGTAGAGAATCCCCTCCGGCGTCAGCTCGATTCCGTGGGCTTCGATTTCGGCCGGCAGCCGTGGCTTGATCCCGCCGTCGTACCAGAACAAGTCCAGTTCGGGCCGGTCGGACCCGGCGGCGAATCGGAACCGGAGCGTACAGGCCGCGGGATAGGCGAAGTCGTTCTCGACGACCCTGCTGACCTGGTCGCGGATGGCGCAGGTGTGTGTCGCCCATGCTTCGGCGCTCACCGGGGGCGGAAGCTTCAGCGCCGCAAAAATGGGCCACAGACTGTAGATGCCCATATCCGCCATGGAACCGCCTCCGAATTCGTACCAACCCCGGAACACCGTGTGCGTGTAGTGCGGATGGTAAGGCCGGAACGCCGAGGGCCCGAGCCACAGGTCCCAGTCGAATCCTGCCGGGAGCGGCGGTCGGTCTTGCGGAATCTCGGTGTATTGCGGCCAGACCGGGCGATTGCTCCAGTTGTGGATCTCCCGGAGCTTTCCAATCACGCCCTCCCGGATCCGCTCGATGATGCGGGCATTGCCCTCGCCACTCCCATAGGCCAGGAGATGCGTGGCCCGCTTTGCCGCCTGGGCCGTGCGAACGACAAGGCGGCCCTCCGCCAGCCGATTCGCCACGGGCTTGTGCATCATCACGTGCATCCCCTTCTTCAAGGCGGCCACGGCCACGGTCGCGTGGAGATGGTCGGGCGTCATGATTTTCACGGCGTCAATCCCGCTCTCCTTCTCGAACAGCTCGCGAAAGTCCGCATAGGTCCGACAACCCTTGAAGCTGCCGCCGCGGCCATGATTGCCGTACCAGGTCTCGATGACTTCGCGACCAACCTCGCGTCCGCCGGGGCACCCGGGCACGCCTTCGCGCCAGTCGGGCTTGCCGAGATAGGAGCGGATGCGATCCCGGACGCTGTTCTTTCCCCACTCGATGTAGTCCTGGCTGTCGCGGTTGGGGTCGCACACGGCGACGATCTGGACTTCAGGTTGATCGAGCAGGCCGCCCAACTCGTTGAAGCTCTGGGTACCCATGCCGATGTGGGCGAGCGCGATCTTGCTGTTGGGCGCGACCTCCCCCGCCCGACCCAACACGCGCGGGGCCACGATGCTGAACATGCCACTGGCAGCGGCGGCGGTTCCGAGAAACTGGCGGCGGTTGACTTCGGTGCTCATAACGAATGGGGGAAGTACTTGATGTGGCGCCACGCTAAGAGCCGGGCGGGCGGAGTCAACGGAAACCTGGGGATGCACGGCCGGAAACCGGAAAACGGCGCATGATCTTTCTGATTCAACTCACTCCCGCATCCTGTTAGCGTCGCGGTTCCGTAGCGGTCACGGGCCAGTTCAATGCAGCCGTCCGGAAATCATCATGGCAGGCCATAGCAAGTGGGCGAAGGTCAAGCACTTCAAAGGTGCGATCGACGCGAAGCGGGCCCGCATCTTCGCGAAGCTCTCCCGCGAAATCGCGATCGCCGCCAAGATCGGCGGCGGCGATCCCGACATGAACCCAAGGTTGCGCCTGGCGCTGCTCAAGTGCCGTAGCGCCAACATGCCTTCCGACAATATCGACCGCGCCATCAAGAAGGGCACCGGCGGCGGCGAGTCGGCCAGCTACGAGGACCTCACCTACGAGGCGTTCGCGCCCCACGGAGTCGCGCTGCTGATCGAGATCAGCACCGACAACCGCAACCGCACTGCCGCCGAAATCCGCAGCATCCTGACGCGCCACGGCGGCAGCATCGCCACCGCCGGCGCCGTCACCCGCCTCTTTCATCGCTGCGGCCAGATCATCGTCACCCGGGACTGCGCGGAGGAGGACACGCTGATGGCCCTCGCGGTCGAGGCTGGCGCGGATGACTTCAAGGCCGAACCCGAAGGTTTCGAGATTCTCACGGCCCCCGCCCAGTTCGAGACGGTGCACCAAGCCCTCGACAAGGCCGGCATCAAGTGCGCCAGTGCCGGGGTCAGTCACCTGCCGATGGTGGAGGTCCCGCTGGCCGACGGCCCCACCGCCGAGGCCGTGAACCGGTTGGTCGAGGCGCTCGAGGAACACGACGATGTCAAGGAGGTGTTCAGCAACGCCGCCCTCGGGGGAGGCTCGCCCGGATGAGGAGGCGCCCGTGAGCGCTCCGGCCGAGTCCGTGGTGGTGCGGGTCCTGAGACGGCTGGCCCATCTCGTGTATGAGTACCCGCGCTGGTTCTTCTACCCGCAGGCCATTCTCACCCTGGCGGCGGTCCTTTACACGGTGCTGCACCTCGAGTTCGACACGAATCGCAACAACCTCGTCGGCGCCGACAAGAAACACCACCGGGCCTATCTGAAGTACAAGCAGGAGTTCGCCGCCCAGGACGAGCTCGTCGCGGTGGTCGAGAGCGGCAGCATCGAGAAGAACCGCCAGTTCGTCGAACGGCTGGGGGCGCGGATCGAGCGCGAGACGAACCTGTTCACCGACGTATTCTACAAGGGCGACCTGAAGATGATGGGCCCCAAAGCCCTGCTCTTCGTCACCAACGAGACCATCCTCGTCGAAATGGCCGAGCGCTTGAAAGAGGCCCGACCGGTCCTCGACAACTTCGCCCAGGTCACCAACCTGAACGCGCTCTTCCGAATGGTCATCACCCAGTTCCGGGCAGCGGCCCGGGGGCCGAACCAGCAAAGCGAGTCCCTGCTTCAAGCCCTGCCGGCTCTGGGCCGGATCGCTGACCAGGCCGCAGACGCGCTGAGCCGGCCCGGCACCCCGCCCTCGCCCGGCATTACGGCGCTGTTCGGCGGCGGCGAGCAGGCCGAACAGGACCTGTACATCACCTTCGCGTCCAACCGGCTTTACCTCGTCACCGCGCGGCCCTTGAATGAACGGCTCAACGAGCCGGCCGTGGTCCGGATGCGCGAATTGATCGCGGCGACGAGCGGCGAGGTTCCAGGGGTCAACGTCGGCCTGACCGGCGGCCCGGTGCTCGAGGCGGACGAGATGGCGCAGTCGCAAGTGGACACCACCGTGGCGACCAGCATCTCCCTCGTCCTCTGCGCCCTGCTTTTCATCTATGGTTACCAGGAAACCGGCCGACCTTTGAAGGCCACCGCCTGCCTGGTCGTGGGTCTTGCGTACACGTTCGGCTTTGCCACGCTGACCATCGGGCATTTGAACCTGCTCACGATCACGTTCCTTCCCATCTTGATCGGGCTGGCAATCGACTTCGGGATCCACCTGGTGAGCCGGTACGAGGAGGAATTGCGACACGGTCGGAGCGACCGGGAGGCCATTGAGATCGCGATTATCAACACCGGCCAGGGCATCTTCACCGGCTGCTTCACCACCTCGGGCGCCTTCCTGGCCATGGGACTCACCGACTTCGATGGCATTCAGGAAATGGGAGTCATCAGCGGGGTAGGGTTGGTCATCTGCCTGGTCCCGATGATGACCCTGCTGCCGGTCCTTCTGCTCCGCGGCCGTCAGAATCTCCTGGATCATCTTTCGAGAAGCCCGGTGGATGCTCGAGCCCGACTCGAACGCCAGTGGCTGGGCCGCCCCTGGGTCACCGTCGGACTGGCGGTCGCCGCGGGCTTGCTCGCCGGCAGCTACCTGCCTCGCATCCGTTTCGACTACAATCTCCTTCATCTCCAGTCCAAGGGCCTGCCGGCCGTCCGGTACGAACACAAGCTCATTGAAGGTGCGAATCGTTCGGTGATCTTCGGCGTGGTTACGGCCTCTTCGCTCGAGGAGGCGCGAAGTTTGCAGGAGCGGCTCGAGGCGCTCCCCTCGGTCTCCAGCGTCGATTCCATGGTCATTCACCTCACCGAGGATCACACCCGCAAACTCGAGCTGATCCGGGCCGTGAAGGCGCAGCTGGATGGCCTGCGCTTCGCCGAAATCGACACCGACCCGGTGAACCTCGACGACCTTCGCCACACCGTGCGCGGCCTCCAGGCCTACCTGGGCCTGGGCGCCTCCATTTCGGCGCGGGAAGGGGAGGAACAGATCTCGGATGAACTCCGCCAGGTGCGCGCCGCCCTCGCACGTCTGAATGAAGTCATCGCCGCCACCGACGCCGAGGAGGCCCGGCAGAAGCTTGGCGCTTTTCAACGCGCCCTGCTAACCGACCTTCAGTCCACGCTGGGTGCCATCCAGAACCAGGACGACCGTGCCCCGTTGCGCCCGCAGGACCTCCCGCTGCCGCTGCGTCACCGCTTCGTCAGCAAGGAGGGCGGCAGCTTCCTCCTGCAGGTCAATCCCAAGCATGACGTCTGGGAGCGGGAGCACCAGGAGGTGTTCGTGCGCGAGATCCGCGAGGTGTTTCCCGATGCGACCGGCGAACCGGTTCAGTTGTACGAGTACACCACGCTTCTCAAGGACAGCTACATCGAGGCCGCCTACTACGCGATCGCCGCGGTCGTGCTGCTGGTTTTCATCCACTTCCGCAGCCTCTTCTGCGTCGTCCTGGCACTGGTGCCGGTTGGTCTCGGAACCTTGTGGCTGGCCGGGATCATGGGAGCGGCGGGCATCCCCTTCAACCCGGCCAATATCATGACCCTGCCGCTCGTCGTGGGCGTCGGCGTGACCAACGGCATCCATGTCCTCAACCGGTTCGCCGAGGAACGCGACCCCAGCATCTTCGGGCGCAGCACGGGCAAGGCCGTCCTGCTCTCGGCCCTTACCACCATCGCCGGTTTCGGGAGTCTGATCATCGCGAAACACGCCGGCATCTCCAGCCTCGGTCTGATCATGGCCATCGGCACCGGCACCTGCATGCTCGCCGGACTCACCGTCCTGCCGTCCCTCCTGACCCTCCTCGGGCGCTGGGGCTGGTCATTTCCAACCGCTGTGACCGGGCATTACGCCGCTTCGCAGGCGGAGCCCAACGAAGGCCCATCCGCGGAAACCCGGAACGGCAAAGATTAGGAAGGCGCGTCTCCGAACGAATGCCTCCCTGCCGTGGGGAGTCACGGTTCCCCGCCCGTCGCGAGCCCACCTTCAGTCCCAAGGTTGCAGGCGCTGCTTCGGTCAGCGCGGCGGCTATTCTGTCAGTTCCTTGAGCGTGGTCACCCGCCGTTGCATCCGTCGGACCACCGGCATCGCCCGCGCCAGGGCGTTGTCCTCGGTCTGACCCGCAAAACTCTCCAGTTCGACACGCACCGCGGCAATCGGATCGCCGTTCAGATCGTGGAGGGGCAAGGTGACCAGGTAGCTGCGCCTGGCCTTGCCCGCGTAGGGCAGGTTGCGTGCGATGACGTCCCGCTCCGCTTCCCCACCAGCCTCGCCCAGGTTCGCACGGTCCTTGGCGCCCACCACGTGAAGCTCCGGACGCCGCGCCGTCGTCGCATAGACGCGAAGATCGCGAAGTCGCGGGTACTTCGCCAGCGCGTCCTGGACCAGTTCGTGAGCCAACGGCTCGCGAGGCGTGTACTTCAGCGCCAGATCCGCGAAGTACGACACCGAATCAGACTTCGTCCAAAGCGCGATCTTGCCTTCGCGGAACGTGCTGTCGGTGAGCTCGGGGATGGCCTCCTGGCCATCAAGCTGAAGTCGGAACCGGTTCCCCGTCGCTTCGACGGTCAACTCGTGCCAGGTCCCCGAACTCACAGGAATTGACGGTCCGATCGGGGCATCTCGCACGCCATTGAAGACGCGGTAGAAGCGAAACGACCCTCCCAACGCGCTGGCCCGGACGACGTAGAAGTTCTTCTCGTCCTGGAGTCGGAACGCCACGCCCGCCATTCGCTCCACCACGCCGGCGACGGTCTTGAATTTCACCGTGAGGCGAAAGTCGCCGAAGGTCTTCTCGTCGTAGACCAGCAGCGGGAATCTCTCGTCCGTGGGGTCCGTCGACACTTGCGCCAGGACCGGCCGTTGGGCGACCGTGGCGGCACCCGGCGCCGGTGCTTCCACGGCTTCGGGCGCTTCATCGAGGATGATCCGCCACTCGCTCGGCGGTCCTGTTCCCGCAAGCGAGGCCCTCCACCCGGCCGGGAGGGCGTTGGTTGGCGTCGGACCCAAGTCCAGATTGAAGGCCAGTTCTGCCCCCACCAGCGGCAGGGCTCCCAGCCACAGCGCCAGCCACAGCGTCCGTCGAATCATCCCCGACACCCTACCAGCCGGAACCAGACACTCAAGGCGCGTCCGACCGCAGGAGGGGGTATTGCCGGCAGCGTGCCTGCTTCCCTTCGCGAACGCCGATGCCCCGATGCCCCAGGGGCCGAAGCGGAGCTTGACCCGGCACGGTCGCCGCGTTACCGGTGTCGCCTGTCCATGAGCCCACGCCCTCCCTCCACCTCGCGTCGTTCGTCGCCCGGCGCTGCCGAAGCGGCAGCCGGCCTGAATCGCCGCCGCTTTCTCCAAGTTGCCGGGCTGGCCGGCGGCACCGTGATGGCGGCAAACTTTGTGCCTGCGGAGGTACTCGGAGCCGAAGGCAACCCCGCCCCCACCCAGCGGATCACGGTCGGCCTGATCGGCATCGGCGCGATGGGCCGCGGTCACCTCCGGCGACTGGCAGGCGATCCCGGCTTCAAACTGGTCGCCGTCTGCGATACCGACGCCACGCGACGCGACGAGGCCCGGTCCACCGTGGAACAGATGTACGCCGCCGAGAAGTCGAGCGGCACCTACCAGGGTTGCACGGCCTACAATGACTTTCGCGACATCCTCGCGCGTCCGGACATCGACGCCGTCCTGATCGCCACGCCGGACCACTGGCACGCCCTTCAGTCCATCGAGGCCGCTCGCGCCGGCAAGGACGTCTATTGCGAGAAGCCCATCTCCGTCACCATCCAGGAAGGTCGGCGCGTCGTGGAAACCGTGCGCCGTTACGGAAGGATCTTCCAGACCGGAACCCAATACCGCTCGGCCCCGACGATCCGCGCGGTCTGTCAGTTCGTGCGTGATGGCGGTCTTGGCAAGGTCAAGCAAGTCTTCACCCAGCTCCACACCCTGGGCGGGTGGCTCGGCAGCCCGCGGTGCAAACCGTACCTCAACGTGCTCACTCCCGAGGTCACCGGGAAAGCCTACACCCCGATGGACTTCGCCCTGCCGGCAGAACCCGTGCCCGAGGGACTGGACTGGGACCTCTGGGTCGGTCCGGCGCCTTGGCGTCCGTTCAACCGGCTTTACCACGAGAACCCTTCGCCGGGCGTCGTCCCGTGGGCCTTCTGCGACGCCTTTGGCGTGACCTCCTCGACGTGGTTTCTGTCGCACGCGGCGGACGTCATCCAATACGCCTTGGGGGTGGAGACCAGCGGTCCGACGGAGATCCTGCACCCGGCCACGGGCGAGTTCCCCACCCTGACCATGCGGTACGCGAACGGGACCCTGCTGCATTTCATCCAGGACTGGCCGCAGGTGAAGTCGCTTTACCCGGGCGCCGTTCCGGCCGAGGCGCGCCTGGCCGGGATGTTCGGCGGCGTCTTTGTGGGCGAACGCGGCTGGATGACCTCCCTGACCGGTGGGGGTCCCATTGAAGCGGGCCCCGCGAACCTGCTCGACGAGCTCAAGCTCAAGTCGCGCGAGGTCAACATCGGCGCCAACGATCACCATGCGAACTGGCTCAAGTGCCTGCGTTCGCGCGAGGCCCCCTACTGTCCGGAGGAACTGGGACATCGCACCTCCTCGATCGGCATTCTCACCAACATCGCCTTCTGGACGGGACAATCGCTGAAGTGGGATCCCGCCCGGGAGGAATTCGCCAACTGCGAGGCGGCCAACCGGCTGCGATCGCGCCCCACCCGGGCGCCCTGGCGCATCTGAGCGGCTCGCTTAGAACCCTGCCCTGTCCGGCTTGCCTACCGGACCCGAACCTCTCGAACTACCGATTCCTGAAACAGCTATTTCAATCGGAAGCCTGCTGCGGTCGGAGAACACCGCGGCCGGCACAAGCCCAACCTTGATCCAACCCGAATCCAAATCATGAAGAACTCAAAAGCGTGGCTCTCTCAAGCCCGACGGGCGGTCGCCGTCCTGCTGCTCGGCCCCGCTGCGATGCGCATGCTCGTGCCTCTCACGGTGACACTCATGGCGACAGTCACAGTGACAGCGGGCGAAACCGGACTGAAAGCCATCCCCGAATCCGACTTGGAGAAGATCAAGGGAGCCCTCCCCGACAAGGCGGCGGTCGCCCCGCTACGACCGCGCAAGCTCCTGCTCTTCGTTCACAATGTCGGCTATGGCGGCCATCCTTCCGCGGAATACGCGAATCACGCCTTCACCCTCCTGGGCGAAAAGACCGGCGCCTTCCAGGCGGTCGTGAGCCGCGACCCGTCCGTGTTTCGTCGCGAGAGCCTGCAGCAGTTCGACGCGGTCTTCTTCAACAACAATGTGGGCAACCTCTTTACCGACCCGGACCTTCGGCAGAACCTGGTGGAGTTCGTCACCGGCGGCGGCGGCATGCTGGGCGTCCATGGCACCACGGTCGCCTTCACCAGGTGGCCCGGAGCGGTCGAGGACTGGCCCGAGTTCGGGCGCATGATCGGAGCCCGCGGCGCGAATCACCGCGAGAGCACCGAACACGTCTTCATCAAACTCGACGACCCGGGCCACCCGCTCAACGCGGTCTTTGGCGGCCAAGGCTGGGAGTTCCGCGACGAGTTCTTCCGCGTGAGCGACCCCTATTCCCGGGACCGCGTGCGGGTGCTCTTCAGCATCGATACCGCCAGAACCGACCTGAAGCAGGGACGCGGCTTCGGTCAACTCGAGCGCGCCGACAATGACTTCGCCCTCGCGTGGATTCGCAGCTACGGCCGCGGCCGCACCTTTTACTGCACGATCGCGCACAACCCGTATGTGTTCTGGGATCCGAAGATGCTCCAGTTCTACCTTGGCGCGATCCAGTTTGCGCTCGGCGACCTCGTCGCACCCACGACCCCGAGCTCACGCCTTACCCCCGCCATGCGAGCGCAGGAACGCCTGGGCTGGAGGCTCGGCGTCGAAGCCTACACCTTCCACCGTTTCTCCTTCTTCGAGACCCTGGCGAAAGCCTCGAATCTCGGCCTGTCCTACGTGGGCGCGCTGAGCTTCCAAAAGGTAAGCGCCGAGAACCCGAAGAACCTCGAACCGGGCCTGAGCGACGAGGAACTGGCGGCCATCAGGCTCAGGCTCGACGACGCCGGTCTTCGCCTGCTCACGTATTACATCCAGGAAATCCCCGGCGACGAAGCCGGCTGCAGAAAAGTGTTCGAGTTCGGACGCAAGCTGGGCATCGAGACGTTCATGACCGAACCCAAGGTCGAGTCGCTGGACCTCATCGAGAAGTTCGCCGATGCGTATGGCATCAATGTGGCCTTGCACAACCACGACCAGAAAGCGTCGCCGCATTACTGGAGCCCCGACGCCATTCTCCAGGTGTGTGCGGGGAGGAGCCCGAGACTCGGCGCTGCAGCCGACGTGGGCTACTGGATGCGCGCGGGCATCGACCCGGTGGAGGGGATCCGAAAACTGAAGGACCGGCTGATCACACTTCAGATGCACGATTTGAACGAGATCACCGCCCAGGGTAGCGACGTGCCCTGGGGTTCGGGGCAGGGCCGATCCGAAGCCATCTTCGGCGAACTAAGAAGCCTGGGACTGAAACCGACCATGATCGGTCTCGAGTATTCCAAGGACTTCGAGAACAACACGGACGCCGTCGCGCGCTGCGCCGAGTTCTTCAACCAACTCTCCCTCAAACTCGCCCCATGAGCACCTCCGTCACCACCCGCGCCTCCGCCGCAGCCATGCAACAAGCCTTCGACGCGCTCCGCACCTATGGCCCCGGTTCACCGCGCGGCTCCCTTGTTGGGTTGGATGAGGCCGTCACCCGCTCGACGACGGATCCGACGCTGGCGCGAGAGCTCGAGGCGCGCTTGCTCGGAGTGCTGGAAGCACGACCGCCGGTCGAAGCCGTTGATTACATCTGCCGCAAACTGGCGCTGATCGGTTCCGTGGCGTGTGTCCCCGCGATGGCCTCCCTGCTACAGAACTCCGCCAGGGCCCATGCGGGACGCAGTGTGCTGGAAGTTCTCCCGGGATCGGAGGCCGGTGATGCCTTGCGCGCGGCGCTGCCCACGCTGGTCGGGATTGCCCGGCTTGAAGCGGTCATCGCACTGGGCATGCGCCGGGAGCCGGCGAGTGTGACGCAGCTCACGTCTTTGCTGAAGGACGCGGACGTCGGCTGTGCCGGTCTCGCCGCGGGTGCGTTGGGCGAGATCGGTGATGGCGACGCCGCGGCGGTGCTGGGAGCGTTTCTGCCGACCGCACCGACGGCAATCCGCGCCGCGGTGGCGAACGCCGGTCTCGCGTGCGCCGAGCGGCTGGCGAAGAGTGGAGCCACCAAGCAGGCTGTTGAGCTCTATCGTCTCCTTGCCAGCGCCGACCAGGCGCCCCACATCCGCTCCGCCGCCGAGCTTGGCCTGAAAGCTTCGGCAGCCGGTAGCGACGTCCCTTGGCCAGGCGGCTCTGCGCCGTGACCTTGAAGCAAAAGCGCCGGTAAACCGGGCGCACTCCAAACGCTTCGCGCCGCTCCAAGCCACGTCCAATATCGCGAAGCGCCTGGAGCGCGGGCTTCAGCCCGCAGGGACGTCCCTGCGCCGGCGTGGCTTTCTGCGGACTGAAGTCCGCGCTCCTGGAGAGGTTCAGGGAAGCGAGGGATCGCCCCGCCCTTTGTCAGCGCCGGCCCGGCAGCACTCTGCG
>CAZHUS010000058.1:0-47251 GCA_964535555.1 uncultured Verrucomicrobiota bacterium
GCACGTCCGGGGCCGCGGAGCGCCTGGAGTGCGGGGATTCATCCCCGCTTTTCGGGACAGGTTCATGGAGAGCCGAGACACCGGGAGGACCGGCGCGCATGGGGACCCTGAGCCGGTGAGGAGCGCGGGCTTCAGCCCGCAGGGACGTCCCCAACCCGGCGCGGGTTCCTGCGGACTGAAGTCCGCGCTCCGGGGGAGGCTCAGGGAAATTTCCTTGGCCGGTCGACCATGCGCCGGGACCTGAACCAAAAAGCGCCGGTAAACCGGACGCACTCCAGACGCTTCGCGCCGCTCCAAGGCACGTCCGGGGCCGCGGAGCGCCTGGAGTGCGGGGATTCATCCCCGCTTTTCGGAGCAGGTTCATCGACGCCAAACTACATAGCGCGTATCGAGGCCATGAACCTGCCATCCAAGGTAAGGTGCGCCGTCCCTTGCGGGCCCGAGCGGCGGGCAGCGGAGAGCCCGCCCTACCTGGCTGATCTCACGGGCTGATCCCATGCGGGGCGACACCGGGAGCCGCCGGGGCAGCTGTTCCCGGCGCAAACTCGTCCGCATGATACGAGCTCCGCACCTTCGGCCCGCTCGCGATGTGAACGAAACCCAGCTGCCGTCCGAGGGCCGCGTGCGCTTCGAATTGGGCCGGCGTCACAAACTCCGTCACCGGAAGATGCCGCGGCGTCGGCTGGAGGTACTGACCCAGCGTGAGAAGATCACAACCGGCCGCGCGGAGGTCCTCGAGGGCCGTGCGGACCTCGCCCTCCCGTTCGCCGAGACCTAGCATGAGGCCGGATTTCGTGTGCATTCCTGCCGGCCCACGCTCCCGCGCCTTCCGGAGCACGGCGAGGGACCGATCGTAAGTCGCGCGATGTCGGACCGCGGGCGTCAGGCGCCGCACCGTCTCGAGGTTGTGGTTGAACACGTCCGGACGCGCGGCCAGGACCAGGTCAATGGAGGCGTCCCGCTCGTTGAAATCCGGCGTCAGTACTTCGATGATGATCCCGGGATTCAACGCCCGCACCGCCTCGATCGTCGCCCGAAAATGCGCCGCCCCGCCATCCTCGAGATCGTCCCGCGCCACCGCCGTGATCACCACGTGCCGCAGGCGCATCCGACGCGTTGCCTCGGCGACCCGCGCGGGTTCGTCCTCCTCCAGCGGCAGCGGCCGGGCCGTATCCACCGCGCAAAACCGGCACGCACGCGTGCAACGGTCCCCGCCGATCATGAAAGTCGCCGTCCCACGGCTCCAGCATTCCCAGTGATTCGGGCATTTCGCGCTCTCGCACACGGTGTGAAGCCGGAACTCCCCCAGCAAGGCGCGCGTGCAGGTGTAGCTCTCCGACGTGGGGAGCTGGATGCGCAGCCACTCCGGCAACCGCGGGCGCGGGGCCGGCTTGAGATCAAGAGCGGGAATCGTCATCGCGAATAAACGTCGCCGGAACCCAGCGTAGCAGCGCTCTGGCGGTGAACCAAGCGCCGGCTGCAGCCGGGTGGCGCGCCACGGAAGTTGTCCCCGGATGGGAAGGGCCTTGTTTTTTCCCTTCACCCGTGTGTCCTGTGGGTGTGCCGCGTCCCGGATCATGGCTGGAAAAGGGCGAACTCACGGCGCTGTTCTTCCTTCACGGAATGGCGCTCGGGATGTGGTTCGTGCCGTTGAGCCGTGTCCTCGACGCGCACGGCCTCCAGTCGATCAAGCCGTTCGCGTTCGCGGCGTCCGCGCTGGCAGCCTTTGTTTCTCCGCTGATCTTCGGAGCCATGGCGGACCGCCAGGTCGCGCCCGCCCGGGTGCTCCGGGGTCTGGCCCTGGCCACCGCGTGTGCGATGGCCCTGGCGAGCACCGCCATCGGCAGGCGCTGGAACCCATGGCTCGTCCTGGCCTTGATCCAACTCCACGCCCTCTGCTCCTCGCCGACGTGGAGCATCTCGAACACGATCGTCCTTTCGCGGCTGCGCAGCTCGACGCGGGAGTTCGGCCCCATCCGGGCGATGGCCACGCTGGGCTGGATGTCAGGCTGCTGGCTCGTAAGCGCCCTCGGCGCCGACGCCTCGACGCTGGCCGGATACGGCGGCTCCATCGTCTGGCTTCTCCTCGCGGCGTTCACGTTCGTCCTGCCCCAGGTCGCCCCCCCCAGCGGCAGCGAGAAGCTGACGATCCGGCAGCGCCTGGGCTTGGACGCCCTCACGCTCCTGCGGAAGAAGGACAACCGCGTGGTCTTCCTGACCGCGGCGCTGTTCGCCGTCCCGCTGGCCGCGTTCTATCCGTACACGCCGCCGCACCTTCGCGAGACCGGGCTGGAAAGGACGACGGCCTGGATGTCCGCCGGCCAGATCACCGAGATCATCGCGATGATTGGGCTCTCGGCGCTGCTGGCCCGCTGGCGCCTCAAGTGGATCATCGTGGCGGGACTTACCCTGGGCGTGGCCCGGTTCGCGCTCTGTGCCCTGGACACCCAGACCTGGCTGCTGGCTGGCGTCGCCCTGCATGGCGGCTCGTTCACCCTGGTGTTGATCACCGCGCAGATCTACGTGGACGAGCGGGTGGACCGGGCCTGGCGGGCGCGGGCCCAGGCCCTGATGTCGCTTATGATCAGCGGTGCCGGCAACCTGACCGGCTATTTGGGAGTCGGCTGGTGGTTCGCCTGGTGCAACCGCTCGGGGCACACCCAGTGGCCGCTCTTCTGGGGAGTCCTGGCCCTGGCGGTCGCCTTGGTCCTCGTGTTCTTCCTGATCGCTTACCGGGGTATCGGCTCGGGCTTGACCCGCGCCAAAACGGCTCCAACGCCCGCCGCCGGTGCGTAGGCGCGCACGTCGAGTTGAGGCTGCGCTCCATGAACCTCCCCCGGAGCGCGGACTTTAGTCCGCAAGAAGCCACGCGGGCCGGGGGACGTCCCTGCGGAATGAGGCCGGAGGACCATCAGGCGGCCACCGGCCCCGGTCCCCACCCCGCTCCCACTATTCGATTTCGCGCACCCGGAGGAAGCGTTTGCCGGCGAGACTCCCCGGGCTCACCGGGTACTCCACGGTTCCCCCGGCGTTGGACAGCCTGGCCTCGGTGAGCCAGGAGGCGAGGTCCTGCGAGGACTCCAGGATGATATCCTTGCCGGCCCGCCCGCTGATCGAGACGATCCACTCGCCCGACGCCGCGCCGCGCGCGAGGTGCAGGCGCGCTGTCGGCGGAGCCTCATTGTACAAACCCGCGATCTCAACCGGCGCCAGAGCCCGGTTGTAGAGACGCAGTTCGTCGAGGTCGCCGATGTAAGACTCCCACGGCCCCTGAGCCATGAAGCGCCGACCAACAGAGACTGGCAGGGCCGCGTCCACGTCGAAATCCCTGGCGATTGCCGCGCGTTCGATGAGCCGCCCGTCCACGTAAAGGGCGATGGCCTCGGGTTCCCGGACGCCCGTGGCCAGATGCCATTGGCCGTCAAGGTAGGCAAAGCTGTGGGGGCTTACGTATGGCATCGGATGATGCTGCCCGTCATTCTGGACGGCCCAGCTCAAGCCGGGGCCGGCCGTGTGAATGGTGAGTCCGTAGCCCCGCTCGGGCGAGGCGGCCCGCGAGTCCACCATGTAGCCAAACTCCTGGTCGAGAGTGCGGAACCAGAAGGCCAGCGAGAACGGCTGGCGGTGGAAGCTCCGCGCCGGATGCGCCGGAATCAGCACCTGGTCCTCCCCGCCATGAAGCTGCAACCCTCGGCCTCGGATCCCCTCGCCAAAACTGGCACCTGCCTTCAGCTCTCCGTGAACGGCGTGCGGCGACGCGTCCCGGGCGTTGTCCTCGAACCGGTAGTCGCCAACGAGTCCATCCCGGAGACTTACTCGCGTCAACTCCCGCACCTCGTCACCGTCCAGCGCCCTTTCATAGATGCGCAGATCGTCGAGAGCGCCATCGAGTGCATGGTACGTGGCCGGGCCGTTGTCATTCACCCACGCACCGATCGAGGTCGTCGTATTCAGGTCGTCCGGCACCGAGAAATCGCCGGACGTCCGGCTGTCGAGGAAGCCGTTGATGTAAAACTCCGCCTGGTGCCGCGTGAACACGACCGCCACGTGGTACCACTGCTCCGGAGCCAGACAACGCCAACTGGTCGCGAGGACATTGTTGCGGGCATGGAAATAGAGTTTGCCGGGAACGCCGCTGAATGAATGGGGGACGTTCCCGACCATGAAGATGGCGTAGCTGTTCAGACGGTCGTGCTGTTTGGCGGTGATCACGCCGTCCGTGTTGTCGCGAAGGTAGACCCACGTGGCTATCGTACCTTGATCGAGGCCGTTGATCGTGGCTGGCGGGACCGCGATGTGAGCGTCGCCGCCCGGGAAACTGCAAGCTGCCCCTGGATTGCCGGACTGATCCGGAACCCAGGTGACGCCGTGCGCGGTGCCGTCGTGGTCCTGGCCGTTCGCAGCCTTCGTGTCGCCGTCAAACGAATACGAGACGACAAGGCCGCCGACGGAAGGCAGCAGACTAACGAACGTGACCCGTGCCGTGGTGTCGCCGGTCACCGTGATGGCATCACTCAGGCGCCCGCCGGCGTTAAGCAGTTCCGTGCCGTTGTAGTACCAGCGGTTCACGGCGTAGCCGTCGTCCGGCCGTGCGTTGAAGCGGATGATGGACTGCGCTTCGACGGGGTAGGCCGTCGGGGACGTCACCCAATCATGTCCCTCGAGCTGGAGGCTACCGCCAGGTCCGGGATCCAGCGTGAGTGTGGCGGCCGCCGCCGGGGCGACGATCTGGGAGACAACACCCAGGACAAAGCCGCAGACACTGCTTGTGAGGTTCGTGTTCATGGGAGGAGGATGATCTTTGCACCGCAACGCCCGTCCCCCGATGGGCACCCTGCTCGTCGGGCTCCGGGACTATTCCCATCTACGCAGACTACGCGCCCGGTCTTTCACGGATCGTGGGAAGTGTCCTGTTCCGCTTGGACCTGCGCCGTGGCCATGAACCGGTGAGGAGCGCGGGCTTCAGCCCGCAGGGACGTCCCCTGGCCGGCGCAGCTTCCTGCGGACTGAAGGTAGGGCGCGCTGTCCCCAGCACGCCGAACTCGGCGGGCAGCGGAGTGCCCGCCCTACCTGGCTGAGGTTCACGGAGTGCCCTCCCCCTGAGATCGCAAGATGGGCAACTGCTCGTGGGCCGCTACGGGGTAAGCTTGATCTTGCAGAGCCGGCGGCCGTCCTCGACAAGTCCCCAGAGGAAGCCTTGGTCGAAGGCGAGCGCGCGATAGGCACCGGGAAATTCCCGTTCGATTCCCCAGCCGAGATGTCCCTTCCGGCCGGCCATATCGAGATTGACCGCGTAGACGCGCCCGCTGCCGCTCGAGATCCACATGCGCTCTCCATCCCATGCCAGGCCATACATCAGCCGGTCGGTGCTGGGAAGGAAGCGTACCACCTTCAGCGTATCGAGGCTGACCTCGTGGAGTCCAAAGCGCTGGGCGGTCATGTCCGACTCCGCGAACCAAAGGGATCTGCCGTCGAAAGCACAGGTGGTCGGCCACTGAACCTCCTTGTTGCCCCCGGCTGCCGGATGCTGCAGCGTCGCGAGCTTCGAGGGGTCGCCGTCCAGGTCCCAGAGGACGGCCGGAAAGTGACTGAGGCCAAGCAGGCGGCGTCCGCACTCGGCGAAGGACCGTATCGCGTGCGGGACCTCGAGTTTGCGGGCTCCGGATTCGTCCGTGAGTCGGAGCCCGTCGCGATCAAGGCGTCGAAGAGAGAAGGGGCCCAGGAGGTACAGCTCCTGATTCCAGAAGCCGACCGCGTCGTACGCGAAGTCGTCCCAAGTCACCGCGGCCACGGCGTCGCCGAAGCCCGGATCCAGTTTGCTGAGGGATACTTCCTGGTAGAGAGCCGAACTTCTGATTCCGACCTCCTCGACCGGCTCGTAGCCCGCGCACTCGAAGCGAAGCTCGGCCCAGCCCCAAGGCTCGCCCGCGTCCAGCCAGAAGTAACCGTGCGGCGTTGTCCGGGCCAGCAGGCGCCCGCGCCGGTCGCGCACCGCCACGTTGCTTAGGGGCATTCGGCTGAACAGCTCGACGACGCGGCCAGCCATCACCGGTTGCTCCGACAGAAGTGCGAGCGAAAGCTGGCCGATGCGCCATTCAGAAAAAGCCGGCCGCTGGCCCAGGGCGCAGGATGCCCTGGCCCAAAACCTTGGCCGCCACGGAACGCCCGGGCGCAACACTTCCAACCTGAAATCCTCAGTTCCGGCTGCGCCAGTGCGAACCAAAGCCACGCCCGTGGTTGGCCAAAACTCCACCACCATCCGGTTGCTCGGCCAGTTGATCTCCTCTTCGGCCGTCGGGATCATGTAGTGGTCTGCCGCCAGCTCCAGCAGTCTCTGGCCTCCGGGCTCGAAGTCCGTCGCCGGCGGGGAGCCATCCGCGAGGCAGAAACCGAACCGTCCGCCCCGGGCACTGCCGGACCAGCTAAACTCGAGGCGGTAGGGGCCTCCGACACGGAGGTCACGATTGAGATCGACGTACACGACCTGGCTGGTCGTGTCACCCTCGTAGTGGTTGGCTTCGCTGCGGATCACCAACTCTCCATTCTCCGGCCCGCTTTTCGCACTCCGCGCGAACACGTTGGTGTGTCCATCCCACTGGGCAAAGTTGGTCGTCCACAGCGAGGTGTTCAGATCGGCGCTATCGAACGTCTCTTCCAGCAAGATCGTCACTTGCGGCGCGTCCCGTGTTCCCTTCAGCCCGAAATACCCCAGCCCCGCCACGAGAATCACCCCGGCGACCCCGGCCCCGGTTCGTTGGCGCGCCCGACGGCGTCGGCGATCTCGCAGCGAACGTCCGAGCCGGAGGTGTTCGAGGTCCGCAGCCAGGGCCTCGGCGGAGTCGTAGCGGTTCCGAGGATCGGGTGCGCACGCCTTGACCAGGACTTCGTCCAGCTCGGCCAGCGCGGTGTCCTCCTCGCCTTCCCCGAACCGCGTGGGCAGTTCCGGGAAATCGTGTCGGTCACGGCCGGTCGCCGCCTCATAGAGCACTTTCCCCAGGCTGTAGATGTCCGCCGCGGGCGTCCCCGGTCCCTCCGGCGGGATGTAGCCGTCGGTGCCCACCAGGCTTCGCGCCTCGCTTCGTTCAGCGACCAACCCGATGTCAGCCAACTTTGGCCGTCCCGCCACCAGGATGATATTGGACGGTTTGACGTCACGGTGGACCAGACCCCGTTGATGGAGGAAGGCCAGCGCCTTCGCCAGCACCAGACCCAGCTCGACCACCAGGGCCACCGGAAGCCTCCCGCGCTCCCGGACCATCCGGTCGAGCGTGGCTGGGACGTAGCGGTCCGGCTCGCAACTCCCGCCACCGGCATGGTCCGCCAATTCCATGACGTAGTGGAAGAAACCGGCGTCGTCATCCCGCCCGACGTGCAGGATGTCCACGAATCCGGGGTGCTCCCGTGAAATCGGTTCAAAAGAGCGCAGGCCCGCGTATTCGCGGTCGTAGGGGCGGTCACTCGAGAAAGTCGTCCGCCGTATGACCTTGACAGCGCGAAGCGCTCCCAGGGAGCTGCGGGCCAGCCAGATTTCGCCGTACGCGCCTCGGGCAATAAGGCGGAGAGCCTCATGCCCTGGAATGGAGGGTGGGGCTGAGGGCGGTTGGTTGGGACTCGTCGCGTCAGAATTGCGCTCCTGGCCTCCCGGCAAGTCCATAGGTTGATGGCGGAATCCTACGCCGCGAACGTCGTGAACACAAGCCACGGAAGCGCGGAGATGGCTGCGGCGGCAGACGCCAAGCCCAAACGGCTCAACCTGACTTGTATCCGCGGCACTTTGAATTCTGGCATATCGTCCTGGTCTCCATCCTTGGCGACCGGCCCACGCCACTCCGGATGTCGACCGCTACGGGCACCCTGCACGCGCCGGCCTTTCCAGTTCTTCCGTCACCTGTCCCAGCTCCCGTTTGAGCCGTGCACCCACACGATGCTTGGCCAGATAGACCTGGGCACGATTCACCCCGAGCGCCTTTCCTACCTTCTCGGGGCTGCATTCCTGCAGGACATGGAGTTGATAGATCTGGAACTGCCGGGGAGACACCTGGCGCCGCACTCGCTCCAGCGCGACTGAGAGTCGGTTCTTCTCCCATTCCGCGCCCCAAATGCGACTCAGCTCGGCCTCAACCCGTGGGTCAGGCAACGATTCGAGGAGCCCTGTCTTGTCCTGGCAGTCAACTTCATGTCTTCGGACCGCCTGACGTCGCCGGAACTGGTCAGTTATGCGCCAGGACGTAAGCTTCAGCAGCCAAGCCTTGAAGGAGCCCCGTTCCGGGTCGTAGTGGAATTCCGGTATCTTCCTCGCCACGGAGAGGAACGTCTCCTGCACCACGTCCTGCGCTTCGGCATCGCTCAGCCCGGCCTTCAGAGCGACAGCATGTAACAGGCGGCCGTAGGCGTGAACGAATTCCTCCCAGCTACGCTCGTCGCCCCAGTCTCGCAACCGGCTCAGCAGACTGCGTCGGGTGGCGATCCATGCGTCAAAGTGCTCCTGACTTCGGGACATCTCTAACAAGTACGTGGCATCCGAGGCCGGTCTTTCAACGCCTCCTCAGCCGCCGTTCCTCGAGCTCCTCGGGGGTCTTGGGCCAATCCTGCCGCAACAGCCGAGAAAGCGCCCGGTCGGCGAGCAACCGGCCACCGGTCTGACAGCCCGGACAGTAATTCGTCTCGTTGTCCGCGTATCGGATCCGTTGCACTTTCGCCCCACACACCGGACACGGTTGCCCGAAGCGTCCGTGCACAGCCATCTCCGGCCGGAACGCCGTCACGCGCTCCGGAAACCCGTCACCCGCCTCGTGCATCAGGCGGCGGGTCCATTCCTCGAGGACATCCCGCGTCGCCCGATGGAGTCGCGTCACCTCGTCTTCGGCAAGCCGCTGCGTGAGCGCCACCGGCGAAAGTCGCGCCCGGTGGAGGATCTCATCCGAGTAGGCATTGCCGACTCCACTGAAGAGATGCGGATCGGTCAGCGCGCGCTTCAAGGTATGATTCTCGCGAGTCAGCGCGGCGGCAAAGCCGGTCGCATCACTGTCGAACACCTCCAGCCCACCCGGATCAAGCGTGCGCCAGGCCTCGACGCCCTGGAGCACGTGAAGCGACGCCCGCCGGCGCGTGCCCGCCTCCGTCAAGGTCAGCGTTCCGCTCGAGAACTCGAAGGTCGCGAGTCCTCGCCGCGCCTTGGTTGCGGGTGGAACGTCGTGCCAGTGAAGCCGTCCGGCGATCATCAGGTGCATGACGCACCAGAAGTCTCCGGCGAAACCGACGACGATCCGCTTGCCGACCCGCCGGACCCCGTCCACGAGCAGGCCGTTCAGGCTGGAGAGCGGCGGCTGAACCGTGCGCAGCAGAAACGGGCTCCCCATGGCTGTCCGCTGCAGGGTCGCCCCGACCACGCGCCGCTCGAGCGCGCGAACATAGACGCTGATGTCGGGCAACTCCGGCATGGAACACGCGACCGTCGAGGTCCGTCGTGGGGCTCAGCTCACAGGCCCAGCGACCGGAACCGGTTCGCCACTTCCTTGAAATGGAACTCGAGCGAGCAGAGTTGCTCGAGTTCGCCCGCGGCGAAGTGCCGCCCCACCTCCGGATCGGCGCGCAGCACCTCGAGGAAGTCGGCGTCCTCGCGCCCGGCATGCTTGACCTGCCAGGTCTTCATCGAGGCGCGTTGTACGAGCGCATACGCCTCCTCGCGAGTCAGGCCTTTGCGGATCAGCGCCAGCAGCACGGTCTGGCTGTTCCACATGCCCAGGCTGAGCCCGAGGTTCTTCTTCATGTTCTCCGGGTACACGGCGAGGCCGTTCATCAACCGCGTCAGCAGCGAGAACATGTAGTCGAGCAGCGTGCACGAGTCGGGAAAGATGATCCGTTCGACGCTGCTGTGGCTGATGTCCCGCTCATGCCACAGGGCCACGTTCTCGAACGCCGCCAGCGCGTTGCCTCGAAGCACCCGGGCCAGCCCGGTCAGCCGTTCCCACGTGATCGGATTCCGCTTGTGCGGCATCGCGCTGCTGCCCTTTTGACCCCGCGTGAACGGCTCCTCCGCTTCGAGCACTTCGGTTCGCTGCAAATGCCGGAACTCGACCGCCCAGCGTTCGATGCTCGCCCCCACCAACGCCAGCATCGCCTGGAATTCGGCGTGGATGTCCCGCTGGACCACCTGCGTCGCAATCGGGGCCGGCCGTATCCCGAGCTTCTCGCACACGTACGCCTCGACCGCCGGTGACAGGTGGGCGCTCGTCCCGACCGCCCCCGAGATCTTGCCCACGACCGCCACCGCCCGCGCCCGCTCGAGGCGCGACAGCGCGCGGCCGAACTCGTCGAACATCAGGGCGAGCTTCAGACCAAACGTCGTGGGTTCGGCGTGGATGCCGTGGCTGCGGCCGATGCAGGGCGTGAACTGGTGCTCCCGGGCGCGGCGCGCGATCACGTCGCGAAGCGCTTTCACGTCCGCGATGAGGACGTCCGCGCTCTGGGTCATCTGGACCGCATAGGCCGTGTCGCCGACATCGCTGCTCGTCAGACCGAAGTGGAACCAACGGCTGGCCGTGTCGTTGATCTTCTCGGCCACGGCCGTGGTGAAGGCGATGACGTCGTGGTTCAGCGTCTTCTCGAGCTCCTTCTGACGCTCGACGAGTCCCTTCAGATCCGCGAACCAAGCCTGGCAGCCTGCCTGGATCTTCGCGAAGTCCGCCGCCGGGACGACGCCTTCGCGGACCAGCGCTTCGCTGGCCAGCAGTTCGATCTGCAGCCAGAGCCGCAGCTTGTTCTCGTCCGTCCAGATCCCCCGCATCTCCGGGCGGGAATAGCGCGTTATCATCGGGGGGAGGCTAGTCGGGATCGCCACCGGGGTCGAGGCAGGAGCGAAGCGGAGCGGCACGAGAGCAAGAGCGCCAACATGCCCTGCGGAAAGGTCCCGTGCCCGCGAACGCGCCTACCACGCGCTGCGGGCACTCTCCCTCGGCGCCAGCGGCGACGCCGCCGAGCCTAGGCTGTGATCCCGGTGCGGCCCCGGGTTCCACCGTGCTTATTGCCGTACCCGATAGAACTTGCGGGTGCCCGACGGCTGGATGACCGACCCGCTGGCCACCGAGGCTTCGTCCATCCAAGGGGCACCTGTCACTTCGGCGGCGCTTTGAAGCACGCCGCCGGTGTAGGTGATGACCACGTTCCCGCCGCTCCGGCTGATCGAAAGCGAGGGCAGCGCGGCCGGGGCGATGCAGTAGTCGATCGTGTTGAACAGGAGCCTTCGCGCCGCGTCGCTCAGATCGGCATAGTCCAGGGCCCAGTTCGAGGACGGATCGGCCGCCTGGCCGACAAAGAACCCGATGCGCTTGTTGGGCGCCACACTGCCATCCGCGAGCTTGTCGCCCTTGTCGTAGACAAAGATGGCCGGGTAACTGCCGTCGGGCTGGATGCTCGCAACCACGTCGGCGTCTGCCGCCGGGACCCCAAACGTGAGGCTGTAGAGCACGTTGTACACCGGCACCTTGCCGGTCAGCCCCTGCGCGATCGGGTGCGCGGGTTTCTGGATGTAAAGCGAGTCCCGCGCGTCCTGGATCGAGGGATCCACTTCGGTGCGTCCTGAATTCCCCCAGTTGATGAAATCATTCGAGCCGTCAGCGGTTCGCTTCACCCAGTCCGCATTGTCGAACATGTAAGCCTCGAACGAAATCACCGGAACGTCGGTCTCCTTGAGACTGAACACCCCGAGCACGTCTCCCGCCGGATCGAGCACCGAAGTCGAACCAATCGTTTCCGACAGGATGACCACGTCCTGCCCCTGGGCGGCGGCGCGCAGGTCCGCGGGCGTGGTACCGCCGGAACCGAATACCGTGACCGTGTAACCTCGCGCCCGAAGAAGGGCAATCAACGACGGGTCGGCGTTTGCTGGCTCGTTGTCCCCCGCGGTCCCGGACGTCACGAACAGGATCTTCCCCGTCTTGGGAGTGTCGTAGGCAAACAGGATCTCTCCCGTGCCCCCGTGCGACAGGCGCCCGTTGGGGTCCACGACGCCTGCGGTGACCGACCCGTCGAACAGGTACGACTTGCTGGCGATCTGCTCGGGACTCAGGCCCGCGATCAACTCCGCGTTGTATCCCTGCAAGCGCTCGCGGTTGGCCCAGAAATACTGGATCTCGAGGTCGTAGCTCCGCCAGCCTCCCGTGCTCGGCCCTTGCTGGTCGTCATCGTCCATGCCGATGTTGAAGCCCATCCGGTAACCGTCCTTCAGCTTGTTGCCTTTTTCCGGATCCTCGAACAGGCGCTTGTGGAGGCGAACCTCCATCTGCCAGCCCCCCGCCACCGTCTTGCCCGAGCCGTAGATGTCGTCGCTCGCGCCGTACTTCCAAGCCACTCCTGTGGCCCAGCTCGTCCCCGAAATCTGTCCCGCGGCCTCGTCCCAGGCGGAGAACTTCCCCAGGTAATTCACATAGCAATGCCCGCCGTACAGGTCCTTGGAATTATCCGTGTTGTTGTCCAGCCGATCGTTCAAGGCATCCGCCACAATCTCGATCGAGTCATCATTCCAGAACTGCCCGGGAGGATTGTCGCTCACCACCACGTCGTCTTTCGCGTGCACCCCGACGTAGAGGTAGTCATCGTCGTGGGCCAGCCAGTAGGTGAACCGGGTGTCGTCGGGCCCGTCCCAGAGCCGATCATCCGGGAAATTGAGAATCCATGTTCCCGGCCCGGCATCACCTGCCGTCTGATCGCCCATCCCGGGGACGACTTCCACGCCTTGGAAGCCGCCGTATTCGGCGGAGGAGGCCGCCCCGTTGAGCGCAATCGAGCCGTTGGCCACTTTCGGCACGACCAGGGTCGTCTTGCCCCGGTAGGCCCATTTGCCTTTCGAGGTGGGGTCGAAGGTCGTGATGTCATAGACCTGCGCCGTGGCCAGGGAGCAGCCACAGGCGAGGATCATCAGCCCGGAGAGAACGAGATGCCGGTTCATGGTGGTGTGTTTGGAGTCTGGTTTGGGTTACGCCTGACATAGAAGCACCGACTCCCCATGGACGCAACGACCGGGTTCGAACGGGCTTTCGACCCAGCCGTCGGCCAGACCGCGCGGACAGGCCCCGCCGCACCTTGATGGTTCGGCGCGCTGCTCCTGGCTGGAACAGAACACACCGGAGCGTGCCCTGCTGGAAGTCACCTGAACATCAGGTGACCTCGCCGCCTGGCCCCGCGACCAGCAAGACGCGGATGGCCGCCTTTCCATGAACCGCAGTCAGGTAGGGCAGACATTCCTGTCTGCCGGTCGGGGCGACGTCCCCGTCGCCCACCGCGCCGGACTGGAAAGTCCGGCCCACCGGCAGGCTCGAGAGCCTGCCCTACCGGGTTCATGGCCACTGCGCATGGCCGCCAGGCCAACGGAACTTCCCGGGAGCCATCCGCCAACCGGCTTGAAGGCGACCGCCAATCACCAACCACTGCCATCCGAAACGCCGTCACCCGAATTGGGGGCTCCACCCCCGCTGCCGGATTGGGTCGGCATGCCACTGCCGTCGGGGATGCCATCTCCGGAATTGGGCGCCGGCCCCCGGGTCACCGCCAACACAATCAATGTCACGACCACCGCCATCATTGCCTTCATGATAATGCCCTCACTGCTTCTGGGATGTTCCTGGTTGCTTGGTGCGCCACGGAGGTGGCCCGATCGTTTCGCAGCAAAGCCCGTACCACACGGGTCATCCGGAACGCCGGCCTCCGAAGGCGGTCGTCGGGTGGCCCCGGTGAGCGAGCCGGAGAGCCTCTGGAATCGACGACAACAGCACGTCATCGGGGTTCCGGCATCGAGCGGCTGAAACGCGTCCTGACTTGGAATGACGGATTCGCACCCAGAGCGCTTGGATGATTCGTGGGAATAATTTCCCAAAATTGCCAGGTGGCTCTGGGGACAGTCAACCAACGAGACCTCAGGCTCGCCCCGGAATGCCCAAGCCATGCGAAACGCCTCTCGAGTGGACGTCGGGGGCTCCAGTCCTGATTCGGGAATCACCCGCGACTGGCTGACGACGGGTCGCCGCTTTCCGCCAGGAAAAGCTGAGCCGAGGGAGGAGATGGAAAATGCCAGGAATCGTCTGCGACACGAGTGGATTGAACCACGGTGATCAGAACCTGAACCCCGAAACCAGTTTCACGGCAGAACGACACAGGCGTCTCCCGGCTGTACAAGAGGCACATCCGCCAGCCGCCCGCAAACGACGCAGCCATGCCGCTGAGCTGCTTCGGTCAGCACCTTGCCCGACCAACATCAAGCTTGAGGCGGACGGTCCAGCAGGTCGCCAGACGAGGGCCGGAACAGCAGCCGGTACACCAGTCGCCCGAGCATGTTACCCACGATGATCGCCACGACCACCGCGAGCATGTGAGGCCAGAACCCATGGATGCCGGCCACGGGTTCCAACAGCATGGCGGCGGCAATGCAAAGGGCGGTCGTCACCCCGGTGGTGAGGCGGAACGGCCAGTCGTCAGGATACATCTTCATACGGTTACCTGTCTCCGAAAGCGTGCTTTGGCCCAAGGATCAGGCTCACCAGCTGGCGGCGCCTGGTTCGGCTGATCATCTAGGACGTCCGCTGCTGCTCTTCCTTCCTGGTTTCGGAACGGGAGCCGGGAGCTCTGAAGAACAGCAAGGCAAGGGCGACGCCAAAGCCCGCTCCGGCGATCATCAGCCTCGTCACGTCCAGCGTGTGATACGTCTTGAAGCGGGGTTTTCCGGCCACGCTCGCGAAATTGACTAGTCCGATACAGGCTACAAATACTGCCATTCCAATTTGAACGCGTCTCATGCGTCGCCGGCGAGGCTCTCGTGTGAGGTCATCCGCAACCCCAGGTGGGACTGGATTCATGGCAGTGTTCTTTCTATCTCGGCGGAACCAGACGCAGCGACCGCCCCGGGGCGACGGTGGAGATGGGCGTAGGCTCCGGACGTTGTTGGTACAACACGCGGTTCGAAGCTGCCTTCTGGTTGCCGGTCGTGGTTGCTGCATGACCTTCGCCTTCATAAACGCTTATCCGCTTCAGCGATCGGTCTTGTGAAGGACTTGGTACGCCTCCCTGACCGGACCGTCAAGCGTTGACGTTCCCGCCTTTGCAGCTGGGAGAAGCTGCCATGGCGTTCGCGCTCCGGGGGCCCGTCGGCACCGGGGGATCACCGCCGAGGGCGGGGGAGGAGGCAGGAGGCCGACGGCCGTGGGCGCAAGGAACCGCGGAGCCCCGCTTTGCGGTTCACGGTGTCGGGTCATTCAGCCATCGAGAGGCTCGGAAGTCAGCAAAGTGGCAGCGAACAGGTCTTGCCTTCGAGCTTAAAATGCGGAACTCCTTGGCTATCAGTGGCGCACCCATCAGGAGTTGAACCTGAAACCTTCTGATCCGTAGTGAGAAAACAATGCGGTATACTATTAATGATAAACGACTTACAACTCACAAAAACACAAGAAAACACCCAGCAACGTCACCAGAACCGTATCCAAAAATGGCCGGTTTTCTGATTTTGAGTCAGAAGTGTTCAGAGCGGCTCCGCGGCGCCCCAATGTCGCGTCATTCGTGCTGGCTGCACCGGCGCCAAAACCAGGGAAGGGCCAGCGAGCGAACCCAAATCTACGCCTGCGGCTGGCAGAACGCCGGGCCCGGGTCCGTCGCCTCTCTGAACCGCGGGACGAGCCTTTCAGGATCGTGGTACGAACCGATCGCATGAACGCAGATTCCCCTGCCCGCATTCTTCGTGGCTGTGCGGAGGTGTGGGCCGCGCGGTTCAGCGTTCACCGGTGGATGTTGGACGCCGGACGACACGCCTCCTGAGTGTGGCCTCCGAGAGAGTGCAACACGACAGGCCCGGACGCGACAAACCAGTTTCGCAAATCCAGCTCGCCTGCTACCGTCGGCCCATGTCCAAACCCCTCGCGCTGTCCGGAGGCAGTCGAGATGTTGCCACCAAACGCCCCTACGGCTACCTGAAGCTCGTGCGACGCGCCGTGGCGTGCTTGCCGCCGGTTGATCCCCGATCGCGCGCCCACCCATGAACGGTCTCACCTGGCTCCATCTGTCGGATTGGAAAACCCAGCACACCGCCGGGGGGCGACAAACTGAAGAGGAGCCCGTCACGAGAACTGCCCCGGCGCCTACTCTGCGCGACCCATGGACGAACTGATCCAAGACCTCCGCAATCAGATCGCGCGCGGGCGGCTTCTGGTGGTTGTGGGCTCCGGAGTTACGGTGGGTGCAACGCAGAACGCGGAGGCCGCCTCCTGGTCGGGCCTGCTGAAGCTCGGGGCCGCTCGCTGTCGCGCTCTCCACCACCTCGACGATGACTGGCAGAAACGGGTGCTTGGCGAGATCGAATCCGGAGACCTCGATGACACGCTGTCCGCGGCGGAGAAGGTATCGAGCAAGCTCGGCGCCCCTCGGGGTGGCGCGTTCTCCCTTTGGCTCCGCGAAACGGTGGGAGCCCTCGAGCCTCGCGACTCAAGTGTACTGGAAGCACTGCGCAACCTCCGGGCACCGCTGGCCACCACCAATTACGACGGCCTCCTCGAGCGAGTCACCGAGTTGCCCGCAGTGACGTGGCGCGAGCAGGCGAAGGTGTTCCGCTTCTTGCACGGGGAGAATCCCGCGGTCCTGCACCTGCACGGCCATTGGGAGCAGCCCGAGTCGGTGGTGCTCGGGATTCGGGCTTACGAGGAGACACTGCAGAATGCTCACGCGCAGGCGGTCATCCGCTCGCTTTCCATGACGCACAGCTTGCTGTTCGTCGGGTGCGGCGACGGGCTTTCTGATCCGAACTTCCGTCCCTTCCTGACCTGGCTATCGAGCGTCAACGCGGGCAACGAGGCGCAGCACTACCGCTTGGCCCTGGATCAGGACGTGGCCGCCCTGCAAGCGCAACATCCACCGGAGCAACGTATCCTGGTGCTGGGGTATGGCGCCAGCCACGACAAGCTGCCGGCGTTCCTGGGCGGTCTCGCACCCCCGTTGACAAATGCTGCGCCGAAACCCCTGGGCGCGCCCGAGCCTGGCGTCGTTGTCAGCCGCACCATCATCCCGCGCGGGCTGCGTTCATTCGAAGCGCAGGATCATGCTTGGTACCTCCGGCTCGTTCCCGGCCCACGCGACGAGAACGGGCTTCCCGCCACGATCCGATTTTGGAAAGACCGCCTCGAACGTACCGACCCGGATGAGACCTTCCGGGTGGGGCTGCTGTACGGTCCCAGTGGCTGTGGCAAGTCCTCGCTCGTGAAAGCGGGCCTGATCCCGGCGCTCGCCGAGTTCGTGCTGCCTCTCCACGTCGAGGCCAGCCCCCAAGACACCGAGGCCACGCTGCTGGGCAAGCTCCGCAAAGCGCTCCCCCGCCTGGCGGCTGACATGTCACTCAGTGCTGCTCTGGCCGTGCTGCGCGATCAACCCGCGGTTGCGGGAGGGCGCAAGATCGTCCTCTTCCTCGACCAGTTCGAGCAGTGGCTGCAGGCGCATCCGACAGACGATGGCAGCGAACTCACCGAGGCCTTGCGCCACTGTGACGGCGGCGCCCTTCAAGCAGTCCTCCTGGTTCGTGATGAATTCTTCCGGTCGGTCCATCGCTTCCTCGAGACCATGGACGTACGCATCAGCGAGGGTCGAAATTTCGCGCGGGCGGATCTGTTCGATCTGGCGCACGCGCGCGCGGTGCTCATCGAGTACGGCCGGGCGTACGAGCGGCTTCCGGCACCACCGGAGTCACCCACCCCGCACCAAGAGCAATTCTTAACGCACGTTCTCGACAGCCTTAAGACGGACGATGGCCGCGTGGTCTGCGTCCATCTGGCCCTCTTGGCCGAACTGCTCAAGGCCCGCCCTTGGACACCTGAAGCCCTCCGGGAACTCGGCGGGGCCAGCGGCGTGGGGCTGCACTTCTTTCGAGAGACCTTCGACCGCCGCTCTGCCAACCCGGCCCACCAGGTTCGGCGTGCCCAAGCCATGGCCGTCCTCGACGCCCTGTTGCCCCTGCCCGGAGCCAACATCCGCGGGCGCTCGCGCTCGCGCACGGCTCTTGCTGAGGCGGCCGGGCTGGTTCCCAACGCCGCCAGCTTCGCGGAGCTGCTGCGCATGCTCGAGGACGAGCTCAAATTGATTACCCCGACCGAGGCTGAGGAAGGTGGCTCACCCTCGGAGCCGCGTTATCAACTCACCCACGACTATCTTGTCCCGTCGCTGCGAGCATGGCTTTCTGAAGCAAGGCGGGAAACAGCTCGAGGTCGGGCGCAGCTTTGTCTCGAGGAGCGTACCGCCCAGTGGACCACCACTCGCGGCTTCCGCTTCCTGCCTGGACCGCTGGAGTTTCTGCGCATCCTCTGTTTCGCGCCGCGCGGGCGCCGCCCTGCCAATCAGCAGGCGCTTGTGCGGGCCGCGAGCTGGTTCTGGGCAACGGCCCTGGCGGTTACGGTTCTGTTGGCCGTCGCCGGTTTCGGCCTTTGGGATCGTTCCCAAGACGCGCACGCGAAGGCGCGTATGGAGGTGTTCCTTCAGGCACCGGCCGAGGCCGTCCCCATCGCCGCCGACAATCTGCAACCCTTCCGCCGACGCACGACACGTCACCTGCGAACGGCCTACGAAAGCGCGGAGGACCATTCCCCGGCGAGGCTCCGTGCCGCAATCGGCTTGGCGGTCGTAGGTCATGCACCGGTTCCGTTCCTGCTGGACAGCGCCCGGTGGGCATCACCCGCCGAGTGGCGCAACGTCACCCGTGCTCTGGCCGAAGAGCAGGAGCGACTCCTGGCTGAAGTGCCCGCCCGCCTGAACTCGGCCACGTCGCCCGAATCGCGCGCCCGCCTGGCCATCCTCGCGCTGCGGCACGGCGATGCCACCCCCGCTCGACAGCTCGTGGCCCATGGTCCTGACCCGTCCGACCGCACCGCCTTCATCCACGCCTACCGGGAGGCATGGGGGGATCACGGCGGACTCGTGGAGCTCTTGCGTGCCCGCGGCGCGGATACCGCCGCCCAGGCCGACTTCCGATCAGCACTGTGCGCGGCGCTCGCGTTGGTCGACTGGGACGGCGTGTCCAGCAACAACCAAGCCGCACTCCGGCAAACCATGCAGTGGCTCTACACCGACGCACCGGACGGGGGCACCCATGGGGCATCTGCAGGTGCCCTCATCCGCTGGGGGCAGCAGGTGCCCCCCCTGCAGCCCCTGACGAATACGCCCCCCGTTGACCGTGACTGGTTTGTCAATCGGCTGGGGATAACGATGATCCGGATCCCTGAGGGGAAGTACCGCAGGGGACAGGAGGGAGGCTACGAGGATGAGACCCCGCACGAGGTTACGCTCACCCGGCCGACCTTCATCGCCGACCGGGAGATCACCGTCGCGCAGTTTCGCCAGTTTGTGGAGAACACCCGGACCAATACCGGGATTCCGAAACTTGAGCTTCCCGACGACTGGGATGGCGAGCACACCGGTGTCAGTCCAACGCCTGACTGCCCGGTACAGACGGTCAATTGGTACGATGCCGTGAAGTTCTGTAACTGGCTCAGCCGCCTGGAAGGCCGCGCCCCGTGCTACCATGCTCGCTCCGCAACCGAGTGGGAGTTGCTCCCGAGCGGGGATGGTTATCGCCTGCCGACGGAAGCCGAGTGGGAATACGCCTGCCGGACTGGAAGCCAGACCAGATTCACCTTTGGCGATAACGAGGTGTATGCCGGCGATTACGCCTCGTTCATCTCCAACTCCGAAGAGCGTGCCTGGCCGGCGGGCAAACGGTTGCCAAACCGGTGGGGGCTGTTTGATCTGCACGGCAACCTCTGGGAATGGTGCCACGATTGGTATGATCAATACCCGCAAGAGCCGGTTCCTCCCAACCCTGCAGGACCGAACGATGGACCTGGGCGGGTGTTGCGGGGCGGGTCGTGGCACTACGGCGCCGCGCTCCTGCGCTCGGCGTTTCGCTACAACGGCACCCCCGACCATCGTGGCAACTTCATCGGTTTTCGGTGTGTGTGGGTGGGAGGTGGCTCTCCGTAGGACTGGACGGTGTTCTTAGTCCTTGGATCCTTGGCCCTTAATCCTCCATCCTCGCGCGCGAAGCGCGCCCATTTTTTTTTGAGATATGGCCCAAGCCCGTCCACCACTGCTGACCCTCTTGCAGGAGGTCCTTGGCTGGACATTGGACCGTACGGCCGACCTGCCCAAGAGTCAGCGGTTCACCTTCGGCCAGCGCTTGGATAGCCTCACCCTGGACGCCTTGCTCTTGGTGCAGCGTGCCGCGGTGACGGGTGACCGCGCTCAGAAGTCAACGCACCTGGCGGAAGTCAGCGTCGTCTTGGAGCAGTTGAACCTGCTGTGGGAATTGGTCCAACAACGGCGCTGGATCAGCCAGCAGCAACTAGTGTTCGTGGCCAGCAAGCTGGCCGAGGCGGGCCGGATGACCGGTGGCTGGCTCAAGCAGGCGAAAGGATGTGCCAAATGACCGAACGCCAACTCCGGAAGCTCTGTTCCATTGAGACCGTCGCATCCCTGGAAAACCTCTTCCTGGCGGCGGCCAGGGCGCGTCGGGGGAAATCGCGCCGGGCAGATGTCGAGGCGTGGTGGCAACACCGAGCGCAGCACCTCGGTCGACTTCAGGAGTCACTCCTTTCCGGGGCTTATGAGCCGGGCGGGTATCGTTTCTTCGAGATTCGCCAACCGAAGCGGCGCCTCATCGCCGCCGCCCCGTTCGAGGATCGTGTGGTGCATCACGCGTTGTGCAACCTCCTGGCGCCGGTATTGCAGCGGCGTTTCATCGCCCGAAGCTTCTCCTGCCAGGCCGGCAAGGGCACCACCGCGGCACGTGAGTGCTGCCGGGAGTTGACGAACCGGCATCGCTATGTCCTCAAATGCGACGTACGGAAGTTCTTCCCGAACATCGACCATGCGATCCTGTTGGAGAGGCTGTCACGTTGGGTCGCCTGCCCGGGCGCACTGACACTGGTCGCGAAGATCCTCGCGAGCCATCGAACCGGACCCGAGGTTCAGTCTCCGCTATTCGCGGGCGATGATTTGGTCGCTATCGCCGAACGGCCCCGCGGCCTGCCGATTGGCAACCTGACGAGCCAACTCTGGGGCAACTTCTATCTCGATGAGTTGGACCATTGGGTCACCGAAACCGAACAGCACGGCTCCTATCTCCGGTACACGGACGACTTCCTGCTGTTCGGCGATGACAAGGCGCGGCTCTGGGAGCTGAGGGCAGGCACCGTGGAGCACCTGGCCCGGATACGACTGAAACTGGCCGAACCGAAGTCGCGTATGCTGACGACGGGAGAAGGCGTGCCTTTCTGCGGCTTCCGCTTCCTGCCAGGCCTCCGGCCGCGCGTACTGGGAGGGACCAAGCGGCGGTTCGAGTCGCGGCGCTACGCGCTGTTCGCCGACGGTGACCTGGCCCGGCTCGGCGTGGCTGTGTTCTCATGGTACCAATTTAGCCGGGAAGGGAATGCTGAGGGCTTGCGGCGTGCCTACGTTCGTTGGCCCCTGGCGGCCCGGCTGAAGCGGCGGCAGCGGAGGACCTCCCGGGTGTTGCGGGGCGGGTCGTGGAACAACAACGCCACGAACCTGCGCTCGGCGTATCGCAACAACAACACCCCCGACAATCGTAACAACAACATCGGTTTTCGGTGTGTGTGGGTGGGAGGTGGCTCTCCGAAGACGGAGCAGATCGGCGTGATGCTTGACGGGGTCGACCTGCCAGGCCGGTGCCAAGAGTCCAGTCTAACCGCTGTCCCCGCGCCCGTGGGTGAAACGGGAAAAGACGCGGCGGCGGGCCGTGGCCAGTAATCCCGCACCTGCGGGACGAACGTCACGGCCCGTTCTTCGGCCACCGCTGCCCCGATTGACAATCGGCGGGACCTCGTAGCGCAGACTGCCAGACTGCCGTATTGCCGGTTGGCAACCGGCGCCGGGCCAAAGGAAGCCAGCTCCCACGCGGGTATACACCGTCCCGATTGCCCCTGACAAAAGGGCTGCCGTCCACGTCGCCTTCCGGTAGCATCCGGCCATGCCCGACCAAACCAGGCTGGTCCAGGAGCTCCGCGAGCTGATCGCGCGAAAGGAGATCGTATTGGTGGTGGGCACGGGCGTCTCGGTGTCCGCAACGAAGAGTGCGCCAGCGGCTTCCTGGCGAGGACTGCTGCTTTCGGGTGTGAAGCGATGCGTGGAGCTGAAGCCCGCTCTCGCTGGTGGGTGGGCGAAGCGCTTAGAGGAAAGCATCCGAGACGGAAATGCGGACGAGATGATCGCCGCCGCCGACCTGGTCACCGATCAACTGACCGCTGCAGCGCCCGGTGATTTCAAGAAGTGGCTCGCACAGGAGATTGGCGCCCTGCAGGCTGCTGATCGCCCGGTCCTCGATGCCCTGCTGGCCCTCGGCGCGCCGGTCACCACCACCAACTATGACCACCTCATCGAGCAGGCGATGGCCAAAGACGCCCCGCCACTCGCGGTGAGCTGGAAGCAACGCGATGCCGTCGAGAAGCTGATCCGCGATTGGAACCGCGGTGACTCTCGCAGAGGCGTTCTCCATCTCCACGGCACATGGGACCAGCCGGAATCCGTGGTGCTGGGCACCAAGACCTATCAAGCCGCGCGCCATGACGATCACCTCCAGACGGTCCTGAAGTCGCTGCGCCTGACCAAGACCCTCCTTTTCGTCGGCTGCGCGGACGGCCTGAGTGATCCCAATTTCGGCGACTTCCTCATCTGGACGCGTGCGGTCTTTGCCGGCAGCACCTTCAGTCAGTACTGCCTCGTCCGCGAGTGCGAACGCGAGCGTCTCCAGTCCGAGCACCCCCGCTCCGAGCGACTCGAGTTTGTGTCATACGGCGCGGAATTCGAGAGGCTCGCGCCCTTCCTACGGAGCCTCGCCCCGGACCCGGTTACGGGACCCGGGCCCGCCCCGCAGCCGCGGGCCGGCGAATCGGCGCCACCCTCCACCGCCATCCGCGCCTATCAACAGCGCCTTGCCGAGGACACCCGGCTGCTCCGCCTGATCGGGTTGGGCGAGAACCTCCAGATTGACCTCGAGATCAAGGACGCCTACGTGCCCTTGCGTGCCTTGGTGGCGCGGGCGCTTTGCGGCAAGCACATCGGCCGCTTTTCCGAGAAGGACCTTGCCGACGGCGGTCACACCGAAGATACCGTGCTCAGCGGCATGTTCACCGCGGCGGGGAAGTTCAAGAAGCGCGGTGTGGTGCTCCTGGGAGAACCTGGCGCCGGAAAAACCACCGGAGCCCGGCAGCTCTGCTGGCTGTTGGCCAGCGGCGATCAGAGCCCGACCGAGCTCGGTCTGCCCGCCGGTGCAGTGCCGGTCTTCCTCCGCCTGCGCAATCTCCGCGACGACGAGGCCGACGGCAGGTTGCGGGATTTTGTGGTCCGCGAGACCCATGATCCCGATGGCCGCGACGCGGATGCTGATCCCGGCCCCGGGCTCTGGAATCGCTCGGAACCCACCCTCTGGATCTTCGACGGCCTGGACGAGGTGGTCAGCGAGCCGGTGCGTGTGAAGGTCAGCCGGCGCCTGCAGGATTTCCTGCAACGTCGCACCCACGACTACGTGCTGGTCACCAGCCGCTACCAAGGCTACGGGGCGGCAGTGGATCTGGGCGCCGGCTTCGTCCAGTTCCATGTCCGACCGCTCGAGACGGATCAAGTCGAGGCCTTTGTGGGCCGCTGGTTCCATGCGGCATACCAGGAGCTGTATGGCGACACACCCAAGGCGGCCAAGGAAGCCGACGCCGATGCGGCCCTCCTCAAGCGGATACTCAGCGGGCAGGACTTCACCATCGGTGGGTTGCGTGAATTGCGCACCAATCCGCTGCTGCTCACCGTGGTCTGTCTGGTCTATCATCAGGAACACGCCCTGCCGCGGGGCCGGGCCGCCCTTTACGACAAGTGCGTGAACGTCCTCCTGCAATCTTGGCGGAAGGGACTCTACGAGCAGCGCCGGATCGAGCCGTTTGAATCCCGGGCCGCCCAGCGTGTGCTCGCCGCCCTGGCCTGGTGGATGCATGGCCACGGCGAGGAGCAGGCCTTGAACACCGCGGAGGATGAGGCCGGACGGCGCGGCTCACCCTCCGCGCACCTCGCCACCATGGCCAAACAGGTCGCCCGCCCGCTCGCCGTGACCCCGGCGCGCGCCGGCCTCGGGCGCAACGGACGACGCTTCCTCGAGCGCATGCGGGACGAGAGCGGGATCCTGGTCACGGCCCGCCCGGAGTGTTGCTCCTTCCTGCACTTGACCTTCCAGGAGTACCTGGCAGCCACCCACGCGGTCGAAAAGGGCCTCGCCCGGGACCTGGTCGCCCGCGCCGGAAGGAGTTGGTGGCGGGAGACGATCCTCCTGGCAGTGGCGCAGGCGACCGAGCCCTTCCTCAAGGATTTCTTCACCGCCTTCCTCGACTCGTCGGAGTGGGCCGCGGATCTCGGGTTCACAGCCCAGTGCCTGGAGGAGTCCGCCGTGACCGTCCTCGCGCCGTTCCTCAAGAAGCTGAGTGATCCGCAGACCACCGATGAACAGAAGCTCCGCGTACTCCAACTGCTCCGGCAGAAGGACGATCCGGCCTTGGTGAAGGTGTGCCGGGCACTCGCCAAGAGTCCCGAGGGCGAGTTGGCCGCGGCCGCACGCGAGATCCTCGAACGGGTCGCAGCCCCGACCCGAATCGAGGTCGTGGAAGGAGCGCCAGCGGAACTCGCCGCCGCCCTGAAGCCAGGGGAAGTGCGCGTGGACCCGCGCACCGGCATGGCCTTCGTCCGCATCCCGGCGGGCGAGTTCGACATGGGATCGAATGAATCCGACGCGGAGAAGCCGATTCATCGGGTGCGGCTCAGCGCACCGTTCATGCTGGGCAAGTATCCAGTCACCAATGCGGAGTACGAACGGTTCCTGACGGCGTCGGAGAGCAAGAGCCTGCCGGCGTACTGGAACAGCAAGGAGTTCAACCAGCCGCAGCAGCCGGTGGTGGGTCTGTCCTGGGACGACGCCCAGGCGTTCTGCAAGTGGGCCGGGTGCCGCTTGCCGACTGAGGCGGAGTGGGAGTACGCCTGCCGGGCAGGGACAACGACGACGTTCCACTTCGGGAACTCGTTGAGCTCGAAGCAGGCGAACTTCGACGGCAATTACCCCTACGGCGGGGCGGAGAAAGGACCGTACTTGGAAAAGACCTCTCCGGTCGGCAGCTACGCTCCAAACGCCTTTGGACTCTATGACATGCACGGGAACGTCTGGGAGTGGTGCCAGGACTGGTACGGGCCGTATCCGAAGGGACCGGTTACCGACCCGAAGGGGCCACGCGGGGGCGAATACCGGGTGTTGCGGGGCGGGTCGTGGACCTACTACGCCACGCGCCTGCGCTCGGCGTGTCGCGTCAGCAGCACCCCCGACCTTCGTAACGTCAGCATCGGTTTTCGGTGTGTGTGGGTGGGAGGTGGCTCTCCGTAGACTGGACTCTCTTCTTAATCCTTGGGTTCTTAGTCCTTAATCCTCAATCCGCGCGCGCAGCGCGCGGCGGCAAATTTTTGAAGGACCGGGTGGTGGTGACGCGCCCAGGCCGTGGCTACCCGATCCCGGGGTTACCTCTCTGCGTTTCCAGACTTCCGTCTGACGGGAACTGCGGTACCTTCGCGGTGTATGAGTTACGTGACCCTCGAGGTCGAGATTGATCACGGCCGCATCGTGGCGCGGGGGTCCGAACCCTTGCCGGAGCAAGGCACCGGGCTGCTGACGATCCTTCAGTCCACCACGACTCCGGAGCCGCCGGGCCAGCCACCACGCCGACGTGTGGAACTGCCGCTCATTCGCGGCGATGGCAAGCGGCTGATCAACCCCACCCCGGAGGAGCTCGATGCCAGTCTCTGGGGGGATTAAACTGGCCGACGCGAACGTGTGGCTCGCGCTCGCGTTTTCCGACCACGTGCATCATGCGGGGGACCCCCGGGTCCTCTTCCTTCCCGAGCCGCCCGGGATCGAGGTCGCGTTTCGCCGATTCACACGTGCAACGTCGCCTTCGCACGCACTCTGGACGGATGCTTACCTGGCGGCGTTCGCGGTGGAGAACCGGATCCAGCTCGTGAGCTTCGATCGTGGATTGGCTCGGTTCGCAGGGTTGGACCTGGTGGCACTCGCTTGAGGTGCGGACGCTTGCGGACGCGGCCCTTTTGGGAAAAAACTCCCTCCGGCAAAGGGATCTTGTGTTCGAGGCCCCCGGCAATTGAGGACTCCCCCCCCCGGGTGCGTACGTGATGGGCCGGCGGCCAAGACCTGCGAGTTGCCGACCCCACCGGCGGACGGCCGCGCTCAGTCCTCGGCCGGCACCGCCCACCACCTGCTGCGAAGGCCATGCAAGCATGCTGCTCGAGTGCCACCTTCTGATTCACCATCCGAAGCTGCATTCCTTGGAATACCTGCAGTGTTGGGCGCGTTGTGGCTATCTCCGGTGATCCACGCTTTAGTGGATACGGTAATGGATACGTGCATCGGTCGAGTTTAGCTCCTCGGCGCTGAGACGCGAGGGACGGTCCGGTTCGCCGGTACCGGGAATTGTCTGGGCACGGAGCTCGGCCTCAGCTCGAAGATCGGCCCTTGCGCTGGGCACTGCCGAGGTTCACGTGTCTGCCGCACCCGATGGGGAGGCAGCGGGTTCACCCCGCAACACACGGTGATTCCTCGCCCGGCGGGGGCAGGCGCCCATTTTACGTGCGGGCAGTTTTTGTTCCGTGCTCCCCGAGGCGCAACCGATCCGGTGGTACGACTTCGCCAGCAGGCGGTTCCCGCGCGGTCGTCACGTCTGGTTCTTGCATCGCGTTTGTTGCCTCAGCGAGAGGACCACCGGAGTAATCACCGTCGCCCTGTCCTGAGGCACATATGCACCCGGACAGCCCGAAGAAGTTTCCTCCCTGCCCTACAGAGGGCAGGGAGGAAACTTCTTGCAGGGGTTCAGCAGAAGTCTCCTGGCGGTCAGGAAACTTCTGGAGGAGACTTCTCTTGAGGTGTTCATCGATTCGGGGCCAGACGAAACGCCATGCTGCTGCGCTTCCCTGCACTGGGCACTACGACTCGTTCCACCCGTCCATCCTCAAGCGCCATCTTGAGCCAGGCGTCTGCCTTGTCCCGGCCGATTCGTAGTCGGTTCTTCGCCTCGAGGCGCACCCGCTCACGGCAGATCGAGTTCTGGTCATGCCCTGGCAGCACCGTCAAAAGCCGGGTGTAGTCCTCGGTCACTTCCGCCCGGTGGGCGTCCTCGGGGCTGGCATCAACCCAGCGGATGCCGTGGTCTGCGTACTTGAAGAACCGCTCCTGCACGGGTTGGCCGTCCAGTTTCCAGCCAATCCGCCGCCAGCGTTTCACACAACGGAACCGGAAGATGCCGTTAGGTAGCGATTCGATCAGGATCATTCCACGCGGCCAATTGGCGATGCGGGCATCCCCCGCGGCCAGGTACTGGTGGTCGAATGCCCCATACCCACTGGTGTCCCGGTTGTTCATTTTCGGCGTGTGGTGGACGCCGAGGAGACCGATGCGGTGGCGCTTGATGACCGGATCCACGTACTGGTAAAGCAATTTGCCGATCTCGCGCGCGGGGTCGTCCGGCACGAAGGCCAGCAAGGGGTTTACCGAGATGATGTCCGGCTTGTGTTTCTCCGCCGCACCATCGAGCAGCAGGGCCAGTCTCTGGGGAGGACCTCCGGCGACAGGCGGTAGGAGGATCAAGTTCTCGTGTACGAGGGCTCTGTGTTGAGGGGTGAAGACGGTGCTATCGAGGATCCCCGCGAGTGCCTCCCGCGTGTCGTCCAGACTGTCCTCAGTCTGTAACAGGACGATCTTAAGTGGACGAGGGGCGACGATATGAAAAGCCGCCAGACCAGCGGACAGCTCAACGCAGAGCTGCAAGTTGGCCACGGACTTGCCGAGCCCTGCAGGGCCGAAGAGGATCATACCCGCCCCGCGTTCAAGGAAACGGTCGCCGAGCAAGGTGTTGGAGTGGTCAACCGGCCTATGCAGTTCGTCCCAAGGGATCGGCTCCGGCAGCAGCGACACGTCGTCTCCTGACACGGACCTTGACGCGGTGCCGCATTCGTCGAGGAGGGCCAGGTGATCCGACGGGAGGGCCGCGCCTGCCCCCATTGCCGGGTCGCTGGCGGCAGGAGCCCACAGGTCCTGAGGAGGATCTTTGAAGAAAGGGGTCGTCATCGCGTGGAGTCGTTAACGAGGTCCGGAGCGAAGTAGTAGCAGGTCTGACGTGCGCCACTCGCGCGTCGTCCCTCAGGCATCCGAGCGAATTGGCTCCTTACCCACATCGCGGGATCGGCGCCAAGTGCCACGGCGTACTCGAAGAACCGCCGGGTCCGTTGTTCGCTTTGGCCGGCGAAGTAGAACCAGCCGTGCAGCGACTTGCCGCCGCTGAAGAGCACACACACAAGAGGTGCAAACTCGGCCAAGTGCTGGAGCAACCCTGCCTGTTCGTCCTGCGTGCCGTAGTCGAACTCCGTAACCAGGAAGCGGCGTGGTCCAGTGTTGTCGAGTGTGTGAGCGGACTGCCGGCCGGCCTTGGTGATTCCTCTGGGTCGGCACATAGGCGATGGTACGATCTGCGCCAATTCAGCCAGTCTTCCTCGCCACGCGTCTCGAGGCAGGGTGGCGAACCGATCTTTGGACCACGCGCAGCAGAGAAGCGGATTTCCTTGGAAGAGGCCGTCAATGATCTGTTCTGCGTGAGGACAATTGTCCTCGAATCGGACAGGTGAGCGCTCCCACAAATCAGCCAAGCCTCGCCCGACGTCCTGTAGAACCGCTTCCCGCCGGACGGCATCGACGGGCGGCCATGCCGGTCGTCGGGGTGGAGCCATGACAGCGCCTGGGTTCGGCTTCCAGGCGCATCCGATCGAGCTGGCGACGGCCGCCTCGATCTCCCCAAGGGGGACTGGCCGACCGCATCTAGCCGACCGTTCGACCAGGAGGTCAACGATCCGCGGGGCGGGAAGATGGGCGTGAAGCTGGCGCGCGGTGGCAAACAGCCATCGGTGGAGTCCGTTGCCGGCCCGTGGCGGACTGTTCAAGCGTTCCAATAGGAAGTCAGGGATACTCATCAGCGTAGCCCTCCCTCCTGACTCGGCAGTTCCTCGGCTCGAAACCTCCAAAGGCCAGGGAGGAGCTCGATGGGATGCAGCCGGCCGGCTTGAACGAGCTTCCGGATCGTAAACCGAGAGACTCCCATTTGCCGCGCCTTCTCAGCCTGGTTTAGCAGTCGCACGCCGTTGCGACGGGAATCAGCATCTGGAGGACGCTCTTCGAGACAGCGCAACGCGGCGGCGATTCTGTCGAGTGGGACTCCCCCGGCCCTCGCGGTGGCCTCGATCGCTTGCTTGATATTAGGATTGACCATGGCCGTCCTTTGTTCCTGATCGCTGTGACGACACCGTTCCTCCCGAAAGTTGCCCCCACGACTGGCGGACAGGTTGCCCAGGTTTTGTTCCTCCGAACTCCTGGTCCCGCTGCTCCAGCGCCGCCGTGAACTGTCCGTGGTCAAAGCGGCCGATTTCATCCAACGGCAAGCTGGCGACCAGTTCAATGACCTGCGGGTGAAGCCAGTCAGGCTGGCCCTCCTCGGCCGCGCGAATCCAGTGGCGACCGCTGAGACAGGCAGATTCGATCAACATTGCGAGTCCACGCCATCGCCACATGAAACTGGTGACGAGACGGGCGTCGCAACGGTAGCGATGGCACAGGGCAACGAGCAACGAGGCCGTTCCTCCCTGATCGGATCGGCTGGACTTCGGGTCGGCTGATCCCGCTGCCCATGCCACCGTGAAACTAAACTCAACCGGATCGAACGGGAGCGCCTGAGACGGAGCAAGGCATGGCTCTTTCATCTTCACGGCAAGGAGTATGCGCCGGTGAGACGTACGGACAACGAGGACAGCCGAACGCACAACCTACAAAAGGCGGTGCAATCCGGCCGATGTGTTCGGAGTGGGACTCGGCCCGCTACGCTATTTCGTTGCGCACCGCGTTCATCGCTCGGCGATGGGCCACTTCTGCGGACGATTTGCCGGCGGCAAACTCCGGCGGGCGCTTGAAGTTCTTCTGGCGACTGGCGAGGCAGAGCCGTTCCTTGCTGGTGAGATCGCGTATCGATGGATCGGGATCGTGCCCCAACTCGGGGAGGAGAAGTTCCCGTTGGGCACGGCTCAGTTTCCGCATGAAGGGGAAGTTGCGACGTTCAAAGTCGCGGAATCGCTGGGCTTCGCTCGGCTCACGTGTGACATGAGTCAGAACTGCTTCGAGTGCGTTCCGTAGATGGAGCCATCCCTTGCGGCGCTGCTCCGCGTCGGCAGCGAGCCGCAGCAAAGACAGACGCAGCGATTGGCGGAAGACGACCGCATGCAGCAGCCGACTCAAGGCGGTAGCCTCGGCTGTGGAAGCGTCCGGTGGAAGCTGGAGGAACTCACGAACGAGTCTGGCACAGCAGTCATCGCTGAAGGCGGCATCCAGTTCCACCGGCTCGCCAATCCGTGGCTGCGGCCAATCGTCTCGGAGCAGCCTCACGAGGAACTCAGCCGCCCGTCGTGCCCCCATTCGCCCGCGGCAAATCTGCACGACCGACCGGCGCAACTTGCACTGGTAGTCACGCGCCCGAGGGGAACGCCGAAAGGTCGATGGATGCGAAGCGAGCCGTTCGAGCCGCTCGCCGACCTGGGCCTCGAATCGTTCGAGCAGGACCCTGACCTTGCGGGCTTCGACCCCGATCACGGCGTCCTCGGACAACGCGTCGAAGGTACTGACGAGGTGGACGATTTGAGTGCACGCGGTCAGGAGTCGCTTGGCCTCGATGGACCACTCGTCCGCCGGCTCCTCGGACAGGAGGTCTTGCACGACCCTCTGGACAGCGACCTGGAGGTCCGGGTCAGTGGGATAGAACTTCTGGGAGAGGTCATCCCCCAAGCGACTCAGCAGCTCCGACTCAAGGGCATGGAAATTGCACCACGGCGAGGCCCGAAAGGCTGCTGCATCCGCCGGCCTCTTGGTACTCGTCAGGTAATAGTGAAGCTCCACTGCGATGATTTCCTGGGTCGTGGACAGGTCGAAACGCCGTGCCTGCGCGTCAAGTCGGCAAAGCTGTTCACGGGTCGTCAGCATGGGCAGCCGCCGGCTCAGCTTCAGGAGAGTGTTCTTCATCCCGGTGACAGCGCGCGCGTATCGTCCACGGGGCCTCCGTCCAACCAGGCTCCGGAGCGAGCGGTCGTAGAGTCGGAGCCAGACCTCCCCGAGCCACTGGGCAAACCATTTCCGCAGTGCTGGTGTGTCCAGCCAGTCGAAACCCGTGAAGCTCCCTCCGGCGATATTTTGGCTCGCCTCGCCGGGCATGGTTGTTGATTGCTGGCTGACTGACACAGGGCCACGCGCGCTCTTCCCTTTGATGTCCATGGACGTGATCCTGAAGTGATGAAGTGCCTGAGCGTTACCAAGACATCCAGCACAGCGTAGCTCGTGGGGTCAATCCTCCGTTGTTGTTTCGGCGGGGTGACGAGGCGCTGGTCCCCTGAGGCTGCGTGTGAACTGTGCGTCGGTATCCGCGTCGCATCGGCATCGGCCGCGAGCTTTGATTCGCTGGCTTCAAGCTGAGTATGGCTGCCACCGTCGCGTTCAGGGTTGCTTCGGCGGCGACGCTGTCCCCACTGGCTCAAACTCGAAGTAAGCGAAGTTGTTCCCCTTGCCGTACCGGAACGTGAGCAGGTGAAGGCCGGCTTTGGGGAATTGGATCGTGCCGATCTCCGCAAACGTCCAGTGATGGTAGCTGGGCGTGGTCTCGGGCAGACGACACGTGGCGGCGGGACGGCCGTCCACCTCGAACGTCACGGTGTTCGTCTGATAGGCGTAGAGGCACTTGATCCTGTAGGCGGCCGGGCGGAGGACGTTGACGGTGTAGTTGCACCATTCGCCATCTTCGGTCCAGCCGATGTAGAGCTGGTTGACATGGGGCGACACTCGGTTGGTGTGGTTGAGGTCGGCCCAGTCCTTGACAAAGGAGAGGTCAACCGCTTCGTCCTTCCGAAACTGCCAGACGTACGCGGAGGTGTGGGCACGCTGGTGGCCAGGTTCCAGGTTCAAGCGGCCGCTGCCGTTGTTAATCGCGTCGGTGTCGTGGTACGCCACGCCTTCGCCCCCGAGGTCGTACAGCGCGGCTTGCACGATGCCCGGAATGTTCGCCGGACCGACGCGATGGACCGCATCTTGAAACGGCGCGCCACAGTAGTCAGGCGGCGGGGCTGCGGTTGCCAACTGCAGTCGTCCCAGTGTCCACAGGAGGATCAGGACGTGACTTCGCGTCCCGGTGGCAGGGTTCCTTCGAGTGGTCTGCATGACCTCCAGCCTAAGCGCCCACGGCGGCTGCTCAAGCCTGGAACCCTGCCGCACTCCAGTCGCGGGCCTGGTGGCGAACGGTCGTAGCCTCAGGCCGCGATTCCTCCTCACGTTGGTCTTGAACAGGGTTAGGCCGGGCAGACCCGGTCGCCAGCGCGTTCTCGCTGACGGAGGCTCCCGCGACACTGAATCGAGCAGATCGCAGATGGTCGGTTCCGCGGTGCGCAGCTCGGCCCGGTTGAACGGTTCGAAGTCGTTGCTCCCAAAGAACGCCTCGGTGATCTCGGCGAAGAGCTCCTTCGGGTCGGTCCCGTGATGCATCGAAGCCAGGTCGCCGGGCCTCAGGTCGAGCACGAGCACCACGCGCTGCTAACGCTCGAACGGCCCCGCCGGCACCACCGCCCGGATGTTGAACATCCGGCCCTCGAGGAAGCGCAGCGCCCGAAGATCGGTCTCGTCGTGCGGCGGCGCGAGCAACCGATCTTCCGCCCGGACCGTCCAACCCTCAACCGTGCGAGTGACATGTCCGGTGGGCTTGACATCCTTGGACGGAAGCGCGGTCTTCCCGCGCTCCAGCAACTCCACCATGGCCCGGCCAAAGGCAACGCCCACCCGCAGGCCGGTCTCGGCGTTCCCGAATTCGTGGTGGCCATGGCCGGGGTTGGGGGAGTCCTCGGGTCGGCGCACGAACTCGTGGGTGGACACGAAGGCCACGGTGCCCGCGAACTCCAGCCGCCGCGCCGCCGCGGCCTGGGCGCGTCGCAACGCCGCCCATTCACCCGGGGCCTCGACCCAAGGGCCATCGAGCCGTTCCTGCCTTGCGTTGGCGTGTCGCTTCCTGCTGTACCATGGCGCTAGCCACCGTTACGTTGCGGCCAGCGCACCGTCATGACCCGGGAACCGGCGCCATACATCACGATTGGGGGAGTTCAACACCGGCTCCCGGTTGCGTTCAGTGGGCTGATACCGACAAGACGCCCGGTGAGCCCTCGAAGTTCAGCCGGCCTGCCGCGGGAGAGACTAGCGACAGCTGACCACTCCCATAGATTCCGCGGCGTCCACCTTCGCTCGCCTTCGCCAAACGATCATCGAAAAGAACGCAGATTGCGCCGGTCGCCATCATCCCCCGGCGGGTAGGAAGCTGTTGCCATGCGCCTCGAAGAGATCACTGCCCAGGCTCTGCTGACCGGCGTCATTCCAGGCAGCGTGGTACAAGTCGTGGCGTGCCACTCTTTGGGGATGGATGCCGTCAACCTCGTCTTCAGGTGCGCCGACGGCCGGTTGCAGGAACGGATGCTCTTCCGCTCCGATGAGGTCCGCCTCGCCTTCGCCGTCGAGGGCCGTCCGTGGGGCCTGGATGGCAACGCGGGGGACTTCAAGCTCGGCGCGGAAGCCTACCGCATCCACCTCGCCCACCTGTTCGACCCGCTCATGGCGATCCACACGTCGAACGTCGAGCCGCTGCCGCACCAGATCACCGCCGTGTACGAGGCCATGCTGCCGCGGCGACCGTTGCGCTTCGTCCTCGCCGACGACCCTGGCGCCGGCAAAACCATCATGGCTGGGCTCTTCATCCGGGAACTGATGGTCCGCGGCGACCTGGAGCGTTGCCTGATCGTGGCGCCCGGCAGCCTCGTGGAGCAGTGGCAGGATGAACTCCTCAGCAAGTTCAACCTCTCCTTCGAGATTTTCTCCCGCGAGCTGGTCGAAGCCTCGGCCAACGCCAATCCGTTCGCCGAGAAACCGCTGCTTATCTGCCGCGTGGACCAGGTGGCGCGGGCGGAGGACCTCCGCGAGAAACTCAAGGCCACCTGCTGGGACCTCATCATCGTTGACGAGGCCCACAAGCTCTCGGCCAGCTACTTCGGCACCGAACTCAAGAAGACCAAGCGCTACCTCCTCGGCGAGCAACTCGGCGAGATCACCCGCCACCTGTTGCTGATGACCGCCACGCCGCACAACGGCAAGGAGGAGGACTTCCAGGCGTTCCTCGCCTTGCTCGATGCCGACCGGTTCTACGGCAAGTTCCGCGATGGCACGCACCAGGTGAGCGTCAGCGACTTGATGCGCCGCATGGTCAAGGAGGAGATGGTCCGGTTCGATGGCACGCCGTTGTTTCCGGAGCGCATCGCGGAGACGGTGAACTACCCGCTTTCACGACGGGAGCAGGCGCTCTACGCCCAGGTGACGAGCTACGTCAGCACCGAGATGAACCGGGCGCAGAACCTCGACGACAAGCGTAAGGGCACGGTCGGCTTCGCCCTCACCATCCTGCAGCGCCGCCTTGCCTCGTCGCCGGAAGCCATCTACCGCTCGCTGCAGCGCCGGCTCGGCCGGCTGGAGGATATGCTGCGCGAGGCCCGTATGACGCATCGCGGTCTGTCTACCTTGGGGAACCTGCCCGACATGGACCAGGAGCAGCTCGACGAGGTCTACGACAACCTGGGCGACGCTGAAATCGAGGAACTCGAAGAAGAAGTCGTGGATCAGGCCACCGCGGCGCGTACGGTGCAGGAACTGGAGAAGGAAATCGCTCGGCTGCGGGAGCTCCTCGCCCTGGCCAAGGAAGTCCGGCTGGCTGGCGAGGATTACAAGTGGCGCGAGCTGCGTTCCCTGCTCGACGACAACCCGCACATGAAGGACGGCAACGGCAACCGCCGAAAGCTGATCATCTTCACCGAGCACCGGGATACCCTGAACTATCTGCACGACCGCATCTCCGGGTTGGTCGGCCGCAACGACGGGATTGAGCAGATTCACGGCGGCGTGAAACGCGAGGAGCGCAAAAAGGCCGTTGAGCGGTTCACCAACTACGCCGACTCCACCATCCTGCTCGCCACGGACGCGGCGGGCGAAGGCGTGAACCTCCAGTGCGCCCACCTGATGGTGAACTACGACCTGCCGTGGAACCCCAACCGCCTGGAGCAGCGGTTCGGGCGCATCCACCGCATTGGCCAGACCGAGGTGTGCCGGCTGTGGAACCTCGTCTCCCACGAGACGCGTGAGGGCCAGGTGTTCAAGCGTTTGTTCGAGAAACTGGAGCAGGAGCGCGCAACTCTGGGCGGCAAGGTCTTTGACATTCTAGGCAAGGTGTTCGAGCAGCGCTCGCTCAAGGACCTGCTCATGGAAGCCATCTGCTATGGCCAACGCGATGACGTGCGCGCCCGCCTCTATCAACAGATGGACATCGCCCTGGACCGGGAAAATCTCCAACGGGTCATGGAGCGAGAGGCCGTCGGTTGCGAGCACATGACCGCGGCCCAAGTCTTCCAACTCAAGGAAAAGATGCAGCAGGCTGAGGCGGTCCGCCTCCAGCCGCACTTCGTCCAGGCGTTCTTCGCCGAGGCGTTCGGACGGCTGGGCGGGGTGTTGAAACGGCGCGAGGAAGGCCGGTTTGAAATCAGCTACGTGCCTCAGCTGATCCTGCAACGTGACCGCGTCATTGGCGCCCGCGCGCCGGTGGTCGAGAAATACAGCCGCGTCTGCTTTGAGAAGCAGCATGTTCGCCCGCCGGGCCGTCCGCCGGCTGCACTCATCGCGCCGGGACACGCCCTGATGGATACCACCGTGGACCTGATACTGGAGCGCTACCGCCCGTTGCTCAAGCAAGGCGCGGTCTTCGTCAATCCCAAGGACCTGGGCACCACGCCGCGGATGCTCTTCATCATTGACCACTCCGTGCGTGACGGCGGCACGGACGCCCAGGGCCGCGACCGCGTCATTTCCCGCAAGCTGCAATTCGTCCTACTCGACGCCCAGAGCAACGCCACTGCCGCCGGCCCGGCCCCGTATCTCGACTATGAACTGCTGCCCGCGGAAGCCGCCGGTTTGCGCGACCGTCTGCTGGCCGATCCGTGGCTGCGCCGCGACTTGGAGCAGCAGGCGATGGCCTACGCCGCGACGAACCTGGTGCCTGACCATTTCGCAGAAGTCCGCCAGCGCCGGCTCAAGATGGTGGATGCCACGCTCCGCGCCGTGCATGAACGGCTCACGGTGGAGATCAACTACTGGACCCACCGCTACCAGCAGTTGCTCACGGAGGTGGAGGCCGGACGACAGCCCCGGATGCAGCCGGAGAACGCCCGCCGCACCGCCGAGACGCTTTCGACGCGCCTGGAGAAGCGCACCAAAGACCTCGAATCCCAACGCAACGTCATGTCCAGCCCGCCGGTGATCGTCGGCGGCGCGCTAGTCATCCCGCAGGGTCTGCTCGACCAGGCGCTCGGTCGCTCGGCGCCAGACAATGTGGCCGATGCTGCCGCCAGGGCGGAAATGGAGAGACGGGGCATGGAGACCGTGATGCAGCATGAACGCCGGCTCGGCTTCGCTCCGCGCGACGTGTCCGCCGAGGACTGCGGTTGGGACGTGACCTCCACCGACGCGCAGGGCAACTGCCGCTTCATCGAGGTGAAAGCTCGGCGCAAAGACGCGACCACGGTCACGGTCAGCAAGAACGAGATGCTGGTCGGCTTCAACAAGCGCGGCGAAGGCTGGTATCTGGCGCTCGTCTTCGTGGACGGCGACACCGTGGTCGGTCCTCACTACATCGCCGCTCCGTTCGACCGCGAACCTGGATGGGCGGAAACCAGTGTGAACCTGAGCGTGCCGGATTTGCTGGGGCGTGTCGCCAACATCCAACGAGATCGAGAGGTAACAATCAATCCCCGCAAAGCATGAATGCGAAAAGGGTCTTCATCAGCTACAGCCACGATTCCGACCAACATCGTGAAAAGGTGCTCGCCCTTTCTGAGCGCTTGCGCTCGGACGGTATCGAGACGCTGCTCGACCAGTACGTAAACGGCTCGCCGCCGCAGGGCTGGCCGCGCTGGATGTTCGATCAACTTGATGCCGCGGACGTTGTGCTTGTGGTCTGCACGGAAACCTACTACCGCCGGTTCCGCGGGCAGGAAGAGCCCGGCAAGGGCAAGGGCGTGGACTGGGAGGGTGCTTTCATCACCCAGGAGCTTTACGACAGCCGCAGCCGGACATTGAAGTTCGTGCCGGTCTTCTTGTCGGAGGCCGCTGAGGATTGGATCCCTGAACCGCTCCGTTCGCGTACCTACTACGCCCTGACCTCCCAGAGCGCATACGACGCCCTCTATGATTTCCTGCTGGCGCAGTCGGGCGTTGAGCCTGGCGAGTTGGGAACGCCCAAGCTCAAGCAGCGCCGCAAAGGCACGCCCTTAACCTTCAACCAGACTCATCCTCCCCCGGAGGCCGCCGTAGCCTCGCGGACACTCCTGATCATTGGCGCCAGCCCTTTGGGGATGCCGCGGCTGAATATCCCGGAGGAAATCCGCCAGATCACCGCTGCGCTCGACGCGGCGCCGTTGGCAGGACAGGTCAAACTGGTGGCTGAAACCGATGTCCGGCGTAAAGACTTCGTGTCCTTGCTCGAAAAGGATCAGCCGGACATTCTCCATTTCACCGGTTATGAGAGCGACACGGGCGGCATCCGGCTGGTGGACGAAGCCGGGCAGCCCAGTTCCATCGAGCGCGACGCGCTCGTCAAGTTCTTCAAGGCCCGAACTCAGCGGCCCAGCCTGTTCTTCCTCAACACCTGCCGTTCGTGGGATCTGGCGTGCAGCCTGGCCAGCCTCATTGACTACGTCATTGCCTACAAGGGCGACACCACTGACGAAATCGCCACCCGTCTTGCGGGCGTGTTCTACCGGGGGCTGGCGACCGGTTTGGAGGTGCCCGCCGCCCTCGACCGCGCAAAAAGCGAACTGGGCCTCGAGGGTGTGGCGGAGAGCCTGTTACCCGACCTCGCCGACGCCTCGGATCGGGACGTTCCCGAAGCGCAACCTCGCACGTCTGATCCAACCGGCCCGGTGCCAACCCCGCCTGCGCTTCCCGACGATGCTCGTCGCCAACAAACTGACGTGGCCCGTTCCGAGCCCGAAGCGGAACCCATTGGCATCCCGGCACGCGACTTGGTTTACATCAGCTACAGCCACATGGACAGGCCGTGGCACCAGAAGCTCCGGAAGGTCCTCGACGCCGATCCGGCCATTTGCGATCGCGTGTGGGATGACACGAAAATCCCCGCCAGCGCCGATTTCGCACGCGAGATTGACCACCATGTCGCACGCGCAAGAGTGATGATCATGCTCGGAAGCCCGCACTATTTCGGGCCGAATTCAGGCGCTGCGCTGTGCGAAACCCAGCCGGCCCTCGCAGCCCATCGATCCGGCGAGCTGCAGATTCTCTGGTTCCCGGTCAGCGCTTACTCCTATTCGAGTTCGCCGGTCGGCCACATCATGGCGGCAACCGGAGCCGGCGCGCAGCCGCTCGATCAACTCTCCAGTTCCGAGCAGAACAAGGCGCTTCGGAGAGTGCTGCAGGAAACGCGGCGATGCCTCGGAATCGCGGAGCTGCCTGTCACACCCAAACGAAGACAGCCGCAACCAGCCGGAGCCACCAGACAGGGTGGAGAACCGTTGGCTCAAACTCCGTCGACTCAGAAAAGCCACCTCCGTGCCGCCTCTTCCAGTGATGAGAAAACTGAACGCACCTCGATTATGCAACCCCCGATTGATTTCGTGATTATCACCCCACTGGAAGAAGAGCGCGAAGCGATGCTGATCCACTTGAAAAGGCCTAAACGCCTCAAGCCGAGCAATGATGACATCCGCGTTTACTATCCAGCCACCTTCCCAGTCACCTTTACCGACGGAACGACCGGCGAATACAAGCTTGTGGTGACAGACCTGTTGGGAATGGGACGGGTCGAAGCGGCCAACGCAGTGGGTGATGCCATCCGGCGCTGGCGCCCGAAATACATCATGGTGGCCGGCATAGCCGGCGGCTTGGCCAAAGCGGGGGTGAACGTGGGCGACATATTGATCTCCGAGCAAATCGCCGACTACGAACTCCAGAAACTGACGCCCAAGAAGACTCAGATTCGTTGGTCGGTCCACAAGGCCGATCCACGCCTGCTGGGAGCTGCGAAACAACTGCGCTTGGAGGATTGGCGACCGTTGATCCAGGCCGCACGTCCCGAGGTGGGTGAATCGCGACGCCATGTGGGGCCGATTTGCACCGGCGACAAAGTGATCGCCAACGGGTTGATGGACCAATACCGCGAGGTATGGACAAAACTGATTGGGGTGGAGATGGAAGCCGGTGGAGCGGCCAGCGGAGCCTTTCAAGCCCCGGATGCCCCAGGTTTTTTTATGGTTCGCGGGGTATCCGACTTGGCTGACGCAAAGAAGGACAAAGTGCAAACGCAGTCCTGGCGCGCTTACGCTTGCGATGTCGCTGCCGCCTATGTGGAGGCGTTCCTTAAGAGCGGGCCTGTTGTGCCCGTTTCGGACGCCGCCGTGGCCACAAACCCCCAGTAGGCTCATCGGAACCCGGCCAGCGCACGCCGATGAGCCTGCAGCCCTGCGCTAAGAGCGGCTTCAAAGCCGACATTTCCCGCATCGTCAAATACGCCCCGGCCGAACTCATCGGCCGCGAGGACGAAACCAAGCTGCTGAACGATGCCTGGCAGAAGACGCTGCGCTTGGAGAAAGGCCGTCCGCGTGTCCTCACATTTGTCGCTCTTGGCGGTGAGGGTAAGACCTCGCTCGTGGCTAAGTGGGCTGCAGAAATGGCGGGCCAGGATTGGCCGGGGTGCGACGCGGCGTTTGCGTGGTCGTTCTACAGCCAGGGCACGCGCGAGCAGGTAGCCGCTTCGTCCGAGCTATTCCTCAAGGAAGCGCTCACCTTTTTCGGCGACAACGCGGACAAAGAATTTGCAGCCAGCAACGCAGGTGCATACGAAAAGGGACAACACCTCGCCCGCCTCGTGGCTCGGCAGCGCAGCCTGCTCATCCTTGACGGCCTGGAACCGCTGCAATACCTGCCCACCGCGCCCACACCCGGCGAACTCAAGGACCAAGGCCTCGGCGCGCTGCTGAAGGGCCTGGCCACCGACAGCCACAGCCTGTGCGTCGTCACCACCCGGTATTCGCTGCCGGACCTGAAGACGTTCTGGCAGAGCACCGCACCGGAGAAGGAACTCAAGAGGCTGTCGAAGGAAGCGGGTGTGCATCTGCTGCAGCGACTCGGAGTGAGGAAGGAAGGCGGCGCCACGGCGGAGTTCGAGACACTGGTCGAAGACGTGAAAGGCCACGCGCTCACCCTGACCCTGCTCGGCACTTACCTGCGGGACGCCCATGGGGGGGACATCCGCAAACGAGACCTCGTGCAGATGGAGGATGCCAACGCCGAAGAACAAGGCGGCCACGCCTTCCATGTCATGGCGGCATACGAGTGCGCGTTCCAGAGCGAAGGCAACAGAGGCAGACGCCTCCTCGCGGTATTGCGCCTCCTCGGCCTGTTTGACCGACCCATGACGGCCGACTGCCTCGCGGCGCTGCTGAGAGAACCGGCCATCCCCGAGTTGACCCAACCGCTCATCGGTACGACCGAGGTCCAACGCAACCTCGCGTTCAAGCGTTTGGAGGATGCCCGGCTACTGACCTTAAACCGCGACCGTTCTGCCCTTCAGCCTCCAGTCTCCAGCCTTCCGACTTCCCTCGATGCCCATCCGCTGCTTCGCGAGTATTTCGCTCGACAACTTCGCACGCAACAACCCGACGCCTGGCGCGCTGCTCACCGGCGGCTCTACGAACACCTTTGCACGACGACGACAGACAAGAAGCCCAATCCCACGCTCGAAGACCTCCAGCCGCTCTACCAAGCCGTGGCCCACGGCTGCCAGGCGGGCCGGCACCAAGAAGTCTGTGACAGCGTTTACCGCATTCGCCTACAGCGCGGGCTGGAGTACTACAGTGCGACTAGACTTGGCGCATACGGTTCGGACTTGGGCGCCGTGGCTTGCTTCTTTGAAGCCCCTTGGAGCCATATTTCTGCTGCTTTGATTGAAGCCGACCAAGCGTGGATGCTGTTTCAGGCCGCTTTCAACCTCCGTGCTTTGGGGCGACTGATTGAGGCCCTTGGACCAATGCAGGCCGGGCTGACGATGGCCTTGAATCAGAAGGATTGGGTAAATGCCGCTATCCGCGCGAGTAATCTAAGCGAGCTCAAGCTGACGCTGGGTGAAGTAGCGGTGGCATTGAATGACGCGGAACAGTCCGTGATCTATGCAGACCTTAGCGGCGATGCCTGGCAAAGGGTGGGCAAACGCACGACATTCGCAGATGCCCTCCAACAGGCGGGCCGCCGAATTGAAGCTGAAGCCCGCTTCGTCGAGGCCGAGAACATGTACGCCGAGTCCCAGTCTCGCTACCCGGTACTTTTCGGTTTTGCGGGCTTTCGCTATTGCGACCTGCTCCTCACCACTGCCGAACGCATTGCGTGGCAGACGACAAAGGCGGATCGCGCAACGCGGAAGGCCGAACTGATGGAAAAATGCCGCGCCGTCTCGCGGCGCGCAGCCCAGGGCCTGACATGGGAGGAGGAACGAGGGGGTGCACCTCTCCTCCACTCCGCCCTCCACCACCTCACTATCGGCCGCGCCGCGCTTTACGAGGCGATTCTGGACTCTCCCCATTCCGACTTGCGACTACCGCGCTCCGAGTTGGATCTCGCCGTGCTCGGACTCCGCCGAGCTGGGACGCGGGACCAATTCCCAAGGAGCCTCCTCGCTCGCGCTTGGCTGCGCTTTCTCACAGGCGCGCGTACCGGCCCCGAGAGTTCGCAGGCCGACCTCGACGAAGCCTGGGAAATCGCCGAACGCGGGCCGATGCGGCTGCACATGGCCGACATCCACCTTTACCGCGCACGGCTGTTCTTCCGCGAGAAGAGGTACCCGTGGGAATCGCCTGCTGCCGACCTGGGCGCGGCTGAGAAACTCATCAACGAGTGCGGCTACCACCGCCGCGATGAGGAACTCGCTGACGCCAAGCACGCCATTCTTGGAAACTGAGGTATGCGACGCGCCTTCGTTTCCCACAGCACTGCCGACGACAGTTTTATCGCGGAGATGGAATCGTTTCTGCGCGCTGCCGGGTTTGACGACGTGTTCAACGACGTCCACGCCATCCAGCCGGACGAGAAGTTCTGGCCGCGCATCGAACAGGGGATCACCGACTGCGATGCTTTCGTCGTCGTCCTTACGGCTGCGTCAACCAACTCGGAATGGGTCAAACGCGAAGCCGAGCTTGCACGCCGCCTCGGCAAGCGCGTCATCCCGGTTTGGCGTGAGGATTGCCCGCTGCCTGCGGAGTTCACTGACCGCGATGTCATTGATTTCCGTCCGCGCACCCGCAAGGAACGCCGGTTCGACATCGGCCGGATCGTCAAATACGCCCCAGCGGAACTCATCGGACGCGAGGATGAAACCAGACTCCTGAGCGATGCCTGGCAGAAGACGCTGCGGTTGGAGAAAGGCCGTCCGCATGTCCTCACCTTCGTCGCCCTCGGTGGCGAAGGGAAGACTTCGCTCGTGGCCAAGTGGGCGGCGGAACTGGCGTGGCAGGACTGGCCGGGGTGCGACGCGGCCTTCGCTTGGTCGTTCTACAGCCAGGGTACGCGGGAGCAACTGGCCGCGTCCTCAGACCTGTTCCTCAAGGAAGCCCTCGCCTTCTTTGGCGACGAGGCGATGGCGGGCAGCGCGGTGGGCGCATACGAGAAAGGCCGGAGGTTGGCCCAGCTCGTTGGCGAACGGCGGGCGCTGCTCATTCTCGACGGCTTAGAACCGCTGCAATACGCGCCGTCTTCGCCCACGGCGGGCGAGCTCAAGGACCAAGGCCTCGCCGCGCTGCTGAAGGGGCTGGCCGCCGCCAGCCACGGACTGTGCGTCGTCACCACCCGGTATTCGCTCCCGGACCTGAAGACGTTCTGGCAGACCACCGCCCCGGAGGTGAAACTGCTGCGCCTGTCCCGCGACGCTGGCATGCGTCTGCTGAAAACCCTCGCCGTGACCGGCACGCCGCAGGAATTCGCGACGCTGGTCGAAGACGTGAAAGGCCACGCCCTCACGCTGACCCTGCTCGGCGGCTTCCTGAAACGCGCCTTCCACGGCGACATCCGCCAGCGCGACCGCGTGAAGTTCGAGAAAGCCGACGAGAAGATGGACGGCGGCCACGCCTTCCGAACGATGGCCGCCTACGAGCAATGGCTCCTGCGCGACGGCGGCGACGAAGGCCGGCGCGAAGTGGCCGTGCTGCGGCTCATGGGCCTGTTCGACCGGCCCGCCGACGCCGGCTGCCTCGCGGCCCTGCGGACCGAAACCATTTCCAGCCTCACCGAACCGCTCGCCGGGATGGCCGACGACGATTGGGAATACTGCCTCACCGGCCTCGAAACCGCGAATCTGCTCACGGTGAGCCGCGACGCGTCCGGCGCGCTCGTCTCGCTTGATGCACATCCGCTGCTGCGTGAATACTTCGCCCGGCAACTGCGCACGCACCAACCCGACGCCTGGCGCACGGCCCACCGTCGGCTCTACGAACACCTCTGCAAAACCACGACTGACAAGAAGCCCCAGCCCACGCTCGAAGACCTCCAGCCGCTCTACCAAGCCGTGATGCACGGATGTAGCGCGGGACTTTTCAGGCGAGTCGCGGAGGAGGTGCTACGTCCGCGGATACATGAAGCTGGTGTGTGTAGGGATGCCTTTGGATGGCACACCGGAGGGGTCTATTCGACTTTGAATCTTGGAGCCCACCAGTCTGATTTGGGTGCATATTCGCACTTCTTCGATGTGCCATGGACTGCCGTGAAGAACGCCGTGCCGCTTAACCATAAGCCAGTCATTCTCAACTGTACGGCAATATCTCTTCGCGCAAACGGGGAGCTTGGGCAGGCCTGCAAAGCCCTAGAGGCAGCTTACGAAATCCGCAAGAAGCGTAAATTGTGGCAATTCGCTGCGATCAATGCCAGAAACATCGGCGAGGTGCAATTGCTCATGGGCAATATCGCGGGTGCAATCGGTACCCTGCGGCTGGCGAGGGAGTCCCATGATCGCTCCACTTGCTCCTGCCAGAACTGCATGAGTAATCGGATGTATTGCGCACTAGTATTGGGCCAGGCAATGATGTTAAGAGACAATTTCGGTGCGGCTCAGAAATTGTTCGTTGAAGCCAAGGAGTATCTCTCGTTGTCACTTTCTCTCTCCAGAGGTGTTGCAGTCGTCAACCCATTCTTTGCGGGAACACCAGGATATCCGTACATGGAATTCCTGCTTGCTGTTGGTCGACTGGACGAGGCCGCCATCGAAGCTCAGAATGCACTGACCTTGGCTCTTAGCGGAGGTGGGACGCTACTCGATCTTGGGCTTTCGCGCCTCACACTTGGCAGAATTGCTGCGAAGCGTCAGGCAAAATCCACTGATCTCTCCTTGCAGGAAGCTGAGCGGTTCGCAAACGAGGCGCTATCGGATTTGAAGAGATCGGGGTTTCAAGAGTTCATTGCCGATGCACTCCTTAACCGCGCAGCGCTGCGAGTCAGAGTGGGATCGCAGGTAATGAACGGGCATCTTTCGGATCCCCGGGCCGACCTCGACGAGGCTTGGGAAATCGCCGAGCGCGGGCCGATGCGGCTGCACATGGCCGACATTCACCTTTACCGCGCTCGACTGTTCTTCCGCGAGAAGGCGTATCCGTGGGAATCGCCCGCCGCCGACCTCGCCGCTGCCGAGAAGCTCATCAACGACTGCGGCTACCATCGCCGCGACGAGGAACTGGCTGACGCCAAGCGCGCGATTCTGGGAACTTGAGGTATGCGACGAGCCTTTGTTTCTCACAGCACTGCCGACGACAGTTTTGTCGCGGAAATGGAATCGTTCCTCCGCGCCGCCGGATTTGACGAGGTGTTCAACGACGTCCACGCCATCAAGCCGGACGAGCATTTCTGGCCGCGCATCGAACAGGGCATCACCGACTGCGATGCCTTCGTCGTCGTCATCACGGCTGCCGCCACCAACTCGGAATGGGTCAAACGCGAGGTCGAACTTGCTCGCCGACTTGGCAAGCGCGTCATCCCTGTCTGGCGTGAGGATTGTCCGCTGCCCCCGGACTTCACTGACCGCGATGTCATTGATTTCCGCCCCCGTGCCCGCAAGGAACGCCGGTTCGACATCGCCCGTATCGTCAAATACGTGCCCGCCGAACTCATCGGACGCGAAGACGAAACCAAGCTCTTGACCGACGCCTGGCAAAGGACGCTCCGCTTGGAGAAAGGCCATCCCCATGCCCTCACGTTCGTGGCCCTCGGTGGCGAGGGGAAGACTTCGCTCGTGGCCAAGTGGGCGGCGGAACTGGCGGGGCAGGACTGGCCCGGGTGTGATGCGGCGTTTGCGTGGTCTTTCTACAGTCAGGGCACGCGCGAGCAACAAGCCGCGTCCTCCGACCTGTTCCTCAAGGAAGCGCTGGTGTTCTTCGGCGACGAGGCGATGGCGGGGAGCGCGACGGGTGCTTTCGAGAAAGGCCGCCGGTTGGCCCAACTCGTCGGCGAGCGGCGAGCATTGCTCATCCTCGACGGCCTCGAACCGCTGCAATACGCGCCCAGTTCGCCCACGGTGGGCGAACTCACGGACCAGGGCATCGCCGCACTGCTCAAGCGTCTAGCCGCTGATAGTCGTGGGCTGTGTATCGTCACCAGCCGCTATTCGTTGCCGGACCTGAAGGCGTTCTGGCAAACCACCGCGCCGGAGGTGAAGCTGCTGCGCCTGTCCCGCGACGCCGGCGTGCATCTGCTCAAAACCCTCGGCGTGCGCGGCACGGCGCAGGAATTCGCGGCGCTGGTTGATGATGTGAAAGGCCACGCGCTCACGCTGACCCTGCTGGCCGGCTTTCTGAAACGCGCCTTCCACGGCGACATACGCCAGCGCGACCGTGTGAAGTTAGAGAAAGCCGACGAGAAGATGGACGGCGGGCACGCGTTTCGGACCATGGCCGCCTACGAGCAATGGCTCTTGCGCGACGGCGGCGACGAAGGCCGGCGCGAAGTGGCCGTGCTGCGGCTCATGGGCCTGTTCGACCGGCCCGCCGACGCCGGCTGCCTCGCGGCCCTACGCAGCCAGACCATCCCTGGCCTCACCGAACCGCTCGCCGGGCTCGCCGACGACGATTGGGAATACTGCCTCAGCGGCCTCGAAGCCGCGAAACTGCTCACGGTGAACCGCGACGCGTCCGGCGCGCTCGTCTCGCTCGATGCGCATCCACACTTGCGCGAGTATTTCGCGAAAGAACTTCGCACGAAAAGCCAAGCTGCATGGCGAGCCGCACACTCTCTCCTATATGAACATTTCCGTAGGCTCTCCCGGAGGGCTATTCCCACCAAATGGGAACAGATGGAGCACCTTCTTCGTGCCGTTGCACATGGTTGTCGAGCTAGTCTGTACCAGAGAGCGTTCGACGAAGTGTATTGGCCGCGGATTTGTCGAGAGAGAGACTATGTGATAACTCAGAAGTTCGGTGCTGTTGGCGCAAATCTGCTCTGTTTGGCGGCGTTTTGTGACATGCATTGGTCCAGCGCTGCCACCGAGCTGAGAAGCGACACTCAGGGGAGAGTGCTTTTGGAGGCGGGTTACCATCTTCAGATGTCGGGTCGAAGCAAAGAAGCCGTGGCGTCACTGCGGCACGCCCTCGCCATCCAGAGCAAAGAGGGGTCGTGGACGGACGCTTGTTGTAGCGCCAGGATTTTAAGCGACGCATACCGCACCTTGGGTTTGTTGCCGGAGGCGCTTAAGATGGCGCGGAAGGCATACAACATGGCCAACAAGACAAATGATTTCAGAGAGAAGCTTTTACGACACAACACGTTGGCAACCATACTTCATCAACGGGGACAATTTATCGGTGCCGCCCGACAATATAGCGTAGCCAACCGGCTTCAACGGCTGAGCAATGAGCCCATCAAGGTTCTTTTCTCGAGAAGAGTGAAGTGGACCCCAAGTGTTGGACCACGGAAGCGGGGTTTTACGTTAGGTGTTCG
>CAZHUS010000059.1:0-46946 GCA_964535555.1 uncultured Verrucomicrobiota bacterium
GTCCGCAGGAAGCCACGCCGGCCAAGGAACGTCCCTGCGGGCTGAAGCCCGCGCTTCAGGTAAGGCGGACACTCCGTTGCCCGCCGAGTTCGGCGCGCAGAGGACTGCGCGCCCTACCTGGTCGTTGCGCCCCGCTGCCGGACCCAAGGAACTCACCCCGAAGCGGCCCGGCACAGGCTCCCCCACCATCCAGGAGCCGATCGGGCGCGCTCAATGGACGTCAGGATCCCCGTAGCCCTCGTCGATCGGGAGGACCGGTTCGCCGTCCATGTTCCGCATAACCACCTTGAACTGGTCGACCAGAAAGAGCGGCTTGCTGGCTTCCTTGGCGAGGACGTCGAGTCGCCGTTGCATGGCCGCGGTTCGCTCCGGATGCAGCGCCGCAAGGTTGTGTTCCTCCGCCGGGTCCTTCGCCAGGTCGTAGAGATCGACACTCGAGGGCAGCGAGGTGCGCCAGATGAGCTTCCAGTGGCCCTGCCGCAGCGCCGCGCGAAACGGCTCGATATTGTAGACAAACTCGGTGCGCGGGGAGGGCTTCCCGCCCGCCAGCGTTTCCCACACATTGACACCGTCGAGCGGCTTGCATTTCGCGGTCGACGCGCCGGCAAGGGCCGCCAGCGTGGGATACAGATCCACGGCGTGCATGAGGCCGTCGACGGTCCCCGGCTGAATGCGCCCGGGCCAGTTCGCGAAAGCACAAACTCGCGTCGCGCCTTCGAACAGCGAGCCTTTGCCGTCCCGAAGCGGACCGTTGTCGCACGGGATCTTGATCTTCGACATGTCGGCCATGACCCCGGCAAACATGGCGTTCTTGGTCCCCCCATTGTCGCTGTGGAAGAGGATCAGCGTGTTCTCGCGCAGGCCCTTTCGGTCGAGGGCGGCCACCACGCGGCCGACCTGGTCGTCCAGGCAGGACACCATCCCGGCGTAGATCCGGCGGGTGGGATCCTCGAGGTGCGCATAGCGGTCGACGTATTCGGGCGGCGCCTGATAGGGCGTGTGCGGTGCATTGAAGGCCAGATACAGGTACAGCGGTTGGGAGGCGTCGTGACGTTCGATGAACCGGACCGCGTCGTCTCCGAGGAGTTGGGTGGTGTAGCCCGGTTCGCGGACGGGCTCGTTGTCGCGGTACCAATCCAGCACGCCGTGCTCCTCGTGCGAGAAATAGTCCAGTTCGCCGATCATGGCGCCGTACTGGTAGTCGAAGCCGCGCTGACGCGGCCAGTACTGCTTGTCGGCATGGCCGAGGTGCCACTTCCCGATGATGGCCGTGGTGTAGCCGGCGTCCTTGAGGCACTGCGGGAGGAGCCACTCGTTGGTGTCCAGTCCATAGGTTGAGACGGAAGGGATCACCGCGGTCTGCAAGCCATAGCGGAAGGGATACCGGCCAGTCATCAGGGCGGCTCGCGTGGGAGTGCACATCGGCTGCACGTAGAACTGCGTCAGTTTCGCCCCGCCGGCGGCGAGTCGGTCCAGATGGGGGGTGGCAATGTCCTTGCATCCGTTGAATCCGACGTCCCGCCAGCCAAGGTCATCGGCAACGATGTGAACGATATGGGGTGGTGTCGCCGCTTGTGGCAGGACCGAGCCCCAGAGGATCAGGGCATAGCCCAGGATGGACCGTGCGTGTTTCATTCGGTTGTCGTGTTCGGTGTAAAAAGAGCTACGGCCCGTCAAACCCAACGGGCCGTAGCCGCCGTTCGTGCAGGACGCATCCTGCAGTCCCGGCTCAATGAGAACCGTGGACAGAAATTGCACCAAGGGACGCCCCGCGCAAATGGCGAAACGGCGTTCACCGGCCAGCGAGGCGCGGCGCACAACTTGACTTGATCGCAGCGAAATTGCCCATTCGAGGGTTCTAGCGGATCCGGTCGCGCATGCACGCAACCCAGCCTCCCACTCCCAGCAGGCCAACCAGGGAGCCCACGGTCTGCACAAACAGCTTGGTGTCCGCGTGCGGAACCAGGGAGCCGCCGGTGATGAGGATGGCTGCGGAGAGGATCACGATCGATGCGCTGATAGCTTTCATAGGTGGTCCGAAGGCGCCCTCGGAGTCGCGGAGCGCCTGGAGTGCGGGGGGGAACCCCGCTTTTCGTCGCTCGTCTACGGAGAGTTTCCTTGGCCCCAAGGCCATGCGCGATGGCCATGAACCGGACCGCGGCCGGTCCCCCGGCCGCAGCGGGTGCGAGCCGTCCGTGCGGATGGTCCAGGAGCTCAACGCGCTGTGGAGTTCGTAGCCGCTGCGACCGCGGAGCGGTCGCGGTCCGCGAAGGGCCAGGTTCAGGGGAAGCGACCTGATTCTTTTGGACCTGCTCCATGGCCAGGAACCGGTCCCTCCAAGGCAGGGCGCGCAGTCCCTTACGCGCCGGAGCGGCGGAGTCGCGAAGCGCCTGGAGTGCGGGGATTCATCCCCGCTTTTTCGGAGCAGGTTCATGGGAAGAGCGACCTGTTCCGTTTGGACCTGCTCCGTGACCATGAACCAAAAAGCGCCGCTAAAGCGGACGCACTCCAAACGCTTCGCGCCGCTCCAAGGCACGTCCGGGGCCGCGAAGCGCCTGGAGTGCGGGGATTCATCCCCGCTTTTCGGGGCAGGTTCATGGAGAGCCAATTCAAGCCGATCGCGGCTCGGGAGAGGCTTCGCCCTGTCGGAAAGGGTGGGTTCATCGGCAGCCGGAGTGGGCACCTCCCCGAACACAGTACCTGGTGAAGTAGGTTCGAGCCTGGACCTGGCCGTTCCCTTCACCTTCACACTCACCCAACGCATCCGTCAGGGAGTCGAAGACGTGAGCGTTCGAAAACACCGCAAGTAGCGCCTCGTACCGATTTGAATCCGAGAGAAGCAAATGGGCCAGTTCAGTTCCCGACAGCTCCAAGGGGATTTGTTCCACGCCCAGGGTGACGACTTCAAACTCGGACCAGCCGGAGAGGTTCGCGTGATAATCGTAGCTCGAAGCCTGGCGCGACCAGCGGGCGCCGACTCGGACCATGACCTCGTCCAACAACACTTCAAAATCGTAGACCAGCACCGCCGCATCCGGACCGCACGCGGCCCGCAGCTCTTGTCGAAGCCGCTCAGTCCGGATGTACGACAGCGATCCGGCGAACGACACCACCTCGAACGGACGGCCCGCCAATCCGGCGAGCGCGTCGGCCGCACTACGAACGTAGGTAATCCTGGGATGCGGTAAGGCACGGTCGAGCATCGCCGGGCTGTTATCCAAACCCACCACCGAGTCGCAGTGCTCCGCCAGGGCAACCGCGGACCAACCCGTGCCGCACCCGAGATCCAGACCGCTCTGAAACCGTTCGCTGCAACGCAGCATGCGCCCCAGGATCATGCCATGGAGTCGTGGTCGGAACGCCGCGTAATGGGCCGCGACCCTGCTGTCGTATTGCTCGCTCATCCTGCACCCGTTCGAGGGGCGGCGCCGCGGATGTTGTGCTTCCTACAGACGGGCCGCCAAGCGGAATTTCATGAGCTTCGGCGGCATTTACCTGCGGCCCCTCGCGGACTACTCTCATCGCATGCGTACCCTCTGGAGTGGGCTTCTCATCGCCCTCGGTTTGTCTCTCCTCGGCACGGGCGGCGGCAGAGCGGCCGATCTTTCGCTCTTCGCGCGCACCAATCTCATGGCGTGGTGCATCGTGCCCTTCGACGCCAAGAAGCGTGGTCCGGAAGAGCGCGCCGCCATGTTGGACCGGTTGGAGCTTCGCCAACTGGCCTACGATTGGCGGGACGAACACCTTCCCACGTTCGAGGACGAGGTCCGCGCGATGCAGGGGCACGGCATCGCCATCACCGCCTGGTGGTTTCCCGGTACGCTCGACACCACCGCCCAATTGATCCTGAAGGTCATCGAGCGCCACCGACTGCAGACGCAGTTGTGGGTGACCGGCGGGGGAGAGCCGACGCCCACCCCGGAAGCCCGGCGTTCGCGCGTCGAGGCCGAGGCAAACCGCCTGGAGCCCATCGCCCGCGAGGCGGCGCGTCGAGCCTGCAGGGTGGGGCTCTACAACCACGGCGGCTGGTTCGGCGAACCGGAGAACCAGGTCCGGATCATCGAGCGACTCCGACAAAGCGGCATCACCAACGTGGGGATCGTTTACAATTTCCACCACGGACACACCCACCTGGCCCGGTTCCCGGAACTCCTGACTCTGATGAAGCCCCACCTGATCGCCGTCAACCTGAACGGCATGATCCCCGAGGGCGAAGCCCGGGGCGCCAAGATCCTGCACCTGGCGGAGGGTGACCAGGAGCTCGGGCTGATGCGCCAGTTGCTTGAGAGCGGCTGGCGCGGGCCCGTCGGCATTCTCGACCATCGTCCCGAAACCGATTCCGAGATGACGCTGCAAAAAAACCTCCAGGGACTCGACTGGCTGCTCCGGGAACTGGAACGCCCGGGTTCGGGCGGGCCGCGCCCGCTGGGGCTGGCAACCGGATCTCCCGCGCGGTCCGCGCCGTAAGCCGGGGCAAGTCCACGGCGCCGCGCCAGGCGTGTCGCCGTAGCGAGGACGAGGCATTGACACTGCGCCGGGAAGCTGGCAGAGGCACCCGCATATGACACGACTCCAGACGACTGCGCTCCTGTGGTGGCTTGCTTCGACCCGGGCCGTCGTCAGCGCTCAGGAGGCTGCCGCGCATGGCGACGGATTCGAGTTGGTCCGAGATGGCAAGCCTGCCTGCACCATCGTGGTTGCCCGGCAAACCAGCCCCGCCGCGCGTCTTGCCGCTCTGGAACTGCAAAGCCACATCCTTCAGGTCTCCGGTGCTGAATTACCCCTCCGCTCCGACGCCGAACGTGTCGAGGGCCGGCGGGTCCTGGTGGGGGAGAGCCTCGCCACGCGGGAACTTGGAATCGCGGCGGAGGCCTTGCAGCCGCAGGAGTACGTCGTCGCGTTCCGCACGAACAGCCTGGTTCTCCTTGGCCGTGACTGGCAGGACACCGAGGCCAACCGCCGTGTCGAAGGCCGTCCGATGACGGGCGAATCCCTGGCCGCGCTGCGGCATCGGATCGATTATTGGAAGGCGGCCGGGATGCCGGAACGGAGCACGGGCGAACTCGAGTTGCCGGGTTTGTATGACGACCAGGGCACTTGCCTCGCCGTGTACGATTTCCTGGAGCGCCACCTGGAGGTTCGCTGGTACGGACCCTCGCCCCTCTCGGTGATCGTGCCCCGGAAGAGTACCGTAGTGGTCAGCGGCCGGGACGTCCGCCGGTCGCCGGCACTCAAGCACCGCAGCGCCCTCCCGGCGGGCAACTGGCCGTTCCTCAAGGCGCAATGGGGCGAGTTCACCCAGGACCAGGTTCGTCTCTACTGGCGCCGAAGCCGGCAGGGAGGCGAGCGCTGGGCTGCCAACCACACCTTCCATCCGAGTACCATCAAGGAGCGGTTCAGCGATCCCGCGTTCCAGTCGAAAAACCCCAAGAGCAAGGGTTCCCAGCTGTGCTACACCAGCCCGGAGTTGGTCTCCGAGGTGGCCCGGATGGCGCGGGACTTCTTCGACGGCCGCGGCTCGCTCCCGGAAGGCTGGAAGGCGGCCGGTGACTATTTCGCGATCGTTCCGGACGACAACATGAACCTCTGCGATTGCCCCGCGTGCGGCGCGCTCCTGAAAACCGGCGCCAGCCGTCGCACCGGCTTCTTCAGCTCGGGCGAGATCAGCGACTACTGGTTCTCGTTCGTGAACGCCGTGGCCCGCGAAGTGCGGCAGACGCATCCCGACAAGTACATCGCCACGCTGGCCTACTGGGCCTACGCGCTGCCGCCGGAATGCGCGGTGGAACCCAACGTCTCGATCGCGCCCTGCCTCCACACCTGCTACTACCCGGTCCACGCCACGATGAAAGAGAACGATCTGCGTCTCTACGGGGAGTGGCATGACAGGACTTCCGCCCCCATGTATCTCTGGGTTTACTATCATCATCCCATGGAACCGGCCCTCATCGACCGGTGGAAGTGCTTTCCGCATGTGATGGTGCATCAAACGGCCGACGCCATGCGCCGCTTCATCCGGGACGGCGTGCGCGGCATCTTCGAGTGCGGAGAGCAGGACCAACTGGAACAGTACGTGATGGCCAAAGTCTGGGATGATCCGGACGTGAACGTGGACGCCCTCATCACCGAGTTTTTCCGGTTGTACTTCGGTGCCGCGGCGGAGCCGATGCAGGCGTTCTACCTCCAGCTCGAGGCGATCGCCTGCGATCCGGACAATTACCCGGCCCCGTACGGGCGCCGCGACGGCATCGATTGGAGGAAGGCCGCCTGGGAGAAATTGGGCACGCCCGAGCGCATGCAGGTCCTGGGAGGATGGATGGCCGAGGCCGAGCGTCGGGCGGAGGCCGCACCCGAAAGAGCGCGGGTTGCCCAGTGGAAAACGGCGTTTTGGGACTGGATGCGCCAGGGAAGCGAAGCCAAGGCGAAGGGTTCCCGCTGAGGGACCTGCTTTCTTCAAACTACCCGACCTTGCCGCTCCGGCCTGGCAGGCGCCACGTTCTGACTTGCGGCCCGGACAGAAGACGCGCAGGGGAAGGGGCGGCGGGGCCGGCGCCACACCGTTTCTGCTTCCGGAAACCCCGGCGAATCTGCTTTCCAACCGCCCGGGAATTTGGTTAATCCCAGCCGTCACCACCCCCGCCGTCAAATTGCCGGGCTTTCGTACTTGTCCGGGTGGCGGAGGAAGTCACGTCAGCACGCATGTATTGGCAACGCGAAATTGAGACCAGCGCGCGACCCGAGCTCGAGGCCCTCCAGCTCCGACGCTTACGCCTGACCGTCGAGCGAGTGGCCGGGACGGTCCCGCATTACCAGCGGGCCCTGGCAGCGGCCCAGGTCACCGCCGCCGACCTCCGCACCTTGGAGGACGTGCGCCGGCTCCCTTTCACCTCGAATGCCGATCTGCGGGAGAACTACCCGGATCGCCTGCTCGCCATCCCCCGAAGCCAGGTGACCCGGTTGCACACGTCCAGCGGCACCACCGGCAAGCCCAAGGCCCTGTTCTTTTCCGGCGCCGACGTCAATCACGCCGCGGAACTCATTGCCCGGTGCCTGGTCATGACCGGCTGCACGCGCGACGACGTGCTCCAGAACATGATGACGTACGGCCTCTTCACCGGCGCCCTGGTGATGCATTACGGCGCCGAGAAGGTGGGCATGCTGGTCATCCCGGCGGGTCCGGGCAACTCCGAGCGCCAGCTCATGCTGATGCAGGATTTCCGGACGACGGTGTTTCACACCACGCCCAGCTACGCCTTGTACCTCGCCGATTTCCTCGAGCGCCGCGGCATCGATCCCCGCAAGGACCTCACCCTGCGCAAGGCGTTCATCGGCGCCGAGGCGCATTCCGAGGAAACGCGCCACAAGGTCGAGGCCGCCCTGGGCATCGAGGCCTACAACTCCTACGGACTCTCCGAGATGAACGGCCCGGGGGTCGCCTTCGAGTGCGAGCAGAAACACGGCATGCACCTCTGGGAGGATACCTTCCTCCTCGAGATCATCGATCCACGCAGCGGGGAACCGGTTCCGGACGGGGAACCGGGCGAACTGGTCCTCACCACGCTCTGCCGCGAGGCCATGCCCCTGTTGCGTTACCGCACGCGGGACCTGACGCGCATCCTACCCGAGCCCTGTCCCTGCGGCCGCACGCATCGGCGTCTCAGCCGCATCACCGGCCGCTCCGATGACATGCTGGTCGTGCGCGGCGTGAACATCTATCCCCAACAGGTGGAGCGCGTCCTCATGGGCATCCCGCAGTTGGGGCGCAATTACCTCATCCGGCTCAAGGGCACGGACGAGATGCTGGTCCAGGTCGAACTTTCCGCCGCCCAGTTCGACGGTCACGTGGAACACCTGGTGCGCCTGGAGGAGCACGTCGTGGAACGGTTGCGCGCCGAGATCCTCATCAAACCCCGGGTCGAGTTGTCCGCACCCGGCTCCCTGCCGGTGAGCGAGGGCAAAGCGCGCCGGGTGGTGGATGAAAGGGTCCTTTGAACCGGCCGGTGTTGCGGCCTCTCACTCCCATGAAACCCGTTCAACTGCTCGCGGTCTTTGCGGAAAACAAGCCCGATCAACTGGCGCGGATCTCGAAGGAACTCGCCGACGCCAAGGTCAACATTCACTGGGTCGGCATTGCGGACGTGCAGAAGTTTGGCGTGATCCGCTTCCTCGTGGACAAGTGCGACCTGGCGTATCAGTGGCTCAAGCAACACGACGTCACCGCCTCGCTCGTCGAGGTCCTCGCCGTCGAGGTCGAGGACCGTCCCGGCGGTCTCGCGGGTGTCGCCGCGGCCCTTGCGGCTGAACGGGTCAGCATCAGCAATATCTCGGGCTTTGTCTTCAACCACCGGGCGATTCTCCTCCTCGAACTTGCCGAACCCGAGCGCGCCCGCGAGATCCTCTCGCGTCGTCAGTATCACCTCCTGTCCGAAGACGAGATGCTGAGTCTCTGAACCCGTCGCGCGCACGAGTTCGTCATGGCCCGATTCGTTCTCGCCACCCGCAATGCCCACAAGGCGGACGAGATCCGCGCCATGCTCGGATCGCGGCACGAATACCTGACGCTCCGGGATCTTCCCGGGGCGCCTGACGCGACCGAAGACGCCCCCACTTTTTCCGGCAACGCCTTGCGCAAGGCGGAAGGCCTGTCGCGCTGGCTGGCCTCGCGCAAGCCCCCCCTGGTCGCGCCCCCCGCATGGATTCTGGCAGATGACTCGGGCCTCGAAGTCGACGCGTTGGGAGGCCAGCCCGGTGTCCTCTCGGCCCGCTTCGCCGCCCTCGATTCCGGAGCCACCGGCAACGCGCGCGATGCCGACAACAACGCCAAACTCCTCCGCTTGATGGCGGGCATCGCTTGCCCGGACCGAACGGCACGATTCCGCTGCGCCGTTGCCCTCGTGCCTCTGTCGGGAGAAGCGGGTCCGCCCGCACACCCGCAGGTGTTCGAAGGGACGTGCGAGGGCCATCTGCTGGAGGTCCCCCGCGGCACGGCGGGCTTCGGCTATGACCCGTTGTTTGTGCCGGTCGGTATGGACTCCAGTTTTGCCGAACTGGCTGAGACGATGAAGAACCGGATCAGCCACCGTTCGCGGGCGCTCCAGGCGCTCCGCGAATGGCTCGAGCCTTCGAATTGAGTGGTGCCGCGTGCGCAGTCAACCCCGCCACCACCGCCGCCATCAACGCGGCCACGCGGACCGGCAGCGGAAAATCGGAAGGTGCTTCCAGCGTGTAGCTCAAGCGGGTCTTGTAGCTGAGCAGATAAAACGCCTCCGGCCATTGCGGACGTTCGGCGGGCTCCAGTTGGGGACGAATAATCCCGGGCGCCGAAGTCTCACGCCCGTCGATAATCGGCGCCGAGTCGATCGGACAGACACGGGCGGCGGCTTCCACCATCGCCTCGGCGAGGGAAGGCCGCCCGTCCGGGTTGAGTTCGTAAAGGTAGAACCCGCCCGCCTCCCAGTCCTCGTGCAGGCAGAAGGCCAGATCAAAGGGCGGTTGACGGTCGAGCCACGCGGTGTGAGCCCGCACCTCCGGGGTCACGGGGTCCCGATAATCGCGATTCAGGTCGAACCCCTGCGCGTTCTCGCGACGGTTCGCCGCAAAGCCGGTCGGGTTGAGGCACGGACAGAGCAGGATCTCGCACGAGGCGGGCCAGCGGTTGTTTTCAAGAAGCTGCCGCAACGCGAGCGGACCCGCGGGCTCATCCCCATGGATGCCCGTTGAAAGATAGATCCTTGCCGCGGGCGCGACTCCGGGCCGGCGCAACGCCAGCAATTGCAGGTGGGATGGCCCGGCAAGCCACTCCGTGGTCCAGTCGAAACGGCGCGCCGCGTCCTGGCAGCCGCGCAGCACCCCTTCGATGTCGATCCCTTCACCGTGGTAGGCGCCCAGATTGCGCCCCAGGCGGGAAGGCATCGCGTGGGAGGGCGTTTCCATCAGGCGCGGCACGGGGTCTCGCACGCGTCGGCAACGCGGGACGCCCCGACAGTCCTCGCGGGGCCCGAGTCCGGAGTCCGCTCCTTCCAGCTCCAATCCAGTCCCAGATCGCGCAGCATCTGGAGGTCCTTCTCCACGGGCTGATTCAGCGTCGTCAGGTAGTTCCCCACCATCAAGGCGCTGGCGCCCGCCATGAAGACCAGGCTCTGGGCGTCCCGGAGATTCACCGTGCGGCCGCCGGCGATCATGATCTCCTGACGCGGCAGCACGAGACGGAAGCAGGCAATGGTTTGCAGGATCTGCAGCGGGGGGAGGGGAGTGTTGTGCGCAAAGGGGGTGCCGGGAATCGGGTTCAGGATGTTGATCGGCACCAGGGCCGGATCCACCTGCTTCAGCTCGAACATGAGATCGCACCGGTCCTCCAAAGTCTCGCCGAGCCCAATGATCCCCCCGGAACAGATCCGGATGCCCGCCTGCTTGAGCAACCGGATCGTCTGCAGGCGGTCTTCGAACGTGTGGGTCGAGCACTGCTGCGGAAAGAACCGCCGCGAAGTCTCGAGGTTATGGTTGTAGCACTGCACACCCGCCGCCGCCAACCGGTCCGCCACGCGCTGGTTCCGGATGATTCCGAGCGAGGCGTCGGGCCGCACCTTGCCCAGCTGCGTCATTTGCTCGAAGCGCTGGCAGACCTCGTCCAGGAGCGGCCCTTCCTCGAGTCCCTTCCAGGCGGCCACGAGACCAAGACCCGTTACGCCGTGTCGCGCCGCTTCCTCGGCAGCCTGGGCCACGGTGTCCGCGTCAACAAATCCGTAGCGCGGCGCCTCCGTTTGATAGAACGCCGACTGCGCGCAGAACTGGCAATCCTCCGAACAACCGCCGGCCTTGGCGTTGACGATGGAGCAGAGATGGATGGTGCGACCCTTGAATTGTTCCCGAACCCGGTTGGCCCAGGCGAGCAGGTCAAGGATGTCGGCGCTGGCTTCCAACCGGAGAAGCCAGAGCACCTCTTCCCGGTCCAGTTCCCCGCCGGCCAGAACCCGCCGGCCCAGGCTCCCGATCCGTTCCTGCGGACGCTCGTCAACTGCGCTTGCTAACATGGTTGACAGCCTACGAGTCCCGGAAGAGCCGGCAAGAACTAACCCTTGGGATCAGGATGCAAGGCTCGGCCGACAAACCGGAACCCGCGACTCGCCCCGCGTTGGCGGGACCCGAGGAGGCCGATGAGTTTCCCGGACTACGCCCCCGCCTGCAGACCTCCGGTCGCCAGCGCCGTGTCGGGTGGCCGAGCCGGCGTTTCGATCAGGGCCTCGTGGTCGGTGAACAACAACGCGTCGTGCACGTAGTGGACCAGCAGGACCGAGAGAATGCCCATGTAGGTGTACGCCTCGTCCGAGCCCGGCAGGTCCCCGTGTGCGTGGGGCCAGAACCAACCGGCCGCCAAGATGAGCATTCCCGAGACCGGCAGCATCGCCAGGCAGAGCATGTAAAACGTGCTCCAGCCCGTGTCGCGATCCACACGTCGTAGCGCCCCGAGCACCGCGCCCCCTGCCTGCCAGGCGGCGCTGCGCCAGCCGCTCGCCCGCTCCCAGGCGGCCCGGACCTGAACCGCCCAGCTTTCCCAGAGATGAAGGAAGCCGAGCCGCTGACCGCTCCGTTGCTCGCGCAGCCGGTTCGCATACCAGGTCAGCGCCAGGTATTGGAACGAGTGCCAGACGTTGATCCCCTGGAAGGCCGTGTCCATGTTCGGCATCACCGGCGTCCAGAACATCACCGTGACGGTGAGCCCCACCAGCATCGTCTTCGGAACGTTGAACGCGCCCTGCCGGGCCTCGCGCACCGTTTTCCCCACGAACAACGCGAGCATCACGCCGAAGAACGCGAAGGCCGCGTACGCCGCCCAATACTGTCCGCCGAACAGGTCGTTGAACTTCAGCGAAAGCGGCCCAATGTTGAACTCGCGCTTCGCCATCCGGTAAACCGCGACCGGGTACAGGCTCGAGAACACCACGCCGTAATCGATCATCCGGCTGGACCACGACGCCCCCCGCCCCGCCTTCACCGTATAGGCCTCGGAAATCCAGACCAGCTGGTGCAGGGCGTGCACCGAGGCCAGCGCGAAGAAGATCGTGAGCAACCACACGTACGTCTCGTACGAGTACAACACCATCGCCACCACCGTCACCGGCACGAAAACCGAGGAGGCGACAAACGCCGCGCGTCGCCGGAGAAAGTCACGGTCCAGAATGGTGCGCGTGAAAGTGGCGTACATGTGCGGGCCGCCTATCAACAGCGCCACCAGGTTGTTGACGAAGATGCGGGCGTTGTAGGCGCTGGTGCCCTTGACGCCGGCGTCGTGGGCCGATCCACCTCCCGAAAGGGCGTAGAACACGTAGACCGCGTAGGGCGCGGCCACGAGGGCGACACTGCCGACCAGGAAGCACAAGTCCCACCGGGCACTCCTGAGCCAGGGTTGTGGTGGCCTCGCCCCGGTCCGAGCGGGCGCGTCGAGAAACATCGCGGCTGCAGGGAGGGCGTTCATGAGCGGGAGTCGCCGGTTTCCGGCCGTCGCGTCATGCGGAGATCCTCCGTGCGGTCGCGAGCCGGGTCAAGTGCCTGCCCTTGTGGCACGAAGAGGCGCGCTGCTTGACATGTTCTGACCCGGTGCAACAGTGAAAGCCGGCAAGTACCAAAACCAATCCCTGACTAACACGTTGTTCATGAGCACAAACGCACCGAAACGATGGCGGCAGTTCGCCGCAGTGGCGGCTGGATTTCTCTCGGTCACCTCCCTGGTGGCCCAGGATCTCCCCACTCCGACTCCCGAGCACCAGGCGCTGAAGCGGCTCGAAGGGCAGTGGACCGCGGCCATCAAGTCCCCCGGAGGCGAATCGACCGGGTCGGCCACGTACAAAATGCAGTGCGGCGGCCTTTGGCTCGTGAGCGACTTTCGCGGGGACTTCGGCGGGATGCCCTTCGAAGGGCACGGGATCGACGGTTACGACCCCGCGAAGAAGAAGTACACCAGCGTGTGGGTCGACTCGATGAGCACCGCGCCCATGTTCCTCGAGGGCACGATGGACAAGGAAAAGCAGACCCTGACCATGCGCGGCGAGGGACCCGGACCCGACGGGAAGCCGGTCAAGTACCGAAACGAGACGCGGTACAAGGACAACGATCATCAAACCTTCACCATGTACATGGTCGGCCCCGATGGGCAGGAGACCCAGATGCTGACCATCGAGTACACCCGCAAGAAGTAGCGGCCTCGCCGCCCGATCCGCGGCGCTTGACCGGCCGGGCCCTTTGGCAAACCGTGTCGGCATGATCGTCCGTCGCATACTCCCAGGCCTCCGAGCGGCTCTGGGGGCCTTGTTTTGCTGCCTCCTCGCGGACAACCTCCGGCCGGCGCTCGGAGCCGCCGAGGCCCCCGTAACTGCCACCAACCCGCTTCCGATCTGGTTTACGCGTCCCGCCACCAACTGGGAACGCGAAGCCCTGCCCATCGGCAACGGTCGTCTCGGTGCCATGATCTTCGGCGGCACCACCCGCGAGCGCATCCAGCTCAACGAAGACTCTCTCTGGGCCGGAGGACGCCGGGACTGCAACAACCCCGAGGCACTCGCCGCGCTCCCGGAAGTCCGGCGGTTGTTGTTTGCCAGCCAGCCGGCGGAAGCCATGAAGCTCGCGGCCGCCAGGCTGATGGGGAAGCCCATGACCCTGCGTCCCTATCAGTCCCTCGGCGACCTGCGCCTGGACCTTCCCGGGCACGAGGACGCCACCGAGTATCGCCGCGAACTCGACCTCGCAACCGCGGTGGCCCGGGTCCGTTACCGTGTCGGCCCCGTGCTTTACACGCGCGAGATGTTCGCCAGCCATCCCGACAACGTGATCGTCATGCGGTTCACCGCTTCCGTGCCCGGCCGGCTGACGCTTTTCGCCGCCATCGACCGGGAGCAGGACTTCTTTACCGAGGCCAACCCGCCGGATCGGATCGCCATGGGTGGCATGCTGGACGAAGGCAAGGGCATGGAATACCGCGTGGTGTTGCAGGCCGTTGCGGACGATGGCGCGGTATTCGCCCCAATCCGTCGTCTCGAAGTGCGCGAGGCCACGAGTGTCACCCTGATCCTGGGTGCCGCCACCAACCTCGGGGGCCAGGATTGCGCCGAGGTGGCAGCCGCCGCCGTGGCCAATGCCGCGCGCAAGCCTTACGCCGAATTGCTGAAAGCGCATGTCGCCGACTATCGAAGCCTGTTCGACCGCGTCACGTTGGACCTGGGCGGTGAAGCGGCGGCGGCCACGCCCACCGACGAGCGGCTGCGCAAGGTGGCGGAAGGGGCCAGCGACCCCCATCTGGTGACGACCCTGTTTCAGCTCGGACGCTATTTCCTGATTGCCAGTTCACGGCCGGGCGACCTGCCCGCCAATCTCCAGGGCCTCTGGGCGGAGGGGATGAATCCTCCCTGGAACAGCGACTATCACCTGAACATCAACCTGCAGATGAACTACTGGCCCGCCGAGCCGGCAAACCTCAGCGAGTGCGCGCTGCCGCTCTTTGAACTGATTGAGTCGTTGCGCGAGCCGGGCCGGAAGACGGCGCGGGTTCACTACGGTGCCCGGGGCTGGGTGGTCCACCACATCACCGACGTGTGGGGCTTTACCGTGCCCGGGGATGGACCGCAGTGGGGACTCTGGCCCATGGGTGCCGCCTGGCTCTGTCAGCACCTTTGGGAACACTACGCCTTCAGTGGCGACCTCGCGTTCCTCGAGAAACGGGCCTATCCCACCATGAAAGAGGCGGCCGAGTTCTTCCTGGATTACTTGGTCGAAGACCCGAAAGGGCGGCTCGTGACGGGACCTTCCATCTCGCCGGAGAACGCGTATCGCCTCCCCGACGGCACCGTTGGGAACCTGTGCATGGGCGCCTCGATGGATTCCCAGATCGTTACCGACCTGTTCCGCAACTGCATCGATGCCGCCAACACCCTCCGTACCGACACGGCGTTCCGCGACCGCCTGGCCGCCGCCTTGGCGCGCCTGCCTGCTCCGGCGATCGGCCGGCACGGACAACTCATGGAGTGGAGTGAGGACTACGACGAACCCGAACCCGGGCATCGGCACATCTCGCACTTGTTCGCCCTGCATCCGGGCAGGCAGATCACGCCGTCCGGAACGCCAGAGCTTGCCCGCGCTGCGCGGGTCACCCTCGAACGCCGGCTCGCTCACGGCGGCGGCCATACGGGTTGGAGCCGCGCCTGGATCATCAACTACTGGGCGCGGTTGGGTGACGGAGCCCAGGCCGGTGCCAACCTGCTCGAGTTGATGCGTCAGAGCCTCGCCCCGAACCTGTTCGACCTGCACCCTCCATTCCAGATCGACGGCAACTTCGGCGCGACCGCCGGCATCTGCGAGATGCTCCTCCAAAGCCACGCGGAAACGCAACCGACGCAGTCGGAGAGCGCGGAGCGGGCGGCGCGGCGAAGCGGCGAAAGCGCCCTTTCGGAAGTACACCTGTTGCCCGCCTTGCCGGGGGACTGGCGGATCGGCCGCGTGCAGGGACTAAGGGCGCGCGGTGGCTTCCAGGTCGATCTCGAATGGAGCGAAGGTCGCTTGCTCTCAGCGCGCATTGACTCCCTCCAGGGGAACCCCTGCCGGCTTCGAACCCCGGTGCCGGTACGCGTTCACCGCGGTTCGGCTCGCGGCGCGACCGTGCGGACTCAACCGGCCCAGGACCTGGTGCAGGTCTTTCCAACCCGGAAAGGCCAGAGCTACTGGATTGTACCGGCTGCCGGCCCGTAGGGCGTCGCGAAGGCAGCTGCCGCCGGAGCAGGGCGCGCACCACGACCGGCACGGGCGTTGTGGGCGACCCGGGCGCGGTTGGGCTTGGCATGATCGACGGATCGGGTACATTCCCCAGCATGCTTCACCCAGATTACCGCAGACCCGGTTCGGCCGTGCCGCCTCGGGCGGCGTTCACGTTGATCGAGTTGCTGGTCGTGATCGCCATCATCGCCATTCTGGCTGGAATGCTCCTCCCCGCACTTGCGCGCGCCAAGAGCAAAGCGCACTCGGTGAAGTGCATCGCGAATCTGAAACAGCACGGGATCGGCTATCGGATGTATTCCGACGACAACCGCGGCTATTTTCCGGTGCACGATGGCTGGGGCGCCGCGGGGGGCAAGTATATCACGAACGCCTTTCTCAGTGGACCGGCTGCGGACTACGGCGGCAACGTTGCCGAGACCAACCGCCCGCTGAACCATTACGTCCAGGCTGTCGAGTCCTTTCACTGTCCTGCCGACAAGGGCGACTCCTTCAGCCAGACGCCTGCCGGGCGGAGCTGCTACACCTCCTGGGGCAACAGCTATCTGCCGCAGTGGGTGGGCGATCACTTCCGAACGCGCCGCGTGACCGCGGATTCCATGGCCACCCGCGGCTCGCCGGAAAACACGCCATTGAACGAGGCCGAGCTGCTGAAGAGTCCCGTGAACAAGATTGTGCACGGCGACTGGCCCTGGCACGCCAACCGGCCTTTGGGTGAGGGCTTGCTCGTGGACAACCGGAACATCTGGCACAGCTACCGCGGGAAGCGTTACGTCAACATGCTTTTCGGGGACGGCCACGCCGAGAACTACCACTTCCCCGCGGAGATGCAGAACTGGCTTACCTCGCCGGCCCCGGATCCGGGCTGGAAATGGTGGTGACTTTGGGACGGCTTCAGAACTTACGCGGCTTCCTGCCTCGCGGCGGTGCGCGTCAGCCGAGCACCGTCACGGAGTTGACTTCGCCCGCACACCGGCCATCCACCGCCTTGCACCGCCTTGCACCGCACCGAACCCTGAAATAGCTATATCACGTTCTGGCACGGTCGAGAGAGGGTCTTCGCTTCCCACGAGCCGGAGCGACAAGGATTCCCAGTGCGCGACAAGCGAACTCCCGGTCTGTGCTTGATGGATTCTTGAAACAGCTGTTTCAGGTCCTGGTATGTCCCCCGCACGCCTCCCGGGCCAGCATCGTGAAGGTGAGATTGCGGGCGTTCCAGGCTGCCTCCCCTCGATATCCTCCTGGCCAAAGACCGCGCGGAAGGAAAGGGTCTTGAGCCACCGCCACGGACCAGGCGCGGCGATCCGGCTCGAGCCAGGCCTGGAATTCGCCAGCGCCTGCGATCGCGCGGGCCGCCAATCTCCGCCCGGCGACCGCCAGTTCCATGCAGCGCTCGTAGGCACCGTTCACTCGAGTGAAGTCCCAGGCCGCTTCCACAAGCGTACGGTCGTCAGCGGGAGCGGCGGGCCGGCCCTCGATGACCAGATACGTCTCCGGTGTGAGCCGCAAAGGATCAAGGGGGAGATTGTCCTCGGTGATGGCATCAACGGCGAGCCAGACGCTCTGCTGGAGATAACCATAGCCACGAGCCCGCAACCATTTCCAGAGCGCGCGGAACGACTGCACGATTCTTCGCCGCGTAAGCTGGCGCCATCGGGACGACGTCCGGCTGCGGTACTCCCAGCGCTTGAAAGAGCCGAGCAAGTTCTCGAGGGTGGGATTCATGGGGGTGTCGAGGACGTCGACCGTGAACAAGAACCAGTCCTCGGCTTTGGACTTGGGTGCCATCATGGGGGAATGGGGTTTGATGCGGTTTCCTTGAAATAGCTATTTCAGGTTCGCGGCCGGGGGAACGGGAAAGACGTGCGAATCCCGCCAATCGGCGGCGAATCCGCCACACCAGGACCGACACCAGGACCGACACCCGGAGTTGCAGGGGAACCCGGGTTGGGTAGGGTGCGCGCGTGGCGACCCCGCTTACTCCTCCTTCGAGCGTGCACCTTCCAGCACGGCAGCCATCCTCCACCCTCCCCGCTCCGCAGACGATCGGAGCTGTTGCGTACCGCCTCGGGACCGAGCTCGACCTCGACGCCGTGATCGACCTGTATCGCGCCTCGACCCTGGGTGAGCGACGTCCGGTGGACGACCGCATCCGGATGGAAGCGATGTTCCGACACGCCAACCTCGTGGTCACGGCCTGGGAAGGCGACCTGCTGGTGGGGATTGCGCGAAGCCTGAGCGACTTCGCGTTCTGCACGTATCTCTCCGATCTGGCCGTCCGCGCGTCCCACCAGCGGCACGGTATCGGGCGGGCGTTGATCCGGCATACCCAGGAGGCGGGTCGGCCGGCACAGATCATCCTGCTGGCGGCTCCCAAGGCGGTGGATTACTATCCCCGGATCGGCTTTCAACGCCACCCTGAGGCCTGGATCCTGGGTCCCACCCAGCCACTCAAGTGAGCGACTGCTTTCGAGGCAGCTGCCGCTTCTTCGGTTCGTGACTTCCTGTCAGGTCGGATCAGACTCCTGGTGTCATGAGCGGCAAATCGTTTTCCGAACTCGGCCTCGCACCGGAGTTGCTCAAAGCCATCGAACGCATGGGCTTTGAGCAACCGTCGCCCGTCCAGGCCGAGGCCATTCCACCCCTGCTCGCCGGAAAGGACCTGGTGGGTCAGTCCCAGACGGGTTCGGGGAAGACCGTCGCGTTCGGGGGCCCCGCCGTGCAATCGGTCGATGTGGCGCAACGCGAGGTGCAGGTCCTGGTGCTCTGCCCCACGCGCGAACTCGCCAACCAGGTCGCCGAGGAAGTCGCCAGGCTGGCGCACTTCAAGCGGGGCCTGCGTGAACTCCCGATCTACGGAGGCCAGAGCTACGACCGCCAGTTTCGGGGCTTGGCCGCCGGGCCGCAGGTGGTCATCGGCACCCCCGGCCGGGTGATCGACCACCTCGAACGCGGCACGTTGAAGCTGGGGAGCGTCCGAATGGTCGTGCTGGACGAGGCCGATCGCATGCTGGACATGGGCTTTCGCGAGGACATCGAGCGAGTGCTCGAACAAGTACCCGCCACGCGTCAGACGGTGTTGTTCTCCGCCACGCTGCCCGCCCCGATCCGTCGGCTCATCACACGGTTCACGCGCGAGCCGGTCGAGGTGCGGATTCAAGCCCTGGCCATGACCGTTCCCACGGTCGAACAGCACTACCTGGAGGTGGACTGGCGTTCGAAGACCGAGGTGCTGTCGCGGCTCATCGATACCCAGGACTTGCGGTACGGCCTGATCTTCGGTTGCACAAAGGTGCAGGTGGACGAACTCACCGAAGCCCTGGTGGCGCGGGGCTACAGCGCTGACAAGCTGCACGGCGACATGGCGCAGACGATGCGGGAACGGGTCATGCGGCGGCTTCGCGAGCGGAACCTCGAGTTCCTGGTCGCCACCGATGTGGCCGCACGCGGTCTCGATGTGGACGACCTCGAAGCGGTCATCAACTACGAGCTGCCTTACGATCCCGAGGATTATGTCCACCGTATCGGACGCACCGGCCGCGCGGGAAAGAGCGGACGCGCCTTCAGCCTCGTCAGCGCACGCGAGTATGGACGACTTCAACAGATCATGCGCTTCACCAAGGCGCGGATCCACCGGTTGGCCGTCCCGCGCGTTGAGGAACTCGAACAGCAAAGCACCGGAAGGCTGGTCGAGGCCCTGCGCGCGACGCTCGAGGAGGGAAAGTACAAGCGCCAGGAAGATCTGCTGACCCAACTCACCGAGGCCGGGCATCTTGCCGGCGACGTGATCTCAGCGCTCATCCACCTGGTGAACACTGAGTTCGCCCGGCCTCCCGAACGGATCGCCGAGGATGATCCGAATGAACGGCGCGTCCGGCGGCCGCGACCCGAGCGACCCGGCAATCCGTGGGAAGGGCCGGGAGGAGACACGGATGACAGTCGTGGGGCAGGGCGGGGCAGGGGACCCCGACCGGACATGATATGGCTGGAGTTCAATCTGGGTCACGATGCGGGCGTGCTCCCGGGCGATTTTGTGGGTTGCATCGCCGGTGAGACGGGGCTGCCCCGGGAGGTCATCGGCAGCATCCAAATCCGCGCGCGCTATTCGGCCGTGGAGGTGGCGACCGACCATGTCGACGAGATCCTGGACGCCGTCAACCGCACCCGCATCAAGGGGCATCGGGTCATGGCGCGACCCGGTCGTGGTTCGTATCGCAGCGCCCGGCCCGACATCCGGGAAGGGCGGCGCCCAGGTTCCCCCTGGCAGGAGGAACGCCCGGATCCGCTGCCGCCGTCGAGTTCCCCATCCTGATGCTTCGCGATTGAACGAAGGACGAAAGATGAACCCGGTGAAACGAAGGGCCCGCACCCGATTCCTGCTCGCGATTCCCGTGGCGTGCATGCACGCGGCTGATCCCGGCGCGCCGCCGTCAGCGACCGAGTCCTGGCGCACCGAGAACCGGATCGTCGACATGCACCAGCATGTGAACTCGACCGAGGAACACCTGGGCCGCTGCATCCGGATCATGGACGCGGCGGGGATTGGACTCGTGGTGAATCTCAGCGGCGGCACGGTGACTCGCGCCGTGGGACAGCCCTCCGCCTTCGAGCAGAACAGGGCGCTGGCAGACCGCCTGTATCCAGGCCGGTTCCTCCTGTATTTCAATCTCGATTACACCGGCTGGGATGAACCTGGCTTTGCCGAACGTGCGGTGCGGCAGGTGGAAGAGGCGCACCGTCTCGGCGCCGCCGGCCTCAAGGAGTTCAAACGGCTGGGCCTGTATCTTCGCGACGGGTCCGGAGCGCTGATCAAGGTGGATGACGCCCGCCTTGATCCGGTCTGGGCGCGCTGCGGTGAATTGGGGCTGCCGGTTTCGATCCACGTGGCAGACCCCCAGGCTTTCTGGCGTCCCTACGACGCGAGCAACGAGCGGTGGGAGGAACTCAAGGACCATCCCGCCTGGTGGTTTGGCGATCGGGCCAAGTACCCGTCGTTCCCGGAGCTTCTCGATGCCCTTGACCGGGTGATCGCGCGGCATCCCCGAACGCGCTTCGTCTGCGTTCACTTCGCCAACAACGCCGAGGACCTCGATTGGGTCGATGTCGCGCTCGATCGCCGTCCCAACATGTATGCCGACTTGGCGGCCCGCATCCCGGAGCTCGGGCGACACGACCCGGCAAAGGTTCGGCGGCTCTTTACCAAGCACCAGGATCGGATTCTGTTCGGGACGGATTTCCAGGTGTACGATCGCCTGATTCTGGGCTCGAGCGGCAACGAACCTCCGCCCACCGATGAGCAAGCGCAGGAGTTCTTCGCCAAACACTGGCGCTGGCTCGAAACGAACGACCGCCAGTTTGCGCACATGACGCCGATCCAGGGCAACTGGACCATTGATGCCGTCGGCCTGCCGCCGGAGGTATTGCGCAAGGTGTATTTCGACAACGCGCGCCGGCTCCTGGTTCGTTCCCTGCCTGCGCCGGTGTTGCGGGCGGGCCGCGTGAAGCACGACTTCAAACCGGACGGGAAGCTGTCGGACCCGGCCTGGCACGAAGCGGCGACGGTGCACATCGAATGCACTTTGCAGGAAGGTGTTGCCAGCCCGGAACTCACCACCCGGGCGCGGGCCTGCTGGTCCGAGCGCTTCCTCTACGTGGCCTTCGAAGCCCCGTACCGGGAACTGACCGTCTTCCGCCCCGTGTCAAAGCAGGAGCGCTTGGGGTTGTGGGACAAGGACGTCGTCGAGGTGTTTGTCGGGCCGGACCCGGCGCGGGTGAAGCGCTATGTCGAATTGGAGGTGGCCCCGACGGGAGAACGGCTGGATGTCCTGGTCGATCTGCCCGACAAGGACTTCGCGTGGACATCGAAGTTCGAAGCGGCGGTGAAGCTCGATCGACGTCAGCGCGTCTGGACGACGGAGTTGCGGTTACCGCTGGAATCCGTGGCAGCGAGGCCTCCCAGGGCAGGGGAGCGATGGCGCCTGAACCTGTATCGCCACAGCGTCGCCGAGAAGGTGTTCCTGGCGTGGTCGCCGACCGCAACCGCCACGGCCCACACGCCGGAGAGATTCGGGTGGATTGAATTTTCCGAATGAACCTGCTGCCGTCTCAGATGGTCAAGAGGAGTTCTGGTGCGAATGGCTCGGCTCAGCCTGGCCCCACCAGCACGTTCTGGCTTGAACTCCTGATCCTGGTCATGGGCTCGATGGGGATTCTGGCCGAAGCGAACGGCGCCTCGGCGCAGTATTTCCGCAGCGACGGCGGAGCCGCTCCCGCCGATCGCATCGGGCCCTTACCCGAAAGACTGGAGGCGGAAACACTGCACTGGCGGAGCGCACTGGATTCGGGGCACTCGACGCCCGTCATCCACGGAGAGTCGATCTTCGCGACCACCTACAACGCCGACGCCGCCCAGTTGGCCACGGTGGCGCTTGACCTTCGCACCGGCGAACCGCGATGGAAGCGGGTGGCACCCGCGGGCCAGATCGAGGAGTTCCACCGGCTCACCGGGAACGCGGCCCAGGCAACACCGGCCTGCGACGGCGAGCGGTTGTTCGTGTTCTTCGGGAGTTGCGGCCTGCTTTGTTATGACCTCGAAGGCCGCCTGCTTTGGCAGCACCGGCTGGGACCCTTCCAGGACGAGTACGGGTCCGGAAGCTCGCCCGTGCTCCTGGACGACAAGGTCGTCATCCAGCAGGACCATGATGTCGGTAGTTTCCTGATGGCCCTCGAACGCACGACCGGGAAGCTGCTGTGGAAACACGCCCGACCGGACGCCGTCCGCAGCTACTCGACTCCTGCCGTGTGGACGAGGCAGGGCCGGGCGGAGTTGCTGGTGGCCGGCGCCCTCGAACTGGCCGGGCATGATCCCGGCACCGGCGAGAAGCTCTGGTGGACCGGCGGCCTTGCCAGGATTGTCATCCCGGTGCCGCTGCCGCACGGAGACACCATCTTCATGGCCTCGTGGGCACCCGGCGGCGATGCCGGACGCCGCCTCGCCTTGCCCGAATGGGAGGTCGCGATCGGCCGGTGGGACCAGAACCGGGATGGCAGGCTGGCGCGGGCTGAGATTGCCGACGAAGAAGTGCTGGACCGGTTCTTCCGCATGGACCTCGACCAGAGCGGCGAGCTCACGCAGCCGGAGTGGGAGCGTCACGCCGCCGTGTTTCAACGGGCGCAAAACGCGCTGCTTGCCCTTAGACCATCCGCAACGCGGGGCGAACTGCCTGCCGGCGATCTCGTGTGGAAACACACGCGCGGCGTGCCTTACGTCGCCTCGCCCGTCATCGCGGCCAATGCGGTCTGGATGGTCAAGGATGGCGGCATTGTCACCAAACTCGACGCGGCGACGGGCCGGGTGCTCGAGGAAGAACGGCTTCCCGGGAGCGGCGGCTACTACGCGTCGCCGGTGGCGGGCGACGGCAAGATCTACTTCGCGAGCGAGCAGGGGACCGTGAGCGTCGTCGCCGCCCCGGCGTGGCGCGTGCTCTCGTCACGGGAGTTCCGCGAGAAGATCCACGCCACGCCGGTGCTGCACGGCACGAGTGTCTACGTTCGAACGGCCGGGGCACTTTACCGGTTTGATGCGGCCAAGCCGTCGCCCTGAGGCGGACTACCTGGACGGAGTGAGCGTCGCCGCCAGATCGGCCTGGGCCTCGCCAACGGGCATCAGGTTGAATTTGTCCACCAGCACCTTCAGCACGTTCGGGGACACGAAAGCGGGCAGGGTGGGGCCCAGCCGGATATTCCGGATGCCCAGGTGCAGCAACGTCAGCAGAATCGCGACCGCCTTTTGCTCGAACCAGGACAGGATCATCGAGAGCGGGAGATCGTTCACCCCGCACTTGAAAGCCTCGGCCAGGGCGCCGGCGATCTTGATGGCGGAATACGCGTCGTTGCACTGGCCAATGTCCAGCAGCCGCGGAATCCCGCCGATCGTCCCGAACTCGAGCTTGTTGAACCGGTATTTCCCGCACGCCAGGGTCAGGATCACGCAGTCCTTGGGCACGGACTCCGCGAACTCGGTGTAATAATCGCGACCGGTTCGGGCTCCATCGCAACCGCCGATCAGGTAGAATCGCCGGATCGCGCCTTGCTTGACGGCCTGGATCACCTGGTCGGCAACGCCGAGGACCGCGTGGTGCCCGAAGCCCACGGTGATCTGCTTGTCCGGCCCGTCCTTGCTGAACCCGGGTGCCGCCAGCGCCGCCTCGATCACGGGTGCGAAGTCGTGATTGGCGATGTGGCGGACTCCCGGCCACGCGACCATGCCGCTGGTGAAGATCCGCTCCGTGTAGGCGGGCTGCGGTTCAACGATGCAGTTGGTCGTCATCAGAATCGCACCCGGGAAGGCGGCAAACTCGTCCTTCTGGTCCTGCCAGGCGCCGCCGTAGTTGCCGACGAGGTGCGGGTATTTCTTCAAGGCGGGATAGCCGTGTGCCGGCAGCATTTCGCCATGGGTGTAGACGTTGATGCCTTTCCCGGCCGTTTGCTGCAGGAGCATGTCGAGGTCGAGAAGATCGTGTCCGGAGACCAGGATACACTTGCCCCGAAGCGGTTCGGTGCGCACTGCGGTCGGTGTCGGGTGGCCGTACGTGGCGGTGTGAACGGCGTCGAGCATCTCCATCACCTGCAGGTTGACTTCTCCGCACTTCAGGCACAGGCCGAACAGGCGCTCGACCGTGGGTTTCTCATCCACGAGGGCGGCCAGCGCCTCGCTAAAGAACTCGTACACCGCTTCCGACTCGCGACCCAGGACCCGGGCATGTTCCGCGTAGGCGGCGGCCCCCTTGATGCCATAGACCAACAGCTCCTGGAGACCGGACAAATCGGGACCCATCGCATCGCATCGTGCCAGGACGGATACCATGTCCGCCTGCTTCAGAAGCCCGGCGCGGGTTGGCGCCGGCTGCCAGGCGGATGGGCCGTTGAAGGAGTCACGAGGAGTTCCGGCTCGAGCGGCCGCACCTTCGTACAGGCTCTTCGCGAGGTCCCGGATGCGCGCGGCGTCGCGGACCATCTGCTCAAGGCGATCGGGATCGAAGTTGACGTTCGTGACGGTGGTGAACAGCGCCTGCACGAGGAACCGGTCCACCTGCGGCTCGCGGACGCCCAGGGTGCGGGCGCGGCTATGGAACTGGGCAATGCCTTTGGCGGCGTGGATGAGCAAATCCTGCAGACGCGCGCTGTCCGGGTCCTTGCCGCAGGTGGCGAACGTGGTGCAGCCGGTTCCTTTGGAGGTTTGCTCGCATTGGTAGCAAAACATGGTGGTCGCTTTCGATTCCGGTTCCGATTTCGGTTTCCGTTCCAGGCCGGGGTCGACAGCCGTTGCCGGCCGCCGGGCAGAGTGAGGATGCCGGGAAGGCGGCGGCAGGTCATTGATGGGGGTCAAGCTTGGTTGGTTCGGGTGGAACCACGAGGCAAGCCGAGGGAGCGGCGGGGCTGAGGAGGTGATGGGTTGGGCTCGGTGAATTAAATATAACAAACATTGTGCGACTCGAGGCGCCGCCTGCCGCCCAGCCGAGCCCGGTTGTAAAAGGCAAACCCACTTGTCCCGATTTTCGAAGCAGGAACGCCGTGAGCAGACACAAAAATAGCGCGGACATCCGTAAGGGTCCGTGCTACAAGCAGATAACCTAATCTGTCAGGCTTCCGCTAGACTCTCGGCGGGCGCTGCAATGCGTCCCATCACGAGTGACGCACTGCCTCGCCCGCCACGCTCCAAAGTGTCGTTAAGTGGCCGTTGATGGCGAACCGGCGGCCGGGCTTGGTCCGCAGCGCTGACAGCCGGCGGCTCGGGCTCACTCCTGGGCGGCTTGGAGGCACGCCACTCCGAAGAATCGCCGATATCGAACAACCCGAACTCTGCCGTCCGCGCGGCGATGGCAGCTCCCACGTCTTCGACTGTCGGCGGGCGTATCCCGGCAGCCAAGTACCTGGCACGTTTGGCGACGGCCGCGACCGCACCGAACATCGTGCGGTCGAGTTTATGGCAGCCGCTCATATCAGAACCAAGAGCGGCGATGGCGGCTTCCGGCAACTCCGGCAGCTTGGTGGCCATGACCCGGCAGATATCCTCCCGGCTCGCCGCCCCCTGCAAATCAACCGCCATCTCCCGGCGCTTATTGAACTGAGGGACCGCGTAGCCGTACTCCTTTGCCCTCATCATTCCGGCCCGGAAATCTTCCCCTATTCCGAGCAGCACAAGCGGAATCCCCTGATTGATGAACCGGTGAACCAGCTCGATCCGTGAGGGCTTGCGCCGTGCTGCGGGCCACAGCCTGTGCGCCTCGTCCAACACCAGGCCAACACCGGCCTGCCTTAGAGCCTGCATCGCTTCTTCGGTCAGGCCGTCCGAGGAAAATGCTGCCCAATCGTGAAGGCCCAATCCGTGGGCGATGGATCGTTGCAGCTTCCGCAAATCGTCGGTCTCCGGTACCTCAACGTAACGCCACCGATCGGGGAACAGGTCGGCTTCGCAAGTGGCTACCGTGCTCTTTCCGCTGCCGGATCTCCCGTACACCACCACCATTCCTTTACTGGCGAAGGCATACTCAAATGCATCCCGGATCTGCCTCGCCTGTGCGGTATCGGCCACTCCACGGGCCAACGCCTGGCGTCGCGTGTTCAGCCAATCCGACAGGCAGTCGGGCAGTTCCCAGAAGTATCCAGGAGGCGCCAGGGTTACGTCCTCGGTCAGGCGGCGAAGATCCCCGGAGAGATGTCGGCGGGCCAAGGCCACCGCCTCTTGCTGGAACGCGGAGACGGAGCATTCGACTTCAAAGCAACCGTCGATCACGTCGCGGAGCGAGTAATCTGGATCGTTGAAAAGCTCACACTTGATCCACAAAGCATCCCTCTTGGAATACGTGGTCCCTGGGATGGCCCCGAGCCTCCGCATCGTCTCCGAGCCGATCCGTAACGCGTAGCGTCGAACCAGATCGTCTACGGTGGCCCTGAAACCGGGATCAATCCAGGAGAGGCGCTGGAGGCTCAGCGCGAGGCATCGCTGTTCAGGCGTGTCCATCCGCGCGACGTTCGCGCACGTGGTGGCGAAGTCGATTGTCCCTACCTCGTGATGTTGACGCTTCCGAGTCATGACACGCCTTGGTGCTTGAATTTCGCCACTAGCCGACTGACGGATTGAACGTCGGGATCTTCAACGAGCTCGGGGCTTACGCGATATCCAAGCCTCTTCTCCAGGTGCTTCTGCTCACGGGCCACCCGGCTGCAATCCTCGCGCTGCTTGCGAACTTCACACGCTTTCGCGAGGTCCCCCGGAGTCGCAACAACCTGTCGCGGTTTGCCCACCGCCACCGTCATGATCTCCGCCAGCTGGCCTTTGAGCTGCTGGTTGAATTGGTTCTTGCGCCGCTGGGCGGCCGCCAATTCCTCCCGCCCGGCAACTGCGCTTACCATGGGTTCTCGTGTCACGGTGAATATCCTCCCAGCCTCGGTCTCGCAGGTCAGATACTCCGGCTGCTCGATGTCCCAGTAGGTCAGAATGTCCATTCCAACGAAGTCGGCTAAACCTTCCCGGAAGCAGTATTCTCTTCCGATCAGGATTCCATTCGGTGTGACCTTTCTAAGCTCGACGTGGCTCGCTAGCAGGTAACGCAGATCCCCCCGCAGGCTTACACCCTGGACAACGTCGCCAGCAACGTTCCGCAGTTGCAGCTCCTGCCAAGCCTGCTTCGGGGTCATGGTCACTTCGCGATCACCCCCCATGACTCTGGATCTGGAAGGGGTGTTGTTGTAGGCGTCAATCTCCCGCTCGATCTGGTGGAGATAGTACTCAAAGGACATGAAGCCGGCATCCGGGGCTGTTTTTCTCCCGTTCACGACATCCTGTTTGGCCCGCTGCACCGACTCGATCGCGCTCAGTTGCTCGTTTGGGCCAACCCAGCCAGGCAGATGGCGAAGGCGCGCCTGAAACTCACGCCCTGACCTCTCAAGAAAGGCCTTTCCCCTCGGGTTGCCAGGAGTGGCGTGCCTGATTTCAATGCCCAGCCGCTGAGCAAAATTCTCCCTTGTGCCCTGCCCCGTCGGTACGTCCCCGCCGATCAGCTTGGAGCGCTTCCAGATTCCGTTTTCAAAGAGAAAGTGCCGCCTCGGGAGTCCGTACTCGTCGGCGCACTTCAAAACCAGCTGGCGGATGTCTACCGCGGAGTATGACTTCCTTGGTATCAGTATGCCGGCCAGGATCATCTTGCTCCTGGCGTCCATCATCATGAGGAACTGACCTCGGGTCAGCGTGCCATCCGACCGGTAGAAATAGATCTCCAGGGTGAAATCGTCGGCGCTGAAGATGTCCCCGGCGTAAACAGACGACCAGTCGAGGAGGTTATATGCCCCATTGATTCCGGCTTTCCTCGGGCTGTCGTGCCACAGGCGCAGCCTTTCAACGAGCGGGCTTACTACTCGCCGCACAAAGTGCGGCGGCCGAGGTGTTCTGATGACGCCATCCTCTTTCTGTACTTCGCGCCAGGCGGCGGCGAGTGGGCGATGTTGGTGCAAGACCTCATACGCCAGTCGGTTCACTAAAACCTCTGGCGGCTCCTTTCGGCGTGCCCGATTGGCGGCCCCTCGGCCGTCGCTGAGCGCTTCGCGGTTGCGGCCGTGGGCCCGCCAGTAGGCCAGGTCACGGTTCAGCCGTCGCTTCAACGAATGGGGATCATGGGGGAGCCAATCGCAGTTTCGACGCAACCAGGTACGCAGATCCCGCTTCGCGTGCTTCTCACGAATGCCGGTGGCAACGACAGCCTCCAGTTGCAGGAACGCATTGTGAAGCAGAGCCCCGGTTTCCGAAAGCGTCGGTCGCTCCGGCTGTTGGAACCCATGGACCACTTGGGCAAGGTCCGCGAACATGGTCTCCCCTGCTTTGCTCATAGGACGGCCTTGATGAGCGACTTCGCGACCACGCCACGCAAGAGACAGAGGCGAATCCTGGGCGGCAGTTTCGGGTTGAATGCCATCGCCAGCCAGGCGTGCACAGCAGCCTGAAGGGCGGCGGATTTGCGTGCTCGCGCCGCCACACCGACCGGGACGAACTTCGCCCAGGTCGCCAATACCTGCTTGGCCACTCGCTCGCGGAGCTTCCGGAGCATCGTCGGCGGAATCAGCGCGGACAACGGCACCATGCCGGGCGCGGCCTTGTAGCGGGGGCGGAGCCCGGCCTCGCCCTGGGCGCGGTACGCCTTCACCCAACGGTGCATCGTGGCAGGACTTTGCCCCACCGCTGCCGCCGCTTTGGGCCACGTACGGCCGGCGGCACGCAGGGCAAGGAACTTCTGGACCAGGGGGAGGCGGTACTTCCCGCACAGGACGGGGTCGATTTTGCCTTGGGAACGAACTTCAGATGGCGCACGCATGGGATTCAACCTGAAGGAAGCGCTGCAACGGGCTCGGGAGACCCTTTAAACGCTTTCAATTTGAGTTTTTGGGGGCGGGGTAGTGTGAGGACAGCGGACTCGGCTCCCGACGCGGCGCAAAGGCTTCCAGGCCCCGCGCCGGGAGAAATGGGCGCTCCCCCGAGATTGTGCTCCTGGGCGCCATGTCCGCGTGCGCCGTGAGACGTGCGCCCTGTGACTGAAAAGGCCTCGGGGGAGGCAAAGTGATTTGCAGGCTCGGGACGGGACAGCCAGGCGTCCCAGAGCCATTGGCGTACGCTGGAAACCTCGATCCATCGCCGGGAACCCTCCAGAGCACCATGCAGGATTCCAACCCGGCACCGATCCATGACGAAGGGAAGGGACAAATCGCAGATCCGCGCCAGTTCTACCGAACTGATCCGCTGCCGCATTCCCAAGGGGATGATCTGCGAAAGAGCTTGCGCCCAGGAGAGGGAACGGACGGCCTTCCGGTCTGTGAGTTCTGGGAGCCAGAAGCGCAAGTAAGGGATATGGTTCCCACCCTTGAGGTCAAACACGAAGCGCAACTTGCCTTCGTCCACCAGCTCGCGCGCACGCTCGCGATGGACCCCGAGCGCAACGATGGCGGCGCTGATTGATACTAGGCTCGGGGCGCTGGGAAGCATGGCGGCCTGGGGATTTGGGGCGCCTGCGGCCGACAACCGCAGGCGCCCACGCACCCAACACTGCTATGGACCACCCACTGCCGCCGAAGCGGCCGCGGCACTGGGAGATTTCTTCTCGATCAGCCCGAGCTCGACCAGGTCGTCACGATTCTCGTGCTCGAATTTCGCGAGCACGTCCTCGGCCGGCTGCACCGAGAGCAGACGGACGCGGGCCGTGATCCGGTCGGCGTTGCCGGCGATCCATTCGCGCGCCATGACCGGCAACATGGTCTCCTCCAGGATCGCGCCGACGTAGCAGGCCTGCGAGAATGCCTCGTGGTCACGCTCCGGATCGATCTTCTGGCCGAAAGCCGTTTTCCAGGTTTCGAACTGGTCGCGAGCCGCGGCTACATCGGTCACCAGTTGAGCGTGGCGCTCCTGAAGAGACTTGAGGAATTGAAGCCGGTGCGACTGATCCGAGTGGGACCGCTCAAGGGTGGCCAGTTCGGTTGAAAGATCGCGGATAAGTTTGGGTTGGGCCATGTCGTGTTTGGGGGTGAAGGTTGATTGATTGTAGAATCAGGAGGCGCAAACCACATCCGGGACGCATTCGATGATGTCGCCGTCTGCTGTGGCCGATTCCAGGGCGATCAGGAACCAGTGAGCCAAGGCACCGGGCACGGGCACATATTCCCCGACCGTCACCGCCCCGCCCACGCGCACCATGAACGTCCGGCTGAACATCGCGATGTTACCGAAGCCGTCAGCGGGAATAGCCATGTCCGCCACGCCAATAACCGGGAATGCGACGTGGTTCTTCGCATCCTCGATTCGCCCGGTGTTGAGCAGGCACACGGGGGTTCCCATCGGGATATCGGCGGCGGAAGCCTGGAAGGATCGCAGGCCGGTGAAGTTGCTGGTCGTCATCATACAGGAATGTCCAGGGCTACTACCTTGATGCCGCGCTGGCCGAGCAGCTCCTCGATGGCAGCCAACCTTTCCAGCATCGATTGCTGGACCTGGATGGACTTGGACGTGAGGACAGCCTGGGCGCGGGTGATCCAGAGGCCGGAGTTTGCGGCGCCGGAAGATTCGGGGGCTTTGTAGTTGAAGCCGCGGGCGCGTATCCTGTTTGTCCCCCCAGCCGACTGCGTCGCTCCGCCCGTCGCGTCCCCAAGCCCTGCTGGGGTCATGGCTTCGGCCAGTAGCGCTCCGAAATCGCGCATTTGGTAATCCGCCAATCCCCGCCCTGCTGCTGCCAAAGCAGCCCCCAGCCCTTCGCCGCGGTCAATGGCTGCTCCCGCAGCCCCGACAACGTCCGGAATTCCCCCCAACACTCTGTTGAACCATCGCAGGATAGGTTCCAGCCCGAGCGTCAGACGCAAAAGCCCATCGGCGAGATTGATCAGCGATTCCGTGAACTCACTTACGGCCCGCCTGAAATCTCTGCCTGCGATAACCTCCTTGATCTGGCCGACGAACAGCTTCAACTGATCGTGCAGGTCAGTCGTCGCCGAGGCCATGGCGTCGTCAAACGCGTCCGAAAGGTTGGAGATCAGACCTGACATCGTGCCCATGGCGAGCTCGGCGGCCTCGTTGAAGGCGCCCATCTTCTCCGCCAGCATTTCGTAAAGCCTTCCCTGAGCGATGGCCGTCCTGATCATCGGGCCGGAGAGCCCAAGGTTTTTCGCGAGCTGCGCGTCGGGTCCGATCTGTCCGGTCAACAACGCCCGACCCTCTTGCGTGACCTGGAAGGCGGGTGCACCGGGCATCACGGTAGACACGGCGCGGGAGATCATACTGGCAAGCGTGGGGATGCGGCCCACGTCAATCCCCGCGGCCATGGCGGGACCGATCAAGCCCTGCGTCGCCTGCACCAGGTCGCCGAAGGTGGCCTTGGTTGTCAGCGCCTCCTGCCGCAGCCCAGCAATGAGCTTGCGCGCGCCGTCCATGGCGAGACCGAAATCGCCGAACGCTTCGGGCGAGAGCTGACGCAGGAGCGCGGCCATCGCAATCTGCGTATCTTCCAGCATGGCGTTGAACTGCACGCCCCTGCTGACTGCGGCCGTGACGTATTGTGGGATGCGCGTTAGCAGCTCGGTGAAGCGCCGGGCCATGTCCATGCCCACGCCGGCCTTGAACCACTGCACAAAGCCCTCCAGGGCCTGCTTGGCTGGCCCCGTCTCGGCGTCGATGATGAGGTTGACCTTGGCGCTCATCAGAAGGTGCCGCCAACCCGCCGATAATCGGCGTAGAGTCCGGGTGCTGCATCAATGGCAGATCGGACAGCCTGGGATTTGGTTTGACCGCGGCCAACGAAGACGGCCACCAGCGAACCGAAGTCGGCGCAGTTGACGATCTCGCCACCCGGCAACTCCACGTCACCCGGCAGATCGCCGCAGACGAATTCGACAAGTGTACCCGAAGAGGATTCAGCGCTCATGTGGTCGTGCTGGACTGCTTAAGCTGGCGGTACCTCGCCATCAGGGGCGCCGACGTGCCTCGGCCCTGTAACACAAGCCTGAGCCAAACGCGGGACACCCCGAGTGCCTTGGCGTCGAGGCAAATCCCGTGGATCGGTTTAGCCCTTCTGCTGCCTCGCGGATCTGTGTCGATGGCTCTCACGTGCGCATGTTGTATCCGATACGCACGGCCACCGCGTCAAGTCCCTTGCAGGAAAAGTTTCCACGCGCATTCACCTCACCGCTGGTTCATACTGGCCCGGTGCGCACTGTTGATGATGAAGGCCGCGCCGTGGCTGACCGGGTGGCGGCCAGCCGCCGTTACGCTGACTTGAGCCAGGCTGAGCTCGCGGCGCTCGTTGGAGTGACGCGGCCCGCGATCGCGAACGTCGAGAATTACAGAGTCCCTTTGAGATTCGGCCTTGCTTGGCGCATTTGCTCCAGACTGAACGTGTCAGTTTGGTGGCTTTGGACGGGGGAGGAAGATCGATTGGGATTCGGAGAACCTGGGGACGAAATCACCAGGCGCGTGGTACGTTCGTCCGAAGAGACCCCGTTCTGTGACGTGATGGGGGAACTCGGGTCCCTGTTTCAGCCCGGTCCGGCGGGAGCATTGGCCCCTCCTGGGCCGCACTTGACAGGCGCAGTGAATTCACTGACGATCTCTCCCATGCAGCCCGTTCTGCCCAAGCTGATCGAGCGCCTCAAGCGGGCCACAGATGGTTACGGCCGAAAGGCCGCCCTCGCGGCTTGGCTGGGAGTTCATAGGCAGTGCGTGACGGACTGGCTGTCTGGGAAGCAAGAACCCGGCGGCGAAACAACCCTCCGGCTGCTTCATTGGGTCGAGGCAGAGGAGCGCAAAAAACAAAGCGGCCCTGGAAGTGCAGCAACACCGCCAGGGCCAGAGACCCAGTCACGAGTGAGTCATGAAAAACCCAAGAAACCGAGCCCGCCGTAAGCCTACCAAGGCCGCGCCCAAGAATCAAATCCGCGTGTTTAACATTGCGGGAGAGCCGGATCTCATCTCTCGCCTGGAGATGCGGAAGGCCGCAGGGATGTATCGGCATTTCTCCAACACCTCAGATCCCAACAAGATCGCGGACATTATTTGGGCTTCAAAGACTGTGGGCGCTATTGGGGCGTTTTTGGCCGGGCCGCCACCCCTCGCCCGCAACTGACACCCACCCCGGTAGTCCGCGCGCCGGCCGCCGACACGGCAGCCGGCGCTTTCGTTTTGGACCCCCGTTGAACGCCCGTTACCGGCCGTTTGCCCATAAGCCGGATTCACGTCGATTGGGGCTCCTGGTGGCGACATGGGCGCGTGGTCATTTCTGGCCACGTCGCCCAAGGTCCCCGAAACGGCCAGTAGGCGCATAACCGAGTTGTCCCGGTATCGGTTCCAAGTCATTGGCTATCAAGCAGCGGACTCGGGACAAGTGGGCGGATCACCGCGGGACCCGTCTTTGGCGCAGTCGGTTCCGTAAGTTGCTGTGTTTCGGGCTTTTTCGGGCTTCCCCGGCCTTTTTCACCCTGGGACAACTGGGTTGAGCATCGACACCGGGTTCCGCACCTGCTCCAAAGCCGCCCCCGCCAACCCGTCAATTCACGCTGAATCCAAACCGCGACGTCAGCGGCCAGTACACGCCCAGCAGCCGGCCGACCACCGACCGTTCCGGCAAGTCGCCAAAACGCCGGCTGTCGTAGCTCGCCACCGAGTTGTCGCCCAGCACGAAGACATGCCGCGGCGCCACCACATGCCGCGCCCGGCCGTTCGGAAACAACGGCGCCAGGAACCCGGGCTTCATCCGCAGCATCTGGGCATGGCCGTCATGCAGGTGGCCCGAAAAAACGCCGTCCGCCGGCGGTCCGCGGAAGTCGTAGATGTCGGAGAAGTAGCGTGTGGTGTTGTCGAGCCGTTCGCCGTTGATGCGCAGATGACGGTCGTCCCCGATCTGGACCGAATCCCCGCCGAACGCCACCAACCGCTTCAGGTAGTAGCCGGCCTCAAGCTCGCGTGGGATCTCACTGGCGCGAAAGACCACGATTTCGCCGCGGCGCGGTCGCCGGAAGTTGACGGTAAACCGGTCAATCAGCAGATGATCGCCCGTGGTCACGGCCATCTTCACCAGGTCGTCACCGGGCTGGTAAATCCGTTTCGGGTCCACCCCGGCGTGAAAGACGAACAAGTACTCGGAAGGAAGTCCAAAGGGGTTCGGCAACTCGAGCCGTGGCAGCCAGACAGAGTACCAGGTCTCGCCGATCCGGAAGCGCTGCTCCCGCAACGTGGGAAAGGGGCTCATCCAGCGTTGAGGCGCGCGCGGGGCTTCCGCGTCCGTGAGCTTGCCGGCGGTCTCGGCGACAATGTGGTAGTAGGTGCGGCCGAACACGATCCGTTCCACAAGGCGCTGCCAGGCGGAAGGGATCTCGCGATGCGGCCCGCGGAGGAAGTTGTCGATGGTCACCCCGTACAAGGTCGGTTGCATCGACGAAGTGGGCACTTCCATCGGCTGCCCGAAGAAGGTGCGCAGGGACATGATGATGACCAGGGCCGAGAGGGCCATCTCCGTCCAATCCTTCAGCCGGTGACGACGCGGATCCTCGAGGGCCTCGTAGGCGGTTTGCCGGAGCGCATCACGCGCCTCCCGGACCACCCCCGGCGATTCGGCACGCCCCATGGTGTCGCGAAGGCGGTCCAGCGCACTCTGGATGGCTCCCCTGCCCTCCTCGCTGATCAGGTCGCGTTGTCGGCGCAGTTGGGTGCGGGTGCGGCGGTACTCGTCAAGGGCGGTACGATAAGTACGCGACCCAAGCCAGAGCCAGGCAACTCGGATCCAGTTCACCGGGCGATCAAGCCCCAGCGGCTGGTGAATGGCCAGAACACAAAGCGAGCTTTGCCGACCACGTGTTCCCGCGGGAAATCCCCCCAGCCGCGCCCATCCCAGCTGTTCATGGTGTTGTCGCCGAACACCAGGTAGTGGTTGGGACGAATCACGAACTCGTGGTTGCCATCGGGGAACAGATCGGCAAAACCGCGGCCCGCGTACTGGATGGCGAGCTTGTTGTTCACGTGGCCTGAGTACACGCTGTCACGCGGGGGCCCTTCGAAACTGTAGACCTTCTCGAATCCCGGCGAGTGATTGTCCAACCGCACGTCGTTGATGACGACATGGCGGTCGTCGCCGATCCGGACGCGCTCTCCACCGAGGCCGATCAGCCGTTTGATGTAATGCGTGTTGTCCACCAGGATGTCCTGTCCGTGATACGTGCGCAGCTTGGGTTCCAAGCCCACCGTGTGAAACACAATTGTCTCCCCGCGCCCGGGTCGACGGAAGTTGAAGGTCATCCGGTCCACGAACAGCCGGTCGCCACTCGAGACGCGCAACCGGAACACGGTGTCGCCCTTGCGATACGTCTGGCCACGGCGTGCGGCCACATAATTCGGCAGGTTGTCCGGCGGCCAGAAGAAGGTGTACGTGTCGCGCCCGACGGAGAAGCGCTGGGTCTTGATGAAGCCGAAGGTGCTGGCGGGCGGTTCGATGTTCAGCACCCCGTCATCACCGGCGATCCACTGGTGGTAATCGATCCCGCGGAACCAGTCGATGAACCGCCCGGGTCGGCCGGGGAAGACAAAGTCCTTCTGATTTGTCACGTCGGTCACCACGTTGCCAAAGAGCGTGGGCTGGGCGGAACCTGACGGGATCTTCATCGGTTGGATGAAGAAGCTGAAGATGCTGAGGATCAGCACACCGCTGACGAGGAACTCCTTGATGTTCTCGCGGGTGCTGGCGTTCGGATAGGGCTGCAGCCACTGGCTGGCGGACCGCTCCAGGGTGGCCATCGCGGCCTTGATGCCCTCGCCCCCCGAAGCACTGCGCAGCGCGTCGTCGTAGGTTCCCAAGGCGCCCTGGACCTCGAGGACCGCCTTCGGCTGGAGGAGGTCGCGTTGCGAGTTGAGGATGTACCAGACCTGCTTGCGCAGTTCCGCTGCCTGCCGCGCCGTGCGCGAGACAAACCACTTCCAGTTCATGCGATGTTAAAACGAGGGGCGCGGCTTCCGAGGCGATCAGGCCTTGAGCACCTTGATGAAAGCTTCCTGCGGGATGTCCACGGAACCGATGGATTTCATGCGCTTTTTGCCCTCTTTTTGCTTTTCGAGCAACTTGCGCTTCCGGCTGATGTCGCCGCCGTAGCACTTGGCGGTCACGTCCTTGCGGAACGCGCTCACCGTCTCGCGGGCGACAATCTTGCCGCCGATGGCCCCCTGGATGGCGATGGCAAACTGCTGCCTGGGGATGACTTCCTTCAGTTTGGCGGCGAGCGCCCGTCCCCTGCCCTCGGCCTTGTCCCGGTGGACGATGCACGAAAACGCGTCGACCGGTTCGCTGTTCACCAGCATCTCGAGCTTGACCATGTCCGAGACCTGGTAACCGCTGTGCTCGTAATCCATGGAGCCGTACCCCCGGGTGAGGCTCTTGATGCGGTCGTGGAAGTCGATGAGGATCTCATTGAGCGGGAGGACGGCAGTCAGCATCACCCGCCGGCTGTCGAGCGTCTCGGTGTGATCCAGCATGCCGCGCTTTTCCGAAATGAGGGCCATCATGTCGCCGATGGACTCGTTCGGCGAGATGATGAAGGACTTGACGATGGGTTCCTCGATCTTGTCGATGGAGGTCGGCTCGGGGAGGAAGGTGGGATTGTCGATCTCCTTGACCGTCCCGTCGCGCAGGTGCACGAGATACACGACGCTTGGATAGGTCGCGATGATGTCCATCCCGTAATGGCGCCGCAACCGCTCCTGGACGATCTCGAGATGGAGGAGCCCCAGGAATCCGCAGCGAAAGCCGAAGCCGAGGGCGACGGAGCTTTCGGCTTGGTACACGAACGCGGAGTCGTTCAACTGCAGCTTGGCGAGGTTGGCCTTCAGGTGTTCGTAATCGGCCGTGTTGATCGGGTAGATCCCGCTGAACACCATCGGATGGACTTCCTGGAAGCCGGGCAGTGCGGGCGAAGGGGTGCGCGACTCGGTAAACGTATCCCCCATCTTGACTTCCTTGGGGGTTTTGATGTTCGCAGTGACGTAGCCGGTTTCGCCGGCGAGGAGCCGTTCCCGTTCGTAAGGCTTGGGGTTGAAGCTTCCGACTTCCTTGACCTCGTAGGTCTTGCCTGTCTGGAGCAATTTCACCTGCATGCCCCGGGTGATCTCGCCGTTGAACACGCGGATGTGGGTCACCACGCCTTTGTAGGTATCGAAATAGGAGTCAAAGCAGAGGGCTTGCAGGGACGCCTGCCCGCTGGCCTTGGGAGCCGGAATGCGTTCGACGATGGCTTCCAGGATCTCGTCGATGCCGATGCCTTCCTTGGCGCTCGCGGGAATGGCTGTTTCCGCCGGTATGGCCAGGATGTCCTCCAGTTGGGTCTTGGCGAGAGCGACGTCGGCGTGGGGCAGGTCGATTTTGTTGATGACGGGGATGATGGTGAGGTGCTGCTTCATCGCCAGGTGCACGTTGGCGACGGTTTGGGCCTCGACGCCTTGCGCGGCATCGACGATCAGCAGCGCGCCCTCGCAGGCGCTGAGGCTGCGCGAGACCTCGTAGGAGAAGTCAACGTGGCCCGGGGTGTCGATCAAGTTGAGTTCGTAGGTCTCCCCGTTCCGCGCCCGGTACGTCATGGTGACGGGATGCGCCTTGATGGTGATCCCGCGCTCCCGCTCGAGGTCCATCGAGTCGAGCATTTGCGCCTGCATGTCCCGGTCCGAGATCGTCCCGGTCCGGTGCAGCAACCGGTCCGAGAGCGTCGTCTTGCCGTGGTCGATGTGGGCGATGATGCTGAAATTGCGAATGTGTGCCGCGTCCATCGGTTCGCGCTGGCGGCATGAACGCCGCTTCCTGCGTCCGCCGAAAATACTCCGGACCGCGGGTGTGGAAAGACGAAACTTCCGTTCCGGCCGGCTTCGCGGGCTGGAAACGATCCGGGGAAGCGCCGGGCGCACCGGTGCGGGATTCCGGAGCCGTGGCCCGAATTTGGTGTTGCTTGCAACGAAGGCCGGCCGCCACAATCACCGAGATGATCGACGCATCCTGGCTTGTCGCTTGGTCAGAAGAGGTTTCGGCTGACGGCGCAGGGCTCGCGGCGGAGGTCATCCGGTTACGTCAATAAACCTCAGCAATCAAAACAGGACCATCATGCAGGAACGAAAATGGATGGGCGTCGCGGCACTGTTGGCAGTGGCCGCCGTCCCGGCGGTCGCAGGTTCCTTCACGTCCGACTTCAGCAACCCCAACCAGACAGGGTTCACCCTGAACGGCGGGACGCGTCCGGACGGTTTCACGCCCTACCCCGCCATCGAAGACGGGCACTTGGCGCTCACCTACAACGAGAACAGCCAGCAGGCCACGATCGTCCTGGATGACCTCGACGGCGGGGCGGCGATCGAGAGCTTCACGGTGCGATTCAAGGTCCAGGTTGGCCCCGGATCGGGCAACCCGGCCGACGGTTTTTCCTTCAGCTTCGGGCCCGAGGTCACGTCTTTCTCGAACTTCGGCGAAGAAGGCACCGGGAATGGCGTCATCGTCGCCTTCGACATCTATGATAACGGGGGCGGCGAAGCGCCGGCCATCGACGTGAAGTACAACGGCGCGGTCGTGGCCAGTGCCAAGTTCGTCAAGGCCGACATGGTCACCAGCCAGTTCGAGGATGTGGAAATCGTGCTCAACCGGAACGGCACCTTGAGCGTGAAGCACAAGGGCCAGGCGGTGCACACCGATGTGGTCCTTCCCGCCTTCGCGCCCCAGGCGGGGCAGTTCGGAATCGGCGCCCGCACCGGCGGCGAGAACGCGAACCAGTGGATCGATGATCTGAGCGTGACCACCACCCGGGCCAACAACGCCGCGCCCTCGATCACCACGCAACCTCAAAGCCAGACCGTGGCCGAAGGATCACCGGTGAGCTTCACCGTGGGCTACGACGGTTCGGCGCCGTTGACGCTCCAGTGGCTGAGCAACAACGTGCAGATCGCCGGCGCCACGGCCGCGACCTACACCATTCCTCGCGCCTCGTACGCCGGCAACGGCGCCAAGTACAAGTGCACAGTGACCAATGCGTCGGGTGCGGCGACATCGCAGGAAGCGACGCTCACCGTCACCGCCGACACCTCGGCCCCCGTCCTGCAGTACGCGACCGGCACGAAGAGCTTCAAAGGCGTGCGCGTGTGGTTCTCGGAGCCTGTGGATGCGGCGTCTGCCCAGACTGCCGCCAACTACCAGATTGCGGGCCTGACGATCACCTCGGCGACTTTGGTCGCTCCCGCGGGCAGCGCCGGCGACAACATGGTGGACCTGGTCACCTCGACGCAGACCGCCGGCCAGACCTACACCCTGACGGTGACCGGCGTGAAGGATCAGAGCGCTGCCAAGAACCCGGTCGCTGCCGGGAACTCGGTGCAGTTCACCTCCTGGACTCTCGCCACGGGATACCTCCTTTTCGAGCACTTCGACAACCTGACCGGCGCGAGCGATGCGGACATCGACACGGCGCTCCAGGATCCGCGCGTCGTTGACGGGACCCCGACGACCACCGGCTTCCTCAGCGGGCGGTTCGACACCCGCACGTTCTTTGCGGACGATTCCCACGAGAATTACCTCGCCAAGATCACCGGCTGGATCACGCCCACCGAGTCTGGCGATTACTACTTCTTCCTTCGCGCCGACGACGCGGCCCGGCTGTACCTCAGCTCGAACGACACGATTCCCGATCCGGCAACGGACTTCCCGATCTGCAACGAACCCGATTGCTGCGACGGCTTCTACGAACCCGAGAGCGGAGACCCGGCAACGACGGCGACCCCGATTTCCCTCGTCGCGGGCAGGCGGTACGGCGTCCTCGCCCTCCTCAAGGAGGCGGGGGGTGGCGATTACCTGATGGTGGCATGGCGGAAGAGCACGGACACCACGGCCGCAGCCGCCCTGCCCTACCTGCCGGGCCAGTACCTCTCGACGTACGTTGATCCGAATACGGACCTGGCCTTCACGCAGCAGCCGACCGACCAGGTTGGCGTTCTGCCCTCCACCGGCATCGAGTTCTACTCCCGCGACTTCAACGCCAATGACGGCGGATTCACCGTGGTGAACACGGAGCCGGCTCCTCCGGGCCCGTGGGTCTATGACGCGGCGAGCGGCAAGTGGGTCGCCGACGGCAGCGAGAGCGCCTGCACCGGCCCGTATAACTCCAAGCTGAGCAGCCCGGGGATCAAGTTGACCCAGGATGGTTCGGTGTCGCTGTCCTTCAGCCATCGCTATTCCTTTGAAGGCGACCTGTGGGACGCGGGACAGGTGTTCGTGAGTGTCAACGGCGGTGCCTTCTCGCTGGTTCCGGCCGAGAACTTCTCGGCCAACGGCTACGCCGAGGGGCTCATCATCGGCACGGGCATTGCCAATGGGAAGCGCGCCTTCAACGGCAACTCGCCCGGGTACGCCAATGGCGAATTCATCACCAGCAAGGCCCTCCTCGGGACGTTCAGCAAGGATGACACCATCGCGGTGCAGTTCGCCGGCATCTGGGACGAGTGCTCCGCGGGCACGCTCCCGAACTGGGTGATCGACAGCGTCAAGCTCGATCTGCTGCCGATGATCATCCAGGATTTCGCCAAGAACAATGGCAACTTCACCGTCGAAAACACGACGCCTCCTCCTCCGGGACCGTGGCTCTATGAAGGAGCCAACGGGCAATGGGTGGCCAAGGGCAGCGAGAGCGCCTGCACCGGCCCCTACAACTCCAAGCTCACCAGCCCGGCGTATGTCCTGCCGGAATCCGACGAGGTGACCTTGAGCTTCTCGCACCGCTACTCGTTCGAGGGCGACCTGTGGGATGCAGGACAGGTGTTCATCAGCGTCAACGGGGGGCCGTTTACGCTGGTTCCGGCGGAGAACTTCACCGCCAACGGCTATGCCGAGGGCCTGATCATCGGCACCGGCATCGCGAATGGGAAGCGCGCCTTCAACGGCGATTCCCCGGGTTACTCGGCCGGTACTTTCATCACCAGTTCGGCCTTGCTGGGCACGTTCACCAAGAACGACACCATCGCGGTGCAGTTTGCCGGCATCTGGGATGAGTGCTCCGCGGGTACCGACCCGAACTGGGTGATCAAGAGCCTGCAACTGGTCATCGGCAAGGCCGCGAAGGCCTCGACGTTCGCCGCCGAGGTTTCGGCGAGCAAGCAAGGCACGCCGGTCACGCCGGTTTACCAGTGGCAACGCAATGACGGCGCCGCCTGGGCCGACATCGCCGGCGCCACGCGCACCTCCTACACGATCTATCCGGTGGCTGCGGACTTCAACGCGCAGTTCCGCCTGATCGTCTCCGCCCCGGGCAAGAGCATCACCAGCAACCCCGTCAAGCTGGTCCAGGGCGCGGTCGAACCTCCGACCATCACGATCAGCCGGACCGCCACCGGGGCCAGCATCACCTTCGAGGGAACGCTCGAGTCGGCGAACTCGGTCGCAGGCCCCTACGCTCCAGTCACCGGCGCGACGAGTCCTTACGTCGTCCCGACTCCGGCATCGGGTGCCGTCTTCTTCCGCAGCGCGAAGTAGACGTTTCACCCTGAGGCCCGTCCATCAGGGATGAGGCCCATGAACTCAAGGCCGGGAGGGCAAGCCCTCCCGGCCTTGCCGCAGCGCCTTCTTGGGGGTGCCGTCCTCGCACAGCAGCCCCATGTAGAAATGACGATGGTACGGAGACCCTTCCGCCTCGCGATGCCGCGTGGTGGCTGCCCAGTCGCGCGGCAGATCGTACAAGCTGTGCCAGGGGATCCGTTCGGACCGACCCGTCCGCAGTTCGGCTGTGCGCCGCAATCCGACTTCCTGGACCTCCGCGGCTCCAAAGCTCGACACGCCTACTTCTGAAACCCAGAGCGGGAGCCGGGTGACCTGGCGAATCTCCTCAAGCTTCGCCGGCCAGTCATCGAGTTGCCAGAGGTTCCAGTCGAGCGGGAAGCGGTGAACCGCCACGGCGTCGACATGCTCGAGGACGCCTTGCCGTTCCAGAACATGACGGCTTCGAGCATGGCAAATCGAAGGGTGAAAGAGAGATCGAGCCTCGCGCGATGGCTGGCTGCCCTGCCTCTGGATGTCCTGCGCGGCAGTCAAGCTGAACCTGGGCCAAGTCACCCGGCTGGCGAAACCGCCGGCTGGCTCGGGGACTGGGGACAGATGGATGTCGGAAGCGCCGGCGTTCGCGCATTCTGCAACCCGGCACGCGTGCTAAGCGTGTGACCAGCCCAAGACGCTTCCGGCTGACTTTGGCTGACTTCTACCGCATTTCCACATGCCGAACCGCCGACGCTGGCTTCAGACTGGCCGTCGTCCTGAAAAGCAGACACGCCCAGCGGGCCATTGCGCGTCGTTCCCGGGCTTAGGGGCGTCGAGCGTCGCCCGGATTCTGCGCGTCACGGGCTCCTAACGCCGGACGTTTCCGGCTACAGCCAGCGGCTTAGAATGTGTAGGGCGGCCGCATGGCCCGTGATCGCAGCCGGTTCGCCTGGGCGTCGTTGACGAACTCCGATTTGGCGAGATCGAACGTGAGATGGCGCTTCAGGTGCTCGCAAATGTCGGCCGCCAGGCAAATGCTCATCGAGCGGTACATGACTTCCGGGTTGGCGACGGTTGGCCGACGAGACCGGATGCAATCGACGAAGTCCTGCACGTGGTTCAACGGCCGGCCGGTCCGGGCGGTGTAGTCCGCCAAAACCCGCCTGTAGTCCTGCAGCAAAGCCGGGGACGAGACATCCGGGCCGGTGTAGCCGTCGGCGGCTGCCGCCCACCCTTCGGGACCGTCGAAACGCTCGCCACAGGCCCCATGCCAGTACTCGCAGCGGTCCCATACCGAGCCGGCGGTGCGGTACAACACCAGGTTCACGCCGTTGGACAGCCGCGTCGTCATCGTGACGTCCGGTCCCGGATACTCGAACTGGATGGAGTGGACATTCGTCATGTCGAGGCCGGCGAGCGCCTGCGCCACGGTGTGAGCCCCCCACATCGCCACGTCCGTGGCCAGATCGAAGAAATGGTACCAGCCGCCACCGTTCACGTAGCTGCTGTTGTACGGACGCCAGGGGCAGGCCCCAAGCCAGAGATCCCAATCCAACTCGTCCTTCGAGGGCTCCGGTTCGGCCGGCAACCAGTCGTGGCGCAGTCCGTCCCGCCAGCGGATGTCAGCGTACGCGGTGTGAATGGGGCCAAGCCTGCCGGCCTTCGCGATCTCGATGGCGAAGACGTGGTGGGGTTCGCTGAGGCGTTGGGCGCCGGTCTGGTAAACACGGCCATATCGGCGGGCCGTTTCCACCACCATCTGGCCCTCGGCCATGGTGAGGCAGGCGGGTTTCTCGCAGTAGACGTCTTTGCCCGCTCGCATTGCCAGGACCGAGGCGAGGGCATGCCAGCGATCGCCCGTGGCGATCAGCACCGCGTCCACGTCCGTGCGCTCCTGGAGAAACTGGCGCAGATCGCCATACGCGGCGCAGTCCTGGTTGCCGAGCTTCGCATTGACCATGTTCCGCGCAGCTTCCCGCTGACGTTTGACCACGTCGCAAACCGCCACCCACTGTACCTCGGGCATGGCCAGCAGCACGCTCATGTCGAACGAGCCCCGTCCCCCGAGGCCGATGCCGCCCATGACAATCCGGTTGCTCGGCGCCACGTTGCCGTTGCGACCGAACACGCTCGCCGGCACCAGGGCCGGTAATGCCACCGCCGCCGCGCCCGTGGTGGCGTGCCGGAGGAACTGGCGACGCGTGAGAGGGGAGCTGGAATCATTTCGCATACGTGTTCCCGGCGCACTCCGATGGCTGGTCGTCCGAATCTGGTCAGGGGTGCAGCAGGTGGGAGGATTGAGGGGGTTTTTCCGGTCGTCTGCAAGACTCAAGCGGCAATCTCGGGACCACGGCCGGTCTCCAGCCGCAGCATGTGCGGGCGGTGAAGGGGCGGCTGCTTCAGGCCCCAACGCGCGCTCCTGTTCGTGGCCGCTGCGACCTCGGAGCGGTCGCGGTCCTTTAGACCCACCCTTAGTGCCCGCCCGTTACGGTGTACCCTTCCCTCCGAAGATCCTCGGCAAGGTCCTGTTCCATCTGCAGCGCGGCATCGTAGGGCATCGGGTTCAGGTGCTCGTAAAGTTCGGGCAACAGGTGGATTCCGTAACGCTGCACGATCGGGGCGGCCTTGACGCCCTGCTTGTGGTTCGCGAATCGCTCCTCCGGTTTCAAGCCGGTCATGCCCACGTAAACGCATGGCTTGCCGCGGCGGCGCTGCGGGTTGGCTGCCCGGACCGCCCTCAACCGGCTGGCGGCCGGGGCGAGCAACACCACGTACACATGGTGATGGTGCCCCGCCCACGGCGCAGCGCGCAGGGCCTTGAGCGTCCGGCGCTTCATGATGCCGGGGCCACTGTCGCCCGAAGGTGCCTTCGACGAAAGCCTCCGGAGCAGGCCTCACGCTTGGTCGCTCGGCGGGTTGATGGCAATCTCCCCGCCGTGTTCCGGGTGGTCTGCCATCTCGACATGGACGCGTTCTACGCCTCGGTGGAGCAACGCGATCAACCCGCTTTGCGGGGACGCCCGGTCATTGTGGGAGCGCCGCCGACACAACGCGGCGTCGTGGCCGCGGCCAGCTACGAGGCGCGCCGCTTCGGGGTCCGGTCGGCCATGCCCAGCGTGACCGCCGGACGGCTCTGCCCCCAAGGCGTCTTCGTTCGTCCGCGGATGGAGCGATACCAGGAGGAGTCGGCGATCATTCGCGCGCTGATGGCCGGGACCGGCGCGGTGGTGGAACCAATGTCCATCGACGAAGCCTATCTTGACCTCTCGAGCCGTTGCCAGGCCGGCGATGCGGATGCCTCCCTGCAGGCGTGCGTTCCAGTCGCTTGCGAGTTGAAGGCCCGCATCCAGGCCGAGCGCGGACTCACCGCCACGATCGGCATCGCCTCGAACAAGCTGCTGGCCAAAATTGCCAGCGACTTCAAGAAGCCCAATGGCCTGACCGTGGTGCCCGAGCGGGAGAAGGTGCGGTTTCTGCGCCCCCTTCCGGTGCGGGTCCTGTATGGCGTGGGCGAAGTCACGGCCCAGACCCTCCTGAAGGCGGGACTTCGAACTGTCGGTGACCTCCAGGACCACCCGGGTGATCTCCGCGCCCTGGTCGGTTCATTCGGGCCGAAACTCAAACAGTTCGCGTTCGGCGAAGACGACCGGCCCCTGGAACTCGGGGACGAGGTGAAGAGCGTCAGCGCCGAGGAGACCTTCCTGCGGGACACTGAGGATCGTCCGGAATTGCGGCGCTGTTTGCGGACCCAAGCCGCCGAGATCGCGGCGACGCTCAAACGACGGCACCTGGCCGCCCACACGGTCCAGGTCAAGGTCCGCTACGGGGACTTCACAACCCTGACCCGCCAGCTCACCGTGGAAGAGGCGATCTCCGAACCCCGCGATATTTACCGACTCGGCTGCCATCTGCTCGCCCGCGACAAGCTGGTGAAGAGCCCGCTCCGCCTGCTGGGGCTCGGCGTCAGCAATCTCCGGGAGCCCACCGCGCGACAGATGACGCTGCTCTAGCCGGTCGGCCGGCTCGGCTTTTGAAGACGCACGGTTCGCGGGTGCGGTGTCAGTTTCCTCGCCCCCGGGCGGGACAGGACTGGCTCCCGACGCGGGGCCTTGCCACAGTTCGCGCGCCGGCCAACTCTTCACGGACTGATCATGCAAAACGTTCTCACCATTCCGAAGGAACCTTGGCGCGCCACCCCCGCGTCGAGTCGCGCCTGCCTGAGCGGATTCCAGCTCACGGGAATGCCCATCCCACCAGGACCACGGCTGTGGGAGCGTCGCACGTGCCGCCGGCTTGTCGCCAAAACAGCCGGTATTCTCGCCTTCGTCTTGTTGCTGCGAAGTGACGCCGCGGGTGAGGCCTCGCCGGCAACCGTCTTCCCCTTGAAGGCAAGCCAGAACGGCCGCTATCTCGTGGACCAGGCAGACAGCCCCTTTCTCGTGGTGGGCGACACCGCCTGGTCGCTGATCGTCCAACTGAGCGAACCGGAGATCGAGCGTTACCTGGACGATCGCGCACGTCGCGGCTTCAACGCCATCATCGTGAATCTTCTCGAACACAAGTTCGCCACGAAAGCGCCAGCCCAGATGGACGGCACCACTCCCTTCCTGGCCCCCGGCGACTTCACGAAACCAAACCCGGCCTACTTCGACTATGCGCATCGCGCCTTTGCAGCCGCGCAGCGACGTGGGATCTCGGTCTGGCTCTGCCCCGCCTACCTGGGCTGGGGCGGCGGAGATGAGGGCTTCTTCAAGGAGATCAAGGCTGCCGGTCCCGTGGCGCTTCGCCAGTTCGGGCGTTACGTAGGAACCCGCTTCCGGGACCTCCCCAACCTGGTGTGGATGCCGGGAGGCGACTACGCCCTGCCGCCTGCGGAGCGCTGGGCCGGCGAGGAACTCGCACAAGGGCTGCGCGATGGCGGCGCACGTCAGCTCATGACGGCGCATGGAGGGCAGACGTCCGCGGTCGAGACCTACGGTGATCAGCCGTGGCTGGCGATCGATAGCGTGTACGAGTACCAACTGGATCTTTGGGAGCCCCTGCGCCGTGCCTGGCACCACCGACCGGTCCGGCCCTACGTAGTGTCTGGAATGAAACATGTATCTATTTGTCGCTCAATTAGATAAGTGCGAT
>CAZHUS010000060.1:0-46737 GCA_964535555.1 uncultured Verrucomicrobiota bacterium
AACCTACGCCGTCCCGATCCGAGCCCTCACGCACGCTTGCCGAAGCAACACGCTCGCCAGTCGCCGCACGATCTGCACGACGCAGCGAGTGGTGCGTGCGACTCAGAGCACATCTGATTCACATGCCGGGCGCGTGCTTCGTTCCTCAATGCGACTGCGAGCTCGGCGGATGGTTACCTGGGATTGCTGTTCCGACGCTTGCCGTTCATCAAGGTTCCCGAAGGCGCGAACGGGTTGGGCAAAGCGATGCGGGCGTTCATCAACGACGCCGACATGCTGGGGATGACCGCGATTCAGATTAACCAAGCGGTGGTGGCTGAGGCGACCAAGGGCAGTCTGCGGATCAGTGCGATTCACGACATTACGTCGCGAGCGCGAAACACTTTCCGCCTGGTGAACGGTGTTCCCCAGGCATTCGAGGCGGATGGTCAGACTGCCCGTGTGGACAAGGATGGCATGACGCCTCTGTCCTTGGCGGAGTGGATCGACCTCCAGGTCAGTGAAGCTCCGCACCTCTTTGATTCCAATGCCGGCGGCGGTGCTGCCGGCCACGGCTCCGGTGGGGCTGGTGGCGGTAATCGGTTCGCGAGAAATCCCTTTCGCAAGGAAAGCTGGAATCTCACGGAGCACATGAAGTTGCAGAAATCCGACCCGGCGCTGGCGGCGCGGCTACGACGGGAAACGACGCTGCCGCTCAAGCGGATCGCGGCGCGGGTGGGCTTGGGGACGTCCAAGAGCGCCAACCGCAACCTGTACCCGTGGTGAAGGAGAGCACGGGGCCGAGCGGGGGCGCGGCGATGGTCTCTCGTGAGCCGACCAATGACCAACCATCATGACCGAACCAGCCCGCGGGTTGACCCCGCGCACCCCGATTTCCAAATCGGCAGACTGTGCGCCGCGCCGTGAGCGTCGGCCGGTCCCAACGCCCGGCAGGATTGGCGGAGACTGCTCATTTCGCGCGGAGGTTTTCCTCAGGGCAACCGCAGAACTCGGTAATACTTGCCTGGCGCTGTGCGGTCGTCTGCGAAACGGTAATCGCTGTTCGTCGAAGTGATGTCCCCCGGCACAGCTATCCACGGAATCACTCCGCTGGCCGGAATCTCCGTCGCATACTGAACCTGGAATCGCAATCCCGCACCGTCCGTCCACGCCACCTTCACGCTGCCGTTCACAAGCTCGGCTCGCAAGATGGGAGGCGGGAGGACCTTCTGGATCGGCGGCGGCCCCCAGATCTGACTCACGATGGCGGCGCCAGGCATGTAGCAGCGGAGGAGCAGATTGAAGTTGCCGGGCGGGGCTGGCAGCCAGTTGGATTCCTTGTCCGCGCCGGGTGAGTTGGTTTGCAGATACAGCGTGACACTGCCGTCGAGGTTGGTGGCCAGCGGCGGCGACGACAAACTGCCGAGCTTGTAGCGGTTGAGGCTGTTCGTCACGAGATTCTGGGTCGTGTCGTACATCGTCACGGACCAGAAAGCGCCCACCTCGGGCAAGCCACCGGGCGCGAACTGGATTGCGTATCGGTTGGTTCCGGACAGGAGGCGGCGGTCCTGGTCTGTGGTCGTGTTCAGATAAACCGATTCGGCGGGATCGTTGGCAACGATGCCGCCCAAGCTCTGGAAGACTGCTCGGGTGAGGACATCGTCGTATTGGCCGGAGCGGCCGATGCTCGGCAGCGGATAGCTCCAGCCGTTCGTGACCGCGGAATTCATTCCGGCGGCGAGGATGTCGGTCATCAGTGCGTAGGCGTCTTGCGCGGCCTGCCGCAACCCCGTCTGCGTGGATGGATCCATCTGGGCTACGTCCTGCCCTGGGCCCACACCAATGTCGGTGAACCAGTCAATCAACCCTTGCTGGCTCGCCACGTTCGGCGGGTTTTCGGTCACAGCCTGATTGATCGTCATCCAGGTCGCGAGAGGATGGCTGTTCGTGCTGTAAGGCTGGAACACGTTGGTGTTGACCGACGGCACGTTGGTCGTTCCCCAATAGCTCAGCGGCGTGAGCTTGTACTGGGCTTGGAGCCGGTAAACGTTGGTCAAATCGTTCGTGCCGTACACCACAGTCCGCCCGGTGATGAAGGCATAGGGGGTCCGGGATCGCAGTTCGTTCGGTGGCGCCCCGGCACTCACGCCTGCTGGCAGAGTCCCATACCAATGTGGGCCGAGGATGGCGTAATTGCCCCCGGCGCTGCCGGTGGTCCGCAGGCCGACGTAGCCGAAGTTGTCTGAGTCCATCGAGGACAACTCGAAGGTGAAATAGCGGTTGGTGACGGCGGGCACAGAGAGAATCAGGGGTTCGTGGGTAAGATCAATCCATGCCAGCGAATACAACGTGTCCGTGTTCGGCGAACCGCCGCCGCGATAGCTGGCGTCTGCGAGGACCCTCGCGTGCCAGAACTGGTTCAGCGGGGCCGACGGTGCCGAGGCAGGAGGTTGGGTCACCCACTGCCAGCGGTACTGGGCCATATTGAGCCACGGGAAGTAATAGATGTAGGCCTGGACGCCCAAGGTGTAGGCGTACTCCTCGCGCCAGTCGGTTGTCGTCTGGGCTGCCGTGGGGCTGGGGACGATCGCGAGCATGGCCAGGCCGGCGATGGTTGGCAAGACTGGTTTGAGAATGGAACTGAACTTCGTCATTGCACGCTGCGTGTTCAATGACCTGGCTTTGCTCTGGTTGGTTCGCATCGATTCCCTCATGCGTTCGTTGTGTCGGTTTCGGGTTACGCGCTTTGGATCACACACGCACAGGCATTGCCAGCCGGCCTTCGGAGCCGGAACGCAACGCGGCGGAGTGGAGGTCCCTGCGGACGGCGTCCATGCGAGGACACTGCGGGAAGCTTGCGCCGTGGCCACAGTCGTTGTTTTCCGCATACGTCAATAACCGTCCGAACGGTAGTTGACGCTGCCATCCTGATTGGTCGAAGAAATCTGCGTTGAGAGGTCAATCTGGGCGAAGGGATTGCCAACGCCGTTCGTGCTATACTTGGGTACGCTCAGGTCTGGCGGGAGTTGGGGCTGCGGGTTCCACGCGAAATCGGAGACGTCCGCCCGCAACTGCTCGATCCGGTCCGGGAACACCCGGAGCACCATGAGGTCAAAGGACCAGACGATGTCCCGGCCGAACACGATGTTGGTGCAATGCGCCTGAACGCTGGAGAAGGCGCTCGCGACCGTATCGTCAGCCACGGGGAAATGCGTGGCGACAGCAAGCCGCGGAGCGGGCTGGATCTGGCTCAGCATGTATCCGTAGGCGCCTTGCGGCGTGTGCGAGCTGTTCTGAACCCGGGTCAACTCCGCAGTAGCGGCCTGCCACATGCTGTACAGATTCGTGTTGGCCGGGGAGGGCGGACCGCTGAGCCCCAGTTGTTTCCAGGCCCACATGTCGGGTGGAATGACCATCTCGTGGATGAACACGGCCACGCCATTGGTTCCGTTGCAGGCCAGGTTCACGCTGTTGGTTTCGGGTTTGCTGTCGCTACTATAGAGCATTGTCAAGGGCTTGTTGGTTCCGGGGGGTGTCCATTCCAGCATGTAGCCGATCGAGCCTTTGCGAGTGTGGATAACGGGATAGTGAGTGACTTTCACCCCGGTGGAGGGGTTCTGATAGGCGACGCCCCCGATGTTGGTCCACGGCAACTGAATCGGGATCATGGCATAAGCGTCGTTCGTCGGGTCCTTCCCGACCGGAATGGGATCGACCGGCAGTCCCCAGCTCTCCTTGGTCGGGCCGGCGTAATTCGTGTAGGCCGTGGACTGAAAGCTGAAGCTCTCCGAGTGCCAGCGCCACGCGGCGCGCGCGTTCGCGCAGAAATTGCTGACGCCGTCGTCGTAGACGGTCCCGTCGAGCGGATCCGGCACCCCGGATGGCCCCGGTCCGAAAACGAAGAGGGGCGACTTGCGATCAGCCGCCGCGCCGAAGCAATAGATGTGCGCAAGATCGCTCATATGGTCGGCGTGCAGGTGGTTAATGAACACCTTGTCCATCCGGCGGAAATTAACCGATGCGGCGGCGAAATTGGCCGAGACCCCGGCGCCGCAGTCGAACACAAACTGGTCCAACGCCCGCCCGTGGTAGACGAGGTCGTTCGTATCGTTCTGCCAGCCCACCTCCACGAAGACGCTCATCTCCGCCTGGACGCGGCGCACCGGCAGGGGAATCATTGAGCCCATGAAGGTGATGCGCATCTCGTTGCTGGCGAGCGGCAGGGGCAGTTTGACCGTTGGCACTGTCTGGTAGTAGTAGCTGTAAGTGGCGTTCGAGTTGTAGGTCGGGTCCGGCGACACCATCCGGTAGAACATGGGCACGTAAACGCTGCCCGTGGGGCCCAAGCCGCTCAGACGGGCCTGTGCCTGCTGCCACGAATACCAGTTGGTCAGCCCGGCGTCGGACCATTGCACTGCGTAGTGCGTGCCCGTCCCGCCCGGATCGCTCCAAGTTAATTGTCCGTCTCGAGTGAAGGACTCGATCTCTAGCTGCCCGTGTGCCAGAATCAGCGACGCCGCCGCCAGCACTGCGGCCAATGTCATTGCTTTCATGGTCTGTTTCTCTCTTTGTTTCTGTGATATGAGTATTATGCTTCTTGCATGCTGGGCGGGGCCAAGACAGAATTGCAGCAATCTCCGGGCCTCGAGGCACGCCTAGCGCGTCACTCTTGCATCCCCTTGGCGATGCGACCCTCGAGCGCGGCTCGGCCGACTGTGGCCTGATCGCCGGAGGGCACCGGCAGCAGGGTAATGGTGAACTGGTTAAGCTGGTCCGTGAACGCGAATGGCACTGGGTAGTCGTCGTTCACCGGCGTGCCGGTGTCCTGGCCCACGTCGAAGGTTTCATCGAAGGAGATGCGGTAGCCGGCGGTGGCGGGAACGTGGACCCGGCCAGCTTGGGAACCGTTGACGGAGAGCGTGGCCCAGCCGCCCAGGCCGATGCCGCCGCCGTCGTAAGCGAAGTCCAGGGCGATGTGGTTGGTGCCCGGCGGCAGGGGAGCATCGGCCGAGACGTAGGTATTGGTCAGGCTGACGTAGTTGTAGCAGTAGGTGGGTTTACCGTTCTTGAGATAGAGCGCCCAGCCGCCAAAGCGACCGCCCTGCGTGCCGAGCACACCGGTGGGGACGGCGTTTGAGACGACGACTTCCGCCGAGAGGGTGAAGGAGCGGTTCTTGAGGTCGGGGGCGGCGCCTTCGGTGATGCGCTTGACGGGGGCAGTGTAGGTGAAGGTGGCGCGACCGTAGGTGAGGCTGGGGCGGGTGGAGACATCCATCCGCTCGACCTTCCGGTTGTCGAGGGGCAGGACGTTGTACTTGCCGGCTTCCGAGTAGAACAGCTTCTGCATCTCCTTGAGCTTGGCGGGCTGTGACGCGGCGAGATTATTGCCTTCGGAGAAGTCGTTGGCGACGTTGTAGAGTTCCCACTCGTAGCCGTCAATGATGTCCACGGGCGTCACGGTAGAGTCCCAAGGCAGCGTGGCCGGCGTGGTGCAGGCGACCCAGCCGTCGTGGTAGATGGCACGGTTGCCAAACAGCTCGAAGTACTGCGTCTTGCGGGTGCTGGCGGCGGTGGGGCTGTCGAAGGAGTAAGCCATGCTGACGCCTTCGATGGGCTTTTGGGTCATGCCGTTGACGACGTTTGGCTGGGGAATTCCGAGGCAATCGAGGATGGTCGGCACGATGTCAATGGTGTGGTGCCACTGGTTGCGGATGCCGTTGAAATCCTTGATGCGTTTTGGCCAGGAGATGATGAGGGGGTTCCGCGTGCCGCCGTAGTGCGACGCGACCTGCTTGGTCCACTGGAAGGGCGAATCCATGGCCCAGCACCAGCCGATAGGGTAGTGGTTGTAGGCGCGGGCGGTGCCCAGGTCGGCGCGGTGTTCCTGCTGAAGCTGGATCATGTTTGCAGGCATGACGTAGTTCATCGAGATCATTTCATTGAAGATACCGTATTGGCTGCCTTCGGGGCTGGCGCCGTTGTCGCCGATGATGGCGATGATGAGGGTGTTGTCCGCCTGATCCTGGCCGAGGGCGTTCACGGCGTCCAGCACGCGGCCAATCTCATAGTCCGTGTGCGCCATGTAGGCGGCATAGACCTGCATCATGTAGCTCATGAGGTTGCGGTAGTCGTCGGTGAATTTGTCGGAGTTCCATGCTGGAATCGAGGCTGGACGCGGCGTGAGGATGGTGTTGGACGGTGCGAGGCCTTTGACGATCTGGTTGGAGAGCGTCATGGCTCGCTGCACATCCCAGCCCTCGGTGAAGCGGTTGGTGAACATGTTGATCCATTTCGGCGGGGCGTGGTGCGGCGCGTGGGTGGCGCCGGGGGCGTAATAGACGAAGAACGGCTTGCTTGGCGCCAGCGCCTTCTGCTGCTGAATCCAAGAGATGGCTTTGTCGGCCAGGTCGGTGTTGAAGATGTAGTTGGTATTTCCGATGTAGGGTTCAATCGGGCTAGTGCCTTCGTAGACCGCCGGAGTCCACTGGCTGGTGTCGCCGCCGATGAAGCCGTAAAAATACTCGAAGCCCAGCGCGGTCGGCCAGAGATCGAACGCCCCGGCTTGGCTGGTCTGCCAGTCGGGGACATTGTGGTTTTTGCCGAACCAGCCGGTGTTAAAGCCGTTGAGCCGGAGCATTTCCCCGATGGTGGCGGTGTCCTTGCCCATCAGCGAATCATAGCCGGGGTACCCGGTCGCTTGCTCGGTGATGACGCCGGTGTGAACCGAGTGGTGGTTGCGGCCGGTGATGAGCGCGGCGCGGGTGGGCGAACACAGCGCGGTGGTGTGAAAGTGGGTGTAACGAAGGCCTCGGCTAGCGAGGCGGTCAAACGTCGGCGTCGGGATCGGTCCGCCGAAGGTGCTGGTGGCGCCAAAACCGGCGTCGTCAATGAGGATCAGCAGCACGTTGGGGGCGTTCGACGGAGCGGCCGCCTGCGGCGGCCACCAAGGGGTGGAGTCCGTGGCGCGCATTTGGATTCTCCCCTGGTAAGCCGGCGTGGGCGGGGGAATGATTGCCTGAGCGGCGACTTTCACGGAACAGACGACGCTGAGTGCCAGCCCCAGTGAGGTGAGAGGAGGGATGCGCTTCATAGGGGAAAGGAGTTGAGCCTGAGGAGTTACCTGGCCAGGATGGCGCGGAAACCGACGCCGCTGCTGCGACCATCCGGGAAGGCGGCGCTGCGGTTAGCGGACCTGCACGTTCCCGGGCCGCCGTTCCAACTGCCGCCCCGGATGACGCGGGAAGTGCCGTTGCTGGCGCCGAGGTAGTTCGTCACGGTGCCGCCCGGATAGGTGGCGTACCAGTCGAGGCACCATTCCCAGATGCTGCCGTGCATGTCGCTGAGGCCCCAGCGGTTCATCTGGCGCGTGCCGACAGGCTGGGTGGTGTAGTATTTGCCGCCCATGTAATAGGAGTAGCCGGGGGGCATGTTCGTGGAACCACTGTTGTCCCAGAGCCAGGCGTAGTAACCCAGTTCGCCACCCGTCGGGTCGTCGCCATAGCAGAATTCCGTGGTGCTGCCGGCGCGGCAGGCATATTCCCACTCGGCCTCGGTGGGGAGGCGGTAAGTGTAGCCAGCCGGCAGCCGCCCGGCGGCCTGCTCCCGAGCGGTCAGCAAAGCGCAGTAATTTCTGGCTTCGCTGTAGCTGACGTATTCCACGGGGCGACTGGTGTCGCCAACGAACCACGCCGGGTTAGAGCCGATCAATTCCAGATACTCCTGCTGTGTAGCTTCAAACCGTTGCGCCCAGAAGCCATTGGTGAGAACCACCAGCGTCGCCGGCTTCTCATCCGACTCGCTGCCGGCTGAGTTGGCACCACTCCCCATCGCAAAGCTCCCTGGGGATACCCACGCCCACGCGGCGGGATCGGGGTTGCCGGCTGGTTCGCCCGGGGCGGGGCCAAAGAACTGGACGGCGCGATAACATCGCATCCCCTGGCTGGTGACCGGGGCGGGATCCAGAACCTGATAGTAATCCCCCGTGCCGGGAATATTCGCTACCAGGGTGTCCCATGAACTCAGGTTCGTGGAGCATTGCAGTTGGTAGGTGGAGGCCGGTTCGGTGGGGAGCCCGATCCAACAGTAACCCTCGGCTACCCCCACCTGAATGGAGCCGGAAGCGCGGGCCAATGGCAGGAGGCCGGCAATCGCCCGGATCACACGTTGGTAGGCTAGTGCCTGGTGCTGACAATCGACGATCCAGTCGTCCGGATCCGGGGCGCCGGTGGCGGCGCACCCGTCAACGTTCTGAAGAACATCGTTTTGGAGATTCTCCAAAGCACGATGGTGCTCGTCGCGCTGGATCATCTGCACAACGCTCTGGAGCTTGCTTGCGAGCTCCACCTGGTTCGTCGGATTTCTGAAGGCGCTGTCGGGAATGTAATTAGGATCGGCCGGGTCCAGGAGGAAGCCGATCAAAAGCTCCAACGGGCCGGCGACTTCATATGCCCCCATATCCACGATCGCCAGGCCGTCAGCATTGCCGTCCTGCGGCCGTGCGGTTCCCTCGATATCATCATCTGGGGCCTTCGCGATAGCGCCCGTATCGATGCAGGGAGAAGCGGCCTGGAGATGGAAGTCCCCGATCGCGAGATTCACGAAGAGCGGATCGGCATTGAGGTTGGCCGTCCCGACGTAGCTCCCTTCGACATCGCAGTAGCTGACGACCGGCTCGCGGTTGGGATAGAAAATGGAATCATGCACTCCGATCTGCGTGGGCGAGTTGCCCCAAACAATCGTATTGACCACGTCGGGCACTGAGTCGCTGGATTCGATCCCGCCGCCATGGCCATCCGCGGCGCTGTTTCCGGCGATGGTGCAGTTGACGACGGCGGGGAACGCTTCGATGCAGTTAATGCCTCCACCTCCGGGTGTCGTGGTGGTTGAGTTCCCCGAAATGATGCAGTTGGCGATTTTGGGTGAAGCGTATTTGATGTCAAGACCGCCGCCGCCGTAGTAATTGCGATTTCCCGAGATCAGGCAGCGAGTAAAGCTTGGGGCGCCGTTGTTGACCGCGATCCCACCGCCCGTGTAGTAGGCCCGATTTCCGGAGATGACGCACTGGTCAAACGTGAGCAGGGAGTTGAAACAACTGACTCCGCCGCCGTTCATGGCGGAATAGTTGTCCGCTATCGTGCAATGGCTGATCTTTGGGGCGCCAGTGGAGATCAAGATACCGCCACCTTCGCCGGAATCCGCAACCACTGTGAGATTCTGTAAGATGCTGCAACCGGTAATGGTTGGCTCAGAGCCATACGAGGCGATCGCGCCGCCTTCGTTGGCGGTATTCTGCGAGAGGTCGCAGTTGATGATCCGGGGGGACGAATGGTATTGGATCGAGACCGCTCCCCCGTGCCCGCCATAGTTTCCGGAAATGATGCAGTTGGTCAGCGTGGGCGAGGAGTTGTAAATGTGAACCCCGCCTCCGTAGTGCTCGGTCAGGCAGTTAGTGATAACACAATTGGCAATGATGGGAGAGGATTTGGATTCGATATGAATGCCGCCTCCTCCGGTGGAGCGGCCGTACTGGATCGTAAAGCCTTCGAGCCTGGCCTGATCGGTCTCCCCCTTGGAGAACGTGACTACGCAGCCGCCGTTCATTCCGTCAATGATGCATCTTGCCGGACCGTTGGCCGACCTCAACGTGATCAGCTTTCCGTTGAAGTTGATCCTTTCGATACGCAGGCCGTCTGCGACGATGACCGTATCGCCGTTCTGTGCCACATCAATGCCATCTTGGATTTGGGCGATATCGGGTAAAGTCGGCACGTAGATGGTCGCGGCAAGAGCCGGCACCGCCAGAAGCACCTGACATCCCAGCATGCAGGAGTGGATTAGCCAATTGAATCGTTTCATTGTTTTCATCACTCCATCGAGTCTGTCTTATCACGCTGCACTTTGACGAGTTGTCGTTCCCTTTCAAAAAAACGAACTCTTTGCCTGTCCCTGTGTATCGTTTCCCATTGCTGCACCATAAAGGGCTGCGTGCTCTATCGCGAAAACCAAATTCCGAGGGGCCAGGGAAACGGGGTCAGTTCCGCACACCCTTTTCGAAGCGACCCTTTAAGGCGGCTCGTCTGACGTCCGCCTGTTCGCTGGGGGGCACCGTCTGAGGAGCAATGGTGAGTTGATTCAAACCGTCCGTGAACGCGAACGGGACCTGGTAATCCTCGTTCACCGGGGTGCCCGTGTCCTGCCCTACATCGAAGGTTTCGTCGAAGGAAATGCGATAGCCAAGCGTCGCGCCCACCCGCCCCTGCGCCGCCATTTGGCCATTCACGTTCAACGTCGCCATGCCCCCCAGGCCAACGCCTCCACCGTCGTAAACGAAATCCAGCACAATCGCGTTAGTACCCACCGGCAGCGGCTGGGAAGCGGCTACGACGTAGTTGGTCAGATCAGCGTAGTTGTAGCAATAGACCGGTTTGCTGTCCTTGACATACAACCCCCAGCCGCCAAAACGGCCGCCCTGGGTCGCCAGCACCCCGTTCACGACCGGGTTCGTCACGATGACCTCGGCGGTAATCGTGAACGAGCGGTTCTTCAAATCCGGCGCGGCGCCTTCGGTCACACGCTTGATATCCCCGCGGTAGGTGAAGTTGGTGCGGCCATACGTCAAAGTGGGGCGCGTGGAGGCGTCAAAACGCTCGTTCTTCCGGTTGTCCAGGGGCAGAACGTTGTACTTGGCGGCTTCCGAGTAGAACAGCGATTGCAGCTGCCTCAGCTTGTCCGGGTATTGACCGGCCAGGTTATTGGCCTCGGAAAAATCCACCGCCACATTGTATAACTCCCAGGCGTAGCCATCGATGATGTCCACCGGGGAGATGACGGCGTCCCAGGGCAGCACGGCAGGTGTCGTGCAGGCCACCCAACCGTCCTGGTAGATCGCCCGGTTGCCTAGCATCTCGAAGTACTGGGTCCGCCGAGTGCTGGGCGCCGAGGCGTTGTCGAACGAATAGACCATGCTGACACCCTCGATCGGGTTTTGGGTCACGCCATTGACAACGGTCGGTTGCTTGACACCGACGCAGTCCAGGATGGTGGGCACGATGTCAATGGTGTGGTGCCATTGCGTGCGAATGCCGCGAACGTCTTTGATTCGGCCCGGCCAGGAGATGATCAACGGGTTGCGGGTTCCGCCGTAATGGGAACCGACCTGTTTCACCCATTGAAAGGGCGAGCACATCGCCCATGCCCAACCAATCGGGTAGTGATTGTAGCTGCGCGGGCCCCCGAGGTCGACCCGGCTGGATAGTAGCAACTGCTCAGGGTTCGGAGGGATGATGTAATTTATCGAGAGGATCTCATTGAACGAACCATATTTCCCGCCCTCGGCACTCGCGCCGTTATCGCCGATGCTCAGGATCACCAGCGTATTGGTCTCCTGGCCCAAGTCCTTGACGGCATCCAGTACGCGCCCGATTTCGAAATCGGTGTGGGCCAAGTAGCCGGCGTAAACGGCCATCATGTACGCCATCACGCTTCGGTCCGCGTCCGTGTAGTTGGTGGAATCCCACGCCCAGATGCTGTCTGGGCGCGGGGTGAGTTGCGTGCCGGGTGGCACGAGACCCAAGGCGATCTGGTTGGTCAGCGTCAATCTCCGCTGGACGTCCCAACCAGCGGTAAAGTTGTTGGTGAATTTGTCGATCCAAGACTGCGGCGCGTGATGCGGCGCATGCGTCGCCCCGGGCGTGTAATACGCGAAAAAGGGCTTGCTCGGCGCCAGGGCCTTCTGATGCCGAATCCACGCGATCGCCTTGTCCGCCAAATCCGTGTTGAGGATGTAGTTTGTGTTCCCGATATAGGGTTCGATCGCGTCGGTTCCCTGGTAAACAGCCGGCGTCCACTGGCTGGTATCGCCGCCAAAGAAACCGTAGAAATACTCGAAGCCCAGCGAGGTCGGCCGCAAGTCGAATGGACCCGCCTGGCTGGTCTGCCAGTCGGGCACGTTGTGGTTCTTGCCAAACCACGCGGTGTTGTAGCCGTGCAGACGCAATACCTCGCCGATCGTTGCCGTATCCTTGCCCATCAGGGTGTCGTAGCCGGGGTAACCCGTGGCCCACTCCGTAAGGCAACCCGTGTGGACGGAGTGGTGATTGCGGCCGGTGAGCAACGCCGCCCGGGTCGGCGAACACAACGCGGTGGTGTGAAACTGGGTATAGCGCAGACCGTTCGAGGCCAGGCGGTCAAAGGTCGGCGTGGGGATCGGCCCGCCGAAGGTGCTGCTGGCGCCAAAACCCGCGTCATCCAGCAGAATCAACAGGACATTGGGGGCGTTGGAGGGCGTGGTGGCCTCCGGTGGCCACCACGGGGTCGAGTCCGTGGCGCGCATTTCAATTTTCCCCTGGAACGGCGGCGTGGGCGGCGGGAGGACTTCATCGGCCGAGGCCCTCGAAGGGCCAGCGAGGTCAAAGAGCGACCCGAGTAGAATGGGCAGGAGGATACGTTTCATAAAGTGAAAGAGGAAGGATGTGCCCAGGACTATTGTGCCAACACGGCGCGAAACCCGATACCACTGCTCGCACCGCCGGGAAAAGCTGCGCTGCGATTGGCCGACCGGCAGAGCGCCAGGCCGCCGTTCCAATTACCCCCACGAATAACGCGAGCGGTGCCAATGGTGGCCCCCTGAGGATCGGTGACACTGCCCCCCGGATAAGGGCCATGCCAATCGAGACACCATTCCCAAACACTGCCATGCATGTCGCTCAGACCCCAGCGGTTCATCTGCCGGGTCCCCACCGGGTGCGTCACGTAATACGTTCCATTGATGTAATAGGCGAAACCCGATGGCACGTTAGTGGAGCCGCTGTTATCCCAGTACCACGCATAGAAGCCCAATTCAGAACCGGTGGGATCATCACCGTAGCAATACGTGGTGGTGCTGCCTGCGCGACAGGCATATTCCCATTCAGCCTCCGTCGGCAGACGGTAAACGTAGCCTGCCGGCAGGCGTCCCGCAGCCTGCTCGCGAGCGGTCAACAGGACGCAGTAATTGGTCGCGTCGTTCCAACTCACGTTCTCTACCGGCCGGTTGGTATCCCCAGCGAACCAGGCGGGATTGTTCCCCATCACCGCCAAGTATTCCTGTTGGGTCACTTCATGACGGCTCACCCACATCCCTTTGGTGAGTGTAATGGCCGTCGCCGGCTTCTCATCCGACTCGCTGCCGGCTGAGTTGGCACCACTCCCCATCGCAAAGCTCCCTGGGGATACCCACGCCCACGCGGCGGGATCGGGGTTGCCGGCTGGTTCGCCCGGGGCGGGGCCAAAGAACTGGACGGCGCGATAACATCGCATCCCCTGGCTGGTGACCGGGGCGGGATCCAGAACCTGATAGTAATCCCCCGTGCCGGGAATATTCGCTACCAGGGTGTCCCATGAACTCAGGTTCGTGGAGCATTGCAGTTGGTAGGTGGAGGCCGGTTCGGTGGGGAGCCCGATCCAACAGTAACCCTCGGCTACCCCCACCTGAATGGAGCCGGAAGCGCGGGCCAATGGCAGGAGGCCGGCAATCGCCCGGATCACACGTTGGTAGGCTAGTGCCTGGTGCTGACAATCGACGATCCAGTCGTCCGGATCCGGGGCGCCGGTGGCGGCGCACCCGTCAACCTTGCTGAGGATATCGTCATGGAGCTTATCTAAAGCATGACGGGACTCGTCGCGCTGGATCATCTGCAGCACACTCTGGAGCGTGCTTGCGAGTTCCAGCCGGTTGGTCGCATTCCTGAAGGCGCTGTCGGGGATGTAATTGGGATCGGCCGGGTCCAGGAGGAAGCCGGTCAAAAGCGCTGACGGGCCGGCGAGTTCATAGGCCCCCATATCCACGATGGCGAGCCCATCAGCGTTGCCATCTTGAGGCCGCGGGGTTCCTTCGATATCATCCTCCGGCGACTTCGCGCTAGCACTCGCGTCGATGCAGGGAGAACCTGCCTGGAGGCGGAAGTTCCCGTCGGCAGGATCCACAAACAGTGGATCGGCGTGGATGTTGCCCGTCCCCTGCCAATGCACATCGGAGTAGCTCACCACCGGCAGGCGGTTTGGATAGAGGATGGTGTTCTCGACGAAAATCTCTGTCGGAATGTCGCCCCACAGGATGCAGTTCACAATCGTGGCTATCGAATCGGCGGAGTACATGCCGCCCGCCACACTGGTGGAGGTTGTGCTCCTCGCTTGGTTGGCCGTGATGGTGCAGTTCACGATCGTCGGGAAGGAGCTGTCGCGGATCAGTATCCCCCCGGCGGCGCGGTAGCTGGAATTTCCCCAGATGAGGCAGTTGGCGATCAGCGGGGAGGACATCTGCATGCCGATGCCGCCCGCAGACCTGTATTTGTCGTAGCCATAGGTGGCCCGGTTCCTGGCGATCGTGCAGTCGAGGATCATGGGAAACGCGTTGTTCCAGCACGAGATTCCCCCGTCGAACTCTGCCCGGTTGTCCGAGATGATGCAGTGGCTGATGGTCGGAAAGCAGTTCTCGATACTGATCCCGCCGCCCTGGGAGCCCCCAGAGTTGCCCGAAATGGTGCAGCCGATGATCAGTGGAGCCGAAGAGTTGTCCTTGCAGGAGATCCCTCCGCCATCCTGGTAAACGGAATTGCCCACGATGGTGCAGTTGCGGATCGTGGGAGACGAGTTGTAGCAGTAGATGCCGCCGCCGTTTAGCCCATAGGCATGGTTGGTGGAGACCAGGCAGTCCACGATCAGCGGACGCGCCTGCCCTTTGCAGGAAATCCCGCCGCCGTGACACGAATAGTTATCCAGGCTGTCGATTCCCGCCCAGTTGCCCGAGACGATGCAGTTCGTGATCGTGGGGGAGGCGTCTTCGATGTTGATCCCGCCACCGGCGCTGACGACGGAGCGGTTGTTGGTGATGATGCAACCGGCGATCGTGGGGGCGGAAAGCGAGGTAATGTGCAGGGCGCCGCCGCTGAAAGACCTGCAGTTGCGGAGGGTCACTCCCTCCAGCCTCGCGGCCGCGCCTTCGCCCCCCGTGAAGGCGACCCCTAGATCCTTGTCGTTCCCGTCGATGATGCAGTTGGCGGGCCCATTCGCTGATTTCACGAGGATCAGCTTCCCATTGAAGTTGATCCCACCCGGATAAGTGCCGTCGCTTACGAGAACTGTGTCGCCGTTCACCGCCGCATTGATTCCATCCTGGATGGTGGTGATGTTGGTGCCGGTGGGCACGTGGATCGTAGTAGCGGCAGAAGCAGGGAGCGCCCAAAACAGGTGAGCGAGCGTGAACGTCAGGCCGGCGGATAGGGTCAGCCGCCAAGGCAGAAAGTGTGTCGTTTTCATGTTGAATAGCTCGATCTTCTCACAACACTTAGGAATCGGTCTTGTATTGCACACTTCATTGTGCACAAGTTATCCAAGCGTATAGTTGTGCGTCAACGCGAATCGGCCGGGACCACACTTACTCCCCCGGTCACAGCGCAAAGACGAAGCAAACGATGAAACCAAAGATACGGAATGCTGAAAGAACGAAACTGGCCATCGCCTTGGCAGCGCGGCGCCTGTTCGCCCAGCGCGACATCTCAGGGGTCAGCTTCCGTGACATCGCCGCCGCCGCCGGGGTCAGCCACGGACTGGTCCAACAGTACTTTGGCGCGCGCGAGCACATGATCGCTGCGATCATCCAGCACGAGATCGAGGAGGTCGGCAGGCTCCTCCGCTCGGGCCAATCCGACAAGACTGGCCTTACCCTCGAGGACGTTCGCGGTCTGCTGAAGGCTGGCGAAACCCGGTTCCGCGATTATGCCCGGCTCATCACCCGCGCTGAACTCGCAGGGGTCCAACCCGAGAAGATGCTCGATTCCGCGACCCCGACGCCCGCGATGGCCTTAGCGGGCTTGATCCGTAGCCTGCAGGCAAGATCACCGAAATCTTCCGCCCGGCTGGATCCCCGGTTGGTCAGCGCCTACATCAATGCCAGCCTCTTCGCCTTCGCCACCATGTCTCCCTGGCTGATGAAGTCCGTGGGCCTGGCGCCAAAGGACTACGAGGCCAGGCTCGACGACATTGCCGACATTTCGCTGAAACTGATCTCCCTCGCGGCAGGAATGGCCGGCACCGGGAGGCAAAAGCGCCGTTGATTACGCGACATCACTAATGTCCGGTTATAATCAGTGGACAACCAACCGGTTGCGTTCATCGAGATGGGAGTCTGAAGGTTCATGTTGCGAAAGCAATGGATGCAGAGGCACTTTCTTAAAGGCGCTCATGCCTAGGAGTTGGAGAGTTGTGGCGAGACTATGCGTCACGCCGAGTTCCTTCCTTACGATCACGATCAGTGCGTAGGCGCACGCGGCAGCCGTCGTCACGCTAGCCGGATGGACGGGCAATACCTTTGTGAAAGGTCCAATACGGCAGCGCAGGTCGGTCAGGTAGGGTCCGCTTGCCTTGGCCTGCCGGCGCAGTTCGATCATCGCAACGGCGGCCTCGGCGAGCGTGATCTGCGGCAGGGTAGTCGGGTGTCGTTCCAAGTAGAATCGCGCGGACGTGGACAGCAGACTCCCGTTGCCCAGGACGCGGACGGCCTCCGCGTACCGGGCGCACGCCAATTCCGGCGGGTCGCCCACGGCCCGCAGGAGTTCCAGACACCGGGCAAAGCTGGCCGCCTCCCGACCAGACAGGGCGGCCGCAACGGCATAGCCCTTGGCCAGCAACCCGGCAACCCGCCGCGCCTCCCTCTGGGCGGGTTGGTGATCGGCGGCAGCTTGCGGCGCCCGCCGGTGTAATCGCAGACTTCGTAGGTGAGGTACTGGTTGCCGTGCACGGTGCGGGTGCGACGGTAGATCCTCACCGCAGCATTGCCGACGCGGACCGTTTCGATCCTGCGTTTGGGATGCTTCACGTCGCCAAATGTCGTCAAAACATAGGCAGAAAGCAAACAGCGTGCCGGAGAATGCCGATATATTTAGCTTTGTAGCCCGATTTGAGTTGTTCCGCACAAACAATCCTCAACCACATCGCCAGCTTACGCTCACCCTCCGCCGCCCGTTTGCCCTGCAACCCACAACCGTGTTATGACGGATACAAGGAGCGTACATGATCTCGGAACCCACGATGAATCCCGCGCAGGACGTCTTGTATCGCGTTCACCAAGTGCAGGCGTCCCGTCGCGGCGCCAACCCGTTGACTTACGGAGAGTTCTGCGCGCGAATGAAGCAGCAGTGCGACACGGATCTGACGGGGTTGCTCTTTCCGCCCGCGGATGTCCGACCGGCGCCGAGGCCGGCGCGGAAACCGCTGTTCCAGTTGGGCAGGTTGTATATCACGTCTGCCGCCGCGGCAGCCCTGCCGCACAAGGAAGTCTTCCGCGCCCTTGCGCGACACGCGGCCGGGGACTGGGGCACGGTCGTGGGAGAGGATTGGCAGGCGAACGAGCGGGCCTTGCAGGCTGGGGGCCGCTTGCTGTCGGCTTACGTTGCCAGCAACGGGCGGAAGTTCTGGATCATCACCGAGTGGGATCGCGCGTGCTCCACAGTCTTGCTGCCAGAGGACTACTGAGCGGGTGAGCGGAGCAACATCGCCGTAGGCCCCCATCGTTGGACTGGCATACGACGTCGCGCACCGGAACCGCCCGTCCGTGCATCAGGAGGGAGATGACTATGCTTGGAGGTGAACCGACATGAACGCGATGCGCGGCGTCGCCTGCTTCGACGAAACCCATGGCCAGTTGAACTGGCGCCAGACCGGATTCCCGCCCCGATTGCGCACGACCAACTTCATGGGCTTGACCGGCATCCTCAAGAATCTGGGCGTCGAATGCGTGAGCGCGACCAACAAACCGCTCGCCATCAACCACCCGAAGACTCGCCTGCTGGTCATCCCCCCGCCCACGGGCATCTACCACAAGCGGGAGGAGTGCTGGTACCGACACCCGGCGAGTCTGTTCACCGCGCCGGAGTTGTGCAGCCTGATTGATTTCGTGCACGCGGGCGGCAGTCTCCTGGCCTTCGCCTATCGTTTCGGCGACGCGTTCACCCAGACCAACCTGGGCCTGCTGGCTCCGGCCTTTGGGTGCCTGCTCAACGATGACGCCATTCTGGACCTCAGGCAGCTCAAGGCGCCGCACCCGCTGGCAACTCACTTCGACACCTCGGTGGACGAACTGCCTGGGGTGTGGGTGGTGGCGGGCATCCGGACGCTGCGCTGGCGGTGCATGGCCACCTTCAGCATCCTGCCGGGAGCGAGGGCGTGGCCGCTGGTGCTTTCACCGGCTTTGGGCAGCGTGAGCTACCACGCCCGGCTGCGGCAGATCAGCTATCAGTCGTTGCCACTGGGGGTGGCGGGCACCCTGGGGAGAGGTCGCTTTGCCTTCTTCGGCGGGCCACATGCGTTCGAGACCACGCCACTGGGGCTGCTGGAGCGCGCCCACAACGCCCGGTTCCTTCGACAGGTGCTGGCCTGGCTGTTGGCCCAACCGGCTCCAGACCGCGGCAACACGCCGCCCCCTGCGTTCGGAAACCCTCGCAGCACGGACGATTGGCTCTGGCGCCCGTTCCCGTCGGGCGAGCCCGCACGACCGGACGGCGTGTCCGTGGCGTTCGTCGAGAGGCTCCTCAAAGAGGGCGAAACCCTCAAGGCGCTCCCCATCGAGAAGTGGTCCGTCTGATCGGACGCGAACCCCTCGCTTCGAGCCGCAACCGCGCTCGGATTGCGGTTCAGGACAACGACGCCGAGCTGCCCCCTGGATGTCGCCGCGCGCAATTTCGGAGGAAATTCCGGGTCGTCCCAGCATCCTGGGTGTTATCGGGTAACATACACAGTTTCGCGATTAGCAGGCTATTCTTGAGCTTCAGAGAATTCAGTGGCATTTTGACGACGTTTTAACTACATTTCACACCATGAAACGCCGCCGCCGCCGCATCGAAACGGTGCTTGTGGGTAACGCGCGGGTGAAGATCTACCGACGCACGCGCACCGTCGCCGGCCACAGGTACCTCACCTACGAAGTCTGCGATTACAGCAGCGGGCGCCGCCAATTGCGCGGCTTTGCCGACCACCAGGCGGCCCGGAGGGAAGCCCGACGGATTGCCGGTTGGTTGGCCAAAGGCGATGCCGTGGCGGCGGCCGTGTCGGGCCGGGAGGCGGCGAGCTTCGCTCGCTGCATGGAACTGCTGCGCAGCGTTGGGGACCCTCCGGAGCTGGCCTGCGCCAGGTATGCCGAGGCGGTGGGCGTCCTCGGTAACGGCAGTCTGCTCTCCACCGCCGCTCGGTTCTATCTGGAGCGGCATCCGGACACGCTGCCGGAAGTCAAACTCGCCGAAGCCGCCGGAGAGATGATTGAGCTGCGGCGCAAGGCGGACGCCAGCGAAGCGTACCTGGCCGACCTGCGCTATCGCACGGCTCGCTTCACCAAAACATTCGCCGTCCATCCTGCGAGCGTCACCACGGCAGACTGCCAGCGGTTCCTCGACGGGTTGGACGGCGCGAGCGGCACCAAAAGTGCCTATCGGCAGGTGTTGTGGCGCCTGTTTGCCCACTGCGAGCGCCGGGGCTACATCCCGCTAGGGACCAACCCGGTCGCAGGCACGCAGACGTTCAACCGGAAGCGCAAAGAGGCCGTAGAGATCTGGACCTCGGAGGAGATGACGAAGTTGCTCGTCGCAGCAGATCGGGAGTTCCTTCCGGTTCTGGCCATAGGCGCGTTTGCCGGCCTGCGCACCAGCGAGATTCTGGCACTGGACTGGCGGGACGTTCGCTTAGCTGATCGCGTGATCAAGGTCGCCCATCGGAAGGCGCGGTGTGCAGGTACGCGACTGGCGCCGATCCCTGAGAACCTGCATGCGTTGCTGTCGCCGCTGGCCAAGAAAGTTGGTCCGGTCTGGCAGCGTGGCCGGGACTGGAAGGATCGCGAGCGGAGCATCACTGCTGCACAGAATGCTACCGCGACCGCCGCAGGCCTCTTGCCTTGGCGGCACAACGGGTTACGCCACGCCTTCTGTTCCTACCGGGTCGCGGCCACGCAGGACGTGCCCCGCACTGCCCTGGAGGCTGGCAATTCCGCGAGCACCATCTTCGCGCATTACCGCGCCCTGGCCACTGAGGCAGAGGGCAAGGCGTGGTTTGCGATCATGGGCCCACATTGACTACCGGTGGTCCAGCCCAAGGCCGGGGAGGATGGATGACTCCGGTGCGTTCTTGGATCGCTCGCTTCGACATCGTGCTGAACTCGCCCGCACCATCCAGGGTTGCAGGCTACTTGGACTCCGAGACAACAAACCAGACGAACGCGCCCGGGCCGCATAGCTGCCGCTTGCGCGCGGGCAGTCCTAGTCTTCCTCTCGTTGCTGGGACCGGGGAAGGGTCAAGGCGCGCAGTTGCCCGCGCTGGCGATTCCGTCGAGCCCCCGGCAGCTAATTGTCTTGGCGAGATGGGTGTGCGGGGCTCGGCCTTCCCGAGTTGCTCACGGTCGGCCGCGATGATCAATCACCCCCACCCGGTCTCGAAACTTGGCGTTATCCAAGGGGCCTGGGGGATTGGTGACGTCGTGGCCGATGAGCGGCACGCTCTTGAAGTCGTCGTCGTCGTACTCTCCCCACTCGCCGTGGTAATTCACGACGAGCTGAACATCGAGGTTGCTGCGCTGCAATTCCTCATCGAACAGGTGCAGGACCGCGCTGCGCAGATCGTATTCGTAGCCGCCTCCGCGATGTTCGCGGATCACTGGGTAGCTCTGATCCAGAAAGTCAAAGTCCAGACCAAGAAATCGTGGGTTTAGGTCGATTCCCTTGTAGTCGCCGGCTCCTCCGGCTCGCGGATGCGCCTCGTTGGTTCCGCGCTCGAGGTACACTCGCAGCCGGCCACTCTGCGGTTCAAATTCGACATCTTCACGAGAGAAACGGTGGGGGCGGCCGTGCTCGTGGAAGATAGCATCCACCACACGTGCGCTCGCGATGTCCGCACCCTTGCCGGCGAGGAAGGGCAGTTCCACCGTCAAGTCCACGCAGCCCCAGTCTCCTTCGTGGTTCCCCTCGCCGTGCGGGAAGGCCGTTTCATTCCAGGCGTTGAACCAGAAGTACTTCACAGCCCACCGCTGCTGGAGTGGGTCAGCCTCCTCGTCGAGCGGCGAGACAGCTCCAAAGACGCCGCTGCCCGATGCGATCGCCTCGGCGTTGAGCTGCCTGACCCGGGCTCCTTCGAGTGGACGGTCGGGAGCGCCCAGTCCTCGACGCCGGACTTCCTGGGGTACCATCTCCGCCAATGCCGTCAGCTCGCCCCACCGCGTTGGGGGCGTTGGCGATGCCGCCTGGAACCAGGCGCCCAGTTCAGCGGGCTGAAAGCCCCGGCCCGCTCGACCTTCCACTTCGGCACGGATGCGCGCATTGGCACCGGCCTTGAAGACGAAGTCCGCGTCCTGGGCGAAGTCACGGGGCCGCATCAATGGGCCGCTCTCCCAGTCATCGTGCAGAAGTATGGGGGCAACCTGCCGCAAAAGTGCACTCTTATCCTCGGGCATGATGCGTTTCGACAGAAAGCGCTCAATGGCCGCGACACGATCTTCAAGGACATCCACCCTGTCTTCCACGTAAGACACCCGTTCTTCCAGTGCGTCGACGCGCGCGTTGACGCCCGCCACCGCAGAGCGAAGGCTAGCGATCTCGCGCCCGTGCTCGTCTACGATTAGTTCCAGCCGGCCAAGCCGTTCGACGACTTGCCCCAATAGCCGATGGATGTTATAGGTCGCACGAGCCTGTGACAAAGCGAACTGGAGTTTGGGGTCGTTCAACTGGCTCGCGACCGCCTGGACACACGGGAACAAGGCGTAGCTGGCTACAAGGAGCGGCCTATCCCCGGTTCGGTGGATGGGGGCCGCGTGCGGTGTCAACTCCGGTGTAATGCAGCCGAGGCTCAAGTCGAGCAACCGGTAACATCTGTCTGTCCGATTCAGCCGGCCGGGTTGGCTTCCTGCCGCGAGCCATGCCTCTACCAGCTCTGCCGCATCAAGGGCGCGTAGCACTGGATCCGGCGTCCAAACCGCCGGAGCTGCGCTCGGCAAACGAGCCTCTACCTCGATCCTTGAGCACACCCTGCGGTGATTGGGCGGCAGCAGTTCCCCGAGCAGCTCCAACTGGGGACCGGGTGCCGCCAGAGCGAATTCCTCGAGGACACAACGGAAGATTGCCTCCACCACAGCCGCTTCCACCGCCGGTTGAACCTCGATGCTCTTCACCAGCAGGGAGTGGCGCTCGGCCTCGCTGAGCCGCCATGCCAGCACCAATAAGTCTTGAGCCATGGCCGGCGCAGATGAGTCAGCGGCGTCGGTCCTGCCAAGCTCCGCCAGCAACCGCTGGGTGGCAGCTCGATACTCGACTACGGCTTGATCGCGAGACCTAATCGATTCGTTACGGGCAACCTCGTAGCTCTCAGGGCCAATCTCGGCCTGCAAAGCGGTTTCGCGCGCCTGCAGGGCTACGGCCTTGTCACGGCGCATGACTGCGTCACCGAACGCCGAGTCAACTCGCCATGCGGCATAGGCTACGCGCGGTTCGCTGCAGTAAGGCTCGAGTACGCGATACTCGGCGCCCGAAATACGTGTAAACGTCTTGTCCCCTTCCTTGGCGCAAATAGCCGATACGACCATGACCCACGTGGTCCCCGCCGTGACTGCCCTCAACCATAACTTATGATTAACACATCTGGACATATGATAGTTGTGTTGGTGGCTCACTTGACCCGCATGATATAGTACAAGGCAACAAACGCAGGCCGGATGTCCTGCTCGGGCAGATCGGGAAGGCTGTGGGTATGTGGTTGGCCGCCGCCCGCTCCGGTCGAATCCGTGCTGGTTGGCCCTGCATTGGGTGTGGCTGGGACTGAAGCTAGCGCGTACTTTGAATCACCGCCGCGTTGTCCGCCGGTATAAATGGCCTGCTCGGGGTGGTCGCCCAAGTAGGAGTCGCCAGAGGAACCAATGACAGCAATCTTGTGTTGATGCGGATGGCTGTGTGATGGCATCTGGGCGACACTCAAGGCTACGGCGCCGCTGTTTCCCTGGCTGCGGCTGGAGAGCCTATTGGTGCCGCCAGTGATGGGCTGGGATCTTGGCTCCTGACTGGCGCTACAGCCCATGACGAAGTGCTCTACGAGATTCGGCTTATTCATGTTGATCAGCGGGGAACCTTGCGTGCTCACCGGCGTACCATCGCACAGCTCCCAGCCTTTCAAGTTAGCCAAGTCGTTCGTGGTTCCCCAGTAGGCAACAATGGCGCCGACCGGAGGCCGGGTTTCCTCCACCATAGATTGGGCCACTCTGAGTCGGACGGCGTCCCTCTGTCCGGGGACGGGCGCGGTCGTCGCTTCGTCGGCCGCAAACCCAGCGGATAGCACCAGTGGCAGTAGGAAACCGGTGGTAGCGGACACAGCGAGACGTCCTAAGTTGTGCCTGAAGCTGGAAGTACGGCGCGAGATTGCGGCATTTCTGAAGTGGTTCATATGAGCTGTCGTGTTGTTGATTTGTGAAAGTGTTCTCGTTAGTTTAGAGCCGACCCAGCGATGTTGCCGTGAAAGCGTTTCACGAGTCATTGTGGCTGCCGACGAAGTAGGCTGGTCCCACTAATCTGAAGCATGCTGGGTGTGATGTGTTTCGCATAGTGGGTTACCATGCCATGGTGATTGCCTGCGCAACGACAATTATTTCTTTCCGGTGACGACAATTATTTCTTTCCAGTGGTTTCGGGTGGTTATCGTTGGTTCTTGCTCCCCCATGTGGGCCTGACTTTGGGCCGTTGCCCCTTCGGTGGAACGGAGTCTGGGGCGCGTCAGCGCCCAAGACGGAGTGGAACCGAAGGGGCAACGGTGCGCCGGGCGTCATGCCGTCTTTTTCTCCTTTGCCTTTTGCGCCCGGATGCTCTCCCCCGTGAACTCCAAGATCGTGGCATGATGCACCAGGCGGTCCACCGCCGCCATCGTGGTCATCGGATCCTTGAAGATCTGCTCCCATTGCGAGAACACCAGGTTGGTACTGATCAACACGCTGCGCCGCTCGTAGCGCTCCGCCAGGAACGTGAAGAGCACTTCCATCTCCTCGCGGTCTTGCTGCACGTAGCCAAAATCGTCCAGGACGATCGCGGGATACCGATCCAGGCGCTGCAGCTCCGCCTCCAAACGCAGCGCTTTCTTGGCGACCAAAAGGCCCTGCACCAGTTTGAACGTGGGGACGAAGAGCACCGCCATCCGGTGACGCAGGATCAACTCCCGCCCCAACGCCGCCAAAAAGTGCGTCTTCCCGCGGCCCGGCAGACCGATGGCGATCACGTTCTCGGCGCGCTCGACGAAGTGCCCCTCCAGCAGCGTCGGCCAGAGGCGACGGATTTTGGCCGTCAGCAGCTTCTCATCCAAGTTGCCCAAGTTCTTGCCATCGGGCAGACCCGAAGCCTTCAGCAAGCGCGTCATCTTCCGCTCCCGACGGTCCTGGGCTTCGCTCTCGAACAGGTGCTGCAGCAGCCGACGATACCCCCAGTTCTCCTGCTCCGCGCGGCCGACGCTCTCTTCCCAGATCGATGCCACCGTGGGCAGCCGGAAGCTGCGCAACAGACCCGGCAAGGCTTCAGCAGGCATGGACCACCTCCGCGTTCGAGGTCAACAGGGCATCATAGTCAGCGGATTGCGGCTGCAACTCGGGCAGCGCGATGTGCACGACAGGCCGCGGCTGCAACCACTGCCGCAACTGGTCCACACTCCAGGGCGGATAAGGCGGGCAGGTGAACTCGACGAGCATCAGCTCGACTTCGGCCTCACCCACCTCGCTGGCGAGCTTGAGCAAGCGCAGGTATTCCACCGCGCCACGGCGTGTCCCATGAACCTGCACTAACTGGTCATACGCCCTGCGGAAGATCGGGCCCAGGAAGAGCTGCTCGCGATACCGGTAGCGCTCGAAGGCGCCGGGCTTGCGGAGCAGGTGGTCGATGACATGGCGATAGTTGAGCCGCACCCCACGGTCTCCGCAGTGGCGCGGCAGCGTCAGCAGCAGCTCGCGGCCCGCATAGAGCTTGAGCTCGTGCTCATAGACCTCCACCTTCACCTCGCTGCCGATGAGCCGTGCCGGCACCGAATAGCCGACCTTCTTGACCCGGATGGTGCTGGCCCAGCCGACCGTGCAATACACCTCGTCATACTCGCTGAGGCGGGTCGGGGGCAACGGCTTCATCGCCGCCAGTTCGTCCGCCAGACGCGCCTGCCGTCCGTCGTTGCTCCGCTTCAGGACCACCTCCAGGAACTGGTCGTAAGCGTTCTCCGAGGCGAACGCGCGACTGCCGCGCAGCAGCAGGTGTTGCGTCAGTCGCCGCTTCAGATGGCCGTTGCCGGCCTCGACGTCGCCGTTCTCCTCGGGGCTGGCGATCTGGATTGCTTTGGGTTTCCAAACCATAATGGGCGCAGATCGAGACAAACTCCTGGTTGAAGTCCCGGCCGGCTTGCCCGCCGATCCGATGCGTCGCTGCCGACGAGTTGTCGACGCGCAACTCGCGCGGCAGTTTGCCCAGCCGGTGCAGGGCTTCTTGCAGCCCGTGGCGCAAGCTCAGCAGCGACTCCGATTGGCACCGCGTCGCCCATTCCCAGTTGGAGTGCGGCAACACGACGTGACAGAGCAAGTGCGGGTAGGGTGTCCCGTCGATGCTTACCCCCAGTTCGGTGGCGTGCGTCCAGTCCAGTTGCAGCGCTCGTCCCGGTTCCCAGTCTTGCGGGAAGAACACTTCCTTGTCCGGGCCGTGGAGCAGGCGCCACTGCTTGACGCGTCGCTGGAACGTGCGCAGATGTTCGTCGGCCAGACTGCCCGGACACTGTTGCTGCAAATGTTCGAACAGGGCCTTGGCCTCCAACTCGGGCGCCTCGTTCAGCAAGCGCTCGGCCGTCGGCCAGATGGTCGCCAGCGGGTCTTCGCGAGTCCGCCAGGTATGCTTGGCCTGAAGCGGCGGCGGGGGTGCTCCCGCGTGGAGGTACTTGCGCGCGGTGGGCCGACTCACATCGGCCAACTGCGCACTTCGGGTTACGTTTCCAGTCGCTTGGTATTCGCTCATCAGTCGTCGGTATTGTTGTTTCGTGATCATCCCCGCCGCACCTGGGCCAAGGCCCCACGGCCTTGGCCTCGCGGCGGGGGGATCATTCCGAAACCACCGGACGAGGGAACAACGTCACTGGAAAATTCTAATTGTCGCTACGCAGATTGCCCGGCTCACAGGTGAAGGCGTCCAAGATGTAACCTTCGCCCCAGACATTGGCTATGCTATCGCGCGCATCCCGCAGATGGTGCAGGCTGCCAATGCCGGGCCATCCATTCGCAAACACGTCCTCGTTGGGGAGCGTCGCCCCACCAACCGTCAACGCGTGGATACGCTTCAAGAGCGCCACCTGCTCCGCCGGTTGTCTGTTCTTCCAGCCCTCGGCGACCGCATTGACCGCGTTTAAGATGCAGAGACTGCCGGCACTGTGCCCGATGATGTGGATGCTCTCCCCGTTCTCAACCTGCTGGCGAATGACGCGGGTCAGCGTATCGGTGGCTGCGTTTACAGAACACCCTGCGTCGCCCGCCTTCTCGACAGCGGTGGCGATCCAATCAACAACCGGCCAGGTCAAGTCGTTGTAGATCAATCGCACGCCGCAGCCGATCCGGTCACCGATCAGGACGGCGGCACGCGTGGCATCCTCGGCATCGGTGCTCAGGCCATTGACGTAAACCACCGAGTCGAACGGCGGTCGCTCCCCAACCTTCAACTGCGGGCCGCCCATGGGAAGTGTGATTTCGCCGTCTTTGAGGTCGCCCGTCAGGGCGCAAAATACCCCTGCCAGCAGGAGAGCGCTTGGGCCGAGTAGCGGGCCATGGGCGGTGCGAGCGGGCGACGTCGACCTATCCCGCGAAGCGTCGGACCGCCTGCGATGGGGGCCTGAGGGGCCCCTAGCGCGGGCGCCGCGCCCTCCCCGCGCGTCCCGGAGTGCGGCGTTCGGTTGGCGGGGCACGGATGACTGTAACTGTCTCACCAACCCCTAATACGCGACAGCCGGCCGATAATTGCACGGAACCCGCGAGCCGCTGAGGATCAAATGAATCAGGAGGCCGCGCACCCATCGAGCAAGGCGCCGCGCACCCAGGGTCACACGATCCGGTGCCTCGTTCGGCGCCTGCTCATTGCCGACCCCTCGCTTCGGCACCTCACCTGCCGCATGCCAAACCGCGAGTTGCCCGGAGCACGAGATCAGCGGCCCTTCCGTACACGCCGGTCATCCACGCAGGCTTATCAATGTAAAACGCATCCCTCATTTGGCGCCTGATCGCGTCGCGGAACGGGCTCTGACGGTCCGGCGTGGCATGCAGCCAATGGTCAGCGCGCAGGGCAGTCAGAACCTCCAACATCGGTCGCGTCCCGAACTCCAAGGCCAAACATGTCACCTCCACGGTTGACCCCAAAGCACCAAATATCTGCGGAAGGGCTCCGGTGACGACAGCCGACGTGGAAGTGCCCTTCTCGGTGCTCGTTACCTCCGGTCCGTACCACGCTCTCGCACGCTCGAAGCCCGCATCGGGTGGGCCGATGTAGATGGGCTCGCCATAGCCCTCGGGTCCAAGCCCCGTGTGAAAGTCAATCGTGGCTACCCTCCTGACCGAGGGTGGCAGATGCTCTTGAAGGATGCGGCGAAGCGTTCTATTCGACCAACTCGCCTGAGTCCCCCCGTAAAAGAGCCCGGTCGGTCGGGTGTACTGGCCGCCCGAAACCGCCGCTTGGAACGTGGCCAGTCCATATTCCTTTATGTACTGTTGCAGGGCGGCGTCCGCTTCGCGACGGCCGACGCCATCCCAGTCCTCGGGGACCAGCCATCCGTGGATGCTCTCGTAGCTGGAGGAATCCGGGAGTGGTTGCTCGAAGTCACGAAAGTTCCGGTTCAGGTCCACATTCTGCTCGTTGACCCGGCGGAGCCACGCAAAACCGTGTGGGTTGAGGGCGTGCACGAGCAACACGCCTGTGCGGGGAGGAAGTGCACCAGCGAGCTGATCGGCAAGGTAACCGACTTGACAGGCCGACCCGCAAAAACCCTCCACGCCGTGGGTCGCAGAGATCAGGAGCAACACGGAGTGCGGTTGGTCCGGGCCGAGCGAAGCCACATCCACCGCGAGGACCTCCTCTTCTGGTCCCCGAAAGTCGGGCAGGGCGTACGTGGAGATGCTGGCGCCGGTGGCGCTGGCGGTAGCGAGGAATTTCTCTCGGGCCTCGTGATACGAGGCGCTGAAGTAGTCACTGGTAGGCATGTGAGGTCATGGAGTTGGTTTGGTGGCCGAACACTTGCTGCTACAGAGGAATCCACAGAGCTTGACACCGCGACAACGACTGAGGCTGTCCCGCTTGCTTGCCTGCAACTATCCACCCGACGGGACGCAAAGTCCTTGCTGGCGCCCACTCCATAAAGGTCTCTCTCAACTGATGGATCAGGGCAAGCTCCAGAAGTAGATGCGCGGCGAGCGGTCGAAATACTCGCCGCCGTCGACAACCTTCGCACCGTCCCACAGCGAAATATGACCGCTTCCGTCGCTTTCCTTCAGGGTGTCAAAGAAGATGATCCCTGGCTTACCTGCCAACCGAGTGCGGTCGAGCGCAGTCCGTTGGTTCTTGACGGTCTGCGCTTTGCCAAGTGTGGCGTTGAGGATGATCGCGAGGTCCGCCGCACGCGTTGGCAAACCCGACCACACCACGCCCGATTTTGGCGTTTGCCCGTCGAAGAACTTCGGTTCGTTCTTCTGCAGCGCCGAAGCCAGTCGGATAGCACAGGTATTGGGCTTCGGATTGTTATGCTTCGCACAGAAAGTCTCGAAACCCGGTGGTGCTTCTGTCGCGCTATACTGTGCCTCGACCTTAGCGAATGTTGGCGTCGCCGAATGCGAGGGTACAAGGGACACCAGAAGTGCGCAGCCAAACAGTAATGCTCGTGTCTTCATGTTCAAACTGTGGCATGGGTTGTCTCCCGTGCAAGCGCGATTCTCGGTCTTTCAGTGATCGCCATCCAGTACGACTGTCGCCTGACCTTCGCTCACCTGCGCGCCCGAGTCATGCGGGTTAGTCACGTCGCAGGCAGAGCACGTAATTACTCTTGAGATCCTTATGCTCCACCTGCAGCAGAACTCTGCTCCAGTTCCGCTCGGCTGCCAGACGAGCTAGCACCGCGTCGTCGAGCTTGTGGATCGGCACGTTCGGAACAGGTTTGGTTTCGCCGATGTCCTGCGGCTCGAGTGTTTGCGCAGGTGCTTGATCCGCCTGCCACAGATAAAGTGTGACTGGGACGCTGATCACGTTCGAGGAGCTACGAGAGGAATACTCGAGCAACGACCAAATCCGGGTCTCATCAAATAGAAGCTGAAGGGTTGGTAAAATGGGCAATGCGCTCTTGTCAGGAAAGCCTGTCATGTCGCCAGCATGACAAATCAGCAGGAAACCCTGGGGACAGAGTGCCCATGGGCTGCACGTAACCTGCAGAGCGCGGAGGACCTGTTCCTCGCTCGCAACCGGCGGGGGATAGTGGAACACCAGCGGTGCGCCGCTGGCATTACCGGTCTCCGTCACGGTTACCCGGCGTCCAGCGAAGGCCCGACAAAGGCGCTGGCATCGTTCGAGCAGGGCGGGAGAATTCGTTTGCGGCACAATCAGTACGACGCTACGGAAGATCCTCATCGTGCCCACTTCGACGTTGGCCAGATCCTGACAGTCCCAACGGAACGCTGTCCACGGTGTCCGGTCCTTGCTGGGTACATTGATTCTGTCACGGTTTAGGGTCGAGCCCATCGTGATTACTAAACCCGGCAGCGGCTCAGGTTCATATGATGAATCCGCGGCGCTCCCAGCCGCGGTGACGACGCACAGTAACACAAGCACGCAAGGGGGCCACACTTTGCGCCGGGGGTCACCGGTGGTGAGCCTTCGTCGCCGTTGGATCTCGCCAGGGGAGCTCATTTCTCGAAGCGTTCGGTGATCTGCAGGACAATCTGGCCTGCGACCAGTGTGATCAAGCCTACGAATGTAGTATCAAAGCTCAGCTTTAGCGCCATTGTGATTTTCGCGATGGCCTGGTCCTTTAGCAACCGGTCTGGTGAAGTCGCAAGGTACGCCGCTCCGACAGCCATGCTCACTCCGATCACGGTACCGAGGAAGGCCAGCGCGACACTCTGTTCAAGGGAGAACAGTGTCCAGCGCTGGGACCAGTCCGGGAGCGCACCGGGATACCGGGCACGGCCGATTCCGATCACCACCGCCAGGAAGAAGAACGTGATGCATGCAAACTGAATCAATCCCCACGTGTCGCTGCCGAAGAGGCGGGTCCGCCACTCCAGGCGCTCTGCCAGCCCCTTAACGTCCAGGCTGGCTGCGGCAGGACCAGCGAGCGCATCCGCCGCCTCCACACTACCCGTTGCCACCAACAAAAGATCGCCGACGAGTCGCTCGAAGGCCGGCGCGTCTTGCTCAGACAGTTCGATCAACGCTTTGCCTCGCGCTCGATTTTCGTCTTGGATCATCCGCAGGAAGGCGCTGGCACACGCAGTTTCCCGGTACCGCACCGAGGCGCCCGAGATCCAACCGAAGGCGGAGGGTGCCAGAGGAGACTCCGCTGCCAGGAGAAGATCAAGCGTGGTAGGTTCCCACCTCCTGGCGCCTGCTTGCTCCTTGGAGCTGAAGGCACGAGCTTGGAGCCGTTCAGGAAGTGGAAGCAGTTCCAGGGTGAGCAGGAAGCTATTTCCATTGGGGTCGCCGACGAGCAGACCATAAGCAGGGAGCGAGTCCCATCCCAGTTGCCGCTGCCCCCGCAACAGATGGACTTGCGGCTGCTGAGCTGCCAACGGCGTGATTCTAAAGGGCTCCTCAGGGCCGAGAACGAGACAATGAGTCAGAGGAACTTGCGAAGCCCAGATGATCCGTCGGATTGCAGCGGCCCGTTCACGGCTGGTCTGAGGTGGGATGGAGGCCTGGGCGCCCGCAGCCTTTGAGGCGCTGGGGCCGGATGTGCCGGCATTGGCTGGCTGAACCTCGGAGAAGGATCGGATCGGGTACCACAGAAACCCATTGGTCACCTTTGCGTCGTTTAGTGCTCTTGCGCTAGCCCGTAGGAGAAGTGCCTCCTCTCGCGCTGTTGCACGGAAGCCCTTGTTTCCCTCGGAAGGAACCTCCGTCCATCGCATGACATCCTTCACGGATGGCAACCAGAACGAGAGGAATCCCAGGACAGTCGTGCTCAGGATGATAGCGGCCAAGATCGGGAAGAACGGCCGCCAGACCGACCAGCAGCCGCATCGGGCGCCCCGCGCAGGCAAGAACTGTTCGAGCTTGGTATTCATAGGCAGAAAGCGGTTGTCATTCAGTAGTCAGCCATAGCAAGGGTGATTGACGGCTGCCGAGACCGTCCTTTCCCCAAACCTCCTCACCAAGAATCGCAAGTGCTAGGAGCCACTCGGGTTCCCTCAGAGTCTCACCGGGGCTGTGGAGTGACAGCCGTGCGTCCGAGCGCCACACCCAGTCGGGAGGCAAGTCGGAGTGCCGTAACCGCGCTTTGCGATTCCCGGTCGGGACAAGTTGCCCGGGTAGCCAGTTCCCGTCATGGGCGAACACCTTGATGCCAGCGGCATCGGCCCGCTCGATGTACCACGCCTGGGAAAGACCCAGCATCTTCTGCGACGAAGCCTCCTTGGGTAGAACCAGTTGGCTCCCTCGGCCCCAGCGGCCGGGCTCCTCGACATAGATGATTGGGCCCCCCGGAGGCAACCGGTCGTGAAGGTCCTGATTCTCGCCGATGAGAAGCGCAACGTCATCCAACGCATCGGAAGCTCCGCGCAAGGCCAAGACGTCCAACTGGCTCTCGGTTTGGCCGATCACGCGTAGGCTTGGGCCGCGGGAAAGCGAATCCCGGCACCAAGTCACGAAGTCCCGGAGTGCAGGCGGGGCCTGGTCGAGGGGTCTGGTCTCGAAGAAGCGAGCACCGTTCAACAAGCCCACGGGACTGACCACCAGGATCGAATTCCCAAGTTCCGAGGCCGACGAGTTGGTCATCGCCGATCCGAGCGTCTTCTGTAGCAGGAGCGACGCGAGATGACCTTGCGGCGAAGGCAATCCGACGTGCCTTATGCTTCCAGCCGGGCTGGTGGTCCACATCAACTCAGTAGTCCCGGCGAGGGCCAAATGGTGCTCTTTCTCGTTCCTGACGAGCATGCCCTCCGAGCGAATGCCAAAAGCACTGGACCACTGGTTGTTGCCACGCCACCAGAGGACGAGCGCGTTGACCGCCTTGTCGGGCGGCTCCAGATAACCCACCGCCTCGGTCACGCTCCAGACCAAACGATCTGGCGGCACACCCAAGGTTGATGCCGGAAGCGCTTGCCTTCGGGGCAGCCCTTGAGCAATCGCCAGCGGACGTGCTTCGCCTCCTTGTCGCAGCGCGGCCAGCGTGGTGCTCACCGCAAAAAGGGAATCGCCTGACAAGGTCCAAGCTGCTGCCGAACGCCCGTCCGACCGCTCAACCTCGACGGACACGTCAATTGGATCGTTGAGCTCCAATGCAGCCATCATACGATTCACTTCGTGCGAACGCGAACCCGCGGTCGTGCCACGCGCCCGGAAGTCCTTCAAGAACAGCGTTAACCTATCGTCCTCCGTGACCTCGCCCTCGAAGGCCAGCGTGAGGGCAGGGCCGTTGGTTGCGATTTCCACGCGCCCATGACGACGCCCTGCTTCTACGACAAGCCCGTCCAATTCCACCATAACATCCAAACAGGGTTCGAGCTCTCGCTCACCTGATTCAGCAGCCCTAACCGTCACGTTCCAACTCTGTGTGCGTTTCGCCTTCTGCTCATTGAGCACAGGTGCCACCAGCAGGGCGAAAAACAGGATGGCAAAGCCCAGCGCGTTCAGAATTGCGTCAAGCCGGCTTTGCTCACCTGCCTCGCTGCTGCTCACGGAGGTCCTCCCTTGTCGTTCTCCATGACGACGCCGCTGATCGCGTGCTGGAGTTCGGTAACGTTCGGGTCAACGGTCACAGTGATCCTCCAAGGGCCGGGCCCGTCGCCTTGCGGCCGTCGGAATGGGTGAGTACGCTGCTGAAGCTGCGCCACCACCTGTTCCGAGAAGAGCGAGCCGCTCACACCAATGGCCACCTGGAGCGTGGCAAGCGCGTCCAGAGGCCCGTTCAACTCGTATGTAAGCCTAAACGGCGGACTCACATTTGCTAACGACAACCTGCGCGTGACCGTGTAAGGCCACGCTCTAATGGCGCTGCTGGCGACCTCGGGGCCCATATGCGACAACGGCGGAGGTGGGGTCACACCGCCATCTTCCAGTGGCGGGCTTCCGTCTACGAGCAGGGTCTCGGTGAACTCACGGGCAAAGCTCTCTGGATACCTGGTCATGGGGCCGGCGATTTCAAACGTCACCATGCCAAACGCGCGGGCGTTGTTCGGATTGTCCTGGATCGTGCCACTCAACAGCAAGCCAATAAGGAAGAGGCCGGTGAACGAGTTGAGGATGGTGTCCAGTTGCGCGGCGAGCAGTGCGCGACGCGACCTCCGCTGGAACTCGTCTTCTGGTGTCTGGGCATTCACGACTAGCGGATGTTGCGACAGGACACGTGGGCCGTTTGATGCGCGCGTCGTTCCTCATCGTCGCAAGTCCAATGCTAATCCAAATCCGTCTGCTGTTGCCTCAAATGGGAGACGTCCAACCAGCACCAAGTAGAGGCGCAGGTCGTTCAAGACCGCATCGAGCTCCTGCAGTTGACCGGCGAACGCATGCAGGTCAGTAAAGAGTGAGCTCTTGTCTCCGTCAGCCGGTTTAACATCCCAAGGGGTTGGCGTGACCTGAATGACTTTTTCGGCAATCGCGGCGGGCCACATCTCGGCAACCAAGACAGCTTCGCACTTGCCAAGCACCTTGCGGACCTCGACAGCGGTCAGCCGCAAGGCCCTGTCGATGTCCTGCCACTTCGACGTGTCATCAGGCGCACTCTGAACAGCATTCCACAACTTCTTGTAGTTATCCGGGAGCTGACCGAGGGAGACGCTCTTCGTCCACTGGTTCAAGTACCGATCCAGTGCGAGATCGCGCACCAGACATAGTGGGTTGGTGCCCTGCGGCTTTACGAGAAGGCTGCAATCAGCGATGCGGCTTCTCAGGCGTTCGCGCATACCTTCGAGTGCATTGAGCCGATCCCGGTCCTTGTTGAGTTCAGTGTTCAGTGTTTGCTGGCCAGCGTCATGTGCGCTACTCAGTGAACGGAGTCGTGTGTCGAAGTGCAGCAGAGCGCTCAATGCCCGGGGTGCGGCGCCCCCAAGGAATCCGGCTAGTAGTCCTACAATGAGCGCGACGACACTACTCTGTGCGACAACGTTGTAGTGGAAAGGCGTTTCGCGGTCCTTAGAAGTTGGCGCTGGCATATTCATATCAGTTCTCCGGAAAGCCTGTATTCAACGCCTCAGCAAGGTTGGCGGATTCTTGGCACTTGAACTTCCAGTAAAGGACGCCAGCGCGCTCTTGGAACACAACGTATTGGCCGGTGCAGGTCGAGGATCCCTGGGATACATGGACCACGAGCCATTCGCCTTGCTGGCCCAGCCACTGTGCTTGGTCGAAATCCAGTTCTCCCCCCGGAATGGTCATCTGTGCGCGGTCCTCGGCGGTAATGAGCAGCGTAGCGGATTCTGGCCTTGTCAGCGAGTTCCAGCGGAGACGTTGGATGTGGTTTTGCGAGGGGTCCGGAACCCGGAGACGATCCCAGGCGCTGTGGCTGGCGAATGGAAGCCGGTCGTTCCCTCCTTGAGCGGGCACATCTGGGTTCTCGAGGAGCGGAAGGAACGGGCGATCTTCCACACGTTGCCTGGTGTTTCCGATGGCAGCGGGCGCTGGCCACCAATAGACGTGGCGGGCATAGAAGTCGTGCGTTTGGTCCTCCTTCTGGCTGTAGCCGGCGAAGTAAGCACCTGCCAGCACCGCTGTGCCTGGTTGCCAGAAATCCGTGTCTTCTCGGTGGATATATCGCATCCCGAGGACATTGGCACCGGTCAGGCGTGTACCCAGCCCGAGGACGATGCCCAAGCGGTCCTCCCCTTGTGACCTTCCTGACAAGACCAACACCGTGCCAAGAATCAACTCGTCCATCGTGCCACTGCGATAGAAATCGCGATAAGAGGGGGGGGGCTGACCATTCCCCACGGGGGGAAGTAGGGACAAGGGAAGCTGACGAACATCAGCACACTCGGCCGAGTCGAGCAACCTGACCCGCACCGGCTCATTGGTACCTTCGGAGATTGCGGTGTAACGAGCTCCCTGGTGCTCCAACGCGAGCTCCTTGACCTCCGAGAAGGCCGTGTCCGGGCCGCAAGGCACCTGGACGAACCAGTCGGTCAAGGTGAGCTTGCAGAACTGTCTGGGAGGGCAAAAGGTTGCCTGCGTTGGCTGCAAACCGAAGGTGTGTTGGCCTCGCCTGGACGCGTGGCGCACGAAGATTCGCTCGCCGTCCAATGCGATGGTCCAAGGCGAGGACCCTCCGCCCTCGCCCGGGATCGGCGGCAACTCGTCGTCGCGAGCGTCGGGCCCGTTGCCATTCGAGCCATCAGACCCGCCTGAGCCGGGGTCGCCAGCGAGATTGAATTCCGTGCCCGGTTCGAAATTGAGGATCGCCATGAGCCAGCGGGTGGGATCGAGCAGGTTTCGGATCACAGCCCAAAGGGTATCCAAGGAGATGTCGGACCACGAGTTGAACCGAAGATAGGCCCCGCCGAGGGGTGTGTCGATGGCCACCTTGATGAAGCGGCTGCCGCCTTCGGCGCGAAGTTCTGCGACGTCGAAGCCGACCGAAGCCCATGCCTGAAAGCCTTGCCCGCCCCTGAAGAGTTGGGCGCCTCCGCCCCAACGCATGCCAATGTTGAAAGCAGCGTCGAGCATGTACGTGTCTTCGCCCCAATCCGCGAGCAAGTCCAAGTCCGCCAAGGAGACGCCGGAGACGGAACCCCGGCCACCAATGGCAAGTCGGGAGCCGCCAAGGTCAACATCCGCGTAACCAGACAGCGCCAACAAGCCATACAACGTGCCACTGGCCCCAAACGCGAAACGTCGGTTGCGAGGGTCCACAAGCACATTGATACTGCCGATGGAATAGTCCGTCATTAACTGAAGGTCACCCCGGAGTTCGATTCCCCCCCCGCCCAGTGGAATGCCAAGCGCAAGTGGGCGGTCTTCCTCGGGCGGCATGATACGAATCACTCCTCCTCCCAGCTCGAGACTGCTCGCCTCGATCCCGACGCGTTCCGGTTGCTCTGAACCGCTGATGGTGAGTTTGAGATTCTTGGCCTGGAAGACACCGAGCAGCCCGATGGAGTTGGCTTCGAAATGGATCGGAAGCTCGGTTGCCCATCTGCCAGATATCAGATCGAGCGTGACGCCCGCAATGTCAGCAGCCAGGGACGAATCAATCACTGGGCAATCCACAGAAAGCCTCACATTTTGGATCCTAATGCTCTTAGGGATTCCGTCGGCCGGCAGCAGGCTGACCGATCCAAACTGCACCGCTTCCACATCGCCCAGAATCCCTTGAAAGAAGGATGCCAGACCGCGGTCTGCCATCGGGCGCAACCACGCCAACAGGCTGACGGTATCGAACGTCCAGCTCAGCCGAAGATCACGCCCCACCCGAAGCGTTCCCCGCAGGGTTAGTCCGGGCACCTGTGCGAAATCGAGCTTCACCCCGGACTCGATCAGCGATGCGGATGCACAGGGTGTAAACCGCGGTTGCTGCAAGGTTACCGTAAGCCCAAGGTCAGTCAGGCGTGCTGTCAAGTCGTCGAGCTCCAGCGAAAGCTGGTCGCAGGAAACAGCACCAAAGCAGAGTGGGAGGCGCAACCTTCCCCTCACAGTCGCTCCGGGCAATCCGGGCAGCGCAAAGTCCACGGGGGCCTCCAGCACGCCGTTGCGGAGCGTCAGTTCAGATTCCTTGACCAGCGGGATATCGCGCGGCAGGCCGAGGACGAGGGCCAGAGCAGGCACCAGTTGCTGCGCATCCTCGAGAGTCAGCAATGGAATGAGCGATGCCGTGTTTCCCTTCAGTGCGCCCGGAAGCTCTGGGCCTGCTGCAACCACCACCACCACGGCCTGCTCCCCATCGCCATTGAAGCTGAGCTGACACCTCAGGGCTGGCCTCACCGCATTGGTCAGGCCGTCACAGTTAACCGTGCATTCGATCTTGGCTCGACCGAGTTCGCGTGGTACGAGCTCGCGAATAGCCCTCTGCAACTCGCCGCAGTCTGTCGGCATGGACCCTGAGAGGTGTTGGATCAACTGTTGGTGTTGGCGTGCAACCGCTTCACACTCTGGCCGCAGTCGGTCGGTGAGGTCCTTGCTTAGCTCGGTCTTTGGGATGTGCAGCACGGGCAAGCGCCGAACCAGTGTCGTGGTGTCCCCAGCAGGTCCGAGGTCGGTCGCGGCGGTGACGGCGGCGTGGATCTCAAAACCGTCGGTGTTGGACAGAACCTGTAGAATCTCTACGTCCGACGCCCCCACCCGCAGCCGATGTTCGGGGCCAAAGAGCTCGTTCCTGGCAATAAGCAAGGGCAGGAGTTCCTCGGGTGTCTGCAGTCTTGCATCCGCAACCTTCAAGGATCGAACGCGAAACGACGGACCCTGGGTGGGAAGCTCCAGATCCACCGACACTGAGGGTAATTCCCTGGTAATTCCGAACCAGGTCCCCTGTACACTTCCGCGGCAGGTGAGCCATCGGGCGCCGCCTTGGACTGCCTCCGATGTCAGGTCCCCTCCGTGCGTGAAGCAATCGGGTTTGACGAGGAGCTCGATCCGAGGCTCATGGTTCCACTGGAGGCGGTTCGCCCCAGGACTGGAACGGGACCGGGCAGCCGGCGTGGCGCTATCGGCATCCAAAATCACGCCGTCGCCCCGGATGAGATAGTACTGGTCTCCGATCTTCAGCCGGGAATGGACTCCGCCGGAAGGATCGACAATGCCACTGAAGGACAAGGTTAGATTGCATTGCTGGATGCGGGTCAAGGTGTTTGTATCTCCCGAGTAGCGAGGCTCCGCCCTAGGTCCGGCGTCCCACCGTACTTGCCAATTCAGCCACGCGTTTTCGCCTGTGCCCTCATTTGCATTCGAAATCGAGCCGCACAACCGCGCGAGTTGCCCGCAAAAAGCCTGGGAATCCGCGGGGATCCAGCGGAAATCAGTAACTAAATCCGCCAGATGCCCGAGCCCCGACATCCGCGCCACGTGTTGCGGGTACGCGTCCTCGAGGAGCAGCCGGTTCAGGCGCACGAGATCACCGCCTACTGGCTGCCTGGAAAGCAGCTCTGCAGTTTCCTGCCGTAGCAGAATCCCGGCGAAACGCGCCTCATCGTAAATGGAATCGCCGCGGAGAATGTCGTTCACCACCGTGACGCGCATCAATGCCCGGCTGTCGTTCGTCCGCTTGTAGCTAGCGATTCCAGCGAGTGCTCGCTCCGTGAGCCACTTGTCAATCGGTCTAGGCCCATGGCCCGAGTCCCCCGCCAGTCCTGGCAGTTCAGCAATATCATCTACCGACAACAGCGGGGAATCTGAACACTCCAGCAGTCGGCGTTCGGCGGGGGTCGCGGCTCTGCCGCGGCGGCCCGCTACTGCGGTCTGACTCGGAGGGTCAGGATCAGCTGGGCGCAAAGGGAGACTCAACCCTTGGATTTCCAGGGTGGGGTAGCCGATTCGGCTCTGATCGTAAAGGGCGACGGACGACCCCTTTGGTCTCGCCACAACGACCGGAACGTTGAGGACAAATCGATCCGACACATCCAAGGCGACTTCCAGCGCCAGCGCCGGGGCTCCTTCGGGCAGGCGCAGTGCGTCTCGCAATTGGCTGGGTACCGGTCGCACGTCCAGCACTCGGGCCAGGTTGGTTCTCGCGAGGCCGAAAGCACGGTTCGTCTCGCTCCAAGGATCAGCCACGGGAAGCCGGAGTAGAATCGCTCGGTTGCGCATCAATTCGGCCATCGCTTTCGCCATGAGTCGTTCCGAGAGCGAAGTTGTCCGCCGGGCATTGGCTGGTGGCAGGTTGCTCTGGGACAGAGCCGGCGCCCAGCCACCCACGAGGCCTGCAGGCGTTGCTTCGCGGATCTGCTTCTCGAAACGGTCCGCCCTAGCGAGCGTTACTTCCAAGGTGTTTGTTCCCTGTGTCGGTGGGCCATCCACTGCTACGCCGCCTGAGGAAGTTGACTTAAGGCAAAGCATACCGGCTGCTTGTCGTGCCGCCGCTGTCATCGCCTCCGGGCCTGAGCGGGTCGTGGCCAGATCGCGGTAGGCATTGAGCAAGTCAAGCTCAAGTTCCGGATCGTTAAGCCGCCACAGGTAAACGGCCGATTGGGGAGAGCCCGATCGGGGGGGCGAGTCTGCTGACATCCCGCGCGTCCAGCGTCCCACCGGCCGCCAGGGCTCGGGAACTACATTAGTGGAATCCACGCTTGCGCTGACATAGGCGGTCAGACGCGCTAGCCGGTCTTGCTCGCTGCTGGTGGGCGGCAAAGCCAGCCAGGCAAGTTGTTCGGGGTTGAGGTTCTGCGCGATGCGGGCTCGCATCTCCCCAAGTCCAGCCGGTACGACCAGAAGGTTCGTAACCGTGGCCTGCATGGCGAGGACGCAATCGAGTCTGCGGAGACGATCGCCCACCTTGGCGTCAGGCGGCAAGCGCAGCCACGCTAAATCGGCCGGGCTCATCGCGCAGGCGATGGCGGTTCGGAGCGCATTGTGGGCAGCGCTATCCTGTTCAACAATGGCGAGCGCACCCAGGATCCAAGTTCGGGCGGCTTCGGTCCACCCTTCCTGTAGGTCTGCATTAACCAGTATCTCTGTGCCTTCGATTGCGAGCCGGATCCGAGCATCCAACGTGCGAGAGACCCTGACCGGATGCCAGTCAGGCTTCTCATCAAACCTCAAAGCGCCAACGCTCGCCCCTTCCTTCTGGTCCTCGGCTTTCCTTTCGGCGAATTTACATGCCGCACTCAACAGGGCTCCTTCAACGTCTTCGGGGACCTGCTTGACCTTCGCACCAGGAGTCCTGCGCAAGTCCAGTAATTCCCAAATGACCCGAGGATCGCGCACGCTCGCCACGTTGGTGGTTGTGGCGACGATCTCAGCTATGCGCGCCGGCACCTTGGCTTTCGCTTTGGGATCGCCACAATCACGCGTGACGTTGGTCCAAACCAAGGGCCATAGCCCGGCATACGCCTGGGTAACGGTGCGTTCCGCGTTCGTAACAACGGCGTCGAAGTCAGCGGCTGCGAGGGTCTTACGGGTTGCAGCGTCCAAGGCTCGTCCAATGTCGCCGAACCATCGTTCCTGCATCGCCAATGAGATTCCAGCGGCGCCAACAGGTGGGGCTTGATGTTCACCGTCGGCTGTTAAGAGGCTTCGCAATGACGGTGTCGGCTTGGGACACCCGGGCACAAAAAAGTAGTTGAACCATTCCTTGCTTGGCCACGCCTTCTGTGGGTCCACCCAGGCCGGCGGCGCATTAGTCCTCACCTCGGCGACAAGAACAGCCCAGATTCCAAGTTCGATGAGATCGTCTCCGGGCGGTGCGGAAGTCCGGTTCGTCAATAATCCCTCATAGCTCTTGGCCATGACTTCGGCGGCGTATTGGTGTTCCGCCCTATGCTTTCTGCGTGCTGCAGCCAGCGCATTTGACACGCCCGCCGCGTCGAAGCCGTCGGACGAAGCCAGCGATGCGTAGTCGGGAAGCAGGGGAATCAAGGACCTAAGCGGAACCTCTTGCGCTTCAGGTGGTGCCGAACCGGCCAAGCGCGCCAGGCCAACCAACCGATGAACCGATGGGATCGGCGGCGGTAGTGTGAGCAGGACTACGGCGGCTTGTGGCCTATCCTGATGCTTGCAGGATGTGCCGAACCCGACCACCCCGACCATCACCGACAAGGCGGTGACCGCCCAAGCGCCCCATTTCATCCTTGAACCTGATTTCCTCTCCGTCGTTGACGCCTTTGCCTGAGTTGGGCGGATCAGCGACGGACGACTGCTTGTTGGGGGCATAGGCGCGCAATGCACAGGCCAAGGCCAACGGGTAGCTTGGTTGTCCGTGTCGCTCGTGTTCATGTTCCCTCGCATGACATCGGTGTCCCTCCACACTCAACGGGCAAACAACAGGCGGCCTTGCGGCTCCTTATCCATATTGGCCAGGAAGTACTGATCCTCGCGGTTGACCCGGAATACCGCGATCTCCGGATCGTTCCGTGGCTTCGGGATGATGCACGCGTTGGCCCGGCCAGCCTCAGGGCGGAGCATGCCGAGGGCTTGTCCAGCCTTGACCGCGTCGCCCGGCGATACGCTGGTATTGTGGATGTTGCGATACGCGGTAACGAACCGCTTTCCTGCGAAGGCGCTGAGGAGATACACCGTGTTGCCGGAGTTGATGAGGACCTGACCCTTCTTGAACTCCTCGGCTCTCCCGGTCCGTTCGCTGTAGACCCGGTACATCGATTCAGCACTCTTGCTCACAAGGATGACGCGGCCATCAGCAACAGCGGTTGCCTTGGCATCCAACAAATCGACCCACTTGAATTGGCCCGCAGTCGTTGCTGGGGGCTTATCGGGATCAAAACTGATGTCAAAGCCAGCCAACCGAGTCTGCGCGTTGACCGCAAACACAACATCCTCGTACTCCAGGAAGCGAATCGGCGTGCCGGTCTTGGCCTGTTCACGCATCTGTTCGAAAGCTCCCCGAGTCATCGGGAGCAGCGGGAAGAGGCGGACCAACGACGTTCCCTTTACAGCAATCTCGGCGACGACGGTTACGCGGCTTGGGACACCCGGACTAAGCAAGGGTTCTCCCGCGGGATGCAGGCCCAAGTACCGGAGAGGCTCTCCCGCAGGGTCCAGCCGGAAAAGGACTTCGAAGCGCTTCTCCTCGCCCGGCTTGAGTTTGTCCCGTGCGGCTTCGAGATCGGCAGCGAAGCGCCGGAAGTTGTCCGGGGCAGCAACGAAGACCTTGAAGTGCCAGAGCGCTGTGTCGGGAAGGTCCGCCATGGCTGCCCCCACGTTCTCGTACGGCTGGGGTGAAGCCGTCGGAGTGATCGGCATGACAGCCAGCAGCAGCGTTAGGATGAGCCGTGCCATACGTCCTCCATAATCTCGTCGGGTGGCGCGGGCGGCGACGGGTACCGACTGCTCAAAAGCCGGAGGCTCCGCCCGCCCTTTTCCGTCAGGCTGCGCCGACATGTGGACTTCCAATGCGCCATCGACTCCTACTACGAGACAGTCTGCCCAAAATTGCACCTCCACGTAACAATCTGTTGAGCAATGAGTTACTCGGTTGTCGGAAGTAACGCAAACTCGATCAAGGCCCCCGGCGCTGCCTGGCTGACCCAGGCAAGATCCCAGCCGACGGGCGCGAAGTAGTAGTTGCGGGCGAGTCTGCCGAGCGCGGGAACGGCGAAGATCTGCCCGTTGGTCAGCGGTGGCGAGAGGTATTGGTCTGGCAGTCCGGGGTAATCAGCCTTAAGCCGGCAAACGAGGTTGCCCGCCCATGCGCCCGCACCATCGCCGAGATTCAGAAAACGAACCTGTGCGGAGGGGTGGCCGCTGTCCCGGAAGGCTTCGGACCAGAGGTTTGGCGTACAACGATCCCCGAAGCGTGAAGGGCTGAGAGGAAGCCGCCAAACGCGGCCATTGGTATTGATGACGTGCAATGAACCCAAGGGAAAAACGGGTCCCTCCTCGTCAGCGAGGTAGGCCAGTCGCGAGGTGTAGTACCCCGCGACCAGGCAACCGAAGAACGGGACCATGGCCGCCAACGCAACTGACGCGGTCTTGTAAGGATGCCGCCGCGCTGCGAGCCAGGCCCGCAGCCAAATCGGGAGTGGCCGCGCCACGGGAGTTTCCCCTCGCAGCCAACGTTCGAGGTCTTCTGCCAGTTCCATGGCGGAGGGGTAACGGTGCTGCGGTTCTTTGCGCAGGCACTTCTCGCAGATCCACTGGAGGTTCCTATCCACCTTGCTCACGGTGGTAAGACGCGGCGGTTCCTCCGATAAGACCATCTGGTCGGTTTCGAAATCAGTCTTACCCTCAAAGGGGCGCCTTCCAGCGAGCAATTCGTAGAGGATTACGCCAAGGCTCCAGACATCCATGGCAGGGGATGGCGCCCTTCGGCCATCAATGCGCTCCGGCGCCATGTACGGGCGAGTACCCGGCTGACGGCCGGTTCGCGTCATCGCGCTCGAACGGTCGAGCAACTTCGCGATACCGAAGTCGGTGATGACCGGTTCCCCGTCCTCGCCCACGAGGATGTTGGATGGCTTGAGGTCACGATGGAGGATGTAGCGATGGTGAACATGGTCGAGACCCCGGGCAATCTTAGCGACCAAGGACGCGATCGCCCTGGGCTGCTTCTCGAAACGGCACCGAACTCCAGGATCTGCCAGACTGCCTCCCTCCACGTAGCGCATGGAGAAGTACTGTCGGCCTTCGAGTTCACCGGCTTCGTAGATCCGGATGACGTTCGGGTGGTCCAAGCGGGCGGCGGCGGTTGCCTCCGATCGGAAACGTTCGACGGCCTCATCGCTGTCGAGGTAATCCGTGCGGATGACCTTCAGCGCTAAAATGGTCTTCAGCCTCAGATGCCTGACCTTGAAGACCCTGCCCATGCCTCCTCGTCCGAGCTCCTGGAGGATCTCGTAATCTCCAAAGAACGTGAGGCCATCAAGCGGATCCTCCTTCAAGTTGTCGACCGGTTGGCTCACGTCGCGTCCCCTTCCTGTCGCCATGCGAGCCACAGGCCGAGGAGGTACTTGTATTCCTCCTCGATCTCCTGGGGGTCGCGCGGATTCCAGACGACTCCCACGACACGGTCGCGGAATTTACGTAAGAAATCCGCGTCCAGTTGTTTGAGCCAACGGCTGACGTTAGGGGCCGTGGTTTTCAGCTCCTTCGCTAAGCGGATTTGTTGCCCGTGTTCCCGAAGGAGAATGAACGGGCGCAACACCAAAAACGGCCCTTCCGTACCCTCATCACGTTGTTGCTGAAGTATTTGAGTCAACACGGCGGCTCCAAGTTGCCTGGCGACCGTGACGTCGAACCTGCCTGCAGCGCTCGGGTTGCTGGCCTGATCGAATGCGTCCTCCGATTCCTCGACAGGGGCGGTTTTCTTGGTGAGCCTAAGCTTGTCTTTCCAGAAGTTGTCCAAGCACTTCCAAAGGAAGTGCCGAAAACGACCGCGCTCAGCCCTGGCCTTCTGAATGATCTGGCATCCCGGAACGTGGACGAAGAGGAATTCGTGCGCCAAGTCCGACGCGTCACCGACGCTGGGGTGTTCGAAACCCGCCCTGCGAAGACATTGAATCCTGATCTCAAACTCCTTCATAACCACTTCCCGATAGCGCTCGCACAACGCAAGCGAGGCTTCCTTCGCTTCTGTTTCCGCAAGCCCGCGAATCCGAGCCACTTCGGTCCACACCGTCAGGGGTCTCCAGTCCTCACGATTCCGTTCCTGGTTGGACTGGCCTCGATCCCGTTCCATCGCATCGCGTTGACGAAAGTTGGCTGTGGAGCACGTAACTTCGGCCTAGTCTGAACCACTAATCGTTCCCAGACAAGCTCAGGGACAAACCCCGTTGCTTTAGCGTTGACCGGACCGCCCGTCGAGCTCGCCTGGTCGGGTCCATCCATAGGGTACGGCGGGATTGTTCACCTCGCTGCGGCAGGGAAGCAGTCCCGAGGTGGCGTATGCCACACTCCCGGTGCGGGATGCCCAGATATGACGGGTCGACACACCGCCGGGACCTCGTGCCTCCCGCCGCCGACCAGACGACCGCCTTGCCTACAATTGACGACAGAGTCCATCGTGGGGAGCCATCGTGCCGCCCCACGACACCGAAAGCGCTATCAAATCACAAGTCTTTTACAGTGATGATCTTACATGTGTTTTGGATGCTGTCTCGACGGATGTCTGTACGTGATCGGGTAACACCCAGAGGTCGCTGCCACGCCCACCGGGCTGTATCGGATCGGGAACCCTCGGGGTGTTACCCGATAACGCCCAGACAGCCGTTACCTGCCGGATCCAGCACCCACAGCCGGGTCGAATCGCGGTTTCTTCCACTCCGAACGGGACGCTTGGTGGTCCCCCAAGGTCCGCCAGCCATCCATTCCGCAGTCCACCCCCCAGACGGCCGGGCCAGGAGTGCGACAGCCGCCGCTGAAGGCACCCGATTCCCGCTCGGATCAGAATCTACTTGATCCGCCGCCAATCCGGGACCACATCTACCGCGACAGAACAATCTACGCAGTTACGGCTGCGGTCTCGTTCGAAAACCGCGAATTTTCATGAGGAGACCACGCCGGCAATGCTGCGCCCTCCTTGGGCGTGGCTTGACGCACTTTCCTCATGGGCGCTTCGCGGTGCCTCGAACGAGGGTGTGATTGGGTCACGCCCTTTCTGTGCCGCGGTTCGTGGCTCGCTGAAATCGAAAGCGAACATGAATGCGACGCTGACAATGCCGGTGCGGAAATCCTGGATTCTCCGCGAAACGCCCCCCATCTACCATGCCACCGCCCCGCCGCCGCGGATCCGGGTGGCCGTCTTCGGGAGCTTCATGGGCGGGTACCATGTCCTGAAGGAACTGCTCGAAGGCCCTCTCGCCAACCGCGTCAAGGTGGTCGGCGTTGCGACCGACGATCCAACCCAGCCGTTCACCAACGCCCGTAAACGGCTGTGGCAGTACCCGCACAGTCGCGACGATGAGTTGCTGGTGCCGTGCTTCGCCGTTGCCCGTGGACTGCCCGTGTTCACCGGTCGTGTGAAGTCGCCGGGGTTTCTCGGGACGTACCTCGATGATTGGCAGCCGCAGCTCTGCCTGATGGCGACGTTCGGCCAGAAGATTCCCACGGCCTTGATCACCTACCCGTCTCTGGGGTTCTGTAACTTCCACCACAGCGGCGTTGCCTGGCCGAGTTACCCTGGCCCCGACCCGATTGCGGCGATGGTCCGGGATGGCCGAACCCATCTGGTCTTGACCATCCACAAGGTCACCGACGTGATTGATGGCGGCGAATTCGTAGCCCGGTCGCACCAGGTGGCAATTCCCGAAGGTATCAATGCCATCGGGATGCATCGGATCACGTGGCCGCGGATGGGGCCGTTCATCCGCTGTGAAGTTCTCCGAATGCTGAACGAGGCTGATCCGTTGACGACCAACACGCCGCTGGCCCTGCAGGACACAGTCGTCCCCTACGGCTGCCGCACTGGCTTCAAGGTTTGCCGGCCAGTTCACGGTGGGATCCTGGCGGCGAACTGAGGCCGGCAGGCTTCGCCGGGGTGAAGCGTCGAGAGCTTCCACCAACCGATCGATTCCCCGGGGTCGTGGATTCGGGGAGCGACAAATCAGCGCTTCACCCTCGGGAAAACCGGGGGCCGCTGACGATTCGCTTCCGTGGGGATTTGAGCGCCGAGTCGTTTTGCCGATGCGACGATCTCCTCCAAGTTCGCTCGGTGATTAGCGACCCGCTCGGTGATGTTGCCCGGGAAGCCTTCGATCTGTTGATTCTCGGAGAGAAACGCCAAGTCTTGGGCCGACGGTGTGGGGACCGTGCGCCGCAGGGTTGCGGTCGAGACCCTTTTTGGGGCAGTCTTCGTCGTCAGCATAACCACAGTATCGAACTAACTTGGGAGTTGGTCAATATGCCAGCGTTCGAAGGTCGCTCGTCACCCATGGCGCTCGACACGCCGGTGAGGCAGCCCATGGCGCCAAGGCGGATAAAT
>CAZHUS010000061.1:0-46039 GCA_964535555.1 uncultured Verrucomicrobiota bacterium
CGGTGATCGGCGAACTCGACGCTCACGCCCTTGGTCCGGCTCCGCCGCTCCGCCTTGAGCTGCCCGGACAGGATCTTGCGCGCGATCACGTGGAGGTACTCGAGGGTGTCGAGGAACTCCTCGCGGAACAACGGTTCGCCCCGGTCGTCGAGCCGCGCCAGGTTGGGGACGGTGCTGCTCATGCCTTGGGACCTTCCCGGGCGACCCTTACCGGACCTCGACCGGCGTCTGCTCGAGAATCTCCGCGACGATCGCATCCGGCTTCACCTCCTCCGCCTCGCCCTCGAAGTTGAGGATGAGGCGGTGACGCAGTGCGGGAGAGGCGATGAGGCGGATGTCCTCGGCGGCGACGTTGAACCGTCCGTCGAGCAGGGCCCGCACCTTTCCCCCCAGCACCATCGCCTGCAGGCCGCGCGGACTGGCGCCGTACTTCACGTACTGCTTTACCTTCGGCGTTTCCTGCGGACTGCCCGGATGCGTGGCCAGCAGCAGGCGCGCCGCGTAATTCTCGATGTGCGGCGCGATCGGGACGTCCCGGACCGTGCCGGCGGCCTGGACGACTTCCCGAGCGTGGATCACGGTGGTTGCCTGCGGCGCTTCACGACGCGTGGTGCGCCGGGCCACTTCCACCAGGTCCTGGAGCGGTGGGAAACCCACCAGGACCTTGAACAGGAACCGGTCGAGCTGGGCTTCGGGCAGCGGATAGGTGCCCTCCATCTCGAGCGGATTCTGCGTGGCCAGCACAAAGAACGGGGGCTCGAGGACCATCCGTTGGCCTGCGACCGTCACGGTGCGTTCCTGCATGGCCTCGAGCAACGCGCTCTGCGTCTTCGGCGTGGCGCGGTTGATTTCGTCCGCGAGCAACACCTGCGTGAACACGGGTCCCTTCTGAAACGTAAAGTGCTTCCGGCCCGACTCGTCCTCGTGGACCACGCGGGTGCCGATGATGTCCGAAGGCATCAGGTCCGGCGTGAACTGAATCCGGGCAAACTGACAATCCAGGGAACGCGCCAGCGTACTGACGAGCATGGTCTTCCCGATCCCGGGGACGCCCTCGAGCAGGACGTGTCCCCCGGCAAACAGGGCCGTGAGCACGTCCTCGATCAGGCGGTCGTGGCCGACGATCACTTTCGAGATCTCGGCATGGATCCGTCGAAAAGCGGCGACGAATTCCGCGGCGGCAGCTTCGAAGCGAGGGGGGTTGTCGGACATGGCGGCAGGTGGTTCGGAATCAGGCACGGTGTCTTCAGGGCGCGCAACCGTCATGGGCGGCGACGCGCGGGGTCGCTTCCCGTGAAGCGCCCGGTGAGGGCACCGGGCCTACAAACTGAAGGCGGGTCCCCCGACGCGGCGAGATCGGTTCAGGGCCACTGAGCAGGTCTGCAAGGAGCTGGGAACCAAACGTGAACCGACTACGAAAAGCGGGGATGAATCCCCGCACTCCAGGCGCTTCGCGGCTTCGGACGTGCCTTGGAGCGACGCGAAGCGTTTGGAGTGCGCCCGCTTTAGCGGCGCTCTTTGGGTTTATGGCCTCCACGCGTTTCCAGGACCAGAATCAACTACCAAGAGCATCGAAATCCCCGCTTTCCATGAACCGCCCGGTGAGGGCACCGGGCCTACAAACTGAAGGCGGGTCCCCTGACCCGGCGGGCCTACAACTTGTAGGCCGGGTCCCCCGACGCGGCGCGACCGGTTCGTGATCACTGCGCATGGGCTCGGGGCCAAGGGAACCCTTCCTGGGGGGACCGACGGAGCGTTCCAGTCGTTCGCGATTCACCGCTTGGACAGGCAAGGGACAGCCGCGACGGGGCTTCGGCACGCTCATGCTATTCCGCCGGTCGGATGGCCTGGAAGTAGCGTTTGACGTGGTGCCGGCGGCTGAGCGGTATTTCCTCGCTCTCGATCACTTCCTCGGCGACGGCGGCGTATTCCGCATGGATCTTCCGGGCCGCAGCGGAACTCTCCGACATCTGGCCCTCGGTGGTCTCGGTTTCAGACTCGACCGGTCCCCGGCCCGCCTGGCCGGCGATCTGCAGCATCTGTTGGTAGCCCGCCTTGAGCCGGCTGGGATCGCCGAGGGGATCCCCGCTCGCCCCGGTTCCGGCCTTCAATCCGCCCTTGGTCTTGCTCTCGGTCTTGGGTCCTTCGCGGTAGCCGAGTTCCTTGGAGCTGCACTGGCCGAGGCCAGCCTTGCAGAGACCGAGCTTGTTGCAGGCGCTCTTCAAGCTGTTGCCCTTGGCGAGCAGCCCGAGCTTTTTCCCCATCGAATTGCAGGCGCTCTTGAACCCTTCGCAATCGGAGCCCTCGAGGCACTTGGACGCTTCCGCCAGGTCGCCGCTGAAGGACGCGTCGCTCTTCTTCTTGCCGAGCTTGCTGGAGGCTGTCCCCATCTGGGCCGCCAGTTTCTTGAGTTCCTCGGCGGGGATCTGCTGCTTCTCGACCTGCTCCGCCAGCGCCGCCAGGTCCTGCTGCGCTTTTTCGAACTTCTCCTGCCGGAGAGACTGGGCCAGTGGCGAACTGGCGGCGTTGGCGGCCAGGTGGGGAACCACCGTCTCCAGCTCGCTCGCGAGGTTTTCCACGCCGCTCTGCGCGATCTGGGCCCGAAGCGCTTCGTCCATCCGGCCCAGTTCGAGCATGACCTCCCGCTCGCCCACTTCGCCCCGCTCGAACCGCTCGCGCAACTCCTGCAGCTTCGCAATCACGTCCCGCAGTTCCTCGGGCGTTTCGGATTTCGATGCGAGGTCCTGGGATAACTCCGCCAGTTGCTCGAGTTGGGCCGCCTTGACCGGGTCCTGGGCCAAACCCGCCTTGGTCGCCGGGACCAACGGAGGCACCAGAAAACTCGCCACGAAGGCCACGAGCACGACGGGAAGGGCCGCGGAGTACCTCGGCCACTGGAAACGCAGCACCCGGCCGCAATCCAACCCGGCGGCGTGTCGGAGCGCGTCCCGGATTTGAGTCTGTTCCGGCTCCCCCAGAGTGGGCTGGCCAAGAAACTCACACGCGCTGCTCAGGCGGTCCTTGAGTTGCGCGCCTTCGTCCAGGGCCAGCGCCGGATGCACACGCCGTCCCTGGTTGCGCCAGCCCGCCGCGAAGGCGGCCATTACGAAGGCCAGCAAGGCCCCGGCGCCCGCGTAGGTTGCGAGCGCGGGGATTCCCCACCGCTGGGATGCGGCCACCAGGAGGGCCGCCAGGGGTAAAACGCTCAGCGCGGCCAGGGCCACGCCTTTGCCGGCGCCATTGAGGAACAGCCGGCGGCGCGCGGCACGCACCAGTTGCTGCAAGGCCTTGTGTTCGTTTTCGTGCTGCATGGTCGACACGTGTTTCGCCTTCGCGGCCGCACCGGGCTGCCCTTCAAGGTGGCCTCGGCCATCGGCTCGGGCTTATGGACAGCGGAACGTAGTCGCAGTTCAGAGAAACACCACCGGAAAGTGTGACAGCGCGGGGGGTTTCGCGTATGCTACTGCAGGTCGGTGTGCCACACCTGCAAAGACTTCCATGAACGTAATCGCATTCGAGGTTGGCGTGATCCTGCTGCTCCTGGTTGCGAACGGGCTGTTTTCCATGAGCGAGATCGCCGTGGTTTCAGCCCGGAAATCGCGTCTGCGACAGCGGGCCGAGAGCGGCCACGCGGCGGCGCGTACCGCCCTCGACCTGGCCGAGAACCCCAACCGTTTTCTCGCGACCGTCCAGATCGGGATCACGCTCGTCGGCACGCTGGCGGCGGCGTTTGGCGGTGCGAATCTCGCCGAGCACCTGGCGCGCTGGGTTGGGACCGTCTCCTGGCTGCAGCCTCACGCGGAAGGCCTGAGTCTCGCCGTGGTGGTGGCGGGAATCACCTTCGCGAGCCTCGTGATTGGCGAGCTGGTGCCCAAGCGGTTGGGGCTGGCCAATCCGGAGCGCGTCGCGGCGTTTATGGCGCGGCCGATGCACGTCTTGTCCCGTGTGGCGTCGCCCGTGGTTAGCGTGCTCGAGTGGTGCACCAGTGCCCTGGTCCGTTTGTTGCGTGTCGATGTGAGGGGCGAGGCAGCCATCAGTGATGAAGAGGTGAAGCTGTTGGTCCGTGAGGGAACGCGTGCCGGGGTGTTTCATCCCAGCGAGCCGGCGATGGTGGAAGGCGTGCTGGCGTTGGACCGCCTGACGGTCGGCCAGCTCATGACGCCCCGCGCCAAGATCATCTGGATCAACGCGGACGAGCCCCACGAGTCGGTCTGGCACAAGGTCGTGGTGAGCGGTCATTCCTCCTTTCCGGTCTTCCAGGGCAACCGGGACCACGTGGTGGGCGTGGTGACGGTGAAGTCGATCTACGCGAACCTCGCGGCCGGGATTCCGCCGCGAATCAGGGATCTCATGACCCCGCCCCTGGTGGTGCCGGCGCTCCAGTCGGTCAGCAAGCTGCTCGAGACCTTCAAGCACACCGGGACACACCTGGCCCTCGCCGCCGATGAGTTCGGGGGCATCGTCGGGCTCCTCTCGCTCCACGATATCATGGAAGCCATCATCGGCGATCTGCCCTCGCCCGATGAACGGTTGCGGCCGCGCGCCCAAAGGCGCGATGACGGCTCCGTCCTCGTCGATGCCATGATCGAAGCCGCCGAGTTCGATCGCGTCGTCCCCGAGTTCAAGCTGCCGGCCGCGGCGCAGCGCCATTACGAGACCCTGGCCGGCTTCATCATGGAGCAGCTCGGACACGTGCCGACCGAGGGCGAGTGGTTTCTGTGGGGCGATTTCCGCGTCGAGGTCATTGACATGGACGGCCACCGTGTGGACAAGGTGCTGCTCATGCGTTCCGCACCGCCGCCTTCGCCGCCAAGCCAGGCCCCGACCCCATGAACTTCAGCAGGTCGGGACCCCGGAGAATGGTCGGGAAAGCCATGGCACGCCTGAGCCGGGGCACTCGCGCTGGTGGGAGTTTCCAGGACCCTATCGCGGTTGTAGGCCCGGTGCCCTCACCGGGCGGTTCATGGGAGGTTCCCTTGGCCTGGCGGCCATGCGCCATGGCCATGAACCTAAAAGCGCCGGTAAACCGGACGCACTCCAAACGCCTCGCGCCGCTCCAAAGACCATCCGAAGTCGCGAAGCGCCTGGAGTGCGGGGATTCATCCCCGCTTTTCGGAGCAGGTTCATGGAAAGCGGATGCTCCCTCCGACTGTCGGTTGGCCGTCTCGCTTGCCATGTGCAAGGCGTTCACCGTGCGGTGCCTCCTGATCATGGCCCTGGTTGCCGGGGCTCTGACGGCCGCCGCCGGCGCCGAGGAGAGTCCCGGTGCCAGGTCGGCTTTGGATTTCTTCCTGGTCGTGACCGGAGGCGAGCTCCTGGAAGGGGCGTACCCGGACGGTCACACGCACTTTTTGACGCGGACACTGCGTCTGATCGGCTTGCGCTGTGTCGGATCGCTGACCGTCGATGATCGCGCGGACGACATCCAGAACGCACTTCGATTCGCTACGAACCACGCCAGGCTGGTCCTGGTGACCGGCGGTCTCGGGCCCACCCCCAATGACATCACCCGGGAGACATTGAGCGAGTTCACCGGGGTACCGCTTCGCGAGGATGAAGCGGTGTTGCAGGGCATGGAACGCCGCTTCGGACAGACCCGGGACCAGTTGCGCGCCAACTTGCGGAAACAATGTCTTGTCCCGGCCGCAGGCGGTCATCTGCGAAACGGGAGCGGAACGGCGGTGGGCCTCATTTTCCAGCCGCCCGGGTACGTCGTGGTGGCGTTGCCCGGGCCGCCGCGCGAACTGCAGCCGATGGTCCGGGATGAACTCGTCCCCTGGCTCCAGCAGCATTGCGGGGCGCACGTTCTGGGCAGTTCAATCACGCTGCGGTTTGTGGGCGTCGGGCAGTCGCAAATCACCCAGACCCTTCAGGAAAGGGTGACGGTGCCCGAGGACATCGTTGTGACCTCGTTGTTTGAGGGCAGCCGGGTCGACTTCACGTTTACGAGCATTCGCAACGGTCCCGACGAAGCCCAACGGCTGAAAGGACTCGGCGCGGCCTTGCGTGAACCGCTGGCGGAGTACTTCTATGCCGACGACGGCAGCACGCTTGAAGAAATCGTGCTCCGGGAACTCCAGCGTCGGGGACTGCATCTCGCCCTCGCCGAGGTGACGGGAGGCGGCGCGCTTGGTGCGAGCCTCGGCGGGGCGCCCGAGGCGACTCGGGTCTTGAGTGGATCCTTTGCCGCCCCCACCGGCGAACGGTTGGCGCGTTTGGTGGAAGTGCCGGCCAGTCGCTGGCAGGCGGCGTCGACCCCCGAGGAGCAAAGCAAGGCGCTGGTGGAAGCGGCGGCAGCCCGTGTCCAAGCGGAGTGGGCGGTCGCGCTTGGCGAGGGCCGGCCTGCGGGCGATACCCTCGAGGCGTGGCTCGCCATCAAGGCTGGTGATCGCTGCTTCACTCAACGCCTGAGCCTGCGGGCGGCGCGTCCCCTGGAGACGGCCGGCTACGTGACGTCCGCACTGGATCGGTTGCGGCGAATCCTGCGCGAGACGCCCTGAACCGCGGTCCGGGGGTTGGACCGCAACCTGTGCCAGATCGTTGTTTATCGGGTCTGGCCCGGACGCTACTCTCCGGCCTGCTTCCGTCCGGTCGGATGGAACGTACGAAGACTGCATCTCGATGAACATTTTGTTGATCCTCGGCCATCCGGTGCCGGGCAGTTTCAATCACGCCATCGCCGCCACCGTCCGGGAGACGCTCGTGGCCTCCGGCCATCACGTTTGGTTCCACGACCTCTGCGCCGAGGGGTTTGAACCGGGTCTGCCCGCGGCGGAACTGAAGCGCGACGCCGTCTTGCCGGACCTGGTGAGCCGGCACGTGCAGGAGGTCTGTGCTGCCGACGGCTTGGTCATCGTGCATCCGAATTACTGGAGCCGTCCGCCCGCCATTATCTGTGGCTGGGAGGATCGCGTCCTGCGGGCGGGTTGCGCCTATCATTTCGTTCCCGACGGCCAGGGCGGTGCCAAGGGGGTCGGCTTGCTCAAGGCCCGAGCGGCCCTGGTCTTCAACACGGCGAACACGCCCCAGGAGAAGGAAGAGGCGTTGCTGGGTGATCCGCTCGAGGTCCACTGGAAGAAGGTCGTTTTCCCGTTGTGCGGCGTGCCGACGGTGTATCGTCGCAATTTCAGTCCGGTGATCGTCAGTTCGCCGGAGCAACGCCGGGCGTGGCTTGAGGAGGCAGCGGCGGTGGTGGGCGAGTCCTTCGTGGAAAGTCCCCACGGCGACCGGCCCGGCGCGCATGGAGGCCAGGAAGCGGTCTAACCGGATCGGGGAAGGCCTGTCTCAGGTTTTCGGGGCGGCGCCCTCAGCGGCCGGTTCATGGCGCTTTTCAAAGCCAGTTCATGGCGAGCATGGACGCCAAACGGTTCAACGCGGATCGGGGCCATGAACCGTTGCGGAGCGCGGGCTTCAGCCCGCAGGGACGTCCTTTGGCTGGCGTGGCTTCCTGCGGACTAAAGTCCGCGCTCCTGGGGCGGTTCATGGGAAGACCGCGCGGTGCGAGGTCGTCAGGGACTTGCCTTGCGTGCGCTTCGTTGGTAACCGCATCGCATGAGCGACCGCACCACACCAGCACCGGGACCTGAAGCCGCATGCCCGGTGGAGACCGAGTCCGCCCGCTTCCATTGGCCGACCTGGCCGGTGTTCGATGACACCGAACGCCAGTTGCTGAACCAGGTCCTCGAGTCGGGACAATGGTGGTTCGGAGACCGGGTTCGCCAGTTTGAAGCGGACTACGCGCGGTTCCAGGGTGCCCGCTTCGCCGTCTCCTGCACGAACGGCACGACGGCGATTGAAATGGGCCTCCGGGCCCTCGGGGTGGTCGACGGCGATGAAGTCATCGTTCCGCCCTACTCGTTCATCGCCACGGCCAGCGCCGTGGTTACGATTGGGGCCATCCCGGTCTTCGCGGATATCGATCCGGTTTCGCTCTGCCTGGACGCGTCGGATGTGGAGCGGAAGCTCACGGCGCGCACCCGCGCCGTGATCCCGGTGCACGTGGCCGGCCACATCGCGGACATGGACCGGTTGAACGCCCTGGCAACGCGTCACAAACTCGTTGTCCTCGAGGACGCCGCGCACGCCTGGGGCAGCCAGTGGAAAGGGCAGGGGGCCGGAACCCTGGGCCGATGCGGCACCTTCAGCTTTCAGGTGAGCAAGAATCTGACGGCAGGCGAAGGCGGTGTGCTCGTCACCGACGACGAGGAACTGGCCGACCTGTGTCGCAGCTTCACTCATTGCGGAAGGCGCAAGGGCGCCGCCTGGTACGACCACGATTACCTCGGCAGCAACCTGCGCCTGACGGAATTCCAGGCGGCCATCCTCATCGCCCAGACGGCCCGGGCGGCGGCTCAGTTGGCGCGACGCCACGCCAGTGCCGCGATTCTCGATGACAGGCTCTCAGGGCTTCGCGGGATCCGACGGTTGTCCACGGATCCGCGTCACACGCGCCGGAGCTACCACTTCTACATCTTCCGACTCGACGAGGCGGAACTTGGGATGTCTCGCGACCGCTTTATCGAAGCCTTGAACGCGGCGGGTGTGCCGGCCTCGAAGGGCTGGTATCGCCCCCTGTACGCGAACCGCGTTTTCAGCGAAGCGCACCAGGGGCCGCCTCACGGCATCCGCGCGCCGCTGGCCGGCCGGAACGTCGACTACACCTCGACGCACTGTCCGGTCTGCGAACAGGTCTGCCGTGATGCGGTCTGGATTCCCCAAAACGTGTTGCTTGGGGAAGCATCCCAAATCGAGGCCCTCGCCGCCCTGGTACGCAGGGTGGTCGCGGGTTGAACCCGAGGGCAGCCGGCCCGCTTCCCGTCTCGGCGGCTTTGAAGCCCGCGGGTCGCGCAGTCTCCGGCGCCAGGGTGGTGGCGGCGCACTCGGAGCGGCCGCCCTCCCTGCTCGATTCGTGGCAAGTCTCACTTGCCCGGGACGACGACCACTCCCGATTCGTCGTCCTTCGTTGGGCTTGTTCGGGCATGAGGTATGGCTTCCTCCAGGTAGAACTGGGCCACGCCGTCCTGCGGGCAGAATTGTCGGGCCAGAAGAAAAGCCGCTTCCGCCTCCACGAATCCCCGGGCCCGGAAGTGCCGCAGCCCCTCGCCAAAAGCGGCCAGCCACTCGGCTCGGGGGGGATCGTTCGGGGGCGTGGTGAGAAGCTCGACCACTTCGAGCGAGCGCTCGAAGCCTTGGAACCGGAAGGAACCCACGCGTCGGCTGGAGAGCACTCCTTCGGTCGACTGATGTACCGCGTGACTTGCGAGCGTTCGCGTGCCCAGGTGCCGATTGAGGCCCTCGAGTCGCGAAGCCAGGTTCACCGCGTCGCCTATGGCCGTGTACACCATGCGTGAGGGGGTGCCGAAGTTGCCGACATTTACCAGACCACAATGCAGGCCGATCCGGGCCGTCAGTTCCGGTCCCGTCCGCCCGCGGTTGAACGCCGCCAGCCGGCGCTGGAGCGACACGGCAGTCTCGCATGCCAGTTTCTCGTGATCTGCCCGGGGAGAGAGTGGGGTGTTCCAGGCGGCGAAGATGCAGTCGCCGATGATGTTCAGGACCATGCCGTCCTGTTTGAAGACGCAATCCAGCGCGAGATCGTAATACTGTTGAAGCAGCTCCCGATACCCCTTCGGCCCCAGCAGTTCACCGATCCGGCAGAAGCTGACCAAGTCACAGAACAACACGCTGAGTTCGCACGGCTGGTTGCCCAGCCGGAGGAGGTTCGAATTGCGCATGATCTCGGTCGCCAGCCGGTCCGAGGCATAGACGCCGATGGAGTAACGAAGTCGTTCCGCCACCACATGCGTCCGCAAGGAGCGCATTCCCAACGCCAGCAGCAAGGCCGCCGGGATCTGCGCCGCCACCACGATCAACCACGGAAACCAGACGCGACTCCACTCCATGGACGCAACCGCGAGGCAGGTCACCGCACCGCCTGCCAGTACGGCGGCAAGCGATGCCCACCGCGTCCGCAGCCGCGGCAGCCCCAGGCCCAACACAGCCCCCGTAAGGGTGAGCACGCCCAGTTCGATGAGCGTCGGCAGCCGTGTCAGCCAGTCGTCACGCAGCAGATTGGCCAGCATCGTCGCGTGAACCTCGATACCCGAGATCAGTCCATCGCGGTCGTACGGATGGAAGAACGTGTCCTTGCCGGCGCCGGTGAAGCCGAGATGTGGGCTGGCCCCCACCATGACGTAACGCCCCCGGAACAGCTCGCGCCGCTCCGGCGTCAGGGCTTCGTGGTACGGCACGTGGAAAAACGACGTTCCCGGCGGTCCGTAGTAGTTCAGCCAACGGTTCCGTCCGAACGTGCGATACTCCTCCAGCCACCGCTGGGCGGCGGCCGGACGTGTCGCCAGCAGGACGCTAAGCGACAGCTGCGGCATCATCCTGCCGGCTCCCAAGACGTCCGCCTCCGCGACCGGCCAGAACTCACGTACCACGCCGTCCCGATCGGGCAAGACCTCGGTAAAGCCATGGGCGGTGCCTCGATGGTTATCGCGCGACGCCGCTTCGAGGAACTCGGCCTGCGGCAGCACGGCCGTGAGGGTCGATCCTGCTTCCCCTCCCTCCGCTTCGCCCGGCTTGCGGGTGAGGACCAGGCTGCTGGCAAGGACGACATTCGTCGGATAGGCCCGCAAGGCCGTCGCGAATGCCTTGTCACCCAGGCGGGGATCCGACGCTGCCGACCCGGGGCGGTTCACTCCGGCAGGGGCAAACAGCAGATCGAAAACCACCGGCCCGGCGCCGGCTTTTGCCAGGGCCTCGAGCAGTTGCGCATGCTGCCCCCGATCCCACTGCCCGAAACGCGGCTGGTTCAACCGGTCGTGGGATCCTTCATCCATGTCCACGATCACCACCTCCGGGCACCGGACGACGCCGCGCCAACGGTGCGGCAGGTTGTAGCTTGCGAACACGAGCCCCTGGTCGAGTTGGTAGAAGTCCAGGAACAGCAGTACCCAGCCCACGAGTACCACCAGTCCGGCACTCAGCCACCGACCCAAGCGTCCGTCCTCGGATTCTTGATCTGCCATCGCGGAGAGTTGGCGGAAATGTACCCCGGCGCCGCGCGGTTTCCAGCTCGACCTCCGCTCCACTTCTTGACAGCGGCTTCGTTCAATGACTAGTTCTCGGCATCGCTCGAGAAAGGTCATGGACAGCCCGAACCCGAAGTGCTCCCAATCGCCGCCTTCCAGTTGCGACCATGAAACGTGCAGGCAACGCCACCGCTTCCGGAGAGGGGTATAAATCGGTCTCCGCGACGCTCCTTCGATCCCTGCGGCGTTGGGTGAGCCATGAGCTCCCGGCCGAGTTGCTCCGCCGTGCCGAGCTTTGGTACCAACCCCGAATCCTCCCCGCCGGCGTTTCACTGTGGGCCGGCCTGGTGCCGATGCCCGTGAGCCGCGATTCCGTGCTGGTCTTTGTGGATGCGGCGCCCGGCTACAATTGGGCGCATGCCGCGCGAGTGATCATGTTCGACCCTCGCACGCGGCGGTGCGAGGCCCAATACCCGGCCAACCTGCCGCCGCATGCGCACGGCCTGGACTTGCCTCCGCTCCGACTCCTGGGCCCGGCTCCGTCTCGCCGCCGCCGACGGTTGGCGGCCACCACGGCCAAGCCCACCACCAAGGTGCGGAGGCGCCGTGCCTCCGCCTGAGACGACTGATCCGGCCGCACGTGCAGCCTCATGCCATGAGTCCAACGTCCTCCTCGACCGGCCGGCGTGTCGCACTCCTCTTCGGTGGATGGACAGATGAAGGCCATTTCAATGAAATCGAGTTCCTCTATCGCGTTTTGACTTCGGTCCGATACGGATTCGACCCGGCGGAGATCATCGTGCTGAACCACGACGGCACCGCGAATTTCGATCGAACCATCACGAGCCACGTACGCGGCCAGACCTGGCCCGGCGACGGCACTTCGTACCGGGTGCCGGTTCAAGGCCCCGGCAGCATCCAAGCCCTGCAATCAGTTTTCGCCCGGTGGAGTGGTAGGACCAGCGAGCCTGGCCTGTCATCTGCGGACTCAGTTCTCCTCTTCGTCACCGGTCACGGCTACCACGACTGGGGCGCGGTGGGCGAATCCTGGCTGCGATGCAATCCGCATCCTGCTTACTTTGCCGCGAGTCAATTGGCTGGCTTGGTGGCGACGCTGCCGCCCATCCGGCAACTGATGGTGTGGCTTCAGCCGTGCCACGCCGGCGGCTTCGTCGCCCCGATCCTCGAGAACAGCCCGGCGGTCCACACCGCGGTGGCCGCCGCGTGCGCGGAAATGAACCCTTCCCTGGGCGCCGTCCCGGCCCGGCCTTTCAGCCCCTTTAGCCTCGCCTGGATCGCCGCCTTCAACGGGACGATGGCTGATGGCCAGACGCCGCTGCCGGGCGGCGATCCGGACCTTGACGGGGACGGACTGATCTCCGCCTTCGAGGCCTTTGAGCATGCCCGTCAACAAGCGCCGGCGGACCAACCGATCTTCGATTTCCACCCCGCCTCCGCACAACACCTGCATCTCGTATGACACGCCGGGCTGGTTTGCCGACCCGGTGACCGCCGGTTTCCGACATCACAGACCACCCCTGACCCAACCGCCCATGAAGACACCATCCCCAACTCCAATCGCTCTTGGCATATCGACCCTGCTTGTGGCCTCCTTGCTCGCGGGCTGTTGCTGCAAGCGCTCAACCCCGAGCCCGAGCTTGGCGGAGGCGACGGAGCCCGGATGTCCCCCCTGCGAACCCAATCCGGTCGTAGGTCAGTTCGACTTCGACGTCATGATCGAGGCCCAGGGCGCGGGCACCAACTTCCACTGGTACCGACTTCAGACCAACGTCTTCGTCCCGCTCCAGGCTTCGGAGCGCATTCCGGTGGTTAACAGCTCCAACCTCCTGATCCCGCAGCTCAAGATGAGCGATGTTGGGGTGTACGCACGTCTGGAGGGGATGCAGGTTTCAGTCGCTCCGGGGAAGGTCCCCTGCGATGTGCAATACAGCCTGCTGGGCACCACCAACGTCAGCGGCACTTTTACGCTCTGGGGTGCGCCCATGCCCTACGGTGGCACCGTCAACGCCAGTTGGTGCGGGGGCGTTGGCTGCCCCGGCACCTACGCGAGCTACGTCAGCTACTCCGCGGGTTGGTTCCCGGCAGGTGCCCCGGGATCGACCCAGGCGCGCGACGGGAATTCCGTGACCAGCGGCAGCTCCAAGGTGCGCTACTACTGCTCGCCCTTTCCGTTGCCGGGCCCGACGCCCCCGACTTGCGGTTGTGGCGGTTCGGTGACGGTCCTCAACCCGAACCCGGCCAAACGCTACACGTTCACGATCTATTTTCCCCCTGGTGTCGCCCCTTCCCAGCCCCACCCGATCACGCTGGTCAACTTCATCCAGTAAACGAAGGCGGACCCGAGCTCACGATCAGAAGCTGAACGCCAGGCGCGCGACCAACTGCCGCTCGCGGGGCGGTGAGCTGTAGGACGCCAAAGGCACGAGGAACTCGCGCTCATCCGTCGCGTTGAGGACGCCAACCGCAATCTCGCCGCGGTTGCGGCGCAAGCGGTATCCGGTCATGGCGTTCAGATGCCAGAGGGCGTCGAAGCCAACGTCGGGGTCCACGCTCTCCCAGCCGTGCCACAGCCCCTGGACGGTGACAAACCAGCCGCTCCGGTGGTTGTAGGTGGCGCCCAGGTTCAGTTGGTGGAGCGAACCGTCCTGTTCCAAGGCCACCTCCACGGGATTGTCCTGCGCCGTGGACGCCAGGATCAAGGGGTACGCCTCCGAAGGAAACGCCTGCTCGAGGTCCGTCCAGGAGACCCGGTACCGGGCTCCGAGCGAAAGCCCGTCGCCAAGCAGTTGGTTCAGCGTGAGGCCCAGGCCCCGGTCAACATAGCGGATTTCCTCGATAATCTGGATTGGAACGCTGTTCCGCAGGTCCGGGGTTTGCTGGAAGTCGAACGCATACCCGCCTCGCGACCGGGCCAGCTCCGACCGAATCCAATCGCCTCCCAAGCCGACGTAAGTCCGCGTTGGGAATCGGTGCTCGAACGAGATGCCGGCCGATTCAACTTCCGCCCCTTCGCTCGCCCCGACCAGATACTCGGGAACCGCGCTGCGATAGCTTTGGGTGAACCCCGCGACCTGCGCAGGTTCGATTTGATAGCTTTGGTCGGGAGCCACCCCGGTGAACACGCGCGTGTATGCAGCGCGCAGGGTTGTGTTGGCGGTGACTTCCCAGATCGCGCCGGCCTTCGGGTTCCAGCCCTCGGTCTCGAAGTGGCCGCCTTCCAGCGGAGCGGCTCGGAAGTTGACAGGTTGGTGCAGCGCGTCGTAAGTGAGGCCTCCGATCAACCGCAGCGAAGGTAGAATCCGGTAATGGGCATACGCATACGCCCCGGCCCGGAGATACGAGCTCTCAACCTCCTGCAGGGCGGTGGGCGTGGGGAACTCGGGAAAGTACGGCTCGAAGGCGTTTGGGCGCGACTGCACCGTCTTCGACACAATCTCCCCCCACTGGGCGCGGCCCCCGCCGATGAGCGTCCAAGGCCCCTGCTCCCACAGGTGCTGCACCTCGGCGGCGTACCCTTCAAGACGCGCCTCGTACTCCTCGCTGAAGCCCATGAGATAGAAGCTCACCGGGTAGCCCTCGAACAGGCCCCGGGCCAACGCCGGCCGACGCGAGTCCGGTTCCGAGAACCCGGCTTCGTGGCGGAGGCCCTGCGCGAAGAGCAGCGTTTGCGATTCTGGCGACCATTCATGGCGATACCCCACGCTCGCCTGGGGGAACTGGTGCTCCCAGGATCGGAACCGGGGACTCGCCGCGTCATCGTCGGGCGAGCGTGAGAGGTCGCCCGCCTCGAATTCCGTCCCGGCGACCTGGAAGAGCACCGTGTCGCGTGGCGTGACCTGTTGCTTGAACTGCGCCGACACGCGCATGAGTTCCGCGTCGTTGTTGAAGCGATAGCCGTTGAGACCTCGGTAGAACCCCTCGACGGCGAAGCTGCTGTTGCCCTCCAAGCCGTGGACCGTGCCCGACTGCAGCCAGTCGCCGTGGCTGCTGTACTCGGTGAGGGAGACCACGCCGATGCGGTTCCGCTCGAAGAGTCTCGAGTACTCGCCCTGGCTGATCGTAGGCGACAGGATGCCGGCTCCGACCGGGGCGAGGAGGTTGGCGACCAAGTACTCGCTTACGGCCGCGGTCTCGTAGCGGAGGTCCACGAGTTGCGGATCGCGCCAATAGGCGAACGTGTCGGCGAGGAACAGGTGCGCGGAGTAGCTGGCGTAGTCGGCGTGCACCGCCCGGACGGCTTCGCGGTATCCGACTTCGATCATGTCCGCCTTGTGGTAGAGCCGCGCCAGATTCGCGCTGCGCACCGCGCGATCCTGGTCCAGGAGCATGCTGGACCGGAACACCGCGCGGTTGTCCCCGAGGCGTTGGGCTTCCTCGAGGTCGGCGATGGCCTCGTTGACCCGGTTGTGGGCGTCCTTGTCCAGAGCACCGTACAACCAGCTCGTGGGATCGCGCGGATCGAGTTCCCGCGCCCGGGCCAGCTCGACGGCGGCCTGCTTGTCCTGGCCGAGATCGCTCAGCACCTTGAACAGGTAGCTTCGGAACGGTGACCTTTGCGGTTCGAGCGCGGCGGCGACAATCAGATCTCGACGCCCCCCCTCGCGGTCCCCCTGGCGGATCCGGCAGAGCCCGCGGCCCAACCACGCGTTTCCCAGCGTCCCATCCGCGGCGATCGCCCGGTCGAAGGATGGGATCGCCCGTGCCACGCGGTTCTGGGCGGCGTGAAGGAAGCCCTCGAGCGCCAGGGCCTCGGCGTGGCGGGGCGAGCGATCCAGGGCGGCTCGAACTTCCTCCTGCGCGGCGGCGGTCCGGCCGAAACTGAATTCCATCTCCGCGAGCCGTGCCCGAGCGAACCCGAACCCCGGCGCGAGTCTTGCCGCGTTCCGAGCCGCGCCACGGGCCGCCTCAAGCGCCCGGGGGTCGCGTGTAGCCCGGGATTGTTGATAGTAGGACTCCGCCAGCCAGGCGGTCGCAGACGCTGGCGGAGCCTCGCGTACGAAGCTCTCGAAGTTCACGGCGGCAACGACCTGAAGCAACGCCGCGGCTTCCGGCGAGGTGGTGGCATGGGGCTTCAGCTCCGCCACCGCCTCGTCCACCGCGCCGACGGAGAGCAGCAAGGCTGCGCGGTAGATCCGTTCGCGGGGGGTCGTCAGGGCCTCGGGCTGGGGCAAGCTGGCCAGTGCGGCGAGCAGATCGCCCTGCGTGTAGGTGTCGAGGGACTCCCGAAGCGGCCCGGGGTCGGCGACGCTCAGGCCGAGGTCCGCCGGAAACAGAACTCCCGGGTAGTAGAGCCGCCACTGGATCGAGTTGACCGCCTCGATTCCAGGGCTGGTGAGCACCAGGCGCCCCGGCTCGGCGGTCACCTGACTGCCGACGGGCACCACTTCGCGACCGTCCGGGGTGGTCAGCTCGACCGCCCCTTCGAACACGCGGATCATCACCTTTTCCGGCGCGTTTGGGTCGACGAACACCTGGTACTCCGTGTTCAAGGCCGCCGCGGAGGAGATGCGGCCAACGTTCATCCGCCTCGACCGGTCGCGATTGAAGAAACCAAACAGGCCTCGTTTGAGCCAGAGCACGAAGCCACCCTCGGCCGCCGGCTCGAAGGTTGCCTCCGCGTTCGGCCCGACCACCATGATGCCGTACCCTTCCGTCCGGACCACGACGCGGCTCCTGGGCCCGGTCGAAATCGTGTCACCAGGGCGCAGTTCGCGTGCGGCGGGGGGGCCTTGCGTGCCCTCGGGGGACGTTTGGCGGACCGCTCCCTGGTGGACCAGCACGGTTCCGACCAGGGCGGAGGCTGCCGCAGGTGACAGAGGTTCCTGGGCGAAAACCGCGCCGTGGCTGGTGATCCATACCATCCAGGTCACGCTCAGCGTCCGTTTCAACCCGTGCAGGCCGCCCACCAGCCTCTTCATAGCATCGTTCGGGTGCGGGGCGAATTTGTGAGATTCGCAGGAGTATAGCTTCACGGGGCCGTGGATTCAACCCGCGGTGCCAGGCGCGCCCGCCATGCCTTGGCCGCCGGCGATTCCACGAAAGGGGTGCGGCGCCCTCGGAGAGGTCGCCCTACCGGGTTGTCGAGAAGGGGACGGCTGCCCGGGGCGTCGCCGACGCTTGGGACAGGCCCGAACTTCGTGCTATGATCCCGCCGTGCAGCTCTCCGTTGAATTGTCGTCAGCAGGAGCGACGCATCCGTTGCGGAGCTTTCAGCCGCGCCAGCGCCGGCGAATTCTCCTGGTCTTCCCGCGTTTCAGCCGCTCCTTCGGGACCTTCAATCACGCCTTCCCGCTCATGAACGTCAAAGCGTTCATGCCGCCCCAGGGCATCCTCGTCATCGCGTCGTTGCTGCCGAAATCGTGGGAGGCACGGTTCATCGATGAGAACGTCCGGGTCGCCACCGCCGCGGACTTCGAATGGGCCGACGCGGTCTTCACCACCGGCATGCACATCCAGCGCCCCCACCTCCACGACATCATCTCGCGCGCCCACCACGCCGGCAAACCGGTCGCGGTCGGCGGTCCATCGGTCTCTTCCGCGCCCGAGTTCTATGCCGACGCGGATTACCTCCACTTGGGGGAGGCGGGCGATGCGACTCTGCGTCTCCTGGAGTTGATCGACGCGAGCCCCGCCCGCCCGCCGCAACCCGTGACGTTGCGCTCGACGGAACTGCTGCCGCTGGACCAGTTCCCGGTCCCGGCCTACCGATCGCTTCGCGTCCGTGATTACCTGCTGGGAAGCGTCCAGTTCTCGAGCGGTTGTCCCTTCACGTGCGAGTTCTGTGACATCCCGGCCCTCTATGGACGCAACCCCCGGCTGAAGCGGCCGGAGCAGATCGTGCACGAACTCGACGAACTCGCCGACGGCGGCGCGGTCTCGATCTACTTCGTCGATGACAACTTCATCGGCAACCCGAAGGCCGCGCGCGAATTGCTGCCGCACCTGGTCGAGTGGCAGCGACGCCGCGATTACTCGGTCCGACTTTCCTGCGAGGCCACGCTGAACATCGCCGGCCATCCGGACATCCTGGCCCAGATGCGGGAGGCCTACTTCACCAACATTTTCATCGGCATCGAGACGCCCGAACCCGGGGCCTTGAAGGCCATGCACAAGGTGCAGAACCTCCGCCTGCCCATCCTCGAGGCGGTCGAGGCGATCAACCGCCATGGCATCGAGGTGGCCTCCGGCATCATCCTGGGGCTCGATACCGACACCGACGAGACCCCCCAGGCCATCATCGATTTCGCCCGCCTCTCGAACATCCCAATCCTCACCGTCAACATCCTCTACGCGCTGCCCAAGACGGCGTTGTACCGGCGTCTGGAAGCCGCGGGCCGCATCCTGCCCGAGGCCGGGTGCCGCGATCGCGACTCGAACGTCGATTTCCTGGTTCCTTACCCGGAGGTGGTGAGACGCTGGCTCGAGGTCGTCCGGGCCGTGTACGAACCGCATGCCCTCTACGCGCGTTACGCCTACAACGCCGCGAACACCTATCCGAACCGGATCGGGGCGGCGAATCCCTGGCGCCAGGCCACGCCCGCCAATCTCGCCCGGGGCCTGGGAATCCTGAGGCGCCTGCTCTGGAATGTCGGCATCCGCGGCAACTACCGACAGGCGTTCTGGGGCGTCGTGGGGCGGCACTTGCTGCGCGGCAACGTCGAGACCGTGTTCCAGGTGACGATGGTGGCGCACCACCTGATTTGTTACGCGCGCGAGTGCCTCGAGGGGAAGCTGCAGAGTTCGAACTACTCTCAGCGCGTGACCGATGCCGGCCCGCTCCTCCCCCGCGAGGAATCGGCGGGAGCGTGAGGCCGTTCCATCCTCGCGGTGACGACGGTGCCGAATCGCCTCGTCGCAAGCCGAAGGCTTGGCAGCCGGTAGCCGGGGGTTGAGCGCAGCGATACCCCCCGGATCCTGGTCCCCCATCTCTCCGCCGACCCCGCCGGGGTCGCAGCTCGCTGGGATCCCTGCCGGTACGCGGCCGTGGCGGGGCGGTCGGTACGTGCGAACACCCTCTGCACACGGGATGCTGGCGACTTCATTTGGGCACTTCTGGAGAAGCGAGCTTGCGTTGGCCGCGGACGAAGTCAGAAGGGGGTCTTCTCGGAAGTACCCGGGAGCTGCCCGGGGCGGAGGCGAGATTCTGTCCCGTCTCGGGCGGCTGTGCTGAGAGAGCCGGTGGCTCTCACGGAGTCACCAAGACACGGAGACGAGGCGGGTCACCCGGATCATCCACGCCAAGGTGGATTCCGCGTCCTTCGTGCCTCCGTGGCTTTGGGAGAGCGACCAGGATCAAACCAGGCTGTCCATCAAAGGCGTCGGGCCAGGCGAATGGGTCTTGAACTGCACCCGATTGCGGCGCTAACCATCCGGGAATGCAATCCACACCGAACTTCGCGGCATCCATTTTGTGTCGGGGATTCCTGTTCCTGGCCGTGCTTCTGCCTGGACTGTCGGCGGAGCTGGCCCGCGCTGCAGAAGCCGGTCGCGACGAGCAGACCCGCGCCGCGGCCTCGGGACTGCTTCAACGAGTGCTGCCCCGTCACGCCTCGCATTTCGTCCTGGAGATCATCCCCCGTGATCCCGCCGGCGACGTTTTCGAGATTGAAAGCCGCGAGGGCCGGATCGCGCTGCGCGGTAACGATGGCGTGAGCATCGCCTCGGCCCTCAACTGGTACCTGAAGACGTACTGCCACTGCCACTTTTCGGTGACGGGTGGAAGCCAGCTGGACCTGCCGCAACCGCTGCCGGAGGTCACGCCCAAGGTCCGCCAGGTGAGCGCGGCTCGTTACCGCTACTTCCTGAACTACTGCTGCTTCGGGTACTCGCTGCCGTGGTATGACTGGTCGCAGTGGGAGCGTCTCATCGACTGGATGGCTCTGAACGGAATCAACCTTCCGCTCTCGGTCACCGGCCAGGAAGCCGTCTGGCAGGGGGTGGCAAAGCGCCTTGGCTGGCCCGAGGCAGGGCTGCGCGAGTTCCTCGCCGGGCCGCCGTATCTCCCGTTCGGATGGATGGGTTGCCTGGACGGACATGGGGGGCCCTTGCCCGCAGCGTGGATCGACGGGCACGCCCAGCTCGCGCGGCAGATCCTCGCGCGGCAGCGCGCCCTTGGGATGAAGCCGGTCCTGCAAGGCTTCACCGGGCATGTGCCGGCCTGTGTCACCAATCAGTACCCGGAGGCGCGGTTGCAGAAGATCACCTGGGTCGAGTGGAAGACCCACCTCCTCGATCCGCTGGATCCGCTGTTCGGCCGTCTCGCGGGGGTGTTCCTCGAAGCGCAGGAGAAGCTGTTCGGCACCGACCATTACTACGCGGCCGACACGTTCATCGAGATGATCCCGCCGAGCGGCGAGACCAACTACCTGGCATCGATCGGGCAGGCGATCTTCGACGGCTTGCGCCGTACCGACCCGCAGGCAGTCTGGGTCCTCCAGGGATGGCCGTTCTTCTTCGCCCGCGACTTCTGGACTCAGCCCCGAATCGAGGCCGTGCTCGCTCCGGTGCCGAATGACCGGATGCTGCTCCTGGACCTCTATTGCGAACGCGTGCCGGTGTGGAGTCGGACCCGCGCTTTCTGCGGCAAGCCCTGGGTCTGGTGCAACATCCAGAACTTCGGCAACCGGGTCTGGCTGGGCGGTGCCCTCGACCTGATCAACCGGGATTTCTTTGCGGCGCGACGTGATCCTCAGGCCGGACGACTCGAAGGCCTGGGCTTTGTCAATGAAGGGCTCGACTTCAACCCGGTGGTGTTCGACTTCCTCTTTGAACTGGCCTGGCGGGACGAGCCGGTCCCCATGGACGCCTGGCTCGAAGGGTTCAGCCGCCGCGCCTATGGGCGATCGCATCCCCTGGCAGCGCAGGCGTGGCGGGCCTTGCACGAAACCGCTTTCCAGGCCGCTCATGACAACGTGGCGGCGTATACGGCGGCACCCACGCTCTCCGAACTTCCGGTGGCTCCCTACAAGCAGGAAAGATTCGCCGAGGCATGGGAACATCTCCTGGCCGCAGCCGGCGACCTCCAGCGGGCCGATCCGTATCGTTTTGACCTCGTCAACGTCACCCGTCAGGTCTTGGGGAACCACTCGGCCCGCTTGCATCAAGCAGTCCTCGACGCCTTCAAGCGCCAGGATCGCCCGGCGCTTCAGGCGGCTTCCCGCGACATGCTCACCCTCATCCGCGAACTGGACGAGTTGCTGGCGACCCGACCGGAGTTCCTGCTGGGCGCATGGCTGGAGGACGCCCGCCGCTGGGGCACCACCGATGCCGAACGCGACCTGTTCGAGTGGAACGCCCGCCGGGTGCTGACGCTTTGGGGCAACACGCCGATGCTACGCGACTACGCCTCCCGGCAGTGGTCGGGGATGCTCACGGGCTTCTACCTCCCACGCTGGGAGTTGTTCCACCGCCACCTGGACCAGGCCCTGGCAACGTCAACGGCCTTCGACGCGGATCAGTTCGCGAAGGAGATGTTCGCCTTTGAACAGCAATGGTCCACTCCGCACGACCGCCCGCCCCGTGAACCGCGCGGCGACAGCGTGGCCGTCGCGCGCCGGCTCTGGGAGAAGTACCGGCAAGCCGTCGTGCCGGTGCGTCAGGAAGCGAATCCTTGATTGGGGAGCGCACCCGTTCTGCATGGGGAGCGCACCCGGCCCGGGTGCCGTGGCGGGCGGCTCGCCCGCCACTTCGTCCCTGCTCTGAACGTTCGCCCGGACGGCCGGACCGGCGAAGGCGCCGGTCCGTACACGCGAGGGCGCGTGTGCTCCCCTGCACGGTCATTCCACCACAACCCAGCGCCGGCTCCGCGTGGGAGAGATTCGCCGGTTGCCTTCGGGCTTTGCCTCCGCTTTGAGAACGCACTTGCCGGAAGGCGTCGGTGGAACGGTCAAGGCTAACGCGCAGCGGGCGTCCCCGAGTCCCTGCATCTCGAACGGTTGCTCCGTCTGAGCGAGGCGTTTTCCGGACGTGGTTTCGAGCGAGAGGGTCAGAGTACCCCGAACCGCGGTGGACTCGTCGTTCACCAGCATGACCTCGAACGTCCTCGCGGCGCCCGGCGCCAGCGTCGGCTGGAAGAAGTTCAGATAGACCCCGAGCGGCTTGAATGCCTCTCCCACGTAATCGGCGAAGGCCGGATCAAGCTTTAGCCGGGTCACGTCCGCAAAGTGGTCCGCCGTGTAGACGCCGGGATAACTGCAGGTGAGATAGACGAAGTGAATGATGCCCGCGTATTGGCGGTGCGCCCGCCAGAACTCCGTCTTCGCCCCCAACAGGTAGGCATACATGTCCAGACGCTCGCGGGCGGTCACGTTCGTACCCATCAACTGCGCATACACGCCTTCCGTGAGCACGGTCGGCGTTCCGTCGCGGTTCAGCCACAGCCAGCCATATTCGTTGATCAGCGGTGGATTGGTGTCCGAGGGCAACGCGCCGGGCGCGGGCCGGCTGTTCATCTTCTCCAGGTCGGTCATCCGAAACGTCAGCTTGCCCCGATGACCGCTCTGCATGAGGTACGGGTGATGCTCGACCGGGTCGTTGGGATCGGCAGGCTTGTTGTGGCTGTTTTCCCAAGGGCGGTTCGACAGGTCGAGAGCGCGAACGGCGGGAATGATCTGCGCGCCGAACATGTCGTCCTTGGTTTCGTTGTTCGCGTCCCAGACCGCCACGCTCGGGTGGTTCCAGTTGTCGCGCATCCAGTCGCGATACTGGCGGATCATCTCGCCTGCGTCATGGGTCCGTGAGTAACCCGGGTACCAGCCCGGGCCGCCGGTCCAGACGAAGAACTCGTTCTGGATCAGCAGCCCTTCCTCGTCGCAGATCTCCAGCCAGCGATCGGGCACGGGGCCGATGCAGAACCGGAAGTAGTTCCAGTGCATTCGGCGGGGAAGCTCACCGAGGAGCTTGCGCACCCAGGACTCCTTCCAAGGCAAGTCCTGACAGAGCGGGTCCTCCAGGAAACGGTGCAAGGTGATGTTCGAGCCGCGCAGGTAGTAGACCTTGCCGTTGAGCAACGCACGCCGCGTGACGGCGTCGAAACGGAACTCGCGCATCCCGAAGCGCGTCTTCACCGAGTCACCGCCCGTGCCCGATTCGACCACGTAAAGGAACGGGTCCTCGGGCGACCACAGCCGCGGACTCGGGACCCGGATCGTCTGCGTGAACACCTTGGATTCGCCGGGCTCGAGGACCACGGCTTCAGGGGAAACGAGTGACACTTCCTTGCCCCCTTTCCACGTGGACACCCGGTGGCTGAGTGAACCTGACGCGACGTTGGTCCCGTAGTTCCGGACGCGCGTCTGGACGACGATTTCGCCGGACGCGATTCGCGGAGCGACCTGCACGGTTTCGATCGCAGGGTTGTCGGCGTAGACGATGGATACGCTGTCGTAGATCCCGGGGGTCCACTTGATCTTCTCGAAGTCCGACCCGGTGGGATAGGTGTCGGGCAGGACGGCCGGGTGGGCGCCGATGCGAATCACGAGGGTGTTCTCGGTGTTCCAGCGGATGGCGTCGTTGAGCCCGAAGTGGCTCGCGGTGAAGCAACCCGCGTATTCCCCGAGCGGCTTGTCGTTCAGCCAGACGGCGGTGCCGAACTGGGCCTTGTTGATCTTGAGCAGGGCCACCGCCCGGGGCGAAGGCGCCTTGAACGTGCGGCGGTACCAGAAGTAATTCCGGTCCTGGTCCACCTTGCCCTTCCCGAAGTTGGTCAGCCACTCGGCAGGGACGAGCTTGGACCGGATCTTGTTGGCGAGGTTCTCACGGCTGATGAACGCGTCCACGTCCTTGAACGAGGGCGTGGCGAGGTTGGCCAGGCCGGGTACCGGGACCTTTGCCGGGTAAGTCACCGGGATCAAGTCGGCCGCCCGGCTGTCCGCCAATTGCCAGGTGCCGTCAAGCGATTGGATGTCGCGGCCCGCATCGGCGGCGACTGGACCGGCGATCAGTCCCGCCAGAAGCAGGAGGCGCAGGAGGGAGTTCTTCATGTGGTTCGGCCGATTAGAACGCCGGAACCGCCCCAAACGCCATGAGGATCTTCGCGAGGATCTGTGCGCCGAATGCGTTCGCATGAACGACGTCCCGGTAGAAACGGTGGGGGTGGAGGCCGGAATTCCGGATTGACTCCGCCCACGGCGTGGTCAGGTCAAGGAAGGCGCAGCGTTCCATGGCGGCCAACGCCTGCCCAGGCCACGCTCATCGCCATGCACGGCTAAGGAGCGCGGGCTTCAGCCCGCAGGGATGTCCCTGCGCCGGCGTGGCTTCCTGCGGACTGAAGTCCGCGCTCCTGGCGAGGTCGATGGGTAGCCTCCGGGAGAGCCGCGATCCGGGGCGACCAGTTCCCGGGGCGGTGGGGCAGGCGTCCTCGCGAGCCGCTTGGGGACCGTTGTGGCCGGGCGCGGTCAAGATCCGGTCTTGAGCCCGACGGGAAAGTCGAGCCTTCCGCCTTCCCGGGGCTCCAGTCGCCGGGTGCCGCCTTGGGGCAAGTGGACCACGATCGCCCGGCAGTTCTGGGCCAGCGGCTTCACCTCCAAAGTCGCGGTCCGACCCGCCGCGTCGACTTGCATCGTCATCGAAAGGGGACCGAACGGCGTGGCAACGCCTTCGAGGCGGGTGGTCATTCCGGGTCCGCCCCAAGCCGGAGGGAAACCCTCGAGGAGGTGCAGTTCGTCGCCGCGATCCAGAGCCAGGAGGTGAATGGCCAGTCGGATGAACTCGGCGCTCGCCCAGTTGTGCGGCATGTCGCCCACCTTCCGAAACTTCTCTCCAACCAGAGACTGCTCCTCCCGCCAAACCCCGGTGGGAGCGGCGTGGTTCGCAAAAGCGTAGAGGACCTGCGCCGCCTTGGGGCCGTTGCCCTGCCAGAGCCACGCGTGGCCGTAGAAGGAGGCGAAGTAATTCCAGATTCCGGCCGCATCCCAGCCCGTGCCAAAGACCATGCCCTCCCGCTCGGTGGCCTGCAGCATCGCCAGCGTGCTCGCTACGAGGGGGTCTTCCCTCGCGAAGAGCTGTCCCGGATACACCGCGTGGCAGAAGGTCCATTGGCCGCGCTGGGGCAGTTCTCCGCCCTCATTGGCCATGAAGATGGGCACGTACTCGTGACCGAGGGCGTCCTTGAACGTACTCCGCCTGGCGGCCGCGCGGAATGTAGCCTCGAGATCGTCGTATTCCGCCTGCCACCGACGGGCGTCTGCTTCCCTGCCCACCCAGTGCGCCGCCTGGATGAAGGCGCGCAGCCCCACCAGGTTCCAGTGTACGTTCGAGAATTCCGATCGCTTGAAACCCGTGCCGTGGCCGGACAAACCGCCATCGATCTCGCCGGGGAGATTCAGCCCGTCATTCAGCGGCGAGTCGTCTTCGAGACTCCGCGAGCGCAGGACCTTGATGTAGCTGGCAGCGCCTTCCAATGCCGGCCAGACCGATTCCAGCCAGGCCTTGTCCTGAGTGAGCATCGCGTGCCGGACACAGGTCCAGAGCACAATGCCGTTCTCCTTGTAGAACCTCGGGCTCAGCACTTCGAACGCGCCGTTCGGTTTCTGTTGGGACAGAACGTAGGCAATCCCACTGCGCGCCTCCTTGCCGGCGCCCAGCATGGCCACCGATTCCAGCAGGAACGCGCCGTCCACGATCCACAAACCCCGGTAGCATGTCGGTCCCACCTGAAACACCGGCAAGCCGTTTTTCACCTCCCGGGCCTGCCAGATATTGCGAATCGAGGCATCGATCAAGCCCTGGATGCCGGGGTCCGGCACCTGGACCCGGCCAGTCGGCAGCGGAGCCGAGTGCCAGTAAGCGATCGCCCTTTCACGGCCGCGTCGCGCTTCCTCGAGCGTGGACGGCTCCACCAGGATCGTCCCTCCGCCGCTGTACAAGATGTAGTATTGCCGCGTCGCGCCGGCGGGAATCGTCAGCGTCTCGAGGCGGATCACCCGGCGGGTTCGCTCGGACTGAACGCCTGTCATTCGCAGAGAAGCGGTGATGGTCTCGTGCTCGTTCACCGTCACGCGCTGGGACGCGGGATCAAACCCGAAATCGAGCGTGGTATCGACGAGCAGGCGCGGCTCCAGCACCCGCGCTTCGGTGCCCCGGTTCGTAACGTGAACCAGGATCAGATCGTTGCGAGCCGGGCCGGCAGGCTTGAGGGTGCCCAGGCGCGCCTCGGCTGACGCGTTCAACCGGCCCCGCAGGAGCGCAGCCGACTCCTTGGCGGTATCGGGCGAGAACACCCAGAGCCCGTTCAGAATCGTATTCCTGTCGGCAGCGGCCGAAGCCGCGTCGACCGCGATGCCAATCCTGCCATCGCCGTCAGCATCCCGGGCGTCGAACCAGAACGCGGCGGCCTGGTTTGGACCAATGTCCGCGACCGTGTCGACGGTGACCACCTCTGCGCCCTCGACGCGCAACGACTGGACGCGCTTCCCTGGCTCCTTCCACCAACCTTCGCAAAGGGCCATGGCCACACACCGCGTCGCCCCGGCCGGCACCAAAATTTCAAAGCCAAGACTCCCCCCCGTGTGCACCGCGATGTGCCGGAGCGACCGGTCCAAGTCGGCAGCCGGGCTGGCCCAGTCGCGGTTCATCCCGCCGAGGTCCAGGCGGCGCAACGGCGAGGAAGGCGCCGCAGGGGCCTCCGGCAGCTCGGTGATCGCAAAGGCCTCCTCGAGGACCTCCAATCCTCCCGCAGCGCGACGCGTTTGCACGATGGGGATGCGTGCTGAAACCAACTGCTGCCCTTGCCACACAAGGTTCGATGCCGCCTCCGTCCCCACCCGTGTCGCGAACTCGCGCCCGCCCTGGCCGTACTGGTAGAGCAACTCGCCGCTCCGATCGATCAGGGTCTTGTGCGGGTCGTCCGGAAGACAGATCGCGGTCTGCCACTCGGGCGGAGCGTAGCGGTGGTCGACGCGGCTCGTGGCGCTATCGGGCGCCCCGACTGCCGTCGGAGCCAGGAGCCCGCTTGCAGCCAGGAGCAGGACCGACCAGCGAGGGAGAACCGAGCCGCGCGTCACGTCGGAGGCGGGCTGCGGCGCATAGGATTCAACTTGGTCGTTCATGAAGTCACGGGGTGAGCCGGAGCATGACAAGTCCGACAAGGCCTGTCCATTTCGCGAACGGAAGCGCATGCAATCCTCCTGAATTGCGGTTCGCGGCGCACCCCGTACACTCGGGCCGTCATGAACCACCCAATCCGCTCCCGCTTCAGTTTGCTCCGCGGCCTTGCCCTCGCGGCGATCCTTGCATACCCCATGCTTGCTGGCGAAAGCTCCGAATCCGAAACAGCCGCACAACGCGACGCCCGCATGCGTTGGTGGCGCGAGGCGCGGTTCGGGATGTTCGTTCACTGGGGACTCTATTCCGGGCTCGCCGGCACTTGGGAGGGCAAGGCGGTCGGCACGCGCGGGGGGATGGAATGGATTCAGAACCACGTGAAGGCCGACACCGACACCTACGCAAAGGCGGCCCTGCCGCTCTTCAAGCCCAAGCCCGGCTTCGCGCGGGAATGGGCTCGGCTTGCCCGGGCGGCCGGTTGCCGCTACCTGGTCTTCACCACCAAGCACCACGAAGGCTTTGCGCTCCACGACTCCCAGGTTACCGACTACGACGCGGGATCCGTCCTGCAACGCGACCTGGTGAAGGAGATCGTCGACGCCGCCCGCGTCGAGGGCTTGCGCGTCGGGTTTTACCACTCGGTGATCGACTGGCATCACGATCAGTACGCCTACGCGCTGTCGAAGCAACTCCCCCATCCTTTGCACGGAAAACCCTATCCCAACGGCGAGCGGGACCACGCGAAGTACCAGGAGTTCCTCCGCCGGCAGGTCGAGGAACTCGTCTCGGGATACGGGCCGATCGACGTGCTGTGGTGGGATTACAGCGCGCAGGATTTCCAAGGGCAGGTGGCGTGGCGCGCCTTCGACCTTCTCCAGCTCGCCCGCGAACGTCAGCCGGGGATCATCATGAACAACCGGCTCTTCCGAAGTCCCGAAGCCGGCTGGAGCAGCATGGCGACCGAAGGTTACCTGCCGCGCCTGGAGCCAAAGTACGGCGACTTCATCACGCCCGAGCAGCACATCCCGGCCACAGGCATGCCCGGCGTCGATTGGGAGACTTGCATGACCATGAACACCACCTGGGGCTACAGCGCCCACGACCACGCCTGGAAGTCGGACCGGGAACTCATTCGCAACCTCATCGACATCGCGAGCAAGGGAGGCAACTATCTGCTCAACATCGGCCCGCAAGCTGATGGCAGCGTGCCGGAACCCAGCATCAAGTCGCTCGCGGCGATCGGGGTCTGGATGACCCAGAACGGCGAAGCCATCTACGCCACCACCGCCAACCCCTTGGGGCCGGTGAAGTGGGGACGCCTCACCGCCAAGCCCGGTCGACTCTACCTGCACGTGTTCGACTGGCCCGCGGACGGCAAGCTGGTTCTGCCCGCCAAGGTCGTTCAAGGGCCGATCGAGGCGCGCTTCCTCGCAGCAAACAACGGCGCGCGGCTCGAAGTCCGGCCCGTGAATCAGTCGATCGAGATTACCCTGCCCGCGACGGCGCCGGATCCTGTGGCCACGGTCGTCCGTCTGGACGGTGCCCTGGCCGCCGTAACCGCTCCATGAACCGCCCCCGGAGCGCGGACTTCAGTCCGCAGGAACCCGCGCCGGGTTGGGGACGTCCCTGCGGGCTGAAGCCCGCGCTCCTCAACGGTTCAGGCTCCCCATGCCCGCCGGTCCTCCCGGCCGCGGGCCGGTTCATGGCCGTTGGCCAGGTGCGCAAGGAACAAGCAACTCTCCCTGAGCGGCCCGGCAAATGATCCTTGCCCCGACGATTCGCCGGGGCATAGTGAGCGCCGGATGCAGCGCATCCTGCGGAGCCGGCGTGGCGGAATGGCAGACGCGCTAGACTCAAAATATCGTTGACCACCAACGGTTTACGAGTAAACAATTGGCCCCAAACGGATTCACTTCACCACGGATTCAAGCCCCCTGCCTTCATCTGACCCGATTCGGGCTCATTTTTCGGCACGCGGGATACAAAGCGGGATACAAAGGCAACGACGCTGAGTTGTTGGCGGTAGTGCTCGGAGGGTAATTTGCCGTCGGTTGGGTGGAGCGATGGCCTCCGGATTCGTTCCCCAGCCTTTGGTCCCATCTCCCGCGGGTTGGACTGCCTGGCCCTGAGTACTCCGGCGCAAGCAGTTCCGCGCTGCCGGCGGATGGCCCAAGCGGACCGGAATGGGCCGAAGTGCCGGTGCCGGGTGACAAGAGCAGGTGACAACGAGCGCAGACCCCCGCACCCGGGAAGGGGGCGCTGTGGCGCAGCTCGGCTGCCGTCGGCAGGCGTCGAACACGGATCGAAGTTGAACCCTGCTGCGCGCTCCACGCGACAACCGACCCCGTGGGACGCCGCCCCGTGACACGACCGCTCCCCGGCCTCCCTCAGGGCGACATCGAGTGGGACTGACTGGACTGCTGCGTCGAGCGCTGGGCCTTTGATGGCGTCGATTGGTTGCGCCCTTCCTCGAGTCCCCGCGCCATGCCCGCCCCGATTCGCCAGGGGGAATGCGCCGGGCGACGGGTGTAGATCGCCCAGGCGCGCAGGAGTTGGCGCCCGTCCAGCTTCAAGTTCGCCCAGGTCTCCCGGGAACGGGCTTCCTCGATCAGTTTGCCCACCCGCTCCGGTCCCCAACCCCAGGCCCGCCCCTGCTCCTGCCAGGCCGCGAACAGCTTCCGGCTCTCCATCCCCCGGGGTGCCCAGCGATCGCGCGGCCGGGCGGCACCCAGGGGCGGATGGGACTCGAACCGAAGGCGTGCACCGTGCCGTCCGCCTTGCCGAGTACGTACGCACCCAGGCAGCGGTTCGGCCCGGCGAGCCCCAGCTTCTGGGTGGTGATCAGATCCACGGCAATGTGGTCCTCGAAGATCCGGATCCAGGGGTGGCGTTTCGCGGCGGCAACCAGCGCCCGCTCGATCTCGCGGCCGGTCATGTCCTTCGCGTGGACGATCCGCCGCTTGGAGTGGCCGCCCCTCGCGTCCGAGGTCGAGCTCGTGGTGGCCGGGCCGGCCCGGTATCTCGCGTTCCGTAAAGTGCAGCCCCAGCTCGATCAATTCGGCGATCCGCGCCGGGCTCTCGGAGACGACGGCGCGCACCACCTCCTCACGGCACAACCCCGCCCCGGCGGTCAGGGTGTCCTGCACGTGCAGCTCGAAGGAGTCCTGCGGGCTCATGACGGACGCGATGCCGCCCTGGGCGTAGTTGGAATTGGATTCGGCGCTGTTCTTCTTCGTGACCAGCGCGACGCGTTCGTGCGTGGCGGCCCGCAACGCGTAGAAAAGACCGGCGATGCCGCTGCCGATCACGAGGTGGTCGAACTCCAGGGCTGTGTGCATGCGCTGGGTGTCTTAGTCGAGCCGCAGGTTGTCAATCAACCGGGTCTTCCCGATGAACACCGCCAGCGCCAGGTGGACCCCGCGCTGCGCGACTGCCACGGGCCGGAGCGTGTCCGGGTTGATACAGTCCACGTAGTCCAGCCGGGCCGCCGGTTCGCGCACCGTCGGCGCCACGATCACCTCGAGGGGGAAGTTCAGGTCGCGCACCATGCGCCGGATGAACAGCCACCGCGCCGTCCGCAGGTTTGCCCGGGGTGTCTGCCATTTCAATTGGAGTTCTGCTCTTCAATTTCGAACCGGTCAGCACAGGTTCCCGCGCCAACGGCACCGAAGGCTAACGCCAATCCGTCCGGTGGCCATGATCATCGGCCGCCGCGGCGCCAAGTTTAAGGTGTGCAGAACGCCTGCAGGGTGGTAGAAACTGGGGCCATGACCCCGGCCGAGCCCCGTGCGGGCGATGCCGTTGCATCGAACGCGACCTTTGCCACGACGCATTGGAGCGTGGTCCTCGAAGCGGGCAGCCCCGAGTCCCCGCAGTCGGCCGCCGCGCTCGAACACTTGTGCTGCACCTACTGGTATCCCCTGTACGCCTATGTGCGGCGCCAGGGACACAGCGCCGAGGACGCGCAGGATCTGACCCAGGGCTTCTTTGCCCATCTTTTGCGCGAAGACTTCCTGCGCGGCGTGGGACCGGAGAAAGGCCGCTTCCGCTCCTTTCTCCTCGCGTGCCTGAATCATTTCCTCGCCGACAACCGGGATCGCGCCCGGGCCGCCAAGCGCGGTCGAGGCCGACCCCTCATCTCGCTGGACGCGGCCCTGGCCGAGCAGCGATACGACCAGGAACCCGCCGATCGCCTCACGCCGGAGATCGCTTACGAGCGGTGCTGGGCGGCCACCTTGCTCGAGCACGCACAAACCCGGCTGGCCGGGGACTACGCGGCCCGCGGCAAGACCGATCTGTTGCACCACCTCCAGGAGTTCCCGCTAGGGGAGCGGGGCGAGCGTCCCTTTCGGGATTGTGCCGTCCGGCTGGGCGTGAGCGAAAGCGCGCTCAAGTCCGCCGTGCACCGGATGCGGCTGCGCTATCGCGAACTGGTGCGGGAGGAAGTGGCGCATACGGTGAATGATCCCGACGAGGTCGAGGCCGAGATTCGCCACCTGATCGCTGTGGTGAGCGGGTAGTGGCTGTTCCGCACGCGGCCCCTGGTAATCAGTGACGAGGCGGTGGTGGTCGCAGCGAGCAAGGCATCGAGGCAACGTGGCGGTGCCCGAAACATGTTCCCAGTGTGGCCGGCCTTGGCCGGCAGGCCTGCCCGCGGCCTTCTGCCCCGTTTGCGCGCTCTCAGGGGCACTCGAGGAAGAGCACGAGGCGAGGGGGGACCGGCCGGCGATCCGTGAGCAGAAGCCCGGGGGCAAGGATCAGCGGTCGGAGCGCCGCGACCAGACCTCAGTTCTCCCTGAGCAGGCGGCGCCGGTCACGCTGGGCGCATTCGGCGACTACGAGTTGCTCGAGGAAATCGCCCGCGGCGGGATGGGAGTGGTCTATCGCGCCCGGCAGGTCCGCCTGAACCGGATCGTCGCACTGAAGCTGATGCTGCCGTTCAGCCGACCCGAACTGGGCAACCGGTTCCGGGCCGAGGCGGAAACGGCAGCCAGCCTGCAACACCCGAACATCGTCGCCATCCACGAAGTCGGCGAACATGCGGGTCACCCCTTCTTCTCGATGGACTACGTGGCAGGCCCGAGCCTGGCCGACACGCTCCGCGACGGCCCCCTGCCCGCACCGCGCACCGCGGAGCTCCTCCAGATGCTCGCCGAGGCCGTCCACTATGCCCACCAACACGGCGTTCTGCATCGCGACCTCAAGCCCTCGAACGTGCTCCTCGATGAACTCGGCCACCCGCGCATCACCGACTTCGGGCTGGCCAAGCGTCTCCCGGCGAAAGCAGAAAGCGGAAAGCCGAAAGCCGAAATGGACCTGACGCTGACGGGCCAGGTACTCGGCTCGCCCAACTTCATGGCCCCCGAACAAGCGCAAGGCCGGCACGCCCAAATCGGTCCGGCGTGCGACGTCTATTCGCTGGGGGCGATTCTCTACCAGGCGCTCACCGGACGGCCGCCGTTCCAGGGTGAAACCCTCACGGACGTGCTCCACCAGGTCGTCAACGCCGACCCCGTGGCCCCCCGGCGACTCAACCCGAGCATCCCCCTCGACCTGGAAACGCTCTGCCTCAAGTGCCTCGAAAAGGAGCCGGGACGACGGCTCGGAAGCGCCCGGATGCTGGCCGATGAACTGGCGCGCTTTCGGGCAGGTGAACCGATCCTCGCCCGCCCCCTCAGCCCGATGGGCAGGGTCGGGCGCTGGTGCCGGCAGAAGCCCCTGGTGGCTGGCCTTGGGGTCGCTCTGGCGCTCGTCTTCGCGGCTGGCTTCGGCGGCGTGGTCTGGCAGTGGCGTGAGGCGAGAGAGAAGCTCTGGGGCTCCTACCTGGCCCAAGCCCGCGCCAACCGGTGGAGCGGGCAGGTCGGGCGGCGTTTCGACAGCCTCGAAGTCATACGCCAGGCCGCGGCCATCCGGCCGTCCTCGGAGCTGCGCCATGAGGCCATCGCGTGCTTCACGCTCACGGACGCCCGGGTGGCCCGACAGTGGCCAACGGCCGCGGGCTCCCTGGCACTCATCGATGCGGATTGCGAGCGCTACGCCTGCTGGAGCCCGACCGAGGGCCTGGTCATCCGCCGTGTCTCCGACGGCGCCGAACTGCTGCGGTTGCCGAACGGCGACCGGCACCTCCCGGTCACGCGTCTGTGCTTCAGCCCCGACGGCGAGTTGCTAGCCGCGACGTATAGCAGCCCGGAGAGCTTCCGGCTTCAGGTCTGGGAACTGCGGCGTGGCGAACTGCGGTGCGACGTGCTGGTGGAAGGACCCCGGCAGCCGCTGGCCTTCAGTCCCGACGGCCGGTTGATCGTGGTGGGGGACGCGCACGGCGGACTCCACGTCCATGACCTGGCGCGAGGCCAGGAAGTCAAACAACTCCAGGTCATGAAGGCACCCGCGCAACTCGTGTTCGACCCGGACGGAGCCCGCCTCGCCGTTTGCGGCGATGAGAACCGCAATGTTCAAGTGGTGGACTTCGCTACCGGCGCAATCCTCAAGACGCTGCCGCACCCCAGCCTCGCGGGCGAACCGTCCTGGCACCCGGACGGAGTCCTGCTGGCCACGCCGTGTGCGGACTTCCAACTGCGCCTTTGGGATGTGGCGTCGGGCACGGTGAGGACCGTCCTCGAAGGTCACACGGGTAGGCCGACGAGTGTGAAGTTCAACCGCGCGGGAGACCTGCTGGCGTCCAGTGGCTGGGATGGCGTGACCCGGTTCTGGGATCCGATCCTCGGGAAGGAGCAGTTCAGCCTTCCCGCAAACTACCAGGGGCAGAGCTCCTTCAATTCGGACGACAGCCGCCTCCAGTTCGGATTGGACGCGTTCGGCGTCGGCCTTTGGGAGATCGCCACCGGGCGGGAGTGCCGGCGCTTGGGCTTGGGCGGACGTGCCTTCGGGGCCTCGTTCAGCGCCGACGGGCGACTGCTCGCGACGGCCCACGCCGACGGGGCGCGCGTGTGGGACCTGCGAATCGGCCGGGCGCTCGCCTTCCTGCCCGCCTACGAATGCCGTTCCGTCCTGTTTCATCCCGACGGCCACAGCCTCCTCCTGAGCGGTTGGATGGGCTTACAGCAATGGCCGATCGCTGCGATCGAAACTCCGGACGCCCTCCTGTGGCGGGTCGGCCCGCCCCAGGCACGGTTGACCAACACCCTCGAACAAGCCGGCTGGGGACCCGACCGCCGAACCCTGGCCGTAACCAGCCCGGAAGGGATTCGGTTGCTCGATCTCGGCCCCCCGCTGCAAGTCCGGCACCGGGGCGACCATCCGAATGCCACGCACCTCGCGCTTAGCGGGGACGGCCACTGGATCGCGACGGGGACCTGGAAAGGCCAGGGGGTCCGCGTCTGGAACGCGCACACCGGCAGCCTGGTGACCCACCTGCCTCTCGGCGAGAATGCCGCGGTCGCCTTCAGTCCGGGGAGCCGCTGGCTGGTCACCGGCACACCGGCAGAATACCGGTTCTGGGAAGTGGGCTCCTGGGAAGCCGCCCACGCCATCCCCCGGGCGCACGCCGGTGACATGTACGGCAGCATGGTCTTCTCGCCCGAGGGCCGCACGCTTGCCTTGGTGCGCGGGCGGAATAGCGACCTCCGACTGGTGGAAGCCGACACAGGCCGCGAGTGGGCCGCACTCGAGGCGGGTGAACCCCGCTGTTTCAGTGCGCGCGGCAACTGGCTGGTGACCAGCGAGGCGAACGGCCTCTTGCGGGTCTGGGACCTGCGACGCATCCGGAAACAGTTGGCCGCCATGAACCTGGATTGGGAAGCACCTTGGGGCGATCCGGAACCCCCGTTCGCCTCCGAAAAGCCACTGAGCATCGTCGTGGAGTCGCAGCCACGCCCAGGGGGCCAGTGAAGTGTACCGTGGCGTGTCGGAGAAGAGGCCACAGATGGCACAGATGACACGAACAGCGGATCACGCATTCCAGGCCTTATCTGTGCAATCCGTGCCATCTTGTGGTTACCCCTCCCGGGGAACCGCGGCGGGAGTGCCGACCCAACCCCGGAGGCCCTGGCGCCACGTTTCTCGAAATACTTCGCACCTCTCGGCCCCGTTTTCCTTTGTACCGTTTGGCAGCGCGGTGTGCCCCGCGTGATGACGGGGATCGGCGGAGCAAGCGACGGGCGCAAGGGCCTGCCGCTTGCCCCCCCGTTCCGGCGGGTCGAGACACTCGAACCTACAGAACGACATCAAACCAAACGCCCTGGTGTTCGAGGACGCCTGCGAGAGCGGTCAGGGCACATCCCAATACTATGAAGTCACCACAGGTTCTCGTCTGGCTGGTTTCGCTGTACGTCACCTCCGCAGCGGCGTATGGCGCCTCGCCCCCCGAGGTCCATTACAGTGCCCAAGTGCTCTCCAGCGACCCGGTCGACGGAACGCACACGGCGGCGGATTCCCAGTTCACCCAGGGCGTGCCGGCTGCCACGAGCCTCTCGCTCGGATTGACCAGCGCGGCTCCCGGTAGCGGGGTGCGCGCGAACGCACAGGCGGGGTATAACGAACCAGAAGTCTACGCCAAGTCGTACTCGAGGGGCACCGGCTTTACCGCACACTATCCCACCAGGGCAAGTTCCCAGGCCGCGACAACGATTACCTGGGAACCGACTTCAAGCGTGCCCGGTGGGAGCACCCCCATCACGATCCAAGTGGAGATTCCCATAACCGGCGCTCTAGCCGCGCACTATGTTGGAGGGCGGACCGATCGCCACCAAGGCACCACCTTCGTTGCGGAAGCGGACGTGCGCCTCCAGGTGGATGGAGACACGAAGTACACGGCCTCCGCCAGGGTCTCCAATGCGCCTTCAACAGACCCAGGCTATTTGAAGCATGGCGATCTCAGCGTGACCGGAGACTGGCAGATTTCGGATTTTGTGTTTCATGACACAGGGATTTCGACGGATCTTCCCGAGCGTCCCCTCGTAACCGGCTGGAAGCTGGCGAAAACCTCCATCTACACCTTCGCTGGTGAAGTGGGTAAGACCTTCACCCTCCAGTTCTTGGTGGAGACTTCTACCGACATCCCCGTCGGAGTCGAGGACGTGGCCTTGGCCGACTTCTTCAACACCGGCTCGTACCGAATCAAAGCCCTGGACACCGTCACCGGAGCGCCTCGCGCGGACGTCGCCTTTGTCGTGGCGCCTTTGCAGGATGAATCCACTCCGACCGTCGGACCGCCGGTCCCCATCCCCGTGAGCAGCCAAGCCCACAACGAGACGGACATCGCCGCAGCGCACAATGGTTCCACGTTCTTGGTGGTTTGGTCTGACGACCGTCGCGGAGTTGACAACCTGGACGTCTACGGCGCACGGCTCTCCCTTCAAGGCCAGTTGCTCGACCCGCAAGGCCTTGCGATTGGCGTCGCCTCCAACCGGCAGTCGCCGCCCGCGGTCGCGGGCACGCGCGGGGGTTATCTCGTCGTCTGGGGAGACACTCGCAACTACGACGCTTCAAACTGGGACGTCTACGGAGCCCGGGTAGCCTCGGACGGCACTGTCTTGGACCCCGGGGGAATACCGATCTGCACGCTCAGCGGCTATCAAGGAAACCCAGCGGTCGCTGACCTCGGAGACCGATACTTCGTGGTATGGGAGGACTCTCGGAACTCGGCGACTTCGAAAGGCGACCTCTATGGAACCTTCGTCACGGCCGCCGGTGCTGTGCTCCATACGTCCGGTTTCGCGGTAACCACCGCGACCGGCGACCAACTGGAACCATCCGTGGCCTCTAACAGCAGCTCCATTCTGGTGGCCTGGGAAGATCGCCGTCAGGGCACGGTGACGGCCGGTGGCGTCCCGCTTTCCGACATTTGGGGTACCTTGGTTTCGAGCACCGGGGGAATTCTGACCCCTTCGGAGATCCCCATCAACGCGGGGCCAAACACCCAGCGCAATCCCTCCGTGGCCGGCCTGGGTGGGCAGTTTTTCGTCGGATGGGGAGACGGAGTGAACCTGGGGCTTTCCGAGGAGCACGTCTTTGGCGCGCGTGTGACGGGATCGGGTGCGGTGCTTGATCCGGCAGGCATTTCCATCAGCCCGAAGTCCCGTCACGGCCTGTTCCCCAGCGTGGGCAGCAGTGGCTGCGACGTTCTGGTGGTTTGGGATGATCGCGGTGTGGGGGGGGAGGGCCCGGCTGAGGTCCATGGCGCAAGGATAGATTCGAGCGGCAATCTGACGCAGCGTCTCCTGGTCGCGCAGAACCGTGTCAGCAGCAAGCCCGCAGTGGCCGCCGGGGGAGCGACTTACCTGGTCGCGTACCAAGAGAGCCAGGGTGGCCCGGATTGGGATGTGTACTCCGCGGTGCTTGATTCCGCAGCGCTGCAAATTGAACTAGAGCCCAGTGGCCTGGTCATCCTAAGCTGGCCAACGTGTTGTGAATACGTGCTGGAGAAAGCAGATGCTGTGACCGGTCCCTGGGAAACGCTGGGAGGCGCAGCGAGTCCGTTCCCCGCCCCAGTCGTCTCCGCACCCGTGCAATTCTACCGACTTAGGGCGGCAGCAGTGGGTGTGGCGGCGATTCCGCCGGTGACCTCAGCCAAGGTGATCACGCAGCACGGAGTGGAGTTCCATGCGACCGAATGGACTCCGGGCACGTTTTTCGAGTTGTCAGTCAAGGACATGTTTCCGTCACCCACGGGCGACCAGGTGAACGAAGTGTGGGTGTCCAATTCAGAGGCGGGAGCCTATCGAAACGCCTCGATCGAGTTTCCCGCCGCGGCGTTCGGGCCAGGACCAACGCAAGTATGCGTGGACGCGGCTCACTACAACCGTCTGCGGTTGGAGGCGTATGACACGTTCAACCAGTTTCTCAGCGCGGTCGATCACACCGCCGGTCAGAACATCTTGCAGCGATTGGTGCTGGGTGGAGGGAACATCCGCTCCGTACGCATCATCGGCGCTGAGATCACGATCAATGAGGTGTTCGATCCCTGAGGTCGAAACACACTGCCCCGTGACGCCGGGAGATGTTGCCGGCCTTCGAGGCCAACCGGGCGGCAAAGCCACCTGCTCACGAAAACCGTGAAGGCAGCAGCGAACGGAACATTCGAACGGCGATGGCGGCTCCCATTCCCCATACCCAGTGGTACCGGTGGACGACAGTTCGCTCTGGGTCTGTTCCGCGTTACCAGAAGATTGCCGCCAGTTCCTTCTGTTGGCCGGCCTCGGCGGCGCGGGGGCGTGCTTGGGTCTCGATGCCCTCTCCCGTTGGGACACGTGGTTCGAAGCGGCCGGCGCCTGCCCCGGCCTCGTCGGTTCGTCCCGCCCTGCTGGTTACGCGCAGGTGACCGGCGCCCCTTGGCGGGACTCCCCATCCACGAGGAGCTACTTCGGCGGGCCTCGCCGTCACCGCGAACCCCGAGCCGTAATGGCCGACTGGAGGGCCGGGCGCCACTCCTCTGGACATGTTCCGGAGATATTTCGCACCTGCTGTCCTGGATTTCCGCTGGAACGTCATGCCCCCGGGACCGCCAGCCAACCGCAGACCCTGCGGCTCTCCGGACCCGGCATCACCACCGTGGTAATCGATGCGCCGCAAACTGAGGTGTGGCTGATCCAGTTCAACTGCCAGTAGGACACAGGCAATCAGCGGATGGCGGCCGGACCCGCGGGGACGTCGGACCGATGTGATGCAAGCTGCCTCAAAAGATGGCGTGCCGCTGTTCTGGCCGGGACTGGTGGTGGTGCTCGCCCTCGCCGGCGGAGTGTGGTGGGTCCAGCCGCCCTTCACGGGGTCCCGCGCCACCGGGGAACCCGGGTGCGGCCTGCCTCCCATGAGGAGCGACCAGAACATCGAGGCGCGACTTTGGGAAGACCCCTTCGCCGCGCTCGAGCGGAGCCAAGGCCAACCCGGCGGCCCCGCCATGACGCTCAAGGACATGGCGGAACAGGTTCACCGCAAACTGGAATCGAGCAACCGCGTTGCGCTCTTGGCCGTGATGGCGACCGGCAGCCGGTACGCGGAGGACTTCGAATCGAGGATCCGTTCCCGGCTGGCGATCGTCGCTGCTCTGGCACGGCAGGGGTACGTGGCGGCCGATTCCGAACACATCGGTAAGTTCGAAGCACCTTGGCCGCGGGAGGGTCGCACGTCGAATGGGATTCCGGTACCTGTGCTCCCAGCACCGGAGCCAGTGAGTGCAGCGTCGAGTGCACGGACCTCGGCGGACCAGTGCCTCCTCGTCCCGTTCGAGTGGTTTGAACGGGAAAAGACGTCCGACTGGCAGGAGACAGGAGACCTCACGAATGCACCCGCGTCCGTGCTGTTGTGGTACCTCCGAGACGATGGGTTCAGCGACCATCCGCTGACTCGCCTGGCGATGCTGTTTTCCTCATTGAGGTGTTCGGTGGAGAACGCGGGCACGGCGGACAGGGCGGCGGGGATGGACGCGAGACTCACGTTGAAGGTCATCGGGCCACGCACCAGCTCCGGTCTCTCGACCATGCTCGAGGATCTGGCCCGGCTATCGCCTTCGCCCTCGAGTCCACCGCCGTCACCCGAGGGGGTGAGGTTCAGCTCAGCCGCGAGGAGTGAGCTGGTACGCCTGACCATCTACTCCCCATGGGCGACCGCGTCCGACGCCGCGCTGCTGGGAGGCGACGCGAGCGCCGGGGACGCGTTGGCTCCCCCGCGAACTCGGATCACCGAGCTGTTCGCCAGGGAGGGGATCTCCTTCAAACAGGTGATCGCGACCGATGATCTGGTGTGCCGGGCCCTGATTGGCGAACTGCAGTTGCGCGGGGTTGCGTGCACGAACGCGGACGCGTCGGCAGCGATTGTGCTGCTCTCGGAATATGATACCGCCTATGGCCGCGCCCTCCCACGCGTGTTTGCCGCCGAGCTGGCCTTGGCGCGGGGGATGGTTCAGGCGAGCAACTATGTCTCCTACCTTCGAGGTTTGCGCCTGACCTCGGCTTTTCCGTCTCCAACCACACTGCCGAGCAATCTGTTCCTGTACGGATACCTTCGGGGCACGGATGGGGAGCTCGCCCAGCAGCCAAGAAGCGACCTGCGCAATGCGGAGCCGACCAGCAAGGAATCCGTGCGTGACCGCGCGAAACGACTGGAACGTGCGGAGGGACGGGGCCAGTTGGATGCGCTCCGACGGCTCGGTGCAGACCTGTGGCAGTTGGATCGTGACTTGCGGCTCACTCAGCGGACGGGCATCGCGGCGATCGGATTGCTGGGCAGCGACGTGCCCGACAAGCTGCTTCTGCTGCAAGCGCTGCGCGAACAGATCCCCGGTGCAGTGTTCTTCACGACCGACTTGGACGCGCGCATGTCGCATCCCACCCATCTTCGATGGAGCCGCAACCTGGTCGTGGCTTCGGGTTATGGCTTGGCCCTGAGCCGTGAATGGCAGCAGGGTGTGCCGCCTTTCCGCGAGTGCTATCAGCCCGCCCAGTACCTGGCCTGCCTGATGGCGCTGGGAGCGACCGGGCTATCCAACGTGGTGCCGCCGCCGGTGGTGGTTCACGAGATTGGAGAAACCAGGGCTGTCCACGTGCGGTCGATTCCCGACGAGCCTGCCGTCCATCCGGCGCGTCCGCCGCGGCCAGCCGCCAGCCAGGCGATCGGACTTCCCATCCTGATTGCGTTCGTGCTTGGCGGCGTGGCGTGGCTGACAACGTCTGGACTTCGGTCCACCCCGTCCGGGTTGACCCTCCGGAGCATCTTCATGGTGCCGGCGAAACAGCACCACCTTCCGCTGCTGTGCTTCCTCGCCGGCGCAGCTCTCTTGCTGGGGGCACTCCCGGTGTTCTTCGTCGCCTGGATCCGGTGGCAGAGCGGACAACCGGAAGGGGAGCCCTTCGCCTGGTGGGACGGTGTGAGTGTGTGGCCCACCGAGTTGCTCCGTCTCGCCACGGTGTACTTGTGCGTCTGGTTCTACCTGCACGCCCACCGGCGTCTCCACCAGGCCGAGGACGAGCTCACCACCGAGTTCGCGCTGAAGCCCGACCGTTGGCGGAACGGTGCGTGGCCGCCGCCGGCCGCCGTGCAGCAATGGCGGACCGATCGCCAAGCCAGCTTCGAGGCTCGGTATCGGCTCGCTCGGTGGCTGGCGCATCACCACCTGGCCGTGCCGACCTGGGTCCGGCGCCTTTGGGCGGTCCAGATCCGACGCTTGGGTGAACCCTCCGTCTCGAGCAGTAACGAAAAGGGCGGGGGGAGCGCTCGAACCTGGCAAGACTACCGGGTGCTCGCGAGCTTCGGCTGTCGCTTTCGACGCGTGCTTCCCCTGGCCGCCCTGTATCTCGCCGGCGCCGTGCTGCTCTTCTTCTCGCTGGGGCTGCCGGCGGTGCCCTTTCGGGGACCCCATCGCTTCATCAGCGACACCATCCCGCTCCTCTTGAGCGTGGTTTCCCAGATCCTGCTCCTGTTCTTCGTCCTGGATGCGGTGGTGCTGTGTCACCGGATGACCGACGTCCTCGTTCGCGAGGACGTCCGCTGGCCGGGCACGACGTTGCAGCATTTCGGGCTGCGCGACGCGCCGCCGGTGCAGGCGTGGCTGGACGTCGAGTTCATCGCTCGGCTCACGCGGTCGGTCATGCCCCTGATCTACTATCCTTTCGCGTTGCTGACCCTGATGATCGTTGCGCGCCTGAATCTGACGGATCGCTGGGACTGGCCGCCCGCGTTGTTACTGGTTTTCGGACTCAACACGCTGCTCGCGTTTGTCGCGGTGTGGTCTCTGCGGCGAGGGGCCGAGCGGGCCAGAAAGACCTCACTCGTCCGGGCGTATCGGTATCTGGCACGTCTCGATGTGGCGGGAGGCGGGGAGCGCAGCGTCGGCCAGGCAAAGACCCTCATTCTCCAGATCGAACAGAATCGCGAAGGAGCGTTCGCACCGGTGTCCGAACAGCCGTTCATCCGGGCGCTGCTTCTGCCATTCGGAGGCCTCGGATTCGCCGCCTCGCTCGACGCCTTGGCACGGCTGTGAACCCGGCCCCACCGAGAGCGATTCCCCGGCAGCGCGACCGACTGAGTTCCCCGATCGCACAGACGACACGGATATCGGATCGACAATTGGATGCCGTGTCGGTGGCGTCTGTGGAATCTGTGGCTGACCTCGTTGGGAATCCACGCTGCAGGGGTGAGGACACTCCCGTAGCCTGGGTGCCACTTTCTTCAAAACACTTCGCACCCCCCGGCGCTGTTTTCCTTTGTACCCAAGACAACCCCGTGTGCATCCTGCGATGACGAGAACCGGCGGAGCGCATGACGGCCGCGTAAGCTGTCCGCTTCCGGCAGCCCACAGTTCCGGCGTTGCGGGGCACGCGAGGCTTCGAAACCACAGCAACAAAACGAAAGGTCGCTTCAATGAAGACCAAGCAGTATGCAGCGTTGGTGGTCCTCGCCGTGGCGGCGGGAGCGTTCCTCGCCCTGAGTCCGCATGCGCAAAGCGCTGCGAAGCAGAGGCAGGCGATGCAACTGGAAGGCACCTGGATCGCGAGAGTGCCCGGGATGCCGGCACAGTGGAATTATGTCCTGACGCCCGCGGAACCTTCAGGGCGACGGGCCTCCGTGCACGGGGCGTTCAGCATCCGAATTCCAGGCTTCCTCTACGGCCTGCCGGCCCAATACGAGTCCGAAGACTTCCCCACTTTCTGGGGAGATGTGATCGTGACTGGACGGAACGAAGCCGAGGGCACGGTGATCTGGTGGGGGCTCAAGAACACCGTCCCGAGTGTGACCTACCCGTTCGAGAAGCAACTCGTGGTCATCGGCGTGGACTCGTTCACCGTTTCCCAGATGGCGCCGGGCAAGACCCAGGTGACCCACAACATGAGGTTCTATGACCCGTCCGCGGACGCAGATGGGGACGGACTCCCCGATCCTGGGCAGGACCCCGTCTTCACGGCCGCTCCCATGGTCAGCCATGATACCAGCCTCACGATGAGCGCGCTCCGCTGCCAATAGTCCACCGGGAACATCGGTGATGCAGTTCTACAAACCCCGCTGGTCGCGACTGCCTTCACGTTGGTCGAAGGCAGCGGGGTGCCACCGCGATTCCCAAGGCACTTCGCGCCTCCCGCCCCGGTCTTGCGTTGGGACCATTGGAAGCACTGCGTTCAGTGGGCTCACGCCGGCGGCGCAAAGGGATCGCGATTACGCGGCTCGCGGCGGCGTCCGGCAACCAAAACCAGACATGATTACCACACTCATTCTCCGAGTTACTGCGGCGCCCATACTCCCCCTCCTCCTGTTGTGGTCCGGAGTGGTGCTCGCCGGTTCACCACCCGCAATCCGGCCTTCGACTACGTTCCAGCATCAGTCGGTTGCGTTGGGGAGCAACCTGACTTTCACTGTGTCCGTGACCGGGGATCCGCCGCTTACGTTCCAGTGGAAGCTGGCCGCTGCAGACCTCGCAGGCAGTACAAATCGGGCCCTCGCGATAACCAACGCCCAACCAAGCGATGAAGGCGATTACACGGTGGTCGTCTCCAATGCAGAAGGTGCCCTCACGAGCGCGCCGGTCAGGCTCTATGTTGTGCCTCCCTCGACGACCATGGTGAAAGGCAACTACACCAATGCTGCCTCCTTGCGTCTGCCTTACTTCTATCATCTCCCCATCCCATACGATCCCCAGCGACGTTACCCACTCGCGATCCTAATGCACGGCACTCCGGGCGATGAGAACACGATCCCTCAGTTTTTGGCCTCCTATTCGGCGACCATGGTGTTGGCTTCCTATCACCAGCAGGCCACCGATCCGGTCATCTTGGTCTGGCCCACCCGGCGAGCTGGAAACAATGATTGGACCGAGCCCTACCTGCGGCAAGTCTCCGGGTTGATCGACCAACTCATCGCCGACTTCAGCGTCGATACCAACCGAATATGCATCGCAGGCGGGTCCGAGGGAGTGCATGCGGCCTGGGATCTCGTGGGGATGCGCCCCTCCTTCTTTGCCTCGATGTGGCTGGCGGCAGGTTGGTCCGGCGTGACGCAAGCACGCTTCATCAAGGATGTGCCAGCGTGGATTTGGTGCGCGTCGGATGACAGTCTGGTGGGCGATACCCGATCGCTGGTCGGGGCGCTGCGCAGTGCCGGCGGGAAACCCATCTACACCGAATATGCCAGCGGGGGTCATTATGAAGGCATATTCATGGGAATGCGCACCCCGGTGGTGATGGACTGGGTGTTGGCGCAGAGGCGTGGAGACCCGGGCATCCATGAGCCGCTCCTCTCCATCGCCCGTCCCACCTCCGAGTCCACGCTCACCACCGGTGCTTCTGTGGTCAGCCTGGCGGGCCAGGCCGAAGCGCTCGGCCAGCCCGTCACCAGCATCACCTGGAGGAATCTCCTGAGTGGTCAGAAAGGTTCGGCTCAAGGGACGAACGACTGGTCGGTCAGCAACATTCCGCTGCGGGCCGATAGAACGAACACCGTCGAGGTGACCGCGACGACCACGAGCTGGTCGGCTGGCTATCGCGGAAACACGACCTTCAGCGACACGATCAGCATCCTCTGCTCGCCGATTCGAGCAACGCTCGCTTTGCAGGGGCCGGGGGTGATCCTGAGCTGGACGAACGGCGTGCCACCCTTCGCCGTCCAACGGGCGACCGACCTGGGTCCGGGCGATTGGACAGTACTGCTCACCAATGCCATTCCGCCCCTGACCGTTCCGCTCGACGGGGAGGTCAGGTTCTACCGTGTGTTGGGGCAATGAAACGGACGACACGAAGCAACGGCTCAGACCCCTGCTGTGATTCCGGCGGTCCGCACATTCTCCCCACAACCTTCGCACCTCCCGCCGGTGTATTCCGTTGTACTGAGTGGAAGCCCGGTATGCCCTCCGCAACGACGGGGGACGGACGGGCAGAGCGACGGACGCAAGAGTTGTCCGTTTCCCGCTTCCATGGCTCCGGCAGTGCGGGACATCGGAGGCTTCGAAACAACATCAGCAGACGATTCAACATCATAAAGACGTGAAGCCGCAACACTTGCCGCCGATCTTGCTCGTGTTCTGGCTGGCAGTTCCCCCGAATCTCCGGGCGCAACCCGTGCCCCACCATTTGGCCCCTTGGTGGGCGGGTATGGCTGCGGATCTGGTCTGGGCCAAACGTCCCAGCAACCAAGTGGTTTCGGATTACGGGGTGAATATCGCGCAACTGGCAAAGGGCGGCGGCAGGATCTTCATCCTCCCGACTCTGGTGCCGTTCTATCTGAACCCCGCTTTGGATACTCCCTACGCGAGGAGCCTCGACTAACTGATAGGCATTTGGTTTTTGGACGTGCCAGAAGCCTGTCCTAACGGGAAACGACGTTCAATGGTCAATGACAATTATTTCTCGCCGCAGTGACAATTAAAACTCACCACTGGACCGGCTCACCTTTGGTTGTGTTTCATCGGTTCGTCTGCTCTCGCTGACCCTCTGCACCAGCCCCTTGGGCGGAGCGGAGTCTTTGGCGCCGACAGGCGCCGAAGACGTAGCGGAGCCCAAGGGGCTGGTGGGCGCGCATGGGTTAGCCTTCGCCCTTGTCCTTCGCGCGCGGCACCCGCCGCGTCTCGCCGTCAAACTCCAAGATGATCGCGTGATGCACCAGGCGGTCCACCGCCGCCATCGTCGTCATCGGATCCTTGAAGATCTGATCCCATTTCGAGAAGACCAGGTTGCTGCTGATCCACACGCTCCGCCGCTCGTAACGCTCGGCCAGAAACGTGAAGAGCACTTCCATCTCCTCCCGCGATTGCTGCACATACCCGAGGTCGTCGAGGATCACCGCCTCAAAGCGGTCCAACTTCTTGAGCAGCGCATCGAGCCGCAGGTCCTTCTTGGCCGCCAGGAGTTGCTGCACCAACTTGAAGGTCGGGGTGAAGTAAATCGGGCAACCCCGCCGCCAGATCAGCTCGCGGCCCAAGGCGCAGAGAAAGTGCGCCTTGCCGCGCCCCGGGAATGCCGTCACACACTGCCCACGTTTCGAGGGTTGGCCGCATCCACTACCGG
>CAZHUS010000062.1:0-45875 GCA_964535555.1 uncultured Verrucomicrobiota bacterium
CAAACGCTTCGCGCCGCTCCAAGGCACGTCCGGGGCCGCGAAGCGCCTGGAGTGGGGGGATTCATCCCCGCTTTTCGAAGCAGGTTCAGGGGACGCGACCTGTTCCTTTTGGACCTGCTCAGTGGCCATGAACCGTTGAGGAGCGCGGGCTTCAGCCCGCCGGGACGTCCCTGCACCGGCGTGGCTTCCTGCGGACTGAAGTCCGCGCTCCGGGGAGGTTCATAGAAAGCCGAATGAACGCCGAGCACGGTCGCGGCGGCGGGCGACGGAGCCTCCCCGGTCCCGCAAAAAGAAGCCCTCCCCGGCCAGAGTGAGCCTGGCTCGGGGAGGGTTGAAGGGGGGAACGTCGAAACGGCCGATCAGTTGTCGATCACCTCAACGACGACCTCGTTCGCCAATGTCCTCCGAAGCTGGCCTTTGTAGGCCACCGAGCCGCGGTATCGAACCACCCCGGCCTGGGCCTCGTTGAGGGTCACCGCCAAGGAATGGGTGTTGTCGCCGGCGACGAGGTCCCCATGGGTACCATCATCGTACATCCGGCCCACCAGGGACCAGACGCCAGCGTTGAGGCGCTGCAAGTTCGGGCTGGTGAGGAGCAGCGTGGCGCTTGGTGGCACGTACATCTGGAAGAGGACCGCGCTCGCGGAGCCCCGAGGCACTTCGCCGGGAGCGGCGAGCAGGGTGATGGTTGCCGGCGGCGTGATCGAGAGTGTCCCGGCGACGAAGGTGATCTCGTAATTCCCATCCGTGGCGCCCCCTGGGGTGACCGGGTAGTCCCCTGGCGGACTGAACGGCGTGGCGGTCGTGCTCAGGGTCACCGGGGTATCGAGCACCGATTCATCCTCGTCGAGGACGAAGCCTTCGTAAATCACCGTCCAGGCCGGGAACGGTGCGCCGAACGGCTTGGTCATGTTCTCAGCGGTGATTGTGAGCGGGGCCCGGTCAACTTGGAGGTCAACCGTGGTGGTCACAGGCGGGTACAGGGTGTCGGTCGGCGTGAAAGTCACGCTCAAGGTGTGGGTGCCCGCACTCAAGACGGTGCCTGCTGGCGGCAGATAATCGTAGGTGCCCTCCATGTTCGCCGAGGCTTGCTGTTGGGCGCCGGAGAGGGGAGTGCCGTAACCGATGGTCGCCGGTGTCGGCCACGTGACCACCGCGCCGGGGAGCAGCGCGGCCACCGTCGAGAGGCGAGAGATGCCGGTGAACGTGGCGCTCAGGCCGTCGGGATCCACGGTCCCGACCACAGGTTGGCCATAGACATCGATCGCTTGCACGAGTTGGCCAGTACCGGGGTCGATCCGGAACAGGTTCAACGCGGTGCCGGGTGGAGTCCAATTCACGAGCGGCAGCACCACGGTGAGGCCCGGTGGGGCGAGAGGATAGTCCGGGGCCGGTTCGAGGTGGATGTTGACGTAATGGGTCAAGGTACCGGCGAAACCAGTGGGTGTTTCGACGTCCAGTGGATCCTGAAGGACGTCGATGGCCACGGTGGTCGGCGAGCTCAACAGGCCACCCGGGACAATGACCTGTGCCCGAGGACCGAACACATCGTCCTCGATCGTGCCTCCCTCCGCAGGATCTGTGACCTCGCCGTCCACTTCGAGCGAGGGCAGGATGACGTTCAAGGTCGTGTTGAGGCCCATCGCCTCGACTTCCTCCTGGGTCCAGTATCGCCAGTTCTCGACGCGGTCATAGAGATAAAGCCACCGCACCTGCCATGACCCGGCCTCCGAAAACTGGGGGAACGTCGTGTCGGCTGCGAGATCGACGTCGAGCGGATCCGGTGCCGACCAACCCGGCAGGTACACCCAGCGATACTGCTGTCCGGAGGGGCTTTGAAAGTACGCCCAGCCATAGCCGACGCCGGAGTGATCGTCGGTGGCCTCCATGGAAACACTCACCACCTGGTTCGCGGCCGAGGTGTCAATGGTCACCGGGTTGAGACTGAAGCTCTTCAGCTCGGGCGGCATCATATCCGAGGGGTCGGAAACCACCTCGATCTGGGAAGCGAGCGGTGGGTCCAGGTCCTGCAGGGCCTGCCAATCCATGCTGAAGTAGTTCCCCGCCTGGTCCCAGCCGTAGATGTACAACTTCCAGAGGCCTTGCTGACTGTGCTGCGGGAAGAAGATCGACCCCTGCCATCGCCCTTCTTGCGGAGTGCCGCCGTCCTCGATCAGGCTGAGCGTTCCGCTCCATCGGTTCACCGCGGCATTCCCGGGGTTCTCCCAAGTGAGGTACGCAAAGAGGCCTCGATCCCAGTTGGGAGGTCCCGCGGTTGCCACCCCCGATTTGTCGTCGCGCATCGTGGCAATGAGGTTCACCGTCTGGGCGCCCAACGAGGTGTCGATCTGCGGGGGATCGAACTCGATGTTCAGGACTTCCGGTGGGTACGTATCCTCATCCGGCGAGATGACCTCGAAGTAGGGGTTGTAGCCCATGCCGGCCAGTTCCGTGTCCGTAAGCCACAGGCTGTTGCCCACCAGGTCCGAGACCTGAATCGTGCTGATCCGCCACGGACCGGACTTTGAGTACTGCGGGATGGTGACCGTCGCTTGCCATTGCCCGTCAAGGGTGTCGCCGTCCACCAGCGCAAACTGCCCGAAAGTCAGGTAGACATCCTGTTGCCCGTCGTCGCTGTAGGCATACAGATACCACTGGTTCTGAAATCCGCTCGGGTCCTGACCCACTCCGGCCAGGTCGTCCGTCAGCCGCATCGTTACCGTCAGATCCGCCGGACCGCCGCTGACATCCACCGTTGTGCTGTCCAGCGCGAACTCCGTCAGTGTGGGGGGCGTGGTGTCGGTCAGTTGAGCCGTGGCAGGCCAGGGCGACAGGGCGAGCAGCATGAGTACAAGCAGCACCCGGTCGAGCCAGCTGGCGGGATGCCGGTCGCGGCAAGCGCCAGGGGATGCACAAGGGTCACTGACCCGCGCCAGGGAAGCTCGGGGGTTCATTCCTGAGGTGGTCATGGAAGCAATGGGGAGGGTCAAAGAGGATGGTTATGGGTACCGGGATTGCACGGATGCGGGTCACCGCCGCCTCAGGAGGGCGAAGCCCCCCAGCAAGGCCGCCACCAGCGCCGTCGAGGAAGCCTCCGGCACCGGCGCAAACGTGAAGTCATCGAAGACGAACGAGCCGCCCGCCGGGTCCGTCTCGATGCTGAAGCTGTAGATGCCGCCCGGGAACGAAAGGCTCAGGAGTTCGTTCGGAGCATTCCCCGAACTCACGAAGTTCTCGCCAAACGCGGAACTCTCCGACGCCACCTCCACATGGGCAGCATCGAAGCCGCGGATGATGATCGGTGACACGTAGGTGAAGTACGCGGAGAGCGAGCTCACCGGGGTGGAAAAGACTCCCGTCACCGGCAGCACGTCGCCTTCCACCACATTGAGGCCGGAGGCCGGGGGAAATTCCAGTTCGTTGAGGCTGATGCTCGCCGTCCGGGCCGTGGCCCCGTCGAACGTGACTCCCTGGACCGCGTACGTGGCTCCCACGGACCCGCCATCGGTAAGATCCTCAAAGTCCAGTACGGCCGCATGGGCCGCCAGGGTCCCCAGGCAGGTGGCCAGAAGAGGTCCGGCGCGACCGGCGCGGGGCGCGGGGTGCCGATGGGCGCCGGAGTTGGGCGGGAGGGTGGGGGCGGGTGATTTCATGGTGTTCAGCCGTCTGCTTGCTCGTCCTGGGTTGCCGTCGTCAGTGATGCTCTGTATTAATCGCAGCAATTAACCCTGTCAAGGAACAGGCGCGGTGACGGCGGGTTACGATCCGCGGGGCGGATCACCTTCCGGGCCGACGACTCGTCCCTGGAACGGCGTGGGTTGGTCGGGGGGATTGAACTCGCCCGAGGCTTGCCCTATGTTCGCCCGATGCCGGAAGTTGCCGAGCCCGCGGTCCTGCCGGGGGTGGAACAGGACCAGGAGACCCAGTCCAGGCGCACCTTGGAGCCGGGCTACTTGGTGGTGTGTTGGAACGACCCGGTCAATCTCATGGTGTACGTCACCCACGTGTTCATGACCGTCTTCGGCTGGAACAAGCAGAAGGCCGAACAGCACATGATGCAGGTGCACAACCAGGGCAAGAGCGTCCTGACGCGGGAGAGCCTCGAACGGGCCGAGTTCTACGTGCACCGATTGCAGCAATACGGCCTGCAGGCCACGCTGGAGCGTGACGAGGGATGAAACTGATCCGCAAGGAAGGCGAGAATTTCCAGTTTCGGGTGGCCCGGCGCGAGCGGGAGGTGTTGCGCACCGTGCTCGAAGCCTATCCCATGACGCCTCCCGGACATCATCGGTTGAGTCGTGCTGCCGCGTCGCCGGCGGATCCCAACCAGGCCCTGCTCGATGAGGCCATCGCCTCCCTGAAACAGGAGTGGCAGAAGCGCCTCCAGCTCTTCCTGGCGAACAGCCGTCGGTTCGCGGCCGATGGCAGCGGCTACCGTCTCACCCTCACGCGCGAGGAGATCGAGTGGCTCCTGCCGGTGCTGAACGATGTGCGCGTGGGCAGTTGGGTGCGCCTTGGCTGTCCCGATTTCGAACGGGCCACCGACGCCAATGACCTCGCCGGCAAGTCGCCGGAAGCGCTGCGCTACGCCGTGTTGATGGAGGTGGCGGCGCAGCTCCAGTTTTGCCTGCTTGCGGCCACGGATGGAACCGAGGGACTCGGTTGGGGTGGCCGGGCGGCTTGAGCGGCTGCCGGCGAATTCCCATTCCCAAGCCGGAGCCGAGCGGCTAGCTTGCGCCGGCGTTATGGTCCTGGTGATCGATAATTACGACTCGTTCACGTACAATCTCGTGCAATACCTCGGCGAGCTGGGGGTGCGCCTCGAGGTCCGCCGCAACGACCAGATCACGCTCGATCAGGTCGAGGCCTTGCGACCGGAACGAATTCTCATCTCCCCGGGTCCCTGCTCACCGCGCGAGTCCGGCCTGTCGAACGAGATCATCCGGGCCTGGTCCGGGAAGGTGCCCATCTTCGGCGTCTGCCTCGGGCACCAGTGCATTGGCCATGTGTTTGGTGCGGAGGTGGTGGTGAACTACCGGATGATGCACGGCAAGACTTCGCCCATCCACCATGATGGAAAGGACCTCTTCGCCGGCATGCCGAATCCCTTCGCGGCGACGCGCTACCATTCGCTGGTGATCGTGCGCGAAGGCATGCCGGACTGCCTGCAGGTGACGGCGTGGACGGAGGAGGGGGAGGTGATGGGGGTGAAACACAAGCAACTTCCGGTGTGGGGCGTGCAGTTCCACCCCGAGAGCATCCTTACGGAGAGCGGCCGGACGATCGTGTCGAACTTCCTGAAGCTCTAACGAGGGGCGCCTCCCACCGGCCGCTTTTTGATGTATGCTCGGCCTGGGAGCCAGAGCCCGGTGGGAAGGGCACTCCGTCGACCGCCGCAACTGGCGCGGTGCGGAGACCGCGCCCTACCTCGGAAGACGGGTCCATGGCTCCTGAGCGGATCAAGGTCAACAGGGCGTTTCCCTCGTGCCCCGGAGTCTCGGCCTGGAAAGAAAGGGACTTGGTCGAAGGCTCAGGCCAGGCCCAGTTCCGCCGCGCTGCCCTGCATGGCGGTGATGACGTGCGTGATGTGCTCGTCGAGCGTGATCCCAAGCAGCTCGGCACCCCGCTCGATGTCCTCCCGCTTGACCGCGGCCGCGAAGGACTTTTGCTTCATCTTCTTCCGCACGCTGCTGGCGGCCATGCCGCCCAGCCGCTCCGGTCGCACATAGGCCACGGCCGTGACGAACCCGCAAAGCTCGTCCACCGCAAAGAGCGCCTTCCGCAGCGGGCGATCCAACGGGTACTGCTCCCAGTTCCAATCCGCATGGGCGAGGATGGCCCCGACGACTTCCTCCTCGACCCCGCGCTCCCGCAGGATGACGGCGCCGCACCGGGTGTGGTCGGGAGGATTGGGCCAGCGCTCGTAATCGAAGTCGTGCAGCAGGCCCGTCAACGCCCAGAGGTCCGGTTCGCCGCCGAAGCGCGGTGCGTAGTGGCGCATCGCGGCCTCGACGGTGAGCGCATGCTTGCGCAGCGAGTCCGAGGACGTGAACTCCGTCAGCAGTTTCCAGGCTTCCTCACGCGTCATCGCGGGGCGGGGAGGGAGGCGGAGAGACCGGCGGTTTGTCGCAGCCGCTAGGCTTCGAGTCCGAATGCGAATGGCGGTGTTGCTCGACCGAGCAACTCCCGGACATTCAGGTGCCCACGCCGAGACGCGGGAACACCCACCTCATCAGGACGAACCAGACAACGACGACTCCCAGGAAATAGAGGATATCCATGGCGGCCGATTACTTCCCGTAGTTCTTGACGAAATCGATGCACTGGGTGACCTCGGGAACGCTGTTGTCCCAGTTGTACTCGTATTCGATGGAGATGTTGCCCTCGAACTTCTGCGCGCGCAGTTCGTCGAGGCACTCCTTGACGCCGGAAACGCCGGTCCCGTAGGGGACGTCATGGGCGTCGCGCTTCCCGAACTCGTTCAGGTCCTTGAGGTGGCTGCTGATGATGCGTCCCTTGAGCACCCGCAGCGCCTCGATCGGCTTCACGCCCGAGCGCGTCCAGTGGCCGGTGTCGGCGCAGGCCCCGATGCGGGGATCACGCCCGGCCACCAGGCCCGCGATGTAGTAGGGACTCCAGACCTTGTAATTCGGATCGGCAAAGCTGCCGGGGTGATTGTGGAAGGCGACGCAAACGTCGTACTCCTTGGCCAGCTTCTCGATCAGGTTGATCGACTCGGCGGACTCGGTCGTGACCGCCCGCATGCCCATCTTCTTGGCGAAAGCGAACACCTTCCGCGCCTCGGCCTCGTTGTTGGGAATGCCCACGACGCCGTAGTTGACCGCCTTCACGCCGTGTTGGGCGAGCTTCGCCTGCACCTTCTCCACGACGGCATCGGAGGCGTTGTGGTCGAGCTTGAGGTTCGGTTCTTCCTTGCTCAGCTTCTGGCCCGGGTAGAACTCGATCACCTTGCCGCCGGCGGCCGCCGTCTTCTCGATGGCCTCGAAGGCGCTGAAGCGATTGAACGTGTACGCCTGGCAACCAATCGCGAAGCCGTTGATCTTGCAGGCGTCGGGAATCGCGGGTTGCGCTGGAACTCGCGGGGCCAGGATGGCGGCGATCAATCCCAAGGCGGCGGCGGTGAGAACGGACGTGGTTTGTCTCTTCATGGCAGTCTTCTCGTGCGCCCGGGGACCGGCTCTTCGTCGGGATACCCGCGGGTGCTGGGACGGATTGCACTAAGTCGGCGGTCACCTGTCAAAAGCAAAGCGGACGCACTCCAAACGCTTCGCGTGGCTCGAAGGCGTGTCCGAAGTCGCGAAGCGCCTGGAGTGCGGGGATTCATCCCCGCTCCTAGGATCTGGCGATGGGAAGTGTCCTGTACGTCCTGGACCCGCTCAGCCGCCCTGAACCTTTGAGGAGCGCGGGCTTCAGCCCGCAGGGGCGTCCCTGCGCCGGCGTGGCTTCCTGCGGACTGAAGTCCGCGCTCCTGGGGCGGTTCATGGCAAGCCGGTTGGAGCGGTGGCCGAGGCGACGGATTCGAGAACCCGTCCGGCGACGGAAGCCGGGGTTTCTTCCGGGGTCAACGCGAGCCAGCGGATTCCGGGTTGTCGGCGGAACCAGGTGTATTGCCGTTTGGCAAACTGGCGGGTCTTTGTCTTCACCAGCACGATGGTGGCGTCGAGGCCAATCAGCCCACGGAGATGATCCAAGACCTGCCGATAGCCGATGGCCTGCATGGCATTCCGGTTTCGTTCAAGGCCACGCTCCAGCAAGCCGCGGGTCTCCTGAACCAGGCCGGCAGCGAACATCTGGTCCACGCGGACATCGATCCGCGTCCGCAGGTCCTCGGGTTGGCGTGCCAGGCCAATGACCGGTCCTTGAGTGGAAGACGCCAGGTCGGTCCCAGTGGACCACCTCGCGCGCAATTCCGAGTACGGGCGGCCCGACAAGCGGATCGCCTCGACGGCCCGGATGACCCGGCGCGGGTTGGCGAGGTCAATGGTGCGAAAGGTGACCGGATCGCGCGTCTCCAGTTCCCGACAGAGCTGCGCCAGCGGGACCGCCTCCAGCTGCGTCCGAAGACCGGGATCGGTTGCCGGAGCGGCCCCCAAGCCTTCCAGCCAGGCGCGGAGGTAGAGTCCGGTCCCGCCGCAGAACACAGGTACGCGACCGCGGGCGCGGATGGCGGCCACGGCCGCCTGGGCGTGGCCTACGAATTGAGCGGCGTCGAAAGGCTGGTCCGGTTCGGCGATGTCAATGAGGTGGTGTGGGACCAGGCCGCGTTCGAAGGCGCCTGGCTTGGCCGTGCCGAGGTCCATGCCGCGATAGACCTGCATCGAGTCCACCGAGATGATCTCGCCGCCGAGCGCCTGGGCCACCGCGATGGCGACGGCGGACTTGCCGGTGGCCGTCGGGCCGACCAGGCATAGGAAAGGTGGCTTTGGCAGGGGCGCCGGCTTGGCGCCGGCTCGCTGCTCCGGCGTGGTCGGGTTGGCCCGGCAGCTCACACCTTCTCGGCGGCCTGAGTCGGGCGGGGTTGCCGCGACTCGCTTCTTGCGGAAAGCAGGAAGAGCAGGCCGACGCCGATGCAAATGGCGCTGTCGGCCACGTTGAAGGCGGGGAACCCCACCTCGGCTCCGTCGCCCCGACGCTCGAGGTAGAACCGGATGAAGTCGACGACATGACCGACCCGGAGACGGTCGGTGAGATTGCCCAGGATGCCGCCCATGATCAGGCCGAGGGCGACCTGGCCCAGGCGCGTATGCACGTCGAAGCGATCGCGTGTCAGGTACAGGACCACCAAGGCCACCACAGACACGAGGGCAAGCAGGCCATTGTTGCCCGAGAAGAGACTCCAGGCCGCCCCGGTGTTCCCCCAATGCACGAGCTTGAAGAACCCGGGGATGACCTCCTTCTGGGCCCAGGGTCCGAGCCAAAGCAGAACGGCGAGCTTCGAGAGCTGATCGGCGACATAGACGCTCCCGGCCACGGCGAGCATGCGGCGGTTGGCAATGGCGTCCACGGGGCTCACCCGGCGTAGCCGAACAGGCGGCGCTCCTTGATGACCCGGGCCACCTGGTCCGGGACCATGCGTTCCCAGGTGGCATCGTTGGCCCGGATGCGTTCGATCACCTCGTGGGCGAAGATGGGCAGGCAGTCGGCGGCGCCGTCTTCCAGCGGGCGGATGAAGCCGTTTTCCATCAGGTAGAGGTAGAGGTGTCGCAGGTGGCCGGCGACTTTCAGCTGGTTTGCGGTTTCGACACGGCCCGTGACCGGATCCTTGTATGGGTAGACGTAGAGTCGGAGATCGTTCTTAAACAGGCGCCCGAACGACTCGAGGATGCCTCCCTCGAGGTCGAGATAATAGCGTTCCTCGAAGAGCTCCTGAAGCGTCGGCAGCCCCATTACAATGCCGATCGGCTTCTTGGTTGAACGAAACAGGTACGCCGCCAGCCGGTGAAACTCGCCATAGTCCGAGACCAGGACGGTCTGGCCCATGGCGGCCAGGATGTCCGCACGATCGAGGAAATCCTTGAGGTCGATCACGCCGTCCTGGGCCAGGTTGTGGAGCGTCATCTCGGTGACCACGACCATCTTTTCGCCCTGCAGCTGGGGTTCGGTCAGAAAGGCCGCGCGGGCGCACTCGAGCATGTCCACGGTGGCCCGGGTTACCGGACGAAAGCTGCCGCGGGCGACCAGGATGGGCTTTTTGTAGAGGACCTCGGCGGCCTGGACCACCTCGCCGTCCGCGGTGAACATCGCGGCGTCGGTGAGGCCATGAGCGACCAGCTGAAGCGCCATCAGGCGATGATCCAGCCGTTCAAAGCCCGGCCCAGACAGCTTGATCATGTCCACGTCGACGCGGTCCCGGGTGAGGTTGTCGAGCAGGGCCTGGATGGCCAGCTCCGGTTGATCCCAGAGGTAAAGCGCGGAGTAGACCAGGTTGACACCCATGATGCCGAGGGCCTCCTGCTGGAGCAGGTTCTCCCGATCATGCATGCGGACGTGAATGATGATGTCCGATGGCGGGCTCAGGGGACGCGTTTGGAACCGGATGCCCATCCAGCCGTGGCAATCGTCATTCCGCGAGTAGCTGCGGGCGGCCACGGTGTCCGCGAACACGAAGAACCGCGTGGCCTGGCCGCGTTGGGCGGCGAGCCGCTCGAGCTGGAGATCGAATTCGTGCTGCAGCATGGTCTGCAGCCGCTGGCGGCTGACATACCGGTCGCAGGGGCCGTAAATGGCGTCGCTGACGGTCATGTCGTACGCCGACATGGTCTTGGCGATGGTGCCGGCGGCGCCGCCCACTCGAAAGAACCAGCGGGCCACCTCCTGGCCGGCGCCGATCTCGGCAAACGTGCCGTAGGTCGACTGCTCGAGGTTGATCTGCAGGGCCTTCTCGTGCGTGCTCAGCACCGGGCGGGTGCTGGGGGGCCCGTGAGCCGGGTCGGCCGCGGGCGTTCCGGCGGACCGGGGCGGCCTGAGCAGGCACAACGTGGCGTGACTCATGGTCGGCTGGTGATCCGCGCCCAGTTCACGCCGTGGGCTTCGGCATATCTGGCGAAGGCCTTTTCGTGCTGGATGAGCACGGCCCGGACCACGCTGGAATCATCGGCGCGCCCCATCTCCTTGTTGTCATCCGGGATCAGGTCGACCTTTTTGTGCGCGTAGGCGAGGGCGAAGACGGCGCCGGCGAGCGCGACGTAGGGGAGTTCCTTGTAAGCGCCTTCGGCGGTGTCCTCCACGGCTTCGGCCAGGAATTCGAGCTGGTTGACCAGGTGGGGAAAGTGGGGAGCATTGATCTGGGTAAACTCCGCCTTCCACAGGGGCAGCTTTCGGAGCATGGCGTCCACGACGGCCGGAGTCATCTGGGCCGCACCTCGATTCACATACTCAACGATTTCTGGCATGGCCGAAGCCTAACGACCCTCGGAGGACTGTAAACCGGAAATCAGAAAGCCCTCCCGGCCCGGCGCCGCGCCCTGTCGGCGCCGACGCAAGGAGGCGGATACCTCCCCTGTAGGCGCCGACGTAAGGAGGCGGATAGCCCCCCGGGAGGCGCCGACGTAAGGAGGCGATTCCCTCCACTCCGATCGCCAGTGCGGTCCGAACCACCCGCACCCGCGGCACGGGCGCCGATGCTCAGCCGGCGAGCGCTCGGGCCGTCTCGCGGATTCGGTCCCACGCGGCTTCGACGTGGCGCGCCTCGGTATGCGTCTGGCCCACGCAGACGCGGAGCGTGTAGCGCCCGTCCAAGACCGTGTGCGTGATGTACATCGCGCCGGATTGGTTCACGGCTTCCAGGAGCTTCCGGTTGAACTCGTCACCGGCCCGGTGCCGGAAGCACACCAGATTCAACGGCACCGGCGCCGCCAGCTCGAAATCCGGATCCTGCTTGACCCAGGCGGAGAAAGCCTGCGCGAGTTGGACATGCCGACGCACGTGATGCCGCAAACCTTCGATCCCGTAGTGACGGATCACGAACCAGAGCTTCAAGGCCCGAAAGCGCCGGCCCAACGGAACATGCCAGTCGCGGTAATCGAACACGGCCCCGCTCTCCGTCGCCCGGTTGCGCAGGTACTCCGGCAGGACGCTCAGCGTACGGATCAGGGCGGACCGGTCGGCGACGTAGAAGCAGTCGCAATCGAAGTTCGTGAACATCCACTTGTGCGGGTTGAACGCGTAGCTGTCCGCCAGTTCCAGGCCAGCCTGGAAATGACGGAACTCGGGGCACAGAGCCGCCGTTCCGCTCATCGCGCCATCCACGTGCAACCACAGGCCGTGATCCCGGCAGACGCGCCCCAGCGCCGGCAGCGGGTCCATGGCATTGGAGGAGGTGGTGCCGATGGTGGCGCACGCGAAACAAGGCTGCAGCCCCGCGTCCCGATCGGCCCGGACCTGCCGTTCGAGGTCGTCGGGTCGCATCGCAAATTCACCGTCGACCTCCACCCGACGCAGGTTGGCGCGGCCCAGCCCGGCGATCCCGACCGCCTTTTCGACGGACGAGTGCGCCTGGGTCGAGGCGTAGGCAGTGAGGCGTCCGTCACAACCGCGTTCGTTGCACCCAAAGCCCGTGGCCCGTTCGCGGGCGGCGAGCAAGGCGCACAGCACCGCGCTGGATGCGGTGTCCTGGATCACGCCGCCGCCACCTGCCCGGGAGTGGAACCGGTCCGGGAGTCCGAGCATCCCGACCAACCAGTCGAGCACGTGGGTCTCCAACTCGGTGCACGCCGGGCTGGTCGCCCAGAGCATGCCTTGAACTCCAAGGCCCGCCGCGAGCAGGTCCCCCAAGATCGATGGGCCCGACGTGTTCGAAGGAAAAAACGCAAAGAAGTTGGGGGATTGCCAATGCGTGAGGCCAGGGAGGAGGAGCCGGTCAACATCCGCGAGGATTTCCGCGAACGGTTCGCCGCGTTGAGGTGGCTCGGACGGCAGCGCGGAACGGATCGCGCCGGGTTGAACCTGGGCCAGGACTGGCAGCGACTCGACCCGCTCATGGTAGGCCGCGATCCAATCCACCAGGGCATGGCCCCAGTGTCGAAACTCCTCGGAGGACATGTGGAAGGATGGGGAATCGGGGGCTGCCTGCGTGTTCACGCGAGCATTTCACCACACGACATTATTCATGGCGAGCCTGCGCATTCGGCGGGCAGCGGAGTGCCCGCCCTACCGGCTGGGGGATGCTGCCTTTCCAGGGAGGGCGCGCAGTCCCGTGCGCGCCGGACTCGACAGGCAGCGGAGTGGCGCCTTACCGACCTGCAAGCGGTGCGTCAACCGTTGCTCCGAGCGGCGTCGAACAGGGCCACGACGTTGGCGGCGGGAACCGTGGCCTGGATGTTGTGGACGGGCGCGAACACATACCCGCTACCCGCAGCGAGGATTTCCACGTTCGCGCGAGCTTCTGCCTCAACCTGGCGAGGGGTACCAAAGGTCAGCGTGGTTTGGGGATCGCAAGAGCCGCCCCAGAACACGAGTTGGTTTCCAAATTCGCTCTTCAAGCGGCGCGCCTCCATGCCGGCAGCGGTGGTCTGCACCGGGTTCAGGATGTCCACGCCCATCTCGATGATAGATGGCAGCAAGGGATACAGCGCGCCGTCCGAATGCAGCATCACCTTCCAAGGTGTGTGGGCGTGCACCCAGTCCAACCCGCGCTTGTAGGCGGGCATGACGAGTTCACGGAACATGCGGACCGAAAGGAAGGGGGCGCGCTGGGTTCCGAAGTCGTCCGCGATCTGCAGGATGTGGATGCGGTCACCCACGGCCGCCCGGAAGGCCTCAAGATTGGCGATCCACGCGTCCACGAGCTTGCGGTACAGACGCCGAACGTATTCGGGTTCGGACGCGAAGGTGACCATCCACTCGTCGAAGCCGCCCTGGCCGATCCCGTTGAACAGCTCGAACGGGGGGCCCAGGGGCGCGACGATGGCCTTGTCCGTCTGCTCGTGGAGCAGCGCTGCCTGACTCGCGAGATAGTCGAGCGTGCCGCGGTCCAACCGCGGTGGTTCCCAGGCGTCGAGGTCCGGGTGCGTCGCGCCGGGATACTTCTCCATGCGATCGAAATAGAAGCCGTCCCGCGGCATCAAGCCGATGATCTCGCCGCCACGCCGGATGGCGAGGTCCCCGTTGGAGAGCGTTTCCGGCTGAAAACCGCCCGGGACCTCGACCGGAGTGCCGTCAAAGAGGGTCCATGGCTTCCAATCCTCATTCGCGATGCCGAAGGCGACCTGCGGACGATAAAGCCCCACGCAATCAGCCCCAAAACGCGTCGCAACCTCGGGCTCGATCTCCGCGAGCATTTGAAAGAGGTCGAAGACGCGGGCGGGTTTTGCCGCCAACCCGAGGTGCTGCCGCAGCCGGTGATAAGCGATGGCAGCAATCCCGGACTGACGGGTGCCGCCGAAATCCACGGGTGTGCGATCGACCGGCTGGCGATGAATGGCGGCCAGGACGCGTTCTCGGGAGGTCATGCAGGGGGTGGTCACTCCGGTTCGTCCTGCCAACGGGGCATCAGGCGATTGGCGATGCCGAGGTGGTCGAGGACCCGCGCCACCACGGTGTCGATGACGTCCTGCAGCGTTTGCGGCCGGCTGTAGAACGAGGGATTCGCAGGCAGGAGGATCGCCCCGGCCAGGAGCAGCAGTTCCATGTTGCGGATTTGCACCAGGCTGAGCGGGGTCTCGCGCGGGACGAGGATGAGCTTTTTGCGCTCCTTGAGCATCACGTCCGCGGTCCGGAGCAGCAGGTCATCGCTCAGCCCATGGGCAATGCGGCCGAGGGTCCCCATCGTGCACGGGATGACGACCATCGCGTCGAACGCGTTGGAACCGCTCGCAAACGGCGCGTTCATGCTCTTCAGGTTATGGGTGGCGGTGCCTGGAGGCAGGCGCAAGCCATCCGGGAGTTCCTGGGAGAGCACCTGCTGCGCATACCTGCTCAGGACGATGTGAACCTCGTGGAGGGCGGGATCGAGATTGTCGAGGAGCGTCTGGGCGTAGCGCATTCCACTCGCGCCGGTGAGGGCCACAACGATTCGCATAGGCAGGCAACTTCAGTCCACTGTCACGAACGCCGCCTGGCTCAGATTCGTGAATGAGCCGGTTCCCGTGGTCAAACGCTGACAGGCCCGGATCTGGTAGAGCTTCCGGTTCCGCGGCGCGTCCGCGTCGGAGAAGGAGGTGCTGGTGATCGGTGAGCCACTGACCCGCTCGAACGGACCGTCCATCCCTTTGGTTGAACGATAAACCAGGTAGCCGGCGTCGGCGTCCGGTGAGGATTCCCAGGTGAGTTCGACGCGGTTGCCGCGTTCGCGGCCGACAGGCTTCACGGGCGGACGGGTCACGAAGGCCCGCAAGGTTGGGTCGCCGAGCAGAAACGTCGTGCGGGTGCTCGCGTCGCCGCGAGCAGTGCGAACAAGGCCGCTGCCGAGCGTGTCGCCTGCGGCGAGGGTTTCGAAACGCCAGACCTTCTCCATGGTCCAGCAGGAGACGAGTCCATGTTGGGGTGTGGCGAGGAGCGCCCGCATGAAGTCATTTTGGAACCCGTTCCAGTCGCCGAAATAGGAGCCCTTGGCCATGAAGAAGGCGACGGGGGCTTCCGCGCGGTTGGTGGCGAGGTAGGCCGTGGTGATCACGCGCACGCGCTGCGCGGCCGCGGCACTGCGGTCGTTGTGCAGGGTGTCCGCGCCGCCGTAACCGCCCTGCAGCGCCCAGAGCAGGGGCCGGGTTGATTGGAAGGCGTCGCCATGCACCAGGCCCTGGAGTCCCTGCAGACGGCTCGCGGTGCTGAGGGCGTTCAGGTAAATGCTACGGCCGACCGGGCTGAACGGCGTCCAGAAGAAGGCGCCGCCGCAGACGTCCTGTCCGTAACGGACGGTGCCGACCCGGTACGCATGGTCCTTGCGCAAGTAACGCCGCAGCAACTCGACCTCGGCGGTGGGGGCGAAGGCGGGCAGGCGGGCGAGGTCGATCCGGCCGATCGCGACCTCGACGCCGTGCTGTCCCGAAGGGGTGGCGATGTGCTGGTCGAACATGGCGGAATCGAGCTTGCCATCCCCGGCAACGTTGCGGCGCATCGGGCTGGGCAGGTTGTTGCCCGTGTTCATCACCTGGTCGGACCATTGACCGTCCATGTCGCCGTAGAAGCTGTCTGCGGGCCACGCGCCGTTCATCTCCCAGTGGCCGTCTTCATACGCCACGCCGGAGTAGGGGACGGTGACGTGGCCGATCAGCAGGGCCGCGTGAGGCTCGCCGGGCGCCGCGGCGTAGGCGGCCTGAATGTGGGATTTGACCTTTCGAAGATCCGCGATGTGCTTCGTGTTGATCGCATCCCGGGCCCAGGCGTTGTCGTCATGGCGGGGGACGTTCTGACGCTGGACGCTCCAGCCGTCGCCCACGAGGTCGGAGCGGAGCTGGTCCAGTTCGTTGGCAAGGGGGCGGGCGACGGTCTCGTCCACGAGGAGCAGGACGTGCCCGCGGCGTTCGACCGGGCGGGCCTGCAAGGGCACCACGGCGGCGCGACGGCCGGCCTCGTACTCGTACGTCTCCCCCAGCCGGAGTTGCGGGTCGCGATCCACGAAGGAAAAGCCGGCCCATCGGTTCGTGAGGACAACCCAGTTGGTGCTTCCGAGAAGGCGCCGGCGCACCGGGATTGGCTCGGCGGAGGTGCTGAACCACTTCAAGTTGACCGCCAGGGGCGACTCGGCAACCACGGCGTTGAGGACCGCGAGGCCCCGGTAATGGTAAAGGTCCAGCGGCCCGATGAAGCGGTCGTAGGTTTCCACTTCATCCATGAGCCCGTTCACGGGGCCGTCGCCTCGGGCATCGGTTCCGATCGTCAAGGACAGCGCGGAACCGGCTCCCGCCAGTCTGCCGACGCCCGGCCCGGAGAACTGCTTGGTCGACCAGTCCTGCATGTGCACGCCATCCACCACGACCTGCGTGTTGGTGGGCGACCAGGAAACAGCGACTTCGTGCCAGGGCCATGGAAGGTCCGGGTTAAGCTCGGGCTGGGTCTTGAGCCAGGCGATGGCGGTGCTGAAGTTCGTGCGCAGCGAACCGTCGGCGGCGCGGGCCTTGAGCACCAGGTTGGTGCCGTCGGGGTCCATCGACAAGACCAGGACGGGTTCCGTCTTCCCCCCCGCCGTTTCGGTCACTTCGAAGAAATGCGCCCACCGGGTCGGTCCCCGTCCCCAGCTGTACTGCGGATCGGAGCCGAGCTGGCGGCTGGACCAATTGGGCCGATAGAGGAACCGGACGGCGCCGAGCGGGTAGCTGAGATTCGTCCCACCGCCCGGGCTCACCGCAGGAAACGCCAGCAACTGGACCTGGTTCGACCGGCCGAAGGACGGAGCCACGCCGTCAATGCTCGGGACGGTCTTCAGGCCGCGAGTCGTGGCCGGGACCCGCCCGTCAGCCGTCGCCAAACCCGGCTCGTTGAAGCTCCAGAGCGCGAGGCGTCCCGGGGCCGGCGCGAAGGCGTTCGGAGGCGACTCTGCCCCCCGGACCGCCGATCCGAGGAACGACCCGACGAGGAAGGCACACGCCGACAGCAGGCGTGGGGAGAAGCTGGTCGATTGCATGGCACTCAACGAGTAGCAGGTTCAGCCTCTCATCTCAAGGCTCGCGTCACCAAGACGGTGTGGGATCTGGTCCTCAATCCGCGGCAGTACGGGTTCGCCCTCGATGGGGTGACGGCGCCTGAGGCGCTCGATGGTGTGCTCAGGATCGGTGATTTCCAGGTGGTCCCTGAAATGCCGGCCGCGGGTGTGGTGGCGACCAGTTTGCTGGGTCTGGCCGGTTGGCGATGCTGGTCGCGGCGACGCCGGTGACGCCACGTGAGCGCGTGCCCATTGCTTCAGGTCTTGGCGGTATTGCGCCGGCGGCGGCGGCCTTGTTAGCCTGAGCGGATGCGGATTCTCTCAGGCATACAACCGTCCGGCGCGCTGCATCTTGGCAATTACTTCGGGATGATGCGCCCGGCCCTGGAACTCCAGGAGCAGGGCGACGCGTATTATTTCATCGCGGACTGGCACTCGATGACTTCGCTCACCGACCCCGGGCTGCGGCGGCAGTATTCCCTGGATGTGGCCCTGGATTTCCTCGCGTGCGGGCTGGACCCGAAGCGCACGGTCTTTTTCCGTCAGTCCGACGTGCCCGAGGTGGCTGAACTCACCTGGATGCTCACGACCGTGACGCCGATGGGATTGCTCGAACGTTGCCACAGCTACAAGGACAAGCTGGCGCGCGGGCTGAGTTTCAACCACGGCCTGTTTGCCTACCCGGTGCTCATGGCCGCGGACATCTTGATTTACGACTCGAACGTGGTGCCCGTGGGACGCGACCAGAAGCAGCACGTCGAGGTGACGCGGGACATCGCGATCAAGTTCAACGAGCTCTACGGAGAGACCTTCGTCCTGCCCGAACCGCGCATTCGCGAGGAGGTGGCCGTCGTGCCGGGGACGGATGGACAGAAGATGAGCAAGAGCTACGGGAACACGATCGAGATTTTCGGTGAGGAGAAGGCGGTGCGGAGGAAGATCATGAGCATCGTCATGGACAGCCGGTCGCCTCAGGAGCCCAAGCCCGATGCCGAGAAGAACCACGCCATCCAGTTGCTCAAACTCGTGGCGCCTCCCGACGTTTCGCGCGATGCCGAGGAGCGGTTGCGGGCCGGCGGGTTTGGCTATGGCGACCTCAAGAAGCTCCTGTTCGAGCACTACTGGACGAGCTTCGCGGCGGCCCGGAAACGCCGGGCCGAACTCGCCACCAACCTCGACCATGTCCACGCCGTCCTGCGGGATGGCGCGGCACGGGCGCGGGTGGTGGCTGGCGCGGTCCTCGAGCGGGCGCGGCACAAGTCAGGTCTCGCCTGAATTGCTTTCGGGGCGACGGACGTGAGCCACGGCAATATTTGTTGATCAGTTGCCAACCAACGATTGGCGTGCGGAGGCTGGAGGTTTAACTTATCCCCGTAATTCACGTTGGGAACCGCGGGCGCCAATGCGACCGCTGAACCTGAGTTTTTTCCATGAACAGCATCGAGACCGTCATTGCCTCGCATCCTTTCTGGCGAGGCGTCTCGCCCGCGCATATCACCCGGTTGGCCGGGTTGGCCGAGATCCGGCGCCACGGTGTGGGCGACTTCATCTTCCAAGAGCGACAGGTGGCGGACCACTTCTACCTCCTGCATCGAGGGCACGTGGCCCTGGAGGCCTTTGTGCCAGGGACGGGTGTGACCACGGTGGCGGTGTTGGGTCCGGGCGAGGCCATCGGGTGGTCCTGGTTGTTTGAGCCGCACCGCTGGCAGTCGACCGCACGGTCGGTGGACGCGACCGAGGTCATTGCGATCAGCGCGGAGAAGCTGCGGGATATGGCGGACGAGGACGCCACGTTCGGCCGGGAGCTGGTCAACCGGATGGCGCAACTGCTGATGCACCGGCTCCAGGCCGAGCGCTTCAAATTGCGCGAGATGCACCACGCGCAAAACAAGCAGCTTGAGGACGTGTTGCGCGATCCGGACGAGGAACTCGAGGTTCCGGTCGAGCAGCGCGCCTGAGCCCGGCAGCGCTCTGCCGCACCCCGGTTGACGCCGCCGCCGCGGCTTCTCGCGGCCCCGGGGCGGCGGTCGTTTGACGGGTTTGCCCGGGGCTCTACTTTGAGGCCATTATTCGCCCGGCAATAGACCCTATCGGCCGTTCTTCAGCTTGCAGCCCACGCTTGGTCCACCGTGGGAGGCGGCGAACTTCCGCCTCGTGGCGACGGCGTACCGTCCTGCTGGTTTGGACCGCGCTCTGGACCGCACCCGGCCCCGGCAAGGCGCTTGCCGGAACCGTCGGCGAGGCACCTGGATCCCCTGACTACACGCGGGAAGTTCGTCCGATCCTCTCCCACCACTGCTTCAAATGCCACGGGCCGGATGACCAGACTCGCAAGGCCGGGCTCCGCCTGGACGACCGCGAGGCCGCCCTGGCCCCGCTCAAGAACGGACGCCACGCGCTGGTGCCGGGCAACGCTGACTCGAGCGCGGTCATTCAGCGCATTTTCACCGGGGACGAAGATGACGTCATGCCGCCGCGTTCAACCGGCCGGCCGCTCACGCCCAATCAGAAGGAGACGCTCCGCCGCTGGGTGGACGCGGGGGCCCCTTACGAACCGCACTGGGCGTTCGTTCCGCCGCGCCGGGCTCCTCGGCCGGAGGTGAAGGCCCCGGAGTGGCCGCGGAACGGGATCGATGCTTTTGTCCTGTCCCGGCTTGAAGCAACGGGCCTGGCGCCTTCCGGGGAGGCGGACCGACGCGTGTTGATCCGCCGGGTTTCACAGGACCTGATCGGCTTGCCACCCAGCCCGGAAGACGCGGATGCGTTCGCCGCGAATGGAGACCCCGCCGCCTACGAGCAACTGGTGGATCGACTGCTGGCCTCGCCGCACTACGGCGAGCGGTGGGCTCGTCGCTGGTTGGACCTGGCGCGCTACGCGGACACCAACGGTTTCGAGAAGGACCGGCCCCGCTCGATGTGGCCGTGGCGGGACTGGGTCATTCAGGCGCTCAACGGGGACATGCCGTTCGACCAGTTCACCATCGAACAACTCGCCGGCGACCTGCTCCCCGGGGCGACGGTTTCACAGCGCGTCGCTACCGGCTTCCATCGGAACACCATGCTGAACGAGGAAGGCGGCATCGATCCGCTCGAGTACCGTTTTTACAGCGTGGTGGACCGGTTGAACGCCACCGGGACCACCTGGCTTGGACTCACGGTCGGCTGTGCCCAGTGCCACACGCACAAGTACGATCCGATCACGCAGCGCGAGTACTACGGAATGCTGGCGTTCCTGAACAATGCCGACGAGCCGGTGATGGACGTACCTTCCGGACCAATCGCCACCCGGCGCGGGGAAATCGAGGCGCGGATCGCGTTGCTCGAGGCGGATTTGGTCAACCAGTTTCCGCCGGAAGCCGGTTGGCGGGAGGAGGCGCCCGCCCCGCAGTGCAGCTCCTCCGCCGCGGTGACTTTCTCGATGCTGCCCGACGGTTCGGCCCGGGCGGAACAATCCCCCGCGGACAAGGATACCTACGTGGTTACGATGGAGACCGCCCTCACGAACGTCGGCCGGATCAAGCTGGAGGTGTTGCCAGACGATTCCCTGCCGGCCAAGGGCCCCGGCTGGTCCGAAAGCGGCAACTTCGTGTTGAACGAGATTTCGGTGACGGCCGCGGCCCGTGACGGTTCCGGGCAGCCCGTCCCGCTGGTCCTGCATGAGGCCGTTGCGGATTTTTCGCAGGATGGCTTCGACGTCGCCCGGGCGATCGACGGCAAGCCCGACACGGGCTGGGCCGTGGCGGGTGGCGGCGACTGGCACGTCAAGCGCACGGCTTTCTTCCGGATCAAGGACGCGCCGGCGTTTGCCTCCGGGACACGCCTGACGGTTCGGTTGGATCAGCAATTTGGGCAACGCCACTTGCTGGGCCGTTTCCGGCTGAGCCTTGCCGAGGAGGAGATTGATCCGCGTCCGCTCGAAATCCGACGCCGCGCACACCGCGACCGCCGTTTCGAGGTCTGGGCCGCGGGCGAGCGGGAACGGGCGCGTCCATGGACGTTGCTCAAGCCCGTTGCCGCGCGGGGCTCGGTCCCGGTGCTCTCCATCGAGGAGGACGGGTCCGTCTTTGTCACCAGCGATCAGACGAAGAGCGATACCTACGAGGTGACCCTGAACCCGGCCATGGAGGCGATCACGGCCCTTCGCCTCGAAGTACTGCCGGACGACCGCCTCCCGCGGCACGGACCCGGACGGGTGGATTACGAGGGTCCCATCGGTGACTTCTTCCTCTCCACCTTCAGTGTCAGCGTCGACGGCCGCCCCGTTTCGTTGGTGAGAGCGACGGCCAGCTACTCGAAGGATGCCAACCACGACGCCGCCAAGACGATCGACGCCGACGCCCAGTCGGGATGGTCAATCGACGGCGGGCAGGGGCGGCGTCATACGGCGGTGTTCACGCTGGCTGAACCGTTGGCCGCGTGCTCGAAGCTCGAGGTGCGCATGCTTTTCGAGAAGCACTACTCGGCCGGGCTTGGCCGCTTCCGGCTCTGGGCGACGGGCGACACGCGGCCGGCGGAGGCGAGCGCCTTGCCGGACGATCTGGCGGCGATCGTCGCCCGCGTTCCCGGAGCGTGGTCTGCCACCGATCGCGAGAAGTTGCTGCGGCATTTCGTGACGGTGGCGCCGGAGTTGGAGCCGGCCCGTAAGCCGATCGTCGAACTCCGACGCGAACTTCCGGCCTATCCCACGACCCTGGTGATGCAGGAGCGTCCGCCGGGCAACCCGCGACGTACGTTTGTGCATCATCGCGGCGAGTTTCTTCAGCTGCGCGAGGCCGTGGAACCCGGGGTACCCGCGGTGCTTCCAGGCTTGCCGGCGGACGCGCCGCGGAATCGTTTGAGCTTCGCGCGCTGGCTCGTGGACCGGGACAACCCGCTCACGGCCCGGGTGGTCGTGAACCGGGAATGGGCAGCTTTCTTCGGACGCGGACTGGTAAGGACGCCGGGCGACTTCGGGTTCCAGGGCGAGATCCCCAGCCATCCGGAACTGCTGGACTGGCTGGCCGTCGAGTTCATGGAACAGGGTTGGTCCCTCAAGCGCCTGCACCGGCTGATCGTCACCAGCGCCACGTACCGCCAGGTCTCGGCGCTTTCCCCGACGTTGCGGGAGCGCGACCCGGAGAATGTGCTCCTGGCGCGGGGCCCCCGGGGGCGCCTGGAGGCGGAACTGGTCAGGGACAATGCGCTGGCGGCGGCAGGCTTGCTTTCCCCAAAGTTGGGCGGGCCGAGCGTCTTTCCGCCGCAGCTCGAGAGCATCACCAAAGAGGGAACGTATGGCCCGCTCGAATGGAAGGTGAGCGCCGGAGAAGACCGTTACCGGCGCGGGCTGTACACCTTCGCGAAACGGACGGCGCCCTACGCGACCTTCAACACCTTCGATGCCCCGAGTGGCGAAATCTGTGTCGCCCGCCGCGAGGTCTCCAATACCCCTCTGCAGGCGCTCACGCTCCTGAACGACGAGGTTTTCTTCGAGGCGGCGCAGGCCCTCGGACGTCGCGCCGCGGGTCTCCCCGGAGCCGACGACGAGCGCGCGGCTTTCGTCTTCCGGTGTTGCCTGACCCGGCCGCCGGATCCGCCCGAACTCGAATCGCTGCGCCGCTTCCATGGTCGGCAACGCGAATACCTCCGCGAGCACCCGGACCTGGCCGCCGAGCTGGCCGGGACCGGGGAAGGCGACGTGGTGGAATCCGCCGCCTGGGCCGCCGTGGCCCGCGCGATTCTCAACCTCGACGAAGCGGTGACCCGGAACTGAGCCCTCCTGAGCTGCATGAACTCGTTCACACCTCGTCCAATGGCCCAGGCCGGTCCCATCACGCGTCGGTGGTTCCTGCGCGATTGCGGAGTCGGCGTGGGCAAGATCGCCGCGGCCTCGCTGCTGGCGAACGCCTGGCGGGCCATGACCGCCACGGAACTTGGAGCCGCGGTTGCGTCCAACCCGCTCGCCCCCAAGCCGTCGCACTTCCCCGGGCGCGCCCGGCACGTGATTCACCTCTTCATGGCGGGAGCCCCGAGCCAGCTGGATCTTTTCGACTACAAACCCAGGCTGGCGGACATGGAGGGCAAGCCGCTCCCACCGTCGGTGATCGGAGACCAACGCTACGCCTTCATCCGGGCGGACGCGGGTGTGCTCGGGCCGCGCTTCAAGTTCGGGCGGCACGGGCAATGCGGGATGGAGCTGTCGGAAATGCTGCCCCACCTGGCGGGGATCGCCGACGAGATCTGCCTGATCCGCTCGTGTCGGACGGACCAGTTCAACCATGCCCCGGCGCAGATTTTCCTGAACACGGGATTCTCCCAACCGGGGCGTCCCAGCCTGGGATCCTGGGTGACCTATGGGCTCGGTTCGGAGACGAGCGATTTGCCGGCCTTCGTGGTGATGTCGACAGGGGCCGGGATCAGTGGCGGGGCGGCGAACTGGTCGAGCGGCTTTCTGCCGACCTACTACACCGGCGTGCGGTTTCGCAACAGCGGGGATCCCATTCTCAACGTGGGCAATCCGAAGGGCGTGGATGACCGGTTGCAGCAGGAGTCACTCGAGCTGATCCGCGAGCTGAACCAGCGCCGCTTGGGAGTGTTGGGCGACCCCGAGATCGCCACCCGCATTGCTGCCTACGAAATGGCGTCGCGGCTGCAGGTCTCCGCCCCGGAGTTGATGGATTTGAAACGCGAGAGCGCCGAGACCCTGGCGATGTACGGCTGCGATCCGGCCAAGCCCTCGTTTGCACGCGCCTGTCTTCTCGCCCGCCGCATGGTGGAACGGGGGGTGCGGTTCGTGAACATCTATCACGAGGGTTGGGACGCCCACTCGGATGTGACCGGCAACCTGAAGAGCAATTGCGGCGCGACCGACCAGGCCTCGGCAGCGCTCGTGCGCGACTTGAAGCAGCGGGGGCTGCTGGACGAGACCCTCGTCATCTGGGGCGGGGAATTCGGACGCACGCCGATGGTGGAAACCAACGCCGCCCTGGGTCGCAGCATGGGGCGCGACCACCATCCGCAGGCCTTCACGATGTGGCTGGCCGGCGGTGGCATCAAGGCGGGGATGACGTACGGCGCGACGGACGAACTCGGCTTCAACATCGTGGAGGACCCCGTGCACGTGCACGATCTGCAGGCGACCATCCTCCATTGCCTTGGCTTCGACCACGAACGGCTCACGTTCTTTCATCAGGGCCGACATTACCGGCTCACCGACGTCCATGGTCGCGTGGTGAAAGACCTGCTGGCCTGATTCCGGACGGCGGCTCGCGAGCGTCATTCCACGGGCGCCCCGTGCCACACCCAGTCCCCTTCGGGTTTGTTGAACACAGGTTCGCCGGATTTGTTGAGGGCGACTGTCCCTCCGTCGTCACGGCGATTCAGGCCCAGCGAATAGAGGATGTACGCGCCCGGGTCGGTGGGACGGTAGACCAGGGGTTGGCCGTTGACCGGGTCAGGAGGCAAAGCCGCCAGGAGCCGCGGCACCAGCGCCTCCAGCGTGGCCGGGTACTTGCCTTCGGCGAGCCGGTGTCGCTCGAGCGCCACGGCGACTCGCGCGAGGTTGAGGGTGGCTTGGGCGCGCGCGGCCCGTTCGCCACTCGGGACGAGCGCGGGGAGCAGCATGCTGCTGAACATGGTGTACGGTCGCCAGCGCTTCAGATCCGGGGAAGTTTTGGCCGTTTCAAGGGCTTCGAGGTGAACCACACCGCGATTGGTGTCCAGAGCGGTGAGCAGCACGTCCTGGAACATCCGCGCGATGTGCCGCTGGTTCTGGTAAAGCATGGCGGAGAAGAAGCGCCACGGACCCGTTCCCATGGGGCCGGCGCCTTCCGCCATAGCCCCGGTGGCTGTGGGGAACTGAGCCAGCATGGCCAGACTGTAGACACGTTCGCCCCTCAGGCTGTCTGCCATTTCCGCAATCCAGTCCATCGGGGCCAGCGCGGTTTCGAATTGGACCAGTTGCCCTTCGCTCCATTGGTGGCGCACCAATCCCTCCCACAGCGGTTGCATGGCGGTTTCGAGCAGCGAAATCCTGACCAGGGCGGTGATCAGCAGGGGCTCCGGCGCCACGAGCTGCGGAAGCCGCCACAGCGCCATGATGTCGGCCATGGCTGCGTCGGTCTGGCCCCCGGCGAGTTCAACCGTGGCGGCGAACCGGAGCGGGCGGGAGAGGCTCTTGCCCAGGCTCATGCGATTCAACAGGAGACCGCTCTCCAGCTGCACGGGCGTGTTGTAGTTGGCGGCAGGTTTCGCCAGCGCCGCGCGCAGTTCATCCAGGTCGGGCCGGTGTTGTTCCAGCAGGAAGCGGAGGTCCTCGAGGCTTGTCCCCGGAGGGCGCTGCTGCAGGGCGCGTATTGAAGGGCTCGCGTTCGTGACCGCGCGCCATTGGCGTTGCCACTCGGCCAGGTCGCTGACCTTGCCGACCCTCCATCGGGTGCCCTCCCCGATGGGCATCGCCCAATGGAACCGGCTCAGGACCTGGTCACAGGCGTTGGTATCGCTGGCCACCAACTGACCCGTGGCTGGATCCACCTTGGTTTCTGTGAACGGACGGATGAGGGGCGTCCGGGCGAAGTTTTGGTCCTCGGGTATCGGTGCTGGCGCCAATTTGGAAGCCTCGAGCACTTCCCCCTGGGCTTCGAGTTGGGCCTTGTACGCCATCCACGCCCGTTTGCCGCGGTAGTTCTCGATCGCCAGAGCGAGGGCCGCCAGGGTGACGAGGGCCGCGAGGCCGAAGCCAAGGCGCTTAAGCCACTTCCAAAGCCGCGAACGTTTGGGGGATTCCATGGATGGTGGGAGTTCAGGCATAGCAATCGTTCCTTCTCAAGTACACGCAGCCTTGCGAATCGGGACGGGGCAATGGCGGAGCGGGGACGCGTTCACCGGCATCGACCTGCCACGATCTTTGGAGCAAGGAGAAGTACGCGGCAGCGGACCTGGCGCCAAGTTGGGCCTGGCGGATGTCGTTGGCGTCCGGCCGCGCGGCGGCGTCCAGGACGAGAATCGCCAACCAGCAGGCGGCGAGCGAGGACCACGCCAGGGGCCAGGGCCGGACCCAGCCCACGAACAGGCGCCACCGCTTCCATACCGAGGCGCCGTCCTCCGAAGGGACATGGGTCGCACGATCTCCCTTCGCAGGCGGAGCGGCGTCAGTGGCAACTTCCGAGGGCAGGGCAGCGCACGCCTCCTGCAGGATGGAAGCACGCCAGTCACCCGGGAGCGGGCGGAGCGGCTGAGCCCGGAGGCGTTCTTCAAAAGGGTCGGCATTCATCGGATCTCTTCGTAAAGGGGACGCAGGTGCGCCCGGAGTTTGTCTATGCCGTAGCGGTACCGGCTGGCGGCGGTGTTCAGCGGAATCCCGAGCGCCACCGCGATCTCCTGGAAGGTCAGGCCCGCCCACAGTTTCAAGTGCACGACGGTTCCCTGGTCCGGGGGCAGGCTGGCGAAGGCCTCATCCAGCTCGGTCCGGAACGCGGCGGCGTCCGGGTCGGCGGCGGGGGCGAACAGGCTGACCTGCTCGGCAGCGGCGTGTTCGGCGGTGCGCAGGCGAGTGTTGTGGCGGCGCGAAGCGTCCACAGCCAGGTTATGGGCAAGCCGCAGCAGGAACGCGCGTTCGCTCCGAAGCCCACGCCACAGTTCGGGCTGGCGCGCCATCCGCACGAAGACCTCCTGGAGCAGGTCGCGGGTGTCCGACTCGCTCCGGGTCAAGTGAAGGAGGAACCCGAACAACGCCTGGGCGTGTTCGTCATAGAGCCGTTCCAGATCTGCGGTGCTTGCCATGCTCTCGGGCTATGACGCGGCCCGCCGAAGTTTTTGTCTAGCGTGGTGTCTGGCGCGGGGAGGCGGGCGCTGGGGCGCGGCCCGGGCTTCGACACTCTTGTCAACGCGGCGTCGTCTCCCTTATGGTGCGCGGCCGAACCTTACTCGACACATGAAGAAGTCCACCCGCACGCGCTCCACCGAATTCTTCCCGGGCATCGGTCCGATCCCTTACGAAGGTCCCGATTCCAAGAATCCCCTGGCCTTTAAGTGGTACAACCCCGAGGAGATCGTCGAAGGGAAGACCATGAAGGAGCACCTCCGTTTCTCCGTGGTCTACTGGCACACCATTCGCGGGGTGGGTGCGGACATGTTCAGCATGACGCGCGCCTGGCAACGGCCCTGGGAGGACGGCACGGACTCGGTGGACATGGCGCTGAAGCGGGTGGGCGTCCTGTTTGAGTTTTGCGAGAAGCTTGGCGCCCCGTTCTACGCGTTTCACGACCGCGACGTCGCCCCGGAAGGCCGGAATCTGGCCGAGACCAACAAGAACCTCGACCGCGTGGTCAAGGAGCTCAAGAAGCGCCAGGCCGACACGGGGATCGGGCTCCTGTGGGGGACGGCCTGCCTGTTCGTTCATCCCCGCTACATGCACGGCGCGGCCACGAGCTGCAACGCCGACGTGTTCGCCTTCGCCGCGGCCCAGGTGAAGAAAGCCATCGAGGTCACGCACGAGCTCGACGGCGCGGGCTACGTCTTCTGGGGCGGCCGCGAAGGTTACTCGACGCTTCTGAACACGGACATGAAACGGGAGCTCGATCACCTCGGCGCTTTCCTTCACATGGCTGTGGACTGGAAGAGGCAGATCGGCTTCCAAGGCCAGTTCTACATCGAGCCCAAGCCCAAGGAACCGACCAAGCACCAGTACGACTCGGACGCCGCGGCTTGCTTGAATTTCCTCCGCCAGTACGACCTCCTGGACCACCTGAAACTGAACCTGGAGACGAACCACGCGACCCTCGCCGGGCACACCATGCAGCATGACCTCGAAGTGGCCGGGGCCGCGGGGGCGTTGGGCAGCATCGATGCCAACACCGGCGACCTCCTCCTGGGCTGGGACACCGACCAGTTCCCCACGGACGTGTACCTGACGACCCAGATCATGCTCACGGTCCTGAAGTACGGCGGCTTCACGACGGGCGGCACCAACTTCGACGCGAAGTGCCGTCGCGAGAGTTTCGAGCCGGTGGACCTGTTCCACGCCCATATCGGCGGCATGGATGCCTTCGCCCGCGGCCTCAAGATCGCCGCCAGGATCCGCGCCGACGGCCGGCTGGCCGAGTTCGTGAAGAACCGGTACGCCTCGTGGGATTCGGGCGTGGGCAAGCAGATCGAACAGGGGAAGCTCGGGTTCGAGGAACTCGAACAACACGTCTTGAAGCTGGGCGAGGTCAAGAACAACCAGAGCGGGCGCCAGGAGATGCTCGAGAACCTGATCAACGAGTTCATTTAGCGAGGTACGCGGCGATCGCGAAGCTCCCAAGGGCCGGCCGTGCAAGGTCGGCCCTTTTGTTCCCCATGAGCCTGCTCCGGAAAGCGGGGATGAATCCCCGCACTCCAGGCGCTTCGCGACTCCGAACGTTCCTTGCAGCAGCGCGAAGCGTTTGGAGTGCGTCCGGTTTACCGGCGCTTTTGGTTCAAGGTCAGCGCGCAGGGATGTCAGGGCAAGGGGCTACCCACATACCGTGGCGAGGTAGGGCGGGCACGCCGTTGCCCGCCGAGCCGGCGCGCCAGGGACGGCGCGCCCCACCTGGAATGGGAAGTTCATGGGCGCTGAGCAGGTCCGCAAGGAACAGGTGGCTTCCGACGCGAGGTCAGATGATTTCCTTCCGGCTGCCGTGGCCGCGGGTCCGTGGATTTACCATGGCCAAACGCGGTGCCGTTCGCTAACAAGCCGTCGTGGCTGACCCCCGCTCCATCGGCGAGTTCCTGGCGTGCACACGCGCCGCCGGGAAGGTGCTGGTCCTCGATCAGGGCTTCCTCGGCGATTCGCTTCATCTCCTGCCCTCGCTGTGGGAGATCCGCCGAAATTACCCTGTTGCAGCTCTGCACGTCGTCACCACTCCGGTCGCCTGCGAAGTGCTTTCGCTGGCCACGGGGTGCGTCGACCGCTTGTGGCCGCTGGAATTGATGCCAGACAAACGATCGCTGAGTGCCCAGCTGCGATTGCTGGCGGGGCTTCGCCGGGAACGCTTCGACGTGGCCATCAACCTGAACGCCTCAGACCGCTCGATCATCCTCACCGGTTTGTGCGGGGCGCGCTGGCGCTTGGGGCTCTCTGGCGGTCGCTGGCACTTCTGGAACCGATGGTGCATTCCTCACTGGCTTCCCGAGCCGGACCCGGACCTGCCGGTGTTTGAGCACCATCGCCGGGCCCTGGCCGCCGCCGGCCTGCAACTCGGTGACGCGCGCTTTGGCCTTCAGGTCCCTCCCGACGCCATCGCGTGGGCCGAGACGGCCGTGCCCGCGGGCGCAATCCACCTTTCGCTCAACTCCGCAAATCCCCTCAAGGAATGGCCGGTTCGCCGCTATCGGGAACTGGTCGACCTGATCCTAAGGCGTGTTCCCGAGGCGGATTTCGTCCTCTCCGGAACGCGAAGTGCCCGGGAGCAGGCGCGCCTCGACGCGTTCTTCGCGGAATCGAGAGATCCGCGCGTGAAGCGGTTGTCCGCCGGCCTGACGATTCCACAACTTGCGGCCGTGCTGACGCGCTGCCGGTTGCACGTGGGTCCCGACTCCGGCGTGATTCACCTGGCGACGGCCTTGGGCGTACCTACGGTCTCCCTTTTCCGACAGCGAGGCGGGTATCGCTCCTGGCTCCCGGTGGGGGAAAGGCACCGGCACTTCCTTGCCCCCTGCACGTGTGAGGACGACCGGGGCTCGAGATGTGAGCAGGCGGGCGAGCCCGAGTGCCTGGCACGCCTCGCGGCAGGAGAGGTTGCCGAGGGCGTGTTCGAAAGCCTGGCTCCATGAACCTGCCCCGAAAAGCGGGGATGAATCCCCGCACTCCAGGCGCTTCGCGACTTCAAACGTGCCTGGGAGCGGTGCGAAGCGTTTGGAGTGCGTCCGGTTTACCGGCGCTTTTGGTTCATGGTCACAGCGCATGGCCGCCCGGCCAAGGGGACTCTCCATGAACCGCAGCCAGGTAGGGCAGACATTCCTGTCTGCCGGTCGGGGCGACGTCCCCGTCGCCCACCGCCCCGCCGGACTGGAAAGTCCGGCCCACCGGCAGGCTCGAAAGCCTGCCCTACCGGGTTCATGGCCACTGCGCATGGGGCGGGCACTCCGCGGCCCGCCGGTCCGGCGCGCAAGGGACTGCGCGCCCTACCCTACCCAGAAAAAGGAACCGCCCGGTGAGGGCACCGGGTCTACACGCCGCGGGGTTTACCGCTCGATGATCCGGTAGATCCGGTGGCGGGATTCGGGCGGTGTTTCCACCTCAAACACCCCGAACCCATCCTGGACCGTGGGTAGAGCCGGCGCGTCCTGCCAGGCCGCGGCCTCGGTCCCGGGAAGCGCCTCGCTCCATTGCAGCACGAAGCCTGTCAGGTCGTCGGCGAGGGCGCCGTCGCCATCGCGGAATCTCAGACGCAACCCGCCGGCCAGCTTGCGCTCGGGAAGCTCGAGTTTCTGGGCCACCAGGACGCGCAGGGTGGCCGTGTCACTGATCAGGACCCCATGGAGGTTGCTCACCACGACGCCATACGTGCCGCTGTCGCGACGGCTTGCCGCCTCGATCCCAAGGCTGGACTGCACCTGGCCGGGAAGGTCAGTACCACGGTGCCGCCATTGGTACGAGATCGGCGGGGTGCCCTCGACGGCGACGGTGAACACGGCCCATTCCCCCGGGGTAACGCGGACGTTCTGGGGTTGGAGCGTGATGGAGGGCGCATAAACCAAGGTCAACCGGGCCACACGGCTTGTCGCCGCGCCAGCCAGGTTGGTCACGATAAGTTGGTAAGCGCCAGCATGGGCGGGTTGGACGGACGCGATCTGATGGAGCGCCTGGGTGGCGTCGGCCAGGGGCGATTCGCCGAACCACCACTGGTACGAAAACGGCTCGCTGCCTCGCACAGATGCTTCGAATGTCACCGGTTGTCCCGCCAGGATTTCCTGGTCTTGAGGTTCGAGCGTGATCACCGGACGGGTGAGCACCGTCACGGTGACGTGCGCGCTTTCGGCCGTGCCATGCGGACTGGAAACCACGACCCAGTAGACTCCGGCCGCGTCGGTCGAAACCGGGTCAACCACGAGAACCGGGTCGGCGGCTGTCAGAAGCGGAGCGCCGTCCTTGTGCCATTGATAGCTCAGCGGCGGCGTTCCCTCCGCCTGAACATTCAAGGCCAGGGGCGAGCCCTCGATCAAGGTGACGGCCGTCGGTTGCGCGGTGATCCGCGGCGGTACATGGACGACGAGCGTGGCCGGCGCGCTTTCGGTGGTCCCGATCGCGTTGCGCACCACGACCGTGTAGCTGCCGGCCTGACTGGGGGTGACCGTCGCCACAACGAGTTTCGGTTCGGTGGCGCCGGGCAAATCCAGGCCTTCGCGGCGCCACTGGTAACTCAGCGGCTCGCTGCCTTCCGCCACCACCTCGAAGACCGCCTCCGCTCCTTCGAGAACCGCGGCGTCAAGGGGCGGGGTTGAGATGCTCGGCGGGACCAGCACGGTCAAGTTGGCGCTGGACCGGGTCTCGCCGTACGGGCTGGTCACCCGAAGCTCGTAGATTCCGGAGTCGGCGGTCGAGGCGTTGGAAATCGTGAGGATGGAATCCTCCGACCGCCTCAGGGAAGCGCCGTCCTTGAACCACTCAAACTCCATCGGGCCGGATCCCGCCACCGCGGCTCGCAGCACGACTTCAGTCCCGACGGCAACCCGCTCGTCCGCGAGCGGCGCGGTGATGGCCGGCGGAAGGAGCACCGTGAGCTGGGCGACACGGCTCGTCACGGCCCCCGCGAGATTGGTTACGATGAGTTGGTAGGCGCCGCCATGGGCGGGTTCGACCGACGGGATCTGATGGAGCACATGGTTGGCGTCGGCCAGGGGGGAATCGCCGAACCACCATTGGTACGAAAGGGGCTCGCTGCCTTCCACGGCCGCTTCGAACGTGACCGGCTGTCCCGCCAGGACCGCCTGGTCCTGAGGTTCGAGCGTGATCACCGGGCGCGTGAGCGCGGTCACGGTGACGTGCTCGCTTTCCGCCGTGCCGTGCGGGCTGGTAACCGTGACCCAGTAGGTACCCGCTTCGTTGGTCGAAACCGTGTCCACGCCGAGAACCGGCTGCATGGCATCCGGCAGCGGCGCGCCGTCCTTGTGCCATTGATAGTTCAGTGGTGGCGTGCCCTCCGCCTGGACATTCAAGGCCAGGGGCGAGCCCTCGATCAAGGTGACGGACGCCGGTTGGGCCGTGATCCGCGGCGGTACGTTGACGACGAGCGGAACCGGTGCGCTCTCGGTGGTCCCGATGGCATTGCGCACCACGACCATGAAGCTCCCGGCCTGGCTGGGGGTCACCGAAGCCAGAACGAGTTTCGATTCGGTGGCGCCGGGCAGATCCACGCCTTCGCGCCGCCACTGGTAATTCAGAGGCTCGCTGCCTTCCGCCACCACCGCGAAGACCGCCTCCGCTCCTTCGAGGACAGCGGTTCCGATCGGGGCCACGGAGATGCCCGGCGGCACGAGCACGGTCAGGTTGGCGTGTGACTGGACCTGGCCGTACGGGCTGGTCACGAGCAGTTCGTAGACGCCCGAATCGGCGGTCGAAACGTTCGGCATCGTGAGTGTGGGTGCGTCCGAGTGGAGCAGGGGAGCGCCATCCTTAAACCAGGCAAACTCCATCGGGCCGGTTCCTGCGACCGTTGCGTGCAACACGACCTCGGTTCCGACGGCGACCAGCTGGTCCGCGAGCGGCGTGCTGATCGCCGGCGGCAAGTTCACCGTGAGGGTCGCGAGCCGGCTGGTGCAGGCGCCAAAGTTGTTGGTCACGATGACCGCGTACGCTCCCGCCGCCTGGGGCGTGACTTGCGGCAGCACGAGCGTGGCGTCCTGAGCCGTCGCTGCAGGAAGGTTGGTGCCTGCATGCAGCCAGCGGAAGGCAAGCGGCGGAGTGCCCTTGACCTCAACCTGGAACACCGCCGGGTCACCGGCGAGGACGGCAAGGTCCTCGGGTTCGCGCACGATCTCCGGGGGGGTGAGCAAAACCAGCGCGGCTTCGGCACTCGCCGCCGATCCGTAAGCGTTGATCGCCACGGCGCTATAGGCGCCCGCCTCGGTTTCGGTGATCCCGTCGAGGCGCAGGGTGGCGTTGGTTTCGCCGTGAAGAACCCGGCCGTCTTTGCGCCAGCGGAAGGAGACGGGATGCGCGGACATTGCCGCCACCTCGAAGGTGACGCCGCCTCCGGTGGTGGCGAGACTCTGGGGCTGCCGCGTGATGACCGGGGCGATGTAGTTGGGGATCCCGACCCGGATCGTGGAATTCTCCGTGTCCGAGACGTAAATGTAGCCCTCCTTGGACACCGCAATTCCCTTGGGGCCGCTGAAGCGTGCTCTTCGATCCAGCCCGTCCGTGCTTCCCTTGATCTGAGCGGCGCCGGCGAGGGTGGTGACCAGGCCATTGGGCCGGACTTTGCGGATGACGTGGTTGCCCGTATCGGCCACGAGCACGTGGTTGTTCGGGTCGACCGCCACTGCGGTCAGGCCGGAGAAGGCCGCGTTGCGTCCCACGCCGTCATAGAATCCGATGTTCCCGCCTGCCAAAGTGCTGACCGCCCCCTCGGGGGTGATCTTGCGCACGGCAAAGTTGACCGCGTCCGCGACGTAGACGTTGCCCTCGTTGTCCAGCGCGACACCCTGGGGAAATTTGAACTGGGCCTGGGTACCCTGGGCATCCACATATCCTTGCACGCTCCCGGCAAAGACACTTACCGATCCGCTCGCCGAAATTTTGTAGACGCGGTTGCCGCCGGCGCGCTCCACCACGTAGAAGAAGCCCTCCGGAGAGTAAACGATGCCGTCCGGTTGGTCGGGCCCGCTCTGCGTGAAGGTACTCATGAGCCCCGCGGGCGTGATCTTGCGTATCCGGCTGCCGACGTTCTCGGTGACATAGACGTTCCCGAACTTGTCCACCGCCACCGCACTGGGCCAGAAGAGCGTCCCCGTCCCGAGCGGGCCGTTATTCCAGCCGGGCACTCCGGCCCGTCCCGCGTATGTGCTCACGGCGCCGTCAGGTGAAATCCGGCGGACCGTGTTGTTCCCCTTGTCCGCAACAAAGAGATTGCCCTGAGAATCCAGTGCCAGTTCTTCCGGACGATTGAACCGCGCGGCGGCTCCCACGGCGTCGACGCTTCCGAAACCAACACCGGCGATGGTGCTGACCATCACCGCCGGCGTGACGTGCCGGATGGTATGGCTGCCTGCGTCGGCAACAAAGAGCCCGCCGTTCGGGTCGGTGGCGACACCGGACGGGCTGCTGAAGCGCGCGTTCAGACCGGAACCGTCCTTGCCCCCGGATTCCGTCGTGCTGCCTGCGATCGCCGTGGCGCCTGCGGCGGTGACCCGCCAGACTTGGTCGCCACCGACGGCATAGAGCTTGCCGTCCGTGGCGACGGCGAGGCCGCCCAGGATCGTGGGAGCCGAAGCGAACGTCGTGACGTTCCCTTCCAGGTCCACCGTGCGGATCTTGCCATTACCCCAGTCGGACACGTACATGGTCCCCGCCGTGTCGAAAGCGATTCCCTTCAAATGCGAGAACCGGGCGGCGGCTCCGGGGCCGTCCATGTAACCGGATTGTCGCGCGCTGCCCGCGTGGGTCGTGACCACGCCGTCGGGCGTTACCTTGCGAATCGTGTGGTTTGCGGCGTCGGTCACGTACAGCATGCCGTCCGGGCCGAACGCCAGCCCGTAAGGCCAGAAGAAGAGCGCGTCGCGTCCCGGGCCGTCCGTGCTTCCGAGCCGTCCGCTTTTTCCCGCCCAGGTTGTCACCATCCCATCCGGGGTGATGCGCCGGATGCAGTGGTTCTCGCGGTCGGCGACGTAGAGGATGCCGGCGTGGTCCACGGCGATTCCGGTGGGGCCGTGGAGCCGCGCTTCTCCGGCCAGACCATCCACCCCGCCCGGCTGACCCGGTGAGCCCGCCACGGTGGTGACTTCCAGCTGCGGGCTGATGCGGCGGATCGTGTGGTTGAGCGTATCCGCAACGAAGATGTTCCCCACGGCATCGACCGTGAGGGCTTCAGGGCCGAGGAACTGGGCGTCGCGGCCGAGGCCGTCCGCACTTCCCGAAGCCGCCCGGCCGGCGAGCGTGACGAACGTGTACGGGACCACGCCCTCGCTCGGAGCGCTGGTGCGTTCGCGGAAGGCCTTGACGTGGCCCGCGACGGCGGTGTCGTTGACCAGCGTGCGCTCGCCCGTCTCCCGGTTGACCGTGAACCACTCGACGTCCGCCCCGCCGGTGCCCTGGAACCAGACCAGGCGAAACGCGTAAAGTCCGGCCTCGGCAACAAAGCAATCGAACTGGCTGTCGGCCGAAGCCCGGCCGTTGTCGAACTCGCCCAACACCACGCAGTCGTTCGTGGTCGTGGTCGGTCCCACCGTAAGCCGGAAGCCGTCGTCGCTGTTGACGCCGAAACGCGTGATGCCGGCCGCAAGCTCGAGGTAGGCAGTGATCTCGAAAGACACGAAATCGGTGGTTTCCGAGCTCACCAGCTTGGCCTCGCGCATACTTCGGTCGGGCCGCTCCTGGCTGGCCGTGAAGTTGCCGCGGGCGGCCCCGTTGTCGGAGTAATTCACCAACGCTGGAATGTCGACGCCCGAGAAGAAGACGGCCGGGAAGGGCGGGTTGCCGAGCTGCTGTTCGGCGGCCGCCACGGTGTTCCCCCGATACCACCCCGGTGAGCTCTGCACGCTGCGCACGTTGAAGCCGGGTTCGACTCCCGTCCCTGAAGCGGTGCGGAAATCGGGTGAGACCACCGGCATCCGCAGCGTGGTGAACCGCCAGGTGCGGTTTACGGTCAGGGGCGGATCCGAGCGATCCTCGAACGTCACTTTGACCGCGTACGTCGTGCTACCCTGCAGCAGTCCAGGCCGATAGTGCACCGACGCGACCCCCGGCCCGGCCGCAATCTGCGCCTCCCCGGTCACCTCGCGATCGTCCAGCCACAGCCGGATGGTCGTCGCGTTCAAGGCCGTATCGCGATCGCGGATCTCGAAGCTCACCATGGCGTCCGGGGCCACTCCGCTGGCCTCCGCCTCGGGCGATGCCCCGACCACTTCAGGCGGCCGGTAGCGAAGCACCACCAGACGGGCGACACGGCTGGTCACGGCCCCGAGGGTGTTGGTGACCATTACCCGGTACGCCCCGGCCTGGTCGGCACCGGCTGCGCTGATCGCCAGAACCGGGGTGTCGGCCGAAGGAACAACCTCGTCATCCTTGAACCACGTGTAGCTCAGCGGCGGCGCGCCCGAAGCGACGACGCGGAACTCCGCCCACTCCCCGTCGCTCACCACCACATCCTGCGGTTCGGTCAGGAGTCGAGGTTCCTCAAGCGGCAGGTCCAACCGCCGCAAGGCGTGATTGCCATAATCGCCCACGAACACGTCCCCGGCGGCGTTCACCGCGACGCCGCGCGGCCACCAGAACATGGCTTCACTCCAATCGCCGTCCCGCGTGCCGATCCGGCCCGGGCGCCCGGCCACGGTGGTGACGTTCCCATCCAGCCCGATACGTCGGATGGTGTTGTCGCCGGTATCGGCGACGAAGAGCGTCCCCGCGTCGTCGATGGCGATGGCCTGGGGCGAGTTGAACTTCGCCGTGGCCAACGGCCCGTCCACCGACCCAAAGCTGCCGGCCTTCCCCGCAAGCGTGGAGACCACGCCGCCGGGGGTGATTTTGCGGATCGTGCTGTTCCCCGCGTCGGCGACAAACAAGTTACCTTGCCGATCCAGGACGAGCGCGACCGGCAGGTTGAACTGGACCAGGTTGCCCGTGCCATCACTGGACCCCGGATGGCCGGCCACGCCCGCGATCGTGGAGACGACGCCGTCGGTGGTGATCTTGCGGATGACATGGTTGTCGGAGTCGGCGACGTAAACTGTCCCTTCTGCAGTCAACGCGACGCCGCGCGGCCGGTTGAAGCGGGCCTGCGTGCGCGGTCCATCCGCCGATCCGGTTTCGGCCGGCTTTCCCGCAAGGGTGCTGACCACGCCTTCAGGTGTGATTATCCGAATGGTGCTGTTGCCGTGATCGGCGACGTAAACCCGGCCGAAGCTGTCCACGGCGACCCCACAAACCGTGCCGAACCTCGCCTCGCTGCCCACGCCGTCGTTGCCGCCCCACCGTCCGCTGCTTCCCGCCAGGGTCGTCACCGTGCGGTCAGGTGCCACCTTCCGGATCACGAAGTTGGCCAGGTCCGCCACGTAACAGTTCCCGTGCCCGTCGAACGCGATACCCATCGGATTGTTGAACTGGGCTGCGCGTCCCTGGCCGTCGGCACTGCCTGGAGCGCCCAGCATTCCAGCGAACGTTGTGATCGGAAAGGGCGGCAGGAGGCTCAAAGTCGCCGCTTCACTTTCCACCGTGCCCTCCGCATTGCTGACCAGCACCCGGTACACCCCGGCGTCCGCCTCGGTCACCTCCTCAATGCCGAGCACGCGTCGGGTGGCCCCAGGCAGAGGAACACCGTTCCGCGACCATTCATAGGACAGCGGCCGGGCTCCGTCGGCCCCGACGCCGAGACTGGCCTGGCTTCCCAGCGGCGCGGCGAGATCTTGCGGTTGCGCGGCGATGATCGGCGGGCCCGAGCCTTGTTTGGCAAGCGCCAGGACGGCGTGGACGCGGCCTCCGGACGCGGTTTGCGCCAGCAGCGAGGAGGTGGGAACCGTTCCCCGGAGCAGCCGGTCCCGGACCTCGGCGGGGGTGGCGTCGGGAAACTGGGAAAAGACCAACGCCGCAACGCCCGCCGCGTGAGGAGCCGCCATACTCGTGCCGTCGAGTTGCGCGTACGCGGTGTCCGAGCCGTTGATGCAGGAGTAGATGCTCACGCCGGGTGCGCCCAGGTCAACCGTCAGCGCGCCGAAGTTGGAGAAGGAAGCCATGCCGCCCGTCCGGTCGATGGCGGCCACGCTCACGAGGTTGTCGACCTCGTAGCCGCTCGGGTAATGGGGAAACAGGTCCGTGTTCCGACCGTCGTTGCCGGCGGCGGCCACGAAGAGACTGCCGGCGTTGTTGGCGCGCTTGATCGCTTCCTCCAGGGCTTCGCTCCGTCCGCCTCCGCCCCAACTGGCGTTCATCACCCTGGCCCCGTGCTGGGCGGCGTAATTGATGCACTTGATGGCGTCGCTGCTGTAACCGCCTCCCCCGGCATTAAGAAACCGGCAAGCCATGAGCCGGACGTTCCAGGCCACGCCGACGTGGCGACCCCCGCCATTGGCCTGGGCAGCGATGGTGCCCGCCACGTGAGTGCCGTGGCCGTTCTGGTCCATCGGATCACCCGAGTTCTCGATCGCGTCCAGGCCGAACACATCGTCCACGTACCCGTTAGCGTCATCGTCCAGGCCGTTGCCGGGTAGTTCTCCCGGGTTGCGCCACATCTGTTCGGTCAAGTCCTGGTGCGTGTAGCGCACGCCGGTGTCGATGACCGCCACCACGACATTGGGGTCTCCGGTCGTGATGTCCCACGCCTCAACCGCGCCGACATCCACCCCCGCCACGCCGCCCTGTTGCCCGGTGTTTTGGAGGCCCCACAGGCTGCCGTCCTTGAACGCCTCGTCGTCCGGAGTCCGGCAGATATACAACTCGTAGTCAGGTTCGACGTAAGCGAAGCGGCCGGAGTCCCGCAGCGTGCGGATTTGGGCCTCGAGTGCGGCGCCTCGCTTGAAGGGGTCATCCGGAGTCTCCAAAGCGGCTGAGAGCGCAGCCGGTTCGCTGGTGTCCAACACGGCCGCCGTCGGAACCATGGAATCCCGGTGTAGCAGCTTGAGTTTCGTGGACGCGAGGAGGTCGTGGCGTTCCGCTTCGGGAACTTCTTCGCGAAACCGAACGAGCAGCCGCGTGGGGTGCGCCGCTTGCCCGCCGACGAGCGCGTAGGGCGAGTCCAGGAGCCGACGCGAGGGACGGGGGTCCAGGCCCGTCAGGCTGGCCGGCGTGTCGATGGCCGGGCTCGACAGACCGGAGGAGGGGGTTACCGTGGCTATTCCCGGACGGGCCTGAGGCTTTGTGGCCCTCGGGGCTGCCGCCATGGCCGGGACCGTTTGAACTGCGGCAAGCGGGGACGCTTTGGCCGTGGGGGGTGGCTGCATCCCCGGGGCCGCAAGGCGCGTTTGCGTCAGGGTTGGCCCCTGCACGTCACGCGGCTCTCGGGGGCTCCAAATCCATGTGCCCAAAACCGCAGAGCCCAGGACGACGGCCATGAGCAGGCGTCGGGTTCTCGGGTTGGCATACCAGCGTCTCATCTCGTCATCGGCGCGGCGGCGCGCCGCGGCAACATGTAAGGCTGTTCAGACAAGGGTCGAGCAAAAACGCGTGGCTGGCGCAACCGAGGATTTGGGGCACATTGTCGCGTCTCTCTCGTCCACATGAGCGCACTGGATGGAAGGCCCTACAACGCCACCTTGATCGGCCGCGAAGAGGTAAACCCGCAACTGCTGGTCGTCCGGGTTCAACCCGACGGGCCGTTGTTCGAGTTCAAGCCTGGGCAGTTCGCGGTGTTGGGACTGCTCGGCGGCGAATCGCGCGTGCCGGAGGCGTCCGCTGAAGATACGCGACCGGATCCGACCAAGCTGATCCGCCGCGCCTACAGCATTGCCTCATCCAGCGTGGAGCGCCGCTACCTTGAGTTCTACCTCACCTTGATCACCAGCGGCCAGCTTACGCCACGCCTGTTCGCCTTGAAGCATGGCGGACGGCTGTTCCTGGGACCCAAAGCGGCGGGCGTTTTTACCCTGGACCGGGTTCCGGCTGGAAAGCACGTGGTCCTGGTCGCCACCGGCACCGGACTCGCGCCGTACATCTCGATGCTTCGCACCTTGCTGATGAACGACACCACGCGACGATACGTGGTGATCCACGGCGCCCGGTTCAGTTGGGACCTCGGTTACCGGGGCGAACTCGAGACCCTGGCCCGACTGCGGCCGAACTTCACCTATATCCCCAGCATCACCCGGCAGGACCAGGACCCGAGCTTCCGCGGCTTCACCGGGCGCATCCAGACACTCCTCGAACAGGGGGTTGTGGAGCGGGAATCGGGCATCGCCCTCGATCCCGGATCGGTGGACGTTTTCCTCTGCGGCAATCCGGACATGATCAACACGGTTAAAGGCATGCTCGCGGTGCGCGGGTTCGTTCCCGACCATGGGCAGGAGCCCGGCACGATTCACGTCGAGGAATACTGGTGAAGCCGCCGCCCATGAATTGCCGCGAGGTGGGGTGGGGCTCCGCGGCCCGCCGCGCCGCGCGCTAACCCTTCCCATGAACCTGCCCCGAAAAGCGGGGATGAATCCCCGCACTCCAGGCGCTTCGCGGCCCCGGACGTGCCTTGGAGCGGCGCGAAGCGTTTGGAGTGCGTCCGCTTTAGCGGCGCTTTTTGGTTCATGGTCACGGAGCAGGTCCGCAAGGAACAGGTGGCTCTCCATGGACCGCAGCCAGGTAGGGCGGGCACGCCGCTGCCCGCCGCATCCGCCGCGGCGTTCACCCTCATCGAACTGCTGGTGGTGATCGCAATCATCGCGATTCTCGCCGGGTTGCTGCTCCCCGCGCTGTCGCGCGCCAAGGAAAAGGCACGGCTGGTATCCTGCCTCGGCAACGCCCGGCAGTTGATCCTGGCCTGGAACCTCTATTCGACGGACCACCAGGAAGCGCTGGTGCCCAACGGAGTCGGACTTGCCGCCGCGGAACGCGGTGAACCACACTGGGTCACCGGCGAGGAACACATCCATCCCGAGGCTTTCACCAACCGATCGTACCTGCTGGAGCCGCGCTACGCCGCCTTCGCTCCCTACCTCGGAGCGGTCGAGGTGTACAAGTGCCCGAGCGACCGTGTGTTGGTGGACCTGGGGGGACGGCAATACCCCCACGTGCGGAGCTACGGCCTCAACTCGTACCTGAACTGGACGTACCCCGAGGGCGGCTACAACAGCGCCACTCACCTGACCTTCCGCAAGACCGGGGATCTCGCCCTCAGCAGCACCAGCCAGACGCTGGCGTTTGTCGACGTCGCCCCGGGGCATGTTTGCATGCCGGCCTTCGTGATCGGGTTGGGTTGGCTCAAGGGCTGTTTCTTTCACCTGCCCTCGGCGCAGCATGACAATCGGGGAACGCTCTCCTTCGTGGATGGCCATGTCGAGGCGCATCGCTGGATCGAGCCTGAGACCACGGCCCTCGCCCGCACCAACTGGCTGCCAGACCACCTCGCCATCTGGATGTACGGCAACCGGGATTTGGCGTGGATCCAGGAGCGCGCCAGCGTGCGAGTGAACACCGGGCAGTAAGGCCCGAAAGCCCCTGCCGTGGCAGCAGCGCGGCCTCACTCCGGACTGCGGAGCAACAGATAAACCCAGTTCGTTGCGACCACCGTTACCAGCAGGAGGAGCTTCGGCAGCGGCCTGTTCCTTTTCGACCTGCTCCGTGGCCATGAACCGGTCTTCCAAGGTAGGGCGCGCCGTCCCTGGCGCGCCGGATCCGGCGGGCAACCGAGTGCCCTCCCTACCTGGCTGCGGTTCATGGGCAGAGCACGGCTGAAACCTTGCACTCCCCGGAGCAGCCGCGTGTTCGCCGCAATTTCCAGAAACCTCGCGAACCACAAGATGCCCAAGCCGATCGCCGTTCCTGTCGCCATCGGGTTCAGCCGAAACGCGGATAGCAAATCCGCATTCGCGAGCGCCGTCAGGGCCCGCGTGGATCCACAACCGGGGCAAGGCACACCGGTGACTTGGCGGAATGTGCAGACCGGGAGCAGCCAGCCGGCGTCCGACGCCGCACGCAGCACCATCGCCCCCGCGATCGCTGCCAGGAGAATTCCCAGGTGCCACGCCATCGAGTGCCATCTCGCGTTGGTTCCAGGGGGTGCCTCGAGGCGTGGCGGTAGGTGAGTGGCTGCCGCCGAACCGGCTCCCGGTTTTCCGGACTTGGGCGCCGCACCGCAGGACCGCGGCGTGTTCCACCACAACTTCATTCGTGCGAGCGCTGGGTGGGGTCCTGTCCTTCGTGGATCTGTTCCGTGGCCGTGCACCGGTCAGAAGCGCGGGCTTCAGCCCGCAGGGACGTCCCCCGGCCGGTGCGAGTTCCTGCGGACTGAAGTCCGCGCTCCTGGGGCGGCTCCTGGTGAGCGTTCTCTCGATCAGCCCCGGCGTGGCTCCTGGCCTCGGCCAGCAGGGAGAGACTGGTGGCGAAAGCCCACAACCAGGCCGCGATATAAAGACAGATCCCGGCCAACCCGACCAGCAGGGTGCCGTTGACTTCGGCTGGCAGCTCCCCTTCGGCCATCCAGGTCAGTACTGTCTTCCCAAGCCAGTACAGGCTGAGCCCGAAGCCTACCAGCGCGAGAACACCCTGGGCATAGCCGACGCGCCGGCCCGCCGTGATGCTGCCAAGCCCCGGCAAAGTCAGGGCGTTGGTCAAGGTACAGGCCCAGGCCGTGGTCCGGTCAGGCACCGGGTGCGCGCCGGGTTCCGAAGAGGTCTTCATACGCCATCATCAAAGCCGTCCACGCCAAGGGCAGGTTCAGCAGCAGCACCAGCTCACGCTGAAGGCCCAGACGCGCCCCTTGTTGGGCGATCTCGGGGAACTTCTCGCGAAGCGCAAAGAGATCCCAGGCGCCCGGCGGACCCAGCACTTCCTGCAGTTGCGTGAACATCTGTACCAGCGTGTAGACGGAAAACACAACCAGGGGTAGCAGGGCCAGCCCAAGCAGGGCCAGCACGCGGAAAAAGCGCGGGATCACCTTGCGCCAGCTTGCCTCGACGGCTTGGGAGAAGCTGAGCCCACGATCCGCCGCCAGCGGCAGGCTGAACGCCCAGACCGTGGTCAGGAACACCCCGGGAATCAAGCACAGGGCGAGTCCGAGTTCCTCGAGCAGGCCCGTAATCACGTACACGAGGGCACACGCGGCGAAACGGCTGTCGAAGCAACTGAACACGTCGCTGAACGTGGCGGCCTCGCCCCGAATCACCCGGGCCAACAGGACGCTCAACCCTCCGAAAAGCGGCCCGCCGATGGCAAGACTCACCATGAAACCAAAGCAACCCGTCGTGCCGGGCAGCAGCTGGGGCATCGTGAGCAGCGACCAGACCAGCGTGCTCGCTCCCACGATGAGGATGAAGTGTCGCTGCAGGACCTGCCAGGCCCGCCCCAGGCAGTCGAACACCCCGAACTCCCCCACGCCAGCCGGGACCAGCGCGGGCTCCATGGCCGGAACCGGTGCCGAAAGCTCGCTCGACGGAAGCGGCGGCGGTACTTCGCCGTGAAGCCGCGCCGACTCGGCCAGGGCTTCGCGGAATTCGGCGAGGTTCGCCAGGGGCGTCCAATCCGCCGAGCCCTCGGCCCGCACCATGGTCTGACCATTGGCTCGATGGTCCAAAATCCACTCCCGCATTTGTTCGGCGCTGACTGGTCCGTACTCCCGGCCGTCGCCTCCGATCATGCTCAACATGCCGGCAGTCTGTTGGCCGGCTCCGCAAGCCGTCAAGTTCCCCGCTTCCGGCACCTCGAGGAAAGCCTCGCCTGCCGGGATTTCTTCGGGTTAATAGGAGGGGTGAATACCAGCACGGCCATGCACGCCTCAGCCACTTCATCGCCTCACGTGCACGCGGAAGTCCAGCGCGATACCGACGGCAAGCCGCGCGCCCTGGCCCTGAGCTACGCCCGCGAACGTGTCATCCTGGACCCGGGCCAGACCTGGACCCGGGTCGACAGCTTCAAATGGGTCACCCGCGGCCTCATCGAGCAACCCCAGTCCTTCCACGTGCATACGGACGGGACCGTCGAAATCAACGGCGAGAAGATCAGCCCGCTTGACGACGATGCCGCCGCCCGCCTCGAACTCGAGATCAACAAGCACCACGAGCACGTCGCGCCCCCCAAGACCCCCGCGTCCGAGGCCCTCCAGCGGAAGGCCGCCCAGGGACCACCGCCGGACCATGTCGTCTTCCGGGTCAAACTGGACCATTTCGGACACCTCCAGATCGAGTGCCTCGCGGGTGAGGAACGAACGACCACCGGCCTGCGCGGACTCTCCGGTCTTGTGCAAAACGGTCTCCTGCTCGCGCCCGCCCAGCTCCACGTCGACCCGCTGCAACGGCATCTTGAAATCGACGGCGCGCGTTTCGAGTGCAGCGAGGAGGGAGCCCGTCAGCTCGAAACCGCACTCAGCACGCGCTACGCCCCGAAGCTCCAGGACCCCGGCGAGAGTCCGGTCGAGATCCGCGACAACCCGGCGTCTCCCTCGGGGTTCGACATCCGGTTTGTGGTCGTGCACGCCGGCGCCCGGTTCGAAGTCAAGGGGCACCTCGACCAGGAGAAACTCGATCTGCTCCAGGATCAGTCCAAGTGCACCCTGCTCAACCCGGGAATCCTCATCCGCGCGGTTCCCCCGCATTTGCTGGTGCGCCGGCGGCGACCGGACGGAGGCGAGGAGCGATTTCCCGAATTGCCTGACTTGGAATACCTCCGGGCGACCGCTGTGGAACTGCAGCGCTTCATCAACCACCCGTTGATAAGGCGCGGTACGGGAACCGGGCCCGAGGCGCCGGCCGCCCATCCTGCGCCGCCGCCGCCCGAGCCCATCGTGCACTGGCGTGTCGGTCGCCATCCCCAGAACAAGCTCTCGCTGTGGCTGGACGGCGTGACGGCCGAAGGGAAGGTGATCGAGGCCCGCGCCCTCACCCGCCACAACCTCATCGACATCCAGCGCGCCGGGCGGTTCCAGCCGCACCTCGACGTCACCCTCTCCCTGGACAGCCGCACGTTGAGCGTCCTCAACACGCAGACCGGGGAAGACCAGCGCCTGGTGATCGAATCTTCGAGTCCCGACGAAGTCCTGGCGAAGGCGAGCGATCTGCTTACCGCGGCGCTCAGGCCGCCCGCAGCAGGTGCGACCATGGCAACTACTCCCCCCATCGACGCCCCGGTGGCAGACACTGCGATCGAGGCATTCCCTGCCGGTTCCATCGACCCCTTGCCAGGTAGGGCGGGCACTCCGCTGCCCGCCGCACCCGACCCGCCAGGTAGGGCGGGCACTCCGCTGCCCGCCGCCTCCAGCCCTCAGGCAGCGCCGCGCCCCGCCGCGGAGGAGAAGCCCGTCATCGCGGAAGAGCCCACGGCGCTTCCGACGCCGTTGCCTCCCGACCAACTGGTTGGTTTTCCGGTGGCCGCGCCTTTCGAGACCCTGAATTTGATCTTCCGAACCCTCGTGGCCGACCTCGATCGGCCGGTGCAGGACGTGAGGCTCAGCCTGCCGCCGGCGTTTCACGACCGGCGGTTCGAGATCCTGTCGTTTGAAGACCCATCCATCGACAGCGTTCTGGAACTGCGATCCGACGCGTTCGCCGGCTTCTACCTGGCCCACCTCCACGACGGCGAGGTGTTGTTCGTGTACGCCAATCAGGGCCGCCACCTCGATTTTGGCGTCAACCGTTGTGAGCTGCAGGCGGCGGTCTCTGCCGAGCCAGCCGGGTTCAAGGGTCCTGCCCTCCTCGGGCTGGCCCAGGACCGCGACGGCAAGTTCGTGTTCCTGGTGACGCCGGAATTCCGGGCCTGGTCGGCCGGACGCGAGGCCGCCTTCCACGACGCGGCGGCGCGGTTTCTTACCCCCGGGGAGGCGAGTCGAACCGCGGAGGATTTGACCCTGATCTGGCCTGAGACATGGCCCGACGCAGCCGGACCCCGGCCGCAGCTCGTGATGAACCCGTCACCGTTCCTTTCCACCATCCGCTCAACCCTCAACCATCAACCATCAACCATCAACCATCAACCATCAACCATCAACCATCAACCATC
>CAZHUS010000063.1:0-45583 GCA_964535555.1 uncultured Verrucomicrobiota bacterium
CCACTTGGCACCCTTCCAGGAACAGAATCGCGAGTTTCCTGCCAGGCACTAACTAAACGCGCGCGGCGGGCCATGAAAAGGAGTCAGAGCTTGCGGTCCGGCGGCGAAGGCCAGCGTCGTTCGAGCCGGGACCGGGGGCGTGCTGTTCTTGTCCTCGTGGCAACCGGTGCACGACGCGTTCTCACCGGGCTGCAGGGTCATCCAACTTCGCATCGACTGGATCGCATACCCCCGGGCGTCCACCGCCTGCAGGTAGAATGGCTGGCGCGCCGGCGCGGTGAAGAACACCGAGCCATCGGGATGGACCCGGGCCTCCCCCAGGACGCTCTTCACGTCCCAGGTCCCGTTCCCCAGCGCCACCGGGGTGCTGATGAGTGCATCCCCCGCCGGGCCGGAGTTGTAATTGCAGCCAACGCCCGCAGCGCGGAACTCGAGACCAACAACCCGCAATTTGGCGACGGCGCCCCGCGGCACTCCGGCCAGCCCCGGCCCGGCATGGACGTCCTGCACATAGCAGGTGCCGGTTTGTTTCGTCAGGTCCACCGCGGTCGGACGGGCGGGGGGCACCGGGCGCGCCGCGTTGGGGATGGCCTGGCCGCAGGAAAGGGCGGAGTCGATCACCAGCAACTCGCGTCGACCATCCGCCGCCACCCAATACAGGCCGAACCGGGGGGGAGACTCCGCCCACCCCGACGGAGCGCAGGCGACCACGAATTCGGTCTCGGACAGGGGATAGGGATACTGGAACTGGATTCCATCCTGCCCGTAGGCATCGACGCGCTCCGCCGGCGTGGCCCGAACCGGAGCAATCAGCTGGGTGCCCGAATTCTCCTGGCGGCCCAGGCCGGGATCGACAATCCCCAGCTTGCCTGTCTGGCGGGTGTGATGGCCGGAGAAGATGGCGACCACCTTGCGTGTTCCGGGGATGCCTCGCGCGTGCAGCAGCGCCGTCGGGAACCACGAGTTGTTGCCGTAGAACTCGCTCTGGCCGGTGCCGTCCGGATTCATCTGGAACAGGCCTTGCACGAAGATCTGCCCGCGGTCGTTGTATTCCCAGCGGGTGTACACCACGCGTCCGTCCGGCAGGATGGTGGGGTAATTGTCGTGCACCTGGTCGAACGTCAGGCGGCGCAGGCCGCTGCCGTCCGCCCGGCAGGTGTACAGGTTGCTGACTTCCGTCCACCAGCAATCGACGGTCTGAACGCACCGCGTCGAGTTGAACAGGAGATCGCCGTCGGGCAGGTAGACCCCCTCGTAATCCGCAAAGCCGAGCCCGTACGTCAACTGCCGGACCCTGCCCGTGGCCGTCTCCAGCTCATGCAGGTGGTAGTCGTCGTCGCGATCCGATCTCTTCCATGCGAACAGGACACGCTTTCCGTCCCACGACACATCGAGGTCACGAAGCACACCCTGGTGGTCTTCGATGAGGGTGCGAACCGCGGCGTCACCGCCTCGCAAGTCGAGCAGGCAGAGCGCCGCCCCGGGCTCGAACTGACGTTCACTTTGGGCGTCGGACAACCCTTCCGTGTAGGCATAGTGGGAGCCACCCAGAACATGGTGCTTCATGAAGACCCACTCCGGGTGTTGGCGTCGCAAGGAGGTCAGGCGGCTCTGCCTGCGGGATTCGGCCAGTTCCAGGTAGAGATCCACCCACTCGACGGGGCGGGCCTTCGGAAGTCGGGACGTGAGTTCAGCCGCCTTCGCCAGCCAGGGGGCGACCGCTTCTCCGAGTTCGAGCCGCGCGCCCTCGACCGCCCGGTGCACCATGTCCGGCAGCGCGGTTCCGGCCAGCCACGGTTCCAGGTCCGGCCCGTTGTCCTGCAGGATCCATTGCCAACACACGGGGTGATCCAGTTCGAGCCGTTGCGCGAGCTTTGCCGCAACCGTCGTCACCACGCCGGAATCGGCGGCGTGCGCTGCGACCTCATCGAAGGCCGCAACGACCGCGGCACGACAGGACGCCAGGTTGGGCGACGGAGTCGCAGCGTGGAGGTTCGATACCAGGCCAAGAATCCACGCCAGGAGCAGGCTCCGCCATGGCACCTGCGGCCGAAGCCCGTTGTCGGAGAGGTCGCCCGGTTCGCGACTGCTCGACGAGCCGGAAGACCGGCGTCCGGGTTCGAGGGGGTTCGGGCGCGCTGCCAAGCTGCCGCCTTGACGAGGACGACGGTGGGACTCCCCGCGGTTTTTCATGAAGCCAATGGCCGTGTTCTGGACCCGACATACGCCCCGGGACTGAATGGTCCATGCCGGGCGCAAGGATACGGACGATCACACGGCGTGCGGCAGTATTTGGAGCCGAGCGAGGGCCTGGCGGCAAGGAACAACTGATGCGGATTGGACGGCTCGCAGGACGCTCGCCGAGCTCACGGAGGGAACCGGTGGGGTGAGGCTCGGCCGAGGCGGGGAGTCAGAGGGGTCTCACACGGAGAGCCAACCGCTCGAGGAATCACAGACCACGACACGTGCTTCAACCGGGACGCTCGTTTCGTCATGGAAAAAGGGGACCAGGCCGAAGCCCGGTCCCCTTCGAAGACCGCTTGAGATAACGAGGTGCTACTTCTTGATCCGCCCGAACGTGGCCGGCTGGTCCGGGGTGAAGCTGTACGGGCTGGTGGCGCCCGTGATGGGCAACCAGGGACCGCCCACGGTCGGGGCGCCTTCGAGCGTGCCGCCTCCGGTCCATTCCACAGTCACGGTCCCGTCGGCGTTGCGCTTGATGCTCGTGAACCGCGGGGCGTCTCCACCACCCACGGGCGTGGTCGGATCCGGCTGCGGATTCGGATGCGTGAACACGGTGTAGAAGTTGATTTCCTTCAGCGGTTCGCCCGTGTTCGGATTGATCTGAGCGCCCTGCTCGGGCTTGTTCTGCAGATTGATCTCGCCCTTGGCGGCCACGCAGATCTGCCGCGTAGTCATGGCAATGCTCATGCCCACGCTGCCGATGCCGCCCGACTGGGCGGCGTTGATGAACGGCAGGAAGCTGCGGGTCAGCGGCGAGATCGTCTTGGTCGACTCGTCCAGCGCAAGCACGCGGGCAGCCACCTGCTGCTTTTCGTAGCCTTCAGGCTGGGAAACCCACGCCACCGTGATCCGGTTGAGCGCGTCCACCGCCACGTTCGCGCGGTCGAAGTTGCCCGCGAAGGCGGGTTCGCTCACTTCCGCCGAGGCCACGAAGCTCCGGTCCCGGGTATCAAAGGCCGCGACCTTGATCATATTTCCCGTCGAGATTTTCCCGGCCAGGTAGACATAGGGCGAGTTGATATGGCCTGCCATGCGCACGCCGTCGCCACGACCGCGGTCGAAGGTGTCGCCGGAGGTGTTCTGATCGACCTGCCCGATGGCAGTGCCGCTGTTGTCGAAGAGGTGGATCACACCCGAAACGCGGGCACCGAACCCGCCGCGGAAAGCCACCACGTTCGCCCAGATGTCGCCGTTGGCGATCTTAAAGCTCTCGGTAACCACCGAGCCGTCAGGCGCCAGGACGGTGGCGACCGCGGCGTTGCCGTCCGGGTTGCGGACGCGGGAACGGTCTTCCACCACGACGGCGAAGTTGCCGTTGTCCAGGGCGACGATGTCGCCACCGAACCGGGTGACCTGCGCGTTGGGAGCGGTTCCCGTGGTCAACCGGCCATTGGCGGCGTCGAGAGCCTTCGAAAGCGGCGTCTGCGCCAGCGTGCCCAAGTTCAGGGAGTAGATCTGAACCGCGCCATAGCGGGCCTGCGTCGTGTCCGGACCATTGCCGTCAGGGTTCAGGCCGGAGTACTGGAACCCGAGGTTCCAGCGGTTGCCGGACTGGAATTCCGTGTAAGCGTGCGGCGAAGCCTCGCCACCCACCATGAAGTTCACCGCCCCCGGTCGCTTGTCACCGGCGACGCGGCCCGGGTTGCCGTTCTGACGTGACTTGTTGATCTCACCCTTGTAGGCGGCGCCGGCATCCGTGTAGAAGCCTTCGCCCAACTTCATCGCCCCACCAGCGGCGGGTTGCAGCGCTACCACGTAGCGCTGGCGGCCGTCCGGAAGCGGCGCGACGGCGCCTTCGGCGTAGGTGTTGCCTTCGATCAGGAAGACGTTCGTGCCCACGACGCTCGCATTTGGCTCCCAGTTCCCAAGGGCATCCAGTTCCGGCAGGATCACCGGGGTATCCGGCACGACGCGGCTCAGGCCGACGGACTCGATGCTGCCCGGCACGACCACCGGGATGTCCGCCGCCACGGAGGCGGAGATCGGGCCGGTAATCGAGTTGGTCCCGGGGGTTCCTTTGTCGGCCTTCGTGTAGGTCACCGCGATGGCCACCTGGTCGCCGGGCTTGATGGACATGCCTTTCAGATCCACGGTGAAGGCATTGGCCGCAGCGTTCTGGTCGGCCGAGGAACCTTCGACGAACGAGCCGGCATAGGTTCCGGGGATCACCAAGCCGCCTTCCGCCGCCTTCGGATCGATCACATACACATCCACCACGTGCTTGGGATAGTTGGCGGTGTTGGGCGGAGGCAGGGTTCCTTTCATGAGCCCGGCGACGATGCTGTCGATCGTGGGCACCGCCCCGAGGGTGCTGTCGATGAGGGCGTCCGCGTAGTACAGCTCGTAGCTGGCGTTCTCGCCGTCAGCAAACGGGAACCCCATGAACGCGTTTTCCGAAAGGACATTTCGCCGGACCGTGAGCGGGACCGACAGCCCGGAGTCCGAGAGCCGCGTCCCCGGTACTTTGTAGATCAGGTTGCCCTCCAGTCCATCGCTGACACCGTCCCCGTTGGAGCCGATGCGCGCATCGGCGGTCCCGGGCAACGCCAGAAAGTTGGGGGTACCGTTGAGCGGCACGGGGGCGAGGGTGACGCCGTCGACGCCGACACCGATGTAATTGCCCGCGATGACGGTGTTGGTCGCGCTGCTGTAGAACTCGATGTGGGTGTCGTACGAGGTGTGCGCGACAATGTTGCGCTCGTTGCCATCGCTCTTGCCGTCCCCGTTCGTGCCGACCACGGTGTTGTGCGCCACGCGGCCGTTCTCCAGGAACTCCACGCTCGAATCACCGGAATCGCGACCCGTGTTGAGCAGGTCCTGGTAGATGCCGTCGACGTCGACGAAGGTGAGGCCGTTCGGGAACACGTTCACGTAGTTGCCCGAGACGCGCAGGTTCGGAGCCTCGATGGCCAGGGCGATGTGGCAGCCGAGGATCACATTGAACTCCTCAACGTCCTTGGTGCCGTCGCCGTCGGTGCCGACCACCAGGCCGCCGGAGTAGGTATCCGTGGGCTCCCGGTGACGAAAGGCCGCCACGGCCGAGCTCAGGGGACTCAGGTTCGCCTGCACCGGTTCGTCCCCGGGCTTCAGTCCAAACCAGCAGCCCTGCACCTTGGCGTTCAGGGCCTCCTGGATGAGCGCCACGGCGTAAATCGCCGGGTCGGCGTCACTGCCATCCGTGTGGCGGCCGATGAAGGCGAGACCACGCACTTTGAAACCGTCGGCCCCCATCACGCCCAGGACGGCGTTCTCGGAATCGCCATAGCCGGAGTAAGGCAGACGCGTCGAATGCCGCAGCGGCAGTTCGGGATTGTCGGGATTCAGCCCCTCCTCGGGGTCGGTGGAATCGAGGACGATCCGGATGTCGGCGTTGTTGCCACCGAGGATCCCGTTGCTGTTGGGCCTCGAGCCGGGCTGGCTGTAGCCGTCGATCGTCAGATTGTCGACGGTGATCAGAGGGTAGCCTCCCAGCGGGGTGACGATCACGTGAGGACCGTCTCCCGGAATGTTAAATTTGATGGTGTCCCCGGCCTGGGCGGAAGCCAGCGCTTGCAGCAGGGACTTCTGGCCTGCCGGGGGATTGAGGTTGTTGATCGTGGTCACCGTGATGTCGGCGGCGCCAAGATTCAGCGTCGCTGCCACCAGCACGGCAAGCACGTTGCGTTGGAGGTTGAAACGTTTCATGACCTTCGGCACTTGTTTATCGGGCATGTTTGGTGAGGGAGCGTGTTAGCGAAAAGGCGCTCCGAATGCAACTCTACAGAACAGGTTTTTCTGAACCTGCCCCCGGCGCCGTCACCGTGGTTTGGCGAAACCAGGCAGGTCGAATGCAGCCGTCCTCCCTTGCGTCCATCCACCCAGCCTATGAAACGACTGATCGACGCGACTTCGACCACCCTCGCCGGACTCAGCCTCGCGGCGCTCCTCACCGGATGCGCCTGGTCGATTGGGGACAAGGAGGGCTCGGAAGGCATCAGGACCGTCCAGCCCACCCGGGGACAGGAGCTGTCCGACTTGAAACGCGCCTTTGACCAGGGCGCGATCTCCGAGCAGGAGTTCAAGGACCAGAGGCAGCGGGTGCTGGATCGCAACTAACGCGGCCACCCGGTTGGTGGAACCGGGCCGCCGCGCTTCACGGCGCCACGCGCGCCGCGAGCCAGCGATGGAAGGCTGGCAGGTCAGTCCATTCGGTGGCGACCTGCATCGGCTTTCCCGATGGGTCCAGTCTGGTGAACCCGTCATCGGTCACGCGGAGATTCAAGGTCTCCAGCTTGCACAGCTCCGTGTTGATCGCCAGGTAGACGGCCACGGTGTCGAACAGGATGCTGGACTGGACGTCCACCTGAGCCTTCTGGCCCGATTCCAGCCACGCGCGGTAGTTCTCGATCACCGCCCTGGCCAACGGATCCTCAGAACGCCGCACCCGGCTGTAATCACTGCCCCGCAACTGCGCCACGCCGCAGGTGTCCAGCGGCGTGATCAGCACGTCCCAAGGCGCACTGAGCGCGGTCTGACAGGCTTTGGCGTCTTCCTTGACGTTGTATTCGGCAGCGATCTTGTCGCCGTTCCCGTAGCCGCGCCGCACGCTGCCATGCATCCCCACGAACCGCGCCTTCTGGGCAATCCGGGGCTCGCGGCCCAGGGCGGCGGCGATGTTGGGCAGGGGACCGATCGCAATGACGGTGATCGGGTCCGGCGACGCCAGGATGGTGTCGATGATCGCCTGGACGCCGTCCGCGTACACGCGGCCCGGGTAGCGATTCAGGTTGTAGTCCGCGACCCAGGCCGCCTGGCGACCATCCCCGTGCATCCGGGTGTCGAGCGCCATCCCAATGGGAATGTCCGTGCGACCGGCCACCTCAAGCAGCTTGGCCATGAGCCGGGCGCGGTACAGAGGCTTGCCGTGATCACCCACGACCAGCTTGACCTCCAGCTCGGGACAACGCAGCAACAGGGCCAGCGCCCACGTGTCGTCGATGTCATCGCCGATGTCGCTGTCCAGGATGACCGGGATGCGCGCTGGCTTGCTCTCCTGGGCCGCCGCCGGAAGCGCGCAGAACAGCAGAACCGACAGGAGGACGACCCACCTCCGGGCAAAGACAGGTCCGAGCCGGGCAGCCAGGCCATGAGAACAAGATAGTGGAGCGCAGCGAGGATTCACGGGAGGGAGTATTCCGGACCGACCCCGGCTTCGCAACTGCTCGATAACCGCACCACGACCTGAAGCCAACCCAAGGCACGCAGGCGGGAGCCGGGCCGGTACCCGAAGCACCAGGCTGGCTCCACGAAAGCCTCATGCTCCCCCGCCTTGACCCGAGGAGCCGATGTCCTTCTCTCAGCCGGACGCGTGCCGCCCCGAGAAGCCTGAGTCTTACCGCGGCGTGAGCGTCGGGCGCGGACCGAAGTTGAGTTGCGAGGCGAACGGCGTCTCGTGGGCGCACGGGGCGTTCGTGGGTGCGTCCGCGTTGCGGGCAGTAGGCGTCACCAACTGCTTGGAGAGCAGATACGTTTCCACCTGCTCGCCGCTGACATCCGCAAGCATGTGGCCATCGACTTCCACGCAAGGGCTCAGCGTCTGTCCGCTCTTGCGAATCATCTCCTCGCGTTGCGTGGGGTCGTTGATGATGTCCCGGTCTTCGTAGGGAAGATCGTACTTGCGCAGGACAGCGCGAACCCCGTTGCTCCAGCCACAGGTAGGCTTGAGATACGCGATAATTTTCGTTGTTGTTGCCATAATCGTGGCTGGCAACGTGCCATAGCGGAACCGGGGCGCAAATCGGGCAGTCGCGTCGGGAGCCCGGCGACCGCCGACGCGCGTCTCCCAGGGCGAAACGAAGGACGAGGCGGACCCGAGCCGGCGTCAAGCCGCTTTCGCCACCGGTTCAGGCGCTGGCGTCCTGGCCTTGGCCTTTTCCTTGGCTTCGGCCTTGGCCTTCTCCTCGGCGAGGCGGGCGTCGGTCTCGGCCGCCTCCAAGGGATGGATCTCGTGGTAATAAGCGTTCGATTTGGCCAGGTGCTCCTTGCGCAGCAGCAGTCCCCCAAACCGGTCCGAGGCGCTCACTTCAAAGGCCGTGTCCATCCTGATCGAATCGAACGGACACACTTCCACACAGATCTGGCAGCTCATGCACACCGAGATGTCGAGGTCGAACACCTTCGGCCGTTTCATGGGCTTTCCCCGCTCGTCCCGCTCCAGAATGATGTAGATGCACTGGGGCGGACATTCCTTCTCGCAGATCTTGCACGCGACGCAGCGCAGCCCCTTCTCCGGGTCCTCCCCGTCGTAAATCAAGATCGGGAAGCTGCGGGCATTCTCCGGCATCGGACGCTTCTCCTCGGGGTACTCCACGGTCGGCAGTCGCGCCGGATCGTGGTAGCTCCCCACGAAGTTCCGGGCGGTCTCGACCATGCCCCTAAGCATTCCAGCGCCAATCATCGGCGAAAGAGTGGTGCCGAAACCCCCGGTTGACAAAGGCATTCTTCAGGCCGCCGCCGGATCCGGGTTCTCCTCCAGCCGGCGGCCTTCGATGATCCGCCACCCGGTAGGACGGGCGCTCCGCTGCCCGCCGCTCCGGCGCGCCAGGGACTGCGCGCCCTACCTTCCCATGAACCTGCCCCGGAGCGCGGACTTCAGTCCGCAGGAAGCCGCGCCGGCGCAGGGACGTCCCTGCGGGCTGAAGCCCGCGCTCCTCAACGGTTCATGGCCATCGCGCATGGGCTGGGGGCCAAGGTCGCTTTCCATGAACCTGCTCCGGAAAGCGGGGATGATCCCCGCACTCCAGGCGCTTCGCGATTTCGGACGTGCCCTGGAGCGGCGCGAAGCGTTTGGAGTGCGTCCGGTTTACCGGCGCTTTTCCGTTCGTAGTCCCACGCGGTTCCAAGACCAAGATCGCCAACCACGAGTATGTGAATCCCCAAGGAGTGTCAGACGACATGCAGCGTCCTGCCCGCTGCGCTCACCAGCAGATCACCGTCAGCCGCTTGGGGCCATGGGCGCCCAAAACCAGGATCCGCTCGATGTCCCCCGTCCGGCTCGGACCGGTGATGAGCGAGATCATGCTCGGGTAGTCGGTTCCGTACTTCTCCTGGATCCGGGCGAAGGCCGACGGCAGATCGGGCAACAACTGGGCGCGCCGCGCCAGCACCACATGGTGGGGCGGCAGAACCGAGAGCGCCCTTCCTCCGGCGCTGGCACTGGTGAGCAACACCGTCCCGGTCTGGGCGACCAAGGCGTCGCATGCCGTGATTCCGACGTCGCACGCTTCGAGCTGGTGCTTGTCGTAGCCGTGGTCAGTCCAGAGCACGGGAAGGCCGAGCGACTCGGCGATGGGGGCGGCGAGCTCGCCCCGGTGGGCCGCCACGCGCTGCCAGCGCTCGGCGTCTCGCAACGCGCCGAGCAGGAGGTGGGCGCCCGCCTCGAGTTCCACGACGTGGAAGTCCGTTCGCAACTCTTTCGAGGCCGCGGCGAACGCCTCTGCCATCGCTTCGAAGGTGTGGCCAACCTTCGGCAACAGGGGCACGAAGTCTCGCTGCGGTTGGCCAGACGCGTTCGGCTTGGGTGCTCCTCCTTGATCGTGGCTGCCAGGTCCCGCCGCCCGAACGCGGAGCGCCTCCCGGATGCGTGCCATCACCGATTCACGTTCATTCATCGTTCTGCCTCGTTGGCTGGGGCCAGAGTCCTTCAAGCCGCCCTGGGCAGGGCCGGACTTGATCAAGTCGTGCCCCACGGGTCAGCGTCGCGCTTTCCACCATTGTTTAAAGCTGCGGGAGGCCAGCGGCGGGGCTTCGCGTGACTGCGTCCAGGCGTACGCGGGGTCGAGACGGCTGCCTTTGACCAGGCCATGGAACCGCTGGCCGACCCGGCCGAGCGCCAGTGAAACCCGCCACAGCCAGGGCGTGTTGACGAGCAGGGCGAAACCACGGAAGGCCAGCTTTTCCCACCAGACCGGCTTTTCCGCCCGGGCGTCGCGGCGGAGTTGCAGGAGGTGGTGGTGCAGATCGATCTTCACCGGACACGCCTCGCTGCAGGCCCCGCAGAGCGACGACGCAAACGGCAGGTGCTTCCATTCCTGCAAGCCCCGCAAGTGGGGCGTGATCACGGACCCGATCGGGCCGGGGTAGGTCGTCCCGTACGTCTGTCCACCCACATTGCGGAAGATCGGGCACACGTTCAGGCAGGCGCCGCAGCGAATGCAGTGGAGCGCGTCCCGCTGGCTGGCGTCTGCGAGAACCGCGGTGCGGTTGTTGTCGAGCAGCACCACGTGGTACTCCTCGGGTCCGTCCGGTTCACCGGGCCGGCGCGGACCGCCATACATGGTGTTGTACCCCGAAATCAACTGCCCGGCACCCGCCGTCGCGAGCATGGGCAGGAACAGCGCCAGGTCGGCGAGGCGCGGCAACACCTTCTCGATGCCCAGGAGGGTGATCATGGTCCGCGGCAGCGCCGCCGTCAGCCGCGCGTTCCCCTCGTTCTCGGTCACGGAGACCATGCCCGTTTCAGCGATGGCGAAGTTGGCGCCGGTGATCCCCACGTCCGCTTCGAGGTACTTCTTCCGGAGAACACGCCGCGCCACCATCGTCAGTTCCTCCGGATTGTCCGAAGGGGCATCGCCGAGTTTGCGCTGAAAGAGCTCCTGGATCTCTCCGCGCGTCAGGTGCATCGCGGGAAAGACGATGTGGTAAGGCGCCTCGTTGCGGAGCTGGACGATGAACTCGCCCAGGTCGGACTCGACGACGTCGAACCCCGCCTTCTCGAGCGCCTCGTTCAGGTGGATTTCCTCCGCCGTCATCGCCTTGGACTTGACGATGCTCTTCGCCTGGCGGTCGCGGCAGATCCCCACGATGATCTGCCGGGCCTGCTCGGCGGTGCTGGCCCAATGGACGCGGGTGCCCCGGGCTTCGAGCTTCTCGACAAAGCCGGCGAGGTGCTCGTCGAGGTGGTTGATGGCCTCGAACTTGATCTCCGCCGCCACCTGGCGCGCGCCCTGCCAGTCCTGGAAGCGCGCCTTCATTTCGTCACGCTTCACCTCGTACTTGCCGAGGGCGGTCTGGATGAGCCCGCGATGCCGGAGATCCTTCGCAAGGTGGCGGGAGGCGTTTTTGAACTGGGTGGCAGCTAAAGACATGAGGAGGAGATTGGGTCCTTAGAAAGCCTGCCGGGCCGGCGGCTCGGCAATGGCGCGACGCGGCGCGGAACCGTTCCCGGTCCTGGGAAACGGCCTTCGAAGCTCCGGACTCGGGCCGGTGATTTCATTCGTTGCGGCCTTCATTCCGCCACCAGCACCTCCGCGAGGTGGATCGTTTTCAGGTTGAGTTTCTGGCGGTCGATCAGCCCCTGGAGGTGCATGAGGCAGCTCGAATCGCAGGAAACGATGTACTCGGCGCCGGTTTGCAGGGCCTCGGAGCATTTCACCTCACCCATGGCGGTCGAGATCATCGGGAATTTGGCCGAGAAAGTGCCGCCGAAGCCGCAACACACCACCTGCTTCATCTCGACAAGTTCGAGATCACGCACCCGTTCGAGCAAACGGCGGGGCGCATGGTGAATGTGCATTTCCCGCAGGCTGTGACAGCCGTCGTGAAAGGTGGCTTTGTGCGGGAACCTCGCGCCCAGGTCCGTCACCCCCAACCGATCAACCAGGAACTCCGAGAACTCGAAGACGCGCGAGGCGAGTTCCCGCGCCGGGGCCTCATGAGGCGTGCCGGCGAAGAGTTCGGGGTAAAAACGGCGGAGCATCGCGCCGCAGGAGCCGCTGGGAATCAGGACCGTCCCGGCATCACGCAAACGATCGATCACGCGCTCTCCGACGGGACGAGCCTCGAGCCAGCAGCCGGAATTGAAGGCGGGCTGCCCGCAGCAGTTGAGCTCCTCGGCAACGTCCACCGCGTGTCCCAGTCGCTCGAGGATGCGCACCACCGCGATGGCGACCTGGGGATAGACCGCGTCCACGAAACAGGGAACGAACAGGGTGATTTTCATCGATCGACAAGGACCGTGGCTACTCGCTCCCGCCCTTCATCCAAAACGGGGCGGTCACGAACCAGGCGATGGCCGCCACCAGCATCGTGGCCTTCATCGCCTCGGCACTGAGCGCCTGGTAGAAGAACAGCACCGGCGGCAGGACCGTGGCCAGCAAGGCAAGCGGCGCGATCACTTTGGCGACAGTCGTCATGGGCTTGGCAGGAATGGCGCGGTGAGTTTCACAAAGGCCGCAACGGTCCGATGCGGTGGTGGTCTGAGGTGACCGTCACCCCGGGGCCGGCAAGCGGTCGATACCACCACTTCGCGAGTGCGATGTACAACGCCCCGCAGGCGAGCCAGGTCGGTAAAGGCAACAGGAACGAGTTCACCCCGTGGCGCCAGTAGAGAAACAGCGCCGCGATCACCGGCACCGCCCAGGCAATCAGGACCGCCACGTTGAAGCGCATGCCCGTCCGGGCGGCGTACTCGGCCGTCAGGCCCAGGCGCCCGGCAAGGTAATGCTCCACCACGAGGATGGCGCCGACCGGGCAAAGGATCGTGCCGTAGATGCCCACGAAATCCAGCAACTTCATGGCGACGGCGGGAAAGACGCTGGCCACGGTGCAGACCGCCCCGGCAATGATCGTCGCCCAGGTCCGCGACATGCGTGGCGCCATCCCCTGGAAGGCCAGGCCGGCCCGGTAAATGGTGGGATTCGCGGTCGTCCACCCGGCGACCACCACACACACCAAGCCCGCCCACCCCACCGCATCCCAGACCATCGGCCCGGGAGGCACGCCCTTGGAAGGGTCGGCCCCCCGCTCGCGCACCCAGTAAACCAGCAACAGCGCGGCGCAGATCCAGGCGACGTAGTGACCCAGGTACATCCCCGCGGCGGAGGCCCAGCCGTAGGAGGGCTTCCGCGCAAACCGGAAAATACTCAGGTCCGACATCCCGAGGTGCATGGCGGCATTGCAGAACCACGAAAAGGCGACCACGCCCCAGAACCCGATCTTCGACTCGGTCCCCGGTGCCGGTTTCATCACTTCGAAGAGGTCCGTCGTTCCCAGCCTGGTGAGCATGACGATCCCGCAGGATACGAAGACCAGGAACATCCATGGCGCCGCGATATGGCCGACCCGCGCCACAAAGCCATAGCCCCGCACGGCGACGAAGGTCATGGCCGCGCCGATCCCCAGGCACAGCAACACCCACACCGCTCCCGTGGGCCACGTATCGCCGAACGAAGGCATCCGGATCCGTTCACCAAACGGCACGCCGATCGCCGTCGCGGAAACCGTCACCATGGCACCGGCAAGGAAGCAAAACAGGACGCCGTTGAAGAAGTTGTACAGCGTCACCAGATCCCGGCCCGTGATGCGTTCCAGCTGGTAATAAAGCGTGAGGCGTCGTTGCGTGGCGATCTCGGCCGTCAGAAAGCGCCAGGTCAGCACCGCCAGCAGGTTGCCGAGCAGCAGGCCGAAGATGAGGTCGAACGCGGTTGCGCCCCACGCGACGAACAGCGGCCCGATCATGAACTCCGTGCCGGCCGTATGCTCGCCGGCGTACATCCCCCAGAACGCGCTCGGGCCCTTCAGGGCCTGGCTGGGCACGGGCTCGCGCTCGAACTCGTCCCCTGACTTTGGCGGTGGCGCTGCTTTAGGCATGTGCCGGTTGGTTTAGTGGGCGCCGGTCCCCTGCCCCTTCAGCCAGGTGCCGAACCCGATGACAATGGTCGAGAGAATCAACATGGCGATGCCGGTGGCGATCAAGCGGTGCGCCTTGCGACTCGAACCTTTCCACTCGTGGAAAATCCAGCCCCACATCGTGCTGAAGATGATGATGCTGGCCATGTGGAGGGTCCAGCTGGCAAAGCCGTACTTGCCCATCTGGGTCTCGCCCATCGTGTAGAAAAAGAACTGGAAGTACCACGTGCTGCCCGCGAGCGCCGAGAAGAAGTAGTTGGCGAACCGCGGCACCCGAAGATCAGCCGGCCGACCTCCCGGGCTGGCGTTGCCGCCGCCATCGCCATGCTCGCCGCCGGCGGCCTGCAAACCGGAGTGCTCGGGCCGCACCTGGCTGGCGAGGTACTGGTACCCGGTCCGGTTCTTGAGATTGAGCAGCACGCACCAGATGAAGTTCGTGGTGAACCCACCGAGCAGCACGACCACGAGCTTGGGCAGGCCCGTCCACAACGTGGAAGTCCCGGCGGCCCGGGAGGCCTCGCCGATCGGGTTGCCCGCCGTGAGGGCGAACGAGAAGCAGGCGCTCATGATCCCGGAGAACGTCGCCACCAGGATGCCCTTGGTGAAGTTGAACTCGGCGATCGCCTTCTTCTTCTGGTCTTCCGGCATCTCCCGTTCCTTCGTAAGGCCGGCGAGCGCCGCGATGGCGATGCCGAGCAGGCAGACCGCCACACCCGCCAGGGTCACCAGGCCGGGTTTGGTCGAGGCGATCTGGACGATGGACTCCGCCACCGGAATCGACGGGATAAACAGTTTGAAGATCGGCGGCAGGAGCGTGCCGAAAGCCGCGCAGTAGCCGAGCGCCACCCCCATCCCGAGCGACATGCCCAGGTACCGCATGGTGAGACCAAAGGTCAGGCCTCCGAATCCCCACATCGCACCGAAGAAGTAAGTCCACCACAAAGTCGTGCCGCTTTGCTGACGCAGCACGCCGAGGAGGTCGCTGGTCATCGTCGACGCGAAGAGCCAGGGGCAGATGATCCAGGAAAAGAAACCGCCGACGAGCCAGTACGTCTCCCAGGACCACTTCTTCACGCCCTTGTACGGCACGTAGAAGGAGCCCGAGGCCAGGCCGCCAAGCCAGTGGAAGAAGACACCGAGGAAGGGGTTCATACAGGATGCGAACGGAATGGAAGCGCAGATGCCAGCATGGGCTGGCGGCGATTCAAGCAGGCCGCCGCGGTGTCGTCCATGTCATCCTTTCCGTCCCTGCCTTCCGCGGCAACGAAGCCGGTCGCCGGCAAGACCGCGAGGCAGCCCCGGTAGGCCAATGGACCGAGGTTGGTGTACCTGAGTTACAGCCATCCTCGCCTCGCCTTCCTACCCACCTGCGAGCCTTCCGGCCTCGCCAGCCTCCTCATGGATGACAGTCCCATCGGGACCGACATAGAATGAGCACCGACCCTCGAGGCGATCGTTGGGCGGAATGGTCTTCGGGAAGATTGAGCGGAGCGTGACCAGAACGTCCGCGGAGAGCCCCTCGAAGGACGTATCAGCCAGCGAAGTCCACCGCGAAGCGGCAAGTGCGGTCGCCTTGACACTCACGGAAAGCGTCAGCTTCGAGTGACTGGCAATCAGCGCCAGGCCCTGCCGACTGGGGAGGCGTTGGCTCGTGTAGGGGGTGAGAACCGCAATCGTTGCCTTCTGCGGGCTCAGGGCTTGCCAGAGCCCATCGCAATAGCCACTGGCGGAACCATGGTGACTCACCTTGAGGAGTTGGGATGACAACCGGTCGTCCGACGCGAACCTGCGGAGAGTCTCCTCCCACGCGGCTCCATCAATGTCTCCGCCCAACACGATCCTGGCCTGTCCGTACTCAATCAACAGACCTCCTGAGATCATGTTGTGGTCCACGGCGGGCAATCGGTCGGCCAGAAATTGTCCCCGGGGGCCAAAACAGCGTGCCAGCGTGTCCTCATAGAGCAAGGCGCGCCCCGCGGAAGCTCCAATTGCCGAGATGCGAACGGCTGGAGCCTCCGCCGTGTTCAGAAGTTCCATCCCCAACTCGAGTCGCCGGACATCGAGCGGCGTGGCACGCTTGCGATCGCGATAGGCGTCTCGGACGCCGTCGAAAAACCGCACCAGTTCGTCAGGGTTCTCGACTTGTTCCTCCCCGAGGTTGCTCGACTCCGCGCTGGCCTTGAGCACTGATGCCACCAAGTCACGGTGCGTCTTCGCCGGGAAGACCCATACCCGGTCTGGACGGAAAACCTCGAACAGGTGACTCAGCCCCCGATAATGATCTTCATGAGGATGGGTCAGGCAGAGAAACTCGAGCCGCTCAACCGCCCGCGCGCGCAGGAATCGAAGAGTCGGATTGCTCTCGGGCTGCCCCAGAACCGGCGTGTAGTTGTCCACCACTCCCCACCCTCCATCTGGCAGGCGGACGACAATGCTCTCCCCCTTCCTGCCCCCAAGCACGTGGAACTCAAGGCGCTCCTCCATCGAGCCCCCAAGGGCTAGAAGTCCCAACGGTCGCTGTAACTGGCTCGAATCTCAGCGACCCGCTCTTCAGACAAAGGCTTGGGAAGGAGCCGTACGAGGCGCGTCATCGTCTCTCCTCCACTCCGCACCACTTCACACCGAAACTCGTCCCCCGAGTTGATCCCCTTCTCGCGAAGCACCTCCGTGTCGCACTGGGACTCAAGCCGCTCCCCGGTCGCCGCGTTGACCAGGGTCACGATGGCCACCTCGTCGCCAAGGGACTCCACCTTCCCGACGAATGACGCGACGATCTTCGGTGCGGGTATGACACGCGCTTCACCGCTTCCCCACAGCCGAACTGGGTATCCCTGCCGAGGAGCATCGTTCGCATCGCTGGTATCTCGCGGCTCCGGGTCCCCCCAGCGGCTTCGCCCGGAACTTGAGGGTCCGTAGGGGTCTCGCACCAGCAAACCGGGAGCTGAAGGCATGACCCGACGCGGCTGAAGTGCTTCAAGCATCTGCCGGCGACTGGAGCGGCCGCAGTCGTAGGTTGTTCCTGACGTGCCGCCGAGGCCGAGCACTCCCCGGCCCAGGGTGGACTTGTCCCTTGACGTAGCGTCGGCGTCATCGGTCGAGCGTCGGTCGAGGGTTGTGTTCATAGGCGTGAGTCTGGTGGGGAATGCTGAGCTCAGCCCTGAGAAAGGCCAATACCGTCAAGCGCGGCAGCCGCCCGAAGCTGTTCTTCGAGCGTCTTGAACGATTCGTCAGTGACGTCGCATTCGACAGTCGCATTGGCCGTCATGTAAATCCCATGCTCGTGGGCCAGTGACTTCTCCGAGGCGTATCGTAATTCCCCCTGAATGCCCGGGGTCCCTAACCCGAGGACGAGGACCGTTCCGCCAGATAAGACGGTCGGTGACAACGCCGTGTAGCGCCTCATATGCTCCATGAAGTCCACGGGGGACGGGAAGACCGCATGGGCAGTGAAGGCCAGGAGGCTTCGTCTCACTTCGCCGGCCATGGCCTCCTTGAGGATCGCCAAGGTCAGCGACTTCATCAGATCCAAGTGCGCCTTGGTCCTGCCTTGTGTGAAGGAAAGCCTGATCACGCTGGCATTGATCCTCACCGCTCCGGCACCCCGAAAAAGCGGCGCGGAAAGTTCGTAGCTATACAACTCGTTGTCCCGGTTCAGCTTGATCTCCGCCGGGTTCACGTAGTCCCCACAGGGCGGTAAGGTTAGGGCCTTCGCCACGCTTTCCAGCCGGGCGTGGCCGAACATCACCGCGTGTCGGTACTCGATCTCGGTGCTCAGCGAGAACTCTTTGATCTCGACCAACCGCATCGGTGTCACACTACGGCCCTCGGTTGGGTTCATCAAGAACTTGCTCGCCAGCCACGCCCGCCGTTCCCAACAGCATCCTGTGCGCAGGCTCAAACTCCCGCTTGACCCGGCTTCCTCCCGTGTATTCCCAGAGCGAAGTGTCAAGTTGCCGGAGGCCCAGCACGGCCGTGATCCAGCTCTGCGTCCAGCCCGCCTCGATGCACCACGCCCCCCAACCCGCATCCGCCCCGCTTCCCCAATACTCCCAGCGCCGGTAGTCGAAAGCGCGAAACCACGCCCCGTCCAATTCCGCGTGCGCCTCGCTCCTCGCCTGGATGCGGCAGAGAAAGCCTGCCAGGCGATCCTCCGCCGCTTTGAGGCGCGCATCGCCCGTGGCCGCGGCCGCCTCGTGCAATCCCAGGAGAGCGAAGTTGACCGTGTACAGGAGGTCGCACACCGGGTCACCGTTGGCCTGGATCAGCGAGGCCTCGTTCGTCCCGTACGCCTCATTCGAGGCAGGCGGAGGGAAGTCACCAGCGCCCGGCCCCAGTTCCTCCCGGATGGCCCCGCATGGGTCCTGGGCGGCAAGGAGATCGCCCGCCACACGTTTCAACCAGCCTCGAACTTCCTCCGTGTTCTCGATCCGCAGCAGCCAGGCGAGCGGAAGCAACATCCGGGCGCGTTCCTGCTGGATGCCGTTCGTCCAACGCCAGCGATGGGGATACGCCTCCATCGTCAGGCGAATCCCGCTTCGTGCCCGCTCGAGAAACAACGGAAAGCGCGTGTGCCGATAGGCCCACAGATGGCAGGCCCAGAGGTAGGCCTGGTAATGCGGCGACAGGCTGATGTTGGTGTCGTTGAAGTAGGCGCGCCAGCCCCGGGCCACCAACGGGGCTTCGTCGATACGGTCTGGCTGGAATCCCAGGCGCCCCGTCAGTCGCAGGTTCGCGAGGAGACAACGCATGAGGCGTTCGTCGTAGTTGTCGGTTTCGAGCGCGGCGCCGGCAAGCATCATGCCCAGCATGGCCCGCGCGTTGTCGTCGGCGTAGTAAACCGCGTACCCGTCCTGGCCCGACTGGTAATAGTTCGGGACGTCATTCCAGCCCGTCAGGCCGAACGCGGGATGGCCCGCCTGGGCCCGGTTGCCTTGGGACATGACGGAATCGGCATAGAACCAGTGCGCGATGTTCGCGGCGAGGGTTCGGTACCGAGGCGAGTTCAACACGCGCGACGCCAGGGCCAGCGAGCCTGCGATCTCACCGTTGCAGTCGCCACGACGCCACCAACGGACGGGTTGGCTGCCATCCGGCAGAACCCGGGCATCAAAGCCTTCCAGCACCCCCAGCGAACCGTCACCGCGAGGTCCCGGCGTTGAAGGCCGCCATCCCACCCGATGCCCGAACGGCCAGTCGACCGTCGTGGTCTCCAGGGGATTCGCCGGCCGGTCGTACGCTTCGAGATCCGTGGGGCGGAGGATGAGACCGGAGCGGTCGAACCACTCAACGCCCCGGCGCAACGTCATGCGTTCGTCCACGGGGGAAAGCTCCGGAAGGACAGGCCGCACCGTGGGTGTCCAGTTCAGGCGCGCCCCGACGCCCCCAGGTTGCAGCCACTCCAGGATGCGCTCCCAGATGACCGACCAAGACCCCACCGGAGCGTATCGTCCCGTGCGAAAATGACTGAGCTTCGTCGTGGCGACCAGGAACCGACCGTCGCCCGAACCATTCGGCAGCTCGAACAGCAGCGGCAACGTCTCCGCCGGCAGGCCGTACACAGCCGTGTCGAAACCAGCGACCCGAGCGAGTACGAGGTGAGTCGTGGTGGACACGGCCGGCAGGTATCGGCAGTCGTGAAGAGCCAACAACTGCAACCGGGCCAGGTGAGGAGCGAAAAAGTCCGATGCGACCACACCACGGACCCACCGCGCGGACTGTGGCGCCGCCGTGGGCTGGCCTTGAAGAAAGCTCGGATACTCGACGTACATCCGGATACCGCGATCCGCGACCGCCTGGAACAACGCGGCATCGGTCGGCGTGGTTCGCTCCGGATAGCCATCCGCCAGGAGCACGACGGCATCTCCAGGGGTTGCCGCGCCCACGGCTTCACCCGGCGTCGCGTAGCGAACACTTGCGTACCCGGCTGATTGAACTGCCTGCCAGAGGTCGTTCCCCGGTGCCGCGCTGAAGCGCAGCGTGCCGGCGTTCGAGGAGACACCGAGGAGGAAGCAGGCGCTCACCGCCGCCCAGCCCCGAGCTCGTTGCATCCGTGCCCTGTTCAGCCTGGCGTGCCTGTCCACTTCAAGAACTCCAGGGGTGTCACCACAGCCACTCCGAACGGCTTGCCGAGCGCCAGAAGGTCGCGGTCCGAGGTCACGATGAACCTCGCCTGAGCAGCGAGCGCGCAGGCCAGGAAGGAATCGTCCCCGGGATCGCGGCTTCGCGGTTTCCCGAGCGACAGGGGCAGGCAATGAAGTGCCTTCGCGCGGATCCACTCGAGAAAAGGCACGGGTGAACGCTCAGGATAACTCCTCCGTTGGAACTCGAGGCAGGTCGCCCGGTATTCACGTTCGATGGGTTCCGTGACGCATGGCCGTACGATGCGGCGCGCCACCCGCGTCCAGGCACGGCGGGCCGTACTCCGTGGCCAGAAGACGGCAGCCACCACCGTGCCGGTGTCGAACACCGTCGGGATCATCGCCCACGGTGTTTTCGAGCCAGCCGGCAGATCTCCTGCAGTTCTTCAGCCGCCGGTTCCCCTTCGCCCCCCGGATGCCGGTCCAGTTCGCGAACGATCGTCACAAAATCGGGATCGAAGGCCTGAGCCTCGAGCTTGTCCTTGAGCGCGAAGATGCCGGCCCGGAACGCCTCGCTCCGGTTGGCGAAACGCCCCTCCGCGATCCAGGCCTCGACCATCCGGTCAATCTGCGGCGTTGTGGCGATGTTCTGCGCCATGGGCGGAGCGTAGGTGCGCACCATCAGATGTCAATAGATGGTGGGAGCCGGCGGGCGAGGCGCTGCGCCGTGACCAGGCTGCCAGGTACGTCATCCAGGCAGGGCGGGCACGGCGTTGCCCGCCGATAGGGGCGACATGGCAGTCACCCACGGCGTCGCCGGACTGGGCAACCCGGCGTACCGGCAGGCTCGACAAACCTGCCCGACCACACGAGCAACTGAACCCTCGCCACCCGTCGGCGCCAATTCATCGCCGTTGTCCCCGGGCCAAGGCTACTCCGCGTCGAGCGCCAGCACGGTGACGCTGCATGGCGCGACCGACAGCTTGTCTCCCACCCCGGTCACGGCCTGCTCCTCGATGACGACCGGCGAGCCCCGGTCCGGATCGTTGTAGGCCTGGGGATCCGTGCCGGCGATCTGCCAGCGCTTTCCCGTGCCCTTCAGCCGGGCGCCCTTAACTGCTAACGGAATCTCCTGCGGCTTCGCGCTCGCGTTCACCACGCCGATCGTCAGGGTCTTCCGATCCCGGCTCCAAGCCGCCTGCGCATCGAGGGCTCCCGTCGTCTTGGTCGCCACCGGCAATTCGCCGAAATGGTGACGGTACAGCTTCAACACCAACCCGGTCGTCTCAAATGCCGCGTTGCGCCGGCTGGTCTTGATGCACCCGATCACGTTCACCGTCTGCGCGTAGAAGGCCGATTCCACGAGGTCACTCTGCCGCGCGTATTCATGCACCCCTGCCGCGATGCCGAGCGCGTCCTTGAGGAAGTAACGGGTGCCGAGTTCACCGAAGACGTGCGGGCCGTACCAATAGTTCCATTCGGTCATCGCAATGCGGATGTCCTTGCCCTTGAGCTCGGGAAGGTCCTTGCGCGCTTCCCGGTGGAACTCCGCCTTGCGACGGATGTTGTCGGGAATCTGGCGGACGTGGGCGAAGAGTCCCGGGCGCTCCTGACAGTAGAAGTGTTCGGCGATGTAGTTCATGTGGTCCGCGGAGCCCTTGAGCAAACCTGTGCTCCAGGGTCCGGCGTTGCCCGAGGAGATGCAAATGATGCCGGGATCGACCGCACGCATCTTGTCCACGACCCAGTTCTGCTTGAGGACATAGTGTTCGAGTGCCATGAAACCCAACTGCCAGGCCCCCCACATCTCGTTGCCGATGCCCCAGTACTTCACCCCGAACGGTTGCGCCTGGCCGTTGCGAGCCCGCATCGTCCCATACAACGTCTCGGGCGAACCATTGCAGTACTCGAGTTGCGCCGCCGCCGAGTAGGCATCGCCGAAACCGGTGTTCACCGTGATCCACGGTTCCGCTTCGACCAACTGGCAAAAGCGGATGAACTCGTGCATGCCGAAATCATTGTGCTCGACCCCGGTCCACGCGGGATTCGTCCGGGGCGGGCGGCGGTCGCGGTCCCCCACCCCGTCGCGCCAGTCATAGCCACTCACGAAATTCCCGCCTGGCCAACGGTAGATCGGGGCCTTCAGCTCCTTCAGCAGGGCGAGCGTATCGGCCCGCATGCCTTCGACATTGTCCGCCGGCATGAGCGACACGGTGCCGATCCACACCGCGCCCGCCTTCACGGCGACCTCGAGCATCGCCTTGTCCGTGGTTGCACCGGCGGTGAACTCGAACCCGAAGCGGCGGTATCCCGGAACCGCTTCCGGCTTCAACATGAACGTCTGCCCGGCCTCCGGCGCGTCGCCCCACGAAAGTCGGATGTCCACCGCCACGCCCTCGGCGCCTGCCGACCCAAGCCAGGCATAGCCGATGTAGCGCTTGCCCTCGGTCACGCCCAGGTCCCGCTGCCGGATCCCGGTGCCGGCCTCGACCACGGGCGTGTGCCGCCCCACGAAGGGCTGCGTCGTGCTCATCGTCACCCCGCCCGGAGCTCCGGTGATCTCCCATGGCGACCGGCCTACCACCGGAAAGGAGCTATCCCGCAACGACGTGTACGGACGGTACTCGGCCGTGATCGGATGGTAGAACTTGCGGTCCTCGAGCATCTCCGCCCAGATCCCGCCATAGACACAGCGTCCCAGGTGCTCGATGAACTGGCTGTAGATATTCGCCGACAACGGCTGGCTTACCTGGCTCGCATCGACCGCAATCGACGGCGCCGGGGGTTCGCGCTGGCCAATCTTCTCGAGCCGCACGTCGTCAAACCAAGCCTTCCCCGTGGCCCGGCCCCACCCGCCCAGCAGGCAGTTCACCTGGACCGACGACTGGTCTTCGACGTCGAATTCCACGGCCACCTCCTTCCAGTCGCTGTCTCCGGTGACGGCCGGCGTCGCCACCGTCTGAAGCTCGTGCACGTTCAGCAACGCGCCGCGCCCCCCCTCGACCGGCTTCACGTCTTCGGTCTTGATCCAGCCCGAGAGGCGGTAGCGCGCGAATGGTTCGATCGCTACGTTGGCGCTCCAACTGGCGTCGGCCCCTGTCGTTGACGAAATCCCGGCACTCCGCGCCCCGGTGTGACCGGCATTGGCGTAATCGAACGTTCCTTCGCCACCCCAGCGCTGCTCCCGCCAATTCCGCGGGTTCCGGCCCATGCCTTGTTCAAATGAGCCGTTCGATACCAGGTTGGCCGGCTGCGCGAAGGCCGGCGCTTGGAGGCCGATCCAGGTCACGGCTGCCGCCAGGAGGCGCGTCAGGGTGTTCATGGGCGATATTGTGTTTGGAGAAGAGCCGACGGGCAAGTCTTCAGCAGGATGCGCGTCGCCTGTTCAGGGGAGTTCTCGGTTCCTCTTGACCTGCTCGGTGGCAATGAACCGGTCGCTCCAAGGTAGGGCGCGCAGTCCCTTGCGTGCCGGAGCGGCGGGCAGCGGATTGCCCGCCCTGCCTCGTGCCGGTTCACGGGAAGTTCCCCTGGCCTGCCGACGAAGTCGCGAAGCGCCTGGAGTGCGGGGATTCATCGCCGCTTTTCGGAGCAGGTTCATGGAAAGCGGCGGCGCTTGCGGCAGACCCCCTGCTTCACCGGGAGCTCGAACTTGTCACGCAGACCGCCACACCCGCAACTACCCCGAACGTCTCCCATCGCCGCGACGGAAGTGGTTTCCGACCGCCAGACCCGCCAGCAGGACTGCGCCTGCGGTTATGGAAGGCTCGGGGATGCCCGAGATCGTGCGCCTCACGAGGTCCTCATCGAGCCTGTAGCTCCCCGCGATCACGGTCAGGCCTGAGACCGGGTCGATGGTATAGAGGGAGGCCGTCCGAATATCGGCCAGCATGATCACCTCGGCCGTGGGCCGGGAACCGCAGTCCAAGGCGGTCGCCACCGGCCGCACAACGACCCATCCGCCGTTCCCGGATTCCGGGAAGGAGACGCCGTCCCATTCCGCCGTCGCCGCCGAGGGGGAGGTGGCGAGGATCAGCAGCGCAAGCCGGAAGGGTTGAATGTCACAGCGCATTGATCTCGGTGTTTGGTGTTCATCACGGTGCCGGCCTGCCACACCCATTGCCGGCCGTGGCCGATCCGGGGCTTACATTACCTCACCCGGATTGGCGGACCATTGCACCTTGGCTCTACACCCTTGGCAGGAGCCCACGAAGCCTCGGGCCCGCATAGCCGGCTTGCCGGTCCGTTCAGCGGCGTCTCGCCCCGCGCAGCAGATTGAGCAGCACCCCGGTGCAACACACCACGACCACGCACATGAGAATGGCGCACAGCCTTGCCCGGGAATCCCCGCTGCCTCCCGCTTGCCAAACCCGCGTGGCCATAACCCCACAGACGATTGCCATGACGGCGAGCGTCGTCATCGAAGCGATGACCACGGACCGCCTCAGCCGCCCCCACCGCCCCAGGATGGTCCAAAGGACGCACAAGGCGCCGCCCGTTGGGACCAAGACGGTCGCCCAAGCCGGGAAGCCTGGATACAGGTTCGCCCCAAGGACCGTCAGGCCTGCGGCCAAGGTCCCGCAGACGCCCAGGTCCAAAGCCGCGTTCACGCTCAGGCTCGGCCTGCCCGTGGCGTCAGCCCGGCAGGATGTCCCGGAGGACGGGGACCTACGGATCATGACCATGCGTCAAGAGATTCCGGCAGGTCGGCCGGGTTGCGGCTCGAAAACGACCCCCGCGTAGGCCGTTCGCAAGAGCATGGCGAAGGAAAGCAGAAACAGCAGGCTCCAGACCCCGGCTGCCGCGCGATCCCCGGACGCCACGTCGCCGCCGGGGCTCCAGGCCATCACGGCCTGGGCCAATAACACAAAGGTGATGGGGCCCATGGCGAGCACCGGCAGGGTCTTCCCGCCCTTTCCGAGCCAGCCCCGGATGCCGCCAACCAGGCACAGCCCCGCCGCCACCAAGCCGGCGACGACCGTCAAGCTCCCCTGCGAGGGGTTCAGTCGGTAGGCGACGAAGCTGAGGACACCGAGGAGGGCACTATAGACAACGAGTTGAAGTCCGAGGGTCTTGTTCATCGGGCGCACGGTCGGAAACCCTGCACGCACGCACGTCGTCCGATCGCCGCCGGGCCAGACGCCACCAGCGGCCCCTCCAAAGGACACGCCACTCCCGGCCACTCACCTCGACGCAGGATCGCACAGGGTAACCTGACGATTGAGTGGCGGCCCGACCACCCGGGTTTTCCTCCAGCAACACACGTCGCCGGACCCTTGTCAGGCCGCGGTTCAGTCTCCCGCAGCCACGGGGGACCGATAGCACCAATCCGGCCTTCGGCCAAGTGGGAATTCGTTCCGGAGGCCGACAGCTCAGGACGATCCTACGCACCGACGCCCCCCTGGCGACCTTCTCGGTGGAGCCCAGCCAGGTAGGGCGGGCAATCCGTTGCCCGCCGCAGCCGGCGGCCCTACCTTTCACCCTCAGCCGCCCGGTGAGGCCACCGGGCTTTCAGGCGGGAGGCCGGGTCCCCTGGACCGGCGAGGACGATTCCTGGCCACGGATCAGTTCCCCCGCCGCCCCGGACGCTTCCCGGGTGCCGGGTAACGCTCAGGCCTTCGCCCCTACCGGCTTCAACTGCTTGCGCAGGTCCGGATGGATGCCGCGCACGATCAAGTCGACCGCTTCGACAGGCGAATCGGTGATGCGTCCGAACCCGATCTCCTCCTGGGCAAAGACGCCCTGGCTGATCATGAACTGGCCCCATTCGCGCAAGCCGTGCCAGAACTCCGAACCGACGAGGATCAGCGGGAAGGGCCCGATCTTCTGGCACTGGATCAGCGTCGCGGCCTCAAACAGTTCGTCCAGCGTCCCCAGTCCGCCCGGCATGACCACAAACGCGCAGGAGTACTTCACCAGGCAGACCTTGCGGGTGAAGAAGTAGCGGAACTCGATGCTCCGATCGACGTAGGGGTTCGCGGCCTGCTCGTGGGGCAGGATGACGTTCAATCCACAGCTCGCGCCGCCGGCTTCATGCGCGCCGCGATTGGCCGCTTCCATGATGCCGGGACCGCCCCCCGTCAGCGTGGCGAAGCCCGCCCGCGCGAGTTCCGCCCCCACCCAGCGCGCAAGCTGATAGTATGGATGGTCCTCCCGGAAGCGCGCGGAACCGAACACGGTCACCGCGGGGCCGACGGAATACAGTGCGGTGAAGGCCTTCTCGAATTCGTCGTTGATGCGCTTGAGCCGCTGCTTCTCTTTCGCCGGCGTCCGGGCGGTGGCGAGGAACTCGCGTTCATCATTCCCGGGATCGCCCACCGGCAATTCGTACCCGGGCATGCCGACCTTGCTCCAACGCTCCTGCCATTGGCGGTCCCAGGCGTCGGCCAGGGCCGACGTCGCCTGGGGGGCCATCTTCTTGTTCATGGTGTGGCTTGAGAGTGCGTCCCGGGCACCTGGGTCACTTCAGTTCAGTTTTCACGCGGTCAAGGAGGGACTGGTAAGTTCCCCGGCGCAGACCCGTCATCCGCACTTCGTCCTCGAACAACCCGCTGCCCGTGACGACGAACGCCTGGCACTGGACCCGATGCTGGTGTCCCGGCAAGGGCACGATCTCGACCCGGACGCGGTAGATGGTGCGCTCTCCTTCATGGGCGGCAATCAAGCCGGCGCGTGAGATGGTGGTGCCCCGCGAGGCTTCCTTCTCGAAGTACATCGGCTCCGCAACATCGGCTTCCCCGGCGTAGCCATCGGCCTGGAAGACCTTCGCGGTGGCATCCGCGATGGCCTGCGGCGTGTGGCTGTCGATGACTACCGACGCAAAGCTGGCCGAGTTGGGTTCGCCGAGCGATCCGCAACCCGCAGCCACCAAGGCAAGGACCAGTCCGCAAAGCGGCGCCTTCATCTATGGGGCGGGTTGGACAGTTGTGGGTGCGAGGGGAATCACGCTTGCAAGCTGGAGCCGGAGCGCGAGATCGGCGCGGTTTTCCACCTGGGCCCAGCGCAGCGCCTTGGCCGGGGAGATATACTTCGCGGCACGGTGCACGTACGCGGCCCGCTTCTTGGCCAGCTTGACCTCCAGGCTGGTGTATTGCCGAAGCAACGATTCCGCCCGCGCGGGCGGCACGCTCGGATACAGCTCGGCGTACTCGAGAACCAGCTTCACCAGCCCGTCGCCGAGGCGCTCCATGTCGGCGCGGTACTCGCGGTAGAGCGGCCAAAACTTGGCGCCTTCGGCCTCGGTCAGCGCCAGGGCCTCCCTGACCACCGCCTCCCGGTCCCCCTTGTAGAGGGCGCGAACGGTTTCGATCTGGTCGACGGTGCTCTGCTGCGCCTGCACCGGGCTGGGACCGGCCAGGGTGAGCAGCACGAGGGTAATTGCGAGTCGGGTGAGGGACTTCGTATTCATGAGCGGGAAGGTGTCGGGGTTGAGGTGTGCGAACGATGAGGGTCTACCGAGCCACCGCGACGGTCACCGGTTGCTGCAGCTGAAACTCGAGCAGGGTGCCGGGGCTGACCGACGCCGTCTCCCCACGCTTGACTCCCGAAGCCACGGCGCCAATCGCCGCGCCTTTGCCCGCGCCTTGATCGTCCTCGACGATCGCGCCGATCGCTGCACCCGCCGCGGCGCCCTTGGCGGTTTTTCCCACGGATTTGGAGCCTGACTCCTTGTAGCCGCTGGTCATGAGGGGAATGAGGTTCGAACCGAGGGCGATTTCCGACAGGCGCAGGTCCAGCTTGCTCTGACCCGTGAAGCGGCGCGCCTGCTGCGCATTCTGGACGCGCCCGTAGACCTTGGTTCCGGCCTTGGCGACGACCACGCCGCCGGCGGCCAGGTCCGTCTCGAGCGTGGTGGTGAAGCGCTTCCCATCGTTATCACGCGAAGACACCGGGTCCACGAGCCTCACCAGAAGCGTGGTCCCCGCAGGAACGGTGATCTGCGCCGGTGCCGCTGCCGCTGCGGGCGCAGCGGGAGCGGGAGCGGGAGCCGCGGTCGGAACCGCCGTTGCCGCAGGCGTCGCCGCGGGCGTCGCTGCCGGGGCGGCGGCGGGAGCCCCGGTGAACGTCAAGGCCAGGGCCTGGCTCCTCTCGATGACCTGCACCGCCCCGTCCACTTCAAAGCGAATGGTGCCGGCCGTGCCCCCGACATAGGTGCCGTTGAGCACTTTGCCGCCTTTGAGTTCCAGCACATCCGCCGAGAGCTGGCAGATGGCCATCAGACTGAGGAGCGCGGGGATGGAGCTTGGGTGTTTCATGGGACGATTTCAGTTGTGGGTTTGGTTTGAAGCAGGCCCTGGAACGACCGGGGCCGCACGGCAAAGTTCATCGACCACATCGGCAACCGAGATCGCCCGGTCGGCCAGGGCGAGGCGTTGGTCGACCCGCTCCGTACGCAGCCGATCCCGCACCGAGGCCCGGGCCTCGACCGTCCGCACGGGCACCCCGGAAGCCTTCAACTCGTCGGCCAGTCCAGCCAGCGCGTGGGCGCTCTGGAGATCCACATGCCCCGCCGCCGAGAGGTCAAGCACCACACACCGTGGTTTCGGTTCCTCGGCCCGCACCCGCGCCAGGATCGTGTCGCAGACGTGATCCACATTGAAGTAAATGAGACTCGACTCGGGGCGGAACACAAGCACGCCGGAAACCAGTTCGTTCGTCGGATGCCGCTCGCGGTCGGAGAAGCGCCGGGTACCGGGAATGCGCCCAAGGAACGCCACGTGCGGTCGGGACGCGCGGCGCAGCAATTGAACCAGCGAGATCATGGCGCCGATCATGACGCCGCGCAGCAGTCCGGCTCCCAGCACCCCAAGGATGGCAGCCATGGCCACCACGAACTCACTGCGATCACCGCGCCAGAGCTGTTCGAGAGCCGAAACCTTGAACAGACCCGCCACGGCCACCAGCACCACCGCCGCCAGCACCGGCTGCGGCAGGGGCCGGAGGAGATGCGAGAAGAAGAGCACGACCACCAGCAGCACGCCCGCGGCGACGGCACCCGAGAGCGGGCTCCGCGCGCCGCCTTCCTCGTTCACCACGGATTGCGACATGCCACCGCTCACCGGAAATCCCCGACTGAATCCGGCGGCGAGATTGGCGGCTGCGAGCGCCAGGAACTCCTGGTCGGCATCGAGACGGCCGCCGTGTTTCGCCGCGAACATGCGTCCGATGGCGGCGGTCTCCACCGCGCCCAGCAGGAAGCACGCGACGGCCAGGGGCAGGAGTTGGTTGATGTCCGCCCAGGAGACGGCGGGGAGCTTCAGGCCCGGCAGTCCTTGAGGAACCTCGCCCAGGAGCTGGACGCCGCGGGAATCCAGGTGGAGCGCCGAGGAGGCCACGATCCCGCCGACGACCACGAACAGGGCCACCGGTTTGTGCTTCAGGAACAGTTTCCCAAGAACCAAAACCGCGAGCGCGCTGACACCCAACACCGCCGCCGCCGCATTCGTCTCGTGGAGGTGCTTCACGAAATGCGCGCCGTTCTCCCAGAAATCACCGTGCGCGCCGTGGAACCCGAGGAGTTTCGGCAGTTGCGTGCTGGCCAGGAAAAGCGCCACCCCGCATTTGAACCCAACCATCACGCTCTCCGAGATGAACGTGATGATCACTCCCGCCCGCACCGCCCACGCCACCAGGGCGATGCCTCCGACCATGAGCGACGTTGCGGCGGCCAGGGCGCCGAAGCGAGCCGGATCGCCACCCGCGATCTCTCCCAGCGAAGCGCCGATGAGCAGCGAAATCGCCGACGTGACCGTAATGGCTGTGTGGCGGGCACTGCAGAACAGCCAGTAGACGAGCCCGGCCGCGAGGCAGGCGTAGAGTCCGGCCTCCGGCGGGAGCCGGGCGAGCGAGGCATCACCCAGCGCCGCGGGCAGCGCATAGGCCGCCAGGGTGATCCCGGCAACCAGGTCGCCGCGAAGCCAGCGGGGATCATAAGCCCGCAGCCATGTGAGCGAAGGCAGCGGCACCTTCATCGGCGGCGCACGCCGGCGTGATCAAGAGGTTTCATCAGGAGTGTTGTCAGTCGCACGCATATCGCGATCCTCCAAAAAAGGGATGTGGCGGTTGAAGCATGGCGGGTTTCAGGCGATGCGAGGTGAAGCGGTGCGACGCGCTTGAACCCACTCGGCAAGGATCCGGTGCCCCACGGCAAGCAAGGTCGGGCCAATGAAGATGCCCACCAGGCCGAAGGCGAACGCGCCACCCAAAACACCGAACAGGATCAAAACGAACGGGATGTCGCTCCCCTGGCTGATCAGCCAGGGACGCACGAAGTTGTCGACCGTGCTCACCCCGACGCCCCAGATCAGCATGAAGACCGCCCACCCGCCGGCCTGCTGGTGGAACAGCCATAGCACGGCAGGGAGCATCACCAACAACGGTCCGCCCGGAACGACCGAGAGAAAGAACACCAACATCGCCAGCACCGCGGGTCCGGGCACGCCCGCAACGAGGAGCCCCACCCCGGCCAGGAGGCCCTGCACCAGGGCGGTCCCCAGGATTCCGTACACGACACCTCGCACGGTGGTGCCGGCCAGCAGCAGCAGGCGTTTGCCACGTTCCTGGGCGATCCGCTCCACGGCGTCCGTGAGCGTCCGGGCCACCACGGGACCGTTCCGCAGCAACAGGAACGTCACCAGAATGCTCAAGGCCAGATGAAAGAGGCCTTGCCCGAGCCGCAAGCCCCAATGCAACAGCCAGGCGCTGGCGGGCTCCAGCAGCCGCCGGATCGCCCCCATCCACTCTCCCCCGTCGGTCCCCAGGTTCTTCCAGTACCTGGCCACATCGGGCCCCACCACCGGCACTCGGGCGATCCAAGCCGGCGGCGGAGGCGGGCCTTCGTCGATCCAACGCTGGGTTGCGGTGGTGAGGTCGCGGACGTTGTCCTTGAGCGTCAACCCCACCATCGCCGCCGGCACCAGGATCGTCCCCACCATCCCGCCGGAGACGAGGAGTGCGGCCAGCATACGCCTGCCCCGTACCCATCGAAGAACGCGGCAGTAGAGCGGCCAGCTCGAGAAACTCAGAATCGCAGCCCACAGCAGTGAGGACAGAAACGGCCGCAGGATGAAGAGACATCCTGCCAGCAGCAGCGCCAGGATCAACCAGCCCAGCTTCCGTTCCAGTTCGGGCTGCGGGCTGCTCATCGAACCTTTCTACCGGCCTCGCGGCATCGGGCGTGCCGGGATGGAAGGCATCGGCATCGGCCGCGGTCGCATGGCCGGGGGAGTTGGTGCGATGGGATGAGTTGGCCGGGGGGGCGGAGTCGTGGGAGGGGTGACGATTACGTCGGGGCCGTCGTCGTAGCCACCGTAGTACCACGGATCGTAAAACCCGGTCCCGTAGTACATCCCACCCCCCAGGTCGCCACCGTCGGTGGTCTCACACCCCGTACTCAAACCGGCGAGGCAGACACCCAACGCGCCAAGAGCGATCCAACTTCCACGCCGGCGCATGTTACTGCCCTCCTTTCAGCAGATCCGCGCTCCATTCCAGGAGGCCGATGGCGGCGCCGGTCGGATCTGCCACGACCGCGGCCCGTCCCTCGAGCACCTCGGGCTTCGGGCTCACGAGCACCCGCCCTCCCAATTCGCGCGCTTTCGACAGCGAATCGGCGACGCTCGACACCCGAACGAACGGCAGCCAGGTCGGCTGCACCTTCTCCTGCCCGGGCGCGATGGTCCGAACCGTGGCGCGGGCGTAACCTCCGCTCGTCAACACGAAATCACTGAGCCGCCCGGGGGAAGCGTTCGGCACCACCTCGTAGCCGCCAATCTTGCGATAGAACTCGGCTGCATTCGTGGCATTCCGGCTCAGGAGCTGGATCCAAATCCAGTCGCCGGGCGACGCCAGAAAGTCCGGAGGATCACCCGCGCTCGATTTCACCACCCCGAACAAAGCCCCTTCCGGATCGCGGAAGACCGCCTGCTCGCCCCTCTGGGAGAACTTCCGCGGCGGCGTCACCACCTTGCCACCCGCTTCGGTGACCGCGCGGGCAGCCTTCTCGACATGGCGGACGGAGATGTAACCGAACCAGCGCGGGCTGGCGTCCGGCTTGTCCTTCGGGCGCTCGCGCTGGAACAGACCGCAGAGCGGCCGGTCGTCGTTCGCGGAGATGAGATACCCCCCGAAATCCTGGAACGTCCATCCAAACAGGCCACCGTAGAACGCCGAGGCCTTGGGCACGTCATCCGTCGCCAGATCGGCCCACACGAATTTCCCTGGAAGCCGCGGACTTCCCGTGGCCAGCGTCAAAGGGGGCAAGGGGGATGTCTCGGCGGCGCGAAGCTGCACCGGCAGAGTGAACCCGGCCACGATCGCCAGCGCCGCAGCCACCGCGGCGGCCCGAGGTCTCTTCAGTGATTCAAACATGGGCGCGTGCGGTTGGTTTAGGGCTTGGCTTGGTTCCGGGTCCCTCACCTCATGGCCAACCAAGGCGGGGCATGCCGATTGACGGAGCCGGCTAGGGCGACGCGATCCGGACATCCCGAAGAATGTCGTCGACGACCTCCTCGATGCGCTCGGCCCGGCCGTTGGCGGGCAACTCACGGAGGATGGGACGCGTGGCCTCATGGCGCGACAGGAGCTTGTAGCTCTTCGAATCAATCAGGTCGATGACCAGCGTGCCGGCCTCGAAGTAATTGGGCGTTTTGCTCTTGGTGTAGGCCTTGTGCGCCTTCTCCGCGAGGGCGGCGGCATCCGGGCCATACCCGAAGTATTCACTGATGGCGGCGGTCGAAGCGTTGTTCCCAATGATGACCAGGTAAGCCACGGTAACATCGCCCCCGCTCTCGACCTTGCTCAGGCCGCGATTCGAGAGGTTCTTGGTGATTGCCTCCTGAATCATGGCGTGAACGGCCTGGCGGTCGTCGGTGTAGCCGGGGGCCGGCCGGTTCGCGCGGCTGACGAAGCTGAAAGTCTTGGCGGAAATCGGCCCGCGATCGACCTTCTCGGGAGTGGAGGAGCAGCCGGCGAGAAGCCCGGCGACGGTGGCGAGCAGAATGCAGGACCAGTTTTTCATGGAGGAGGTGAATTTCAAACCCGGGAAGAGCTTTCGGTTAGTCCGTGTACTTCTTGATGAGGCGCTTCTTGGTATCCTCGTATTGCTTCTGGGTGATGATCCCCTTGTCGTAGCTGTCCTGGAGGTCCTGGAGCTCGCGGCCGAGGGTGGTGTTGGCGGCAGGCTGGTAGGTATTGCCCCCGCCGCCGCAGCCGGGGGTGAGCACGGCCGTGCCGGCCAGTATGCCCCCGAGGAATACCGCTCTGAGCGCATGGCCCAGCGGCCCGGTCGAAGGGTCACGTGGATGGTTTCGGTTCATAGATGGATCTGTGGATCGCGCGCAGCTGAACGGACGCAAGTCAGTACTTCTCGGGCACGAACCGCCGCTTCTTGAGCGCCGCCTGGTCGTCGTACGCGCCCTTGTCCGAGCGCTCGGGCAGCTTGATCTTCTCCCGCGGCAGTTTCTTGTACGGGATCAGGCTGAGCAGGTGGTGAATGCAGTTCAGTCGCGCCCGCTTCTTGTCGTCGGATCGCAGGATGTGCCACGGCGCCCACTTGGTGTCGGTGGCTTTCAGCATCAAGTCGCGCGCCCGGGAATACTCATACCACTTGGTCCGCGATGGCAGGTCCATCGGGCTGAGCTTCCATTGGCGCAAGGGATCGGTGATGCGGGCCTCGAAGCGTCGTTTCTGTTCCTTGTCGCTCACCTCGAGCCAGTACTTGATGAGGATGATGCCCCCGTCGATGATGTACTTCTCGATCTCCGGACAGCGCTCCAGGAAAAGCTGGTGTTGCTCCTTCGTGCAAAAACCCATGACGTGCTCGACGCCGGCCCGGTTGTACCAGCTCCGGTCGAAGATGACCACCTCGCCCGCCGCCGGGAAGTGAGCCATGTACCGCTGGATGTACATCTGCGTCTTCTCGCGGCTGGAAGGCGCCGGCAGGGCGACGGTCCGGAACACCCGCGGACTGACGCGTTCCGTAATCGCGCGAATGGTACCGCCCTTTCCGGCCCCGTCGCGCCCCTCGAACACGATGATGACCCGCAGGCCCTTGTGCTTGACCCACTCCTGCAGGACGCACAGCTCGGCCTGCAGCTTGCGCAACTCCTTCAGGTACTGCTTCGATTTCAGCTTCCCGTCGTGGTCGGGTTCGTTCTTGGGATTCTTGCTCATAGACCTTCCGGTTTGGTGGAGGCGGGCCAGTCGGCGGGACTGGGCGGATCTGCATGGTCGGATGCCACCGCGGTCGCGGGTTCGGTCCAACCGCCACCGAGCGCGCGATACAATTGCACCACGCTCAGCACCTCGTCGGCCTGCGCGCGGGAAAGAGCGAGTTCAGCATCGAACAACTCCTGCTCGTTGTAGAGAACTTCCAGGTAACTCGTCACGCCGCCTTCGTACCTGACGTTGGCGAGTTCCGCCGCGAGCCGATGCGCCTGGGTCCGCGTCTCCAGCTTCGCGCGAAATTCTCCGAGACGCTGGTAGGCGATCAGGCTGTCCGAGACATCACGGAAGGCCCCCTGGACCGACCGCTGGTACTGCGCCACCGACTCGGTAAACCGGGCTTCGGCGAGCTTGAGATTGCCGCGCAAGCGACCTCCAGTGAACAGCGGCATGGTCACCGTTGGACCGAATTGCCACGTCTGTGAAGCGCCCGTCAGCAGGCTGCCCAGCGAAACGCTCTGGAACCCGTACAGCCCGGTAATCGTAAGCTGCGGAAAGAAAGCCGCCTTGGCCTGGCCAATGTCGGCGTTCGCGGCCACCAGCGACTGCTCGGCTGCGCGCAAATCCGGACGCCGCTCCAGGAGTTGCGACGGAAGCCCGGCGGGAACTTCGGTCCGGACCGGATGGTCAGCGAGGGTCGCCTTTCGGTCGATCGGGCCGGGATTACGCCCCAGCAACATGCTCATGGCGTTCTCGGTCTGTTCGATGGCGCGCAACGTGTCCACGATCGAGGCCTCCGCCGTGGCCACCAGGATCCGTGCTTGCGCCACATCCTGCATCGAGGCCACCCCGCCCTCTTCCCGCGCTGTGGTCAGCGCGAGCGAAGCATTCCGGTTCGTCCACGAACGCCGGGCGATGTCCAGGGACTGATCCAGTTGCAGCAACTGCACGTAGGTGCCGGCCACGTCGGCAACCAGCGTCTGTCTCACGACCTGCTGCGCCGCCTCGGTCGCCAGCAATTGGGCCCGGGCCGCCTCGGTGGCGCGTCGCACCCGTCCCCACAGGTCGACCTCGTACGCGGACATGGCCACGTAGAGATCGCCATACCCCTTCTCCGGATTTACACCGGACGGGATTCCCGACGGCCCGTTTTCGGAAGCTCGCGTCGTGTAGATGTCGCCCCCCGCCGCGACGGTGGGCATGAACTGGCTGCGGGTGATGCGCAAGGCGGCCTCGGCTTGAAGCACGCGCGCCGCCGCGATGCGGACGTCCCAACTATTCGTGAGGGCCTCGGCGATGTAGCCGCGAAGTTGGGGGTCAATGAAAACCTGGTCCCAGGTCAGCTCCGCGAACGATGGCGGTGCCGCTGCGGGCGATACGTCGGAAGCCGCCCGGCGGTAGGCCGGAGGTTCGTTGACCGGCGGCCGCGCATAGTCCGGTCCCACGGTGCAACCGGCGATGGTCACCCAGACCAGGAGACCCCCGGCGCCTGCAGGTATGCGGCCTTGCAGCTCGGCTTTCCAACTCCGTTTCCGCGGCGTGGGCATCGATTTCAGACTTCGGCGCTCAGGCTTCATCCGTGCACTCCTCCGGTTTGAGGGGCGGCCGCGGGTGTCGCTGCGGGGCCCACCGCCTTCCGGCCCCCCCGCTCGATGATCCGTTGAACAAAGACATAGCAGACCGGGATGATGAACAGACCGATCGCGGTGGCGATCGTCATTCCGAAGACGACACCCGTGCCCATCGTGCTGCGCGAGGCCGCCCCGGAGCCCGACGCCAGCATCAGCGGGATGCAGCCCAGGATGAAGGCAAACGAGGTCATCAGGATGGGGCGGAGCCGCAGCCGGGATCCCTCGACGGCCGCGTCGACCACTTCGACGCCCTCCTCGCGTTTCATCTTGGCAAACTCGATGATCAGGATGGCGTTCTTGGCGGAGAGGCCGATGAGCATGACCAGGCCGATCTGGGCATACACGTTCAGGTCAAACTGTCGGACCAGCATGCCCACCATCGTGCCCAGGATCACCGTCGGCGTGGCCAGCAGCACCGCGAACGGCAGCCCCCAGCTTTCGTACTGGGCCGCCAGCAACAGGAACACGAACAACACCGCCATCCCAAAGATGATCGGGGCCTGCCCTTCGGATTTCTTCTCCTGAAGCGTGAGCGCCGACCACGCGTAGCCGACCTCCGAAGGCATCGTGGCCATCACCTCCTCGATCGCCTTGATCGCCTGGCCTGAGCTGTACCCGGGCGCGGGCGCGCCGATGAGCTCGGCGGCGTTATAGAGGTTGAAGCGCGTCACCACGTTCGGCCCGGAAATCTTGCTCACCTTCACCAGGGTGCTCAGGGGGACCATCGCTCCGGCGTCGTTGCGCACGTAGAACTGACCAATGTCATCCGGGCTGTCCGTGAACTGCGACTCCGCCTGGAGGAAGACCTTGTACACCCGGCCGAACCGGACGAAGTCATTGACGTAGAGCCCGCTCAGATAGGTCTGCAGCGTGGCGAACACACTGTTGATGGTGACTCCCAACGTGCGCGCCTTCTCCCGGTCGAGGTCCACTCTGAGCTGGGGGGTTGCCGGATTGAACGTGGTGCTCACGCGCCCGATCTCCGGACGTTTCGAGACCGCCTCGGTGAACAGCTTCACGTAGCCCGCCAGCTGTTCGATGCTCCCCCCGGTCCGGTCCTGCAATTGCATCGTGAATCCCGAGACATTGCCGTAGCCGGGCAGCGGCGGCGGCCCAAAGGCCATCGCGCGCGCCCCCGGGATGGCGGAGAACTTCCGCGTCCACTCCCGCGCGATCGCGCTGGCGTGCAACTCGGGGGTCTGGCGTTCCTCCCAGGGCTCCAGCCCCACGAACATGAGCGCCGCGTTCGGGAAGTTGAGCGAGTTGAGGATGTTCATGCCCGCGAGGCCGACCGCCGAGCGAACGCCCGGGGTGCCCTCCACGATCGCTTCCACCTGCTTCAGCGCCTGGTCGGTACGCTGCAAGGACGCGCCCTCGGGCAGATCGACCGCGACGAACAGGTAGCCCTTGTCCTCGTCGGGAATGAAGCCTCCCGGCACGAACCGGCTGATCACCAGGATCCCACCCACCACCGCCACGAGCAGCAACATGGAAAACGCCGCCTTGCGCACCAAACCGCCCACGACACGGCCATACCGGGTGCTCAACCACTCGAAGCCGTGGTTGAACGCCTTGAAGAACTTCGCAATCGGTCCCCGCCCCGGCGTCGGTTTCTTCAACAGGAGCGCGGACAACGCCGGGCTGAGCGTGAGCGCGTTGATGACCGAGAACACCACCGCAACCGCGATCGTCAGGGCGAACTGGCTGTAAAGCTTGCCGGTGACCCCGCCCATGAAGGCCACGGGCACGAACACCGCGCAGAGCACCAGGCCGATGGCCACCACCGGCCCGGAGACCTCCTTCATCGCCATCCGGGTGGCCTCGACCGGGTCCTTCCCGTGCTCGATGTGGTGCTGCACCGCCTCGACCACCACGATGGCATCGTCCACCACGATGCCGATCGCCAGGACCAGGCCGAACATCGTGAGCACGTTGATGCTGAATCCGAGCACCGGGAACATGATGAAGGCGCCCAACAACGACACGGGCACCGTGCACATCGGGATGATCGTGGCCCGGAAGCTCTGCAGGAAGATGTACACCACCAGCAACACCAGGATCACCGCCTCGACCAACGTGTGCACTATCTCCTCCATCGAAGCCTTGATCGGCAGCGTCGAGTCGAGCGTCACGTCATACTCCATGTCCGGCGGGAACCGCTGCTTCGCCTGATCGAGAATCTCCCGCACGTTCTTCGCCGTCTCGATGGCGTTGGCGCCCGGGGCGAGGTAGACCCCGATCGCACCGGCCGGTGACCCGTTCAAGCGCGCCCGAAGGTCGTAGGTCTGGGCGCCGAGCTCCACCCGCGCCACGTCCTTGACCTTGACCTGCGAGCCGTCCGGGTTGCTGCGAATGATGATTTCCTCGAACTCGCGCGGGTCCTTCAGCAGGCCGAGGGCACGAACGTTGAACTGGTTTTCCTGGCCGGCCGGGGCTGGTTCGGCGCCGATGCGGCCCGAGGGGGACTGCGCGTTCTGCTCCTTGATGGCGTTCTGGATGTCCGACGGCGTGATGCCCAGCGAGGCAAGGAGGTCCGGACGCAACCAGAGGCGCATCGTGTAGTCCTGGGACGTGAAGTTCTTCACGTCACCGACGCCGCGCACGCGCTTGATGGAGTCGACCAGGTTGATGTCGCAATAATTCCCGAGGAACATGGCGTCGTACGTGCCTTTCGGCGACGACAGCGCCACCACCATGAGAATGTCCGGGCTGGACCGGTTGACGACCACCCCTTCCTGCTTCACGGCGTCCGGCAACTGCGCCTCGGCCTGACCCACGCGGTTCTGCGTGTTCACCTGCATGATGTCGACGTCGGTCCCGACATCGAAGTACACGTTCAAGGTGAGCTTGCCGTCATTGGCATTGAACGACTGCAGGTACAGGAGCTTGTCGACGCCGTTGACCTTGGACTCGATGGGCGTGGCCACGGATTCCATGACCGCCTCGGCCGCCGCCCCCCGATAGGTGGTGGTGACCTGGATCATGGTGGGGCTGACCGAAGGATACTCCGAAATGGGCAGCCGTATCAGGGTGATCGTCCCGACGATGACCGTCAGGATGGCGATCACCATCGCCACGATGGGACGCCGGATGAAGAAGTCGGCCATAGCACCTATTCCTTGGCCGGTTTGGCTTCCGTCGCGGCCTTGCCTTCCGGCGCCGTCCCCCCGGCGTGGCTGCCGCCTCCCGCCGACGCGGCGGCGGCCTGCATCTGCTCGACGGTCATCGGATTCACCACGGCGCCCTCACGCACCTTCTGCACCCCTTCGAGCACGATCCGTTCGTGGGCCTTCACTCCGCCCAGCACAAAGACGTCGCTGCCGACGTCCACTCCGACTTTCACCGGGCGCTGCGAGACCTTGTTGTCCTCGCCCACCACCCAGACGAACGTCTTGCCCTGCAACTCCTGCACGGCCCGCTGCGGCACCACGATGCTGTCCTGCTCCTGCTTCAGACTGATCCGCGCCCGCGCGAACATCCCCGGCCGCAGAATCCCGTTCGGGTTGTCAAACTCGGCCCGCGCTCGAATCGTGGCCGTGGAAATGTCCACCGCCCGGTCCAGGAAGACCCACTTGCCGGGGGACGGATGCTCCGAACCGTCCGCCAGGATCAGCGTGACCGGCAGATCGCGCACGCGGCGACCGCTTTCCTGCGCCTTGCGCTCGGCCCGCAAGTAGTCCACCTCGCTGATGGCGCAGTAGAACCAGATCGGGTTCAGCGTGGATATCGTGGCCATCAAGGTTGGCTGCCCTTTGCCCACGAGGCTGCCGACCGAAACCTGCTTGGCCCCGATCAACCCGGAAACCGGGGCGCGCACATCGCAGTAGCCGCGATCGATGGTCGCCGATTGCACCTGCGCCTCCGCCGACTGGACGTTCGCGAGGCCCACGTCCAGCGCGGCCAGGGCGTTGTCGAGATCCTGCTGGGGGATGGCGCGCTTCTCGGCCAGCGGCTGGAGCCGTGCCACGTCCTTTTCCGATTTCTTCAGCGAGGCCTTGGCCTCCGCCAACCGGCCCTCGGCGGCGGCCAACCGCTCGTCAAACGGCTTCTGATCCAGCAGAAAGAGCGGATCTCCCTCCTTCACTTCCGTCCCTTCCGTGAAGAGGACCTTCTCCACGAACGCCTCCACCCGCGCTCGCACCTCGACGTTTTGGGGCGAGTCAAGCTGCCCGATGAACTCGACGGCCACCGGCTTATTCGTGGGAACCAGTTCCATCACCACCACCGTGGGTGGAGGCGGCGGGGGGGGCGCGGGCTTCTTGCAGCCCCAACCAACCAACCCCAGCACAAGGAGCAGGGCGCCGAGCGAGATGGACGACCCGCGGTAAGTGGCGGTGCGAGCGGGGCCGGGCGACGCGCGGAACTCGCCGGGTGGCTTCAGGCCCATGGAATCATGACGGGAAGAACGTCCGGGCGGCTCCGGGTCGAGAGCGCCCTTCGGTGTCCGTTTGGCAGTCATCTGCCATCAAGGTTACCAGAAGCACTGCTCGGGAAGCCAGTCCTTAGCCGATGTTTCGAAATGGGGCGAAGGTCTCGGGGGGTCCGCTTGATTTGGAACCACTCGCGACCATCGCGGCGAAGGGATGAGTGTCATCGCTCGGAGGGACGTCGGTGGTCTCGCCGGCTGCCAGCCTGCAGTACCGCAGGTCGCCACCCGGCTGTACTGCCGATTGGCAGTTGGCCGTTCGGGGCGGGATCAGCCCTCACCGGCTTGGGTGAGCCGCCGCCGGACTTCGGCCAGGTCGAAGCGTCTGAGAGGCTCGCGGAGCCGCGCTGCCCACTGCCGGCCAGCAGGCCCCGAGGCGTCGAGCCGGTCCAGGCACGCGTGTGCGAGGGAGAGATTGTAGCTCTCCGCCGCCGCCAGCAGATCGCGCCGCAACGCGTCCGGAAAGGTCCAGTCGCAGGCGGAAGAACCAGCGCCGGCAGCAGACGCCCCGACCGCCTCAGCCTCCACACCCGTGAACTCGACGTTCAGCAGTTCGCGCAGGCACTCGATCAAAGTCTCGTACCGATACGGTTTGGCGAGGGTCTCGTCGAACGCGGCGTCGCGATAACGCGCTTGCTCATGGGCCAGCGCGGAGGCCGAGAGCGCCACGATCTTGGGCGGAGGACCTGCCTTCGCACGATTCCAACGTTCGCGAATGCACCGGGTGGCGGCCGTGCCGTCCATTCCCGGCAGCCGGATGTCCATGAAAATGATGTCCGGACGCGTGACCAGGGCCTTGTCGACCGCCGCCTCGCCCGTGGCCGCCGCGTCCACGTCGCAACCCAGCGCGGCGAGGGCTTGCGAAAGCACGGCGCGATTCTCCGCCACATCGTCCACGACCAGGGCCCGAACGCGTGACCCGGGTTTCAACCGCAGGACCGTGCCGGTTCCATACGAACGCTTGTCGACCGCTCGCAGTGTCGTGCGTTCCGGCTCGACGATCCGCTGGAGCGGGACGGTGAACCAAAACCGCGAGCCGGGTTGGGCGGGCGCACGTCCAGGGGTCGCCGGAACGGGCGACTCGCAACTGAGCTGTCCGCCCATCAGCTCGACCAGGCGCTTCGAGATGGCCAGTCCGAGCCCAGTCCCCCCTTTGACCTGGGAACCGACCGCCTGTTCGAAAGGCAGGAAGAGACGGTTCCGCATCTCGTCCGGAATGCCCGGGCCGGTGTCGGTCACCGAGCAATGCAGCAAGCAGCCTGAAGCCTGCGGAAACCCCCGTTCCGGGGTGCTGTCAGTTTGCCCGGTGTCTAAATGCTGCATGCCTCCCTCTTCATACTGGATGGTCAGCGTGATGGTGCCGGAGTCGGTGAACTTCACGGCGTTCCCGAGCAGGTTCAGGAGGATCTGGCGCAGCTTGCCTTCGTCGCCGTTGAGAACGAACGGAGAGGGAGGGTTCGCGGCAGGTTGCACTCCAGGTTGAATTACGGCGCCGGGAGGGACCGCCGTGGTGAGTGGGACGGGTTCACCGGAGATCTCCGACCGGAACGTCAATCCCTTCTGCTCACACCGGGGACGCAACAGAGCTTCGAGATCACGGACCACCGCCCGCAGATCAAAGAGGGTGTTCCGCAGCTCGACGCGCCCCGATTCGATCTTCGAGAGATCCAGGATTTCGTTGATGAGACCCAGGAGGTGCTCGCCGCTGCGGTTGATGGTCTCGATGGACGCGCGACATTGTGGCGGCACGTCCGGCGAGTGACGCAGGAGCTGGGCGTAGCCGAGGATCGCGTTCATCGGGGTGCGAATCTCGTGACTCATGCTGGCCAGGAACTGGCTCTTGGCACGGTTGGCAGCTTCGGCAGTCTCCTTCGCCGCGGCCAGGTCGGCGTTGCGAGCGTCGAGTTCCGCACGGGCCCGGCGTTCTTGATCGAGCATCTGGCTGCGCAAACGGTCGGCCTCACGACGTTTCAGCCAGTATCGCCACGCCAGGAACGCGGCGCCCAGCGCCAGCATCGAACCAGCCGCCCCGGCCATGGCGACGAGCGGCAGAGGTTGTGGGCAGAGCTGTCGCACCTCGCGCGGACTCAGCGCCCGATTGTAGATGAGGACCTCATCGATCTCTCCTACCCAGGGTTGGTGGTAAGGGCCGAAGCGGCCGCCGCCAATGGCCACCGGGCCGGTCTGAAGTGGCAAAGGACCTGGAAAGACGTTGGTGGCACCGCGGTGTGTTGCCAACTCGACCAATCGTCCGTCCACATAGAGCCTCTGTTCGCCTGGTCTGAGAGTGGCCGTCATGCAATGCCATCGCCCGTCTCGCATATTCACGCCGCGCGACAACAAGCCGACCACGCCAGCTCCTTCGCGCCACACCATGAATGCCGCTTCGTTGTGGTACCCCGGAAAGTCGCGTCCGTCCTGCAAGAGCAACTCGAAAGTGGCGTCGCCGGTTGTCCCGTTGTCGTGCATCTTGATGATCCAGTTCCTGAAGAGTTGTTCCTTGGGCGGATCGCCGGCCCGTATCCACCCGGACACCGTGAATTCCTGGGAACTGAAGTCGAGGTCGCCGACCTCGATCCCGGAGTTGCCGTCAAAGTAGTAGGCGCTGCCGAACCGCCCGGGGACCACCGCCGCGCCGCGGTTGGTGCCATGCCGCTCGTTCCCGCTCACGTCCTCGGTGTTACCGTCCAGCGGCCAATGACCGATCAAACCGTGGGTGGGGACACCGGACCGGAGGGAAAACGGGTCGAGGAGGTACAGGAGGCAGCAAAGCCCGAGACCACTGCCGACGACCATGGCCCAGCGAAGCCGCCGCCGCCGTCGCGCTGCATCGGTGAGGTGCCCGGGATTCATCGGGGAGTGATCGCGCGTTTCGTGGTGGTGCGGCCCCAAGGCGAGCCGATGACAGTCCGGTTCTTCAATGTCACGCCCAAGGACCTTTCACGTTGGGGAAGGTAGTCAAGAATCGTGCCATGGCGCTCAGAAGCCCGTATTCGCTTGATGTAGAGCTCGATCAACATGAACGCCGTGGAATCGGCAGGCTATCGGTACTGTGGCATGTGTTCGCGGGCGAACGGTCGTTGTTGCATTCTGCGACAACCGCGAAGGTGCCACAGACTGGCAGTCTGCAGGACGAATACAAGGCAGTCCCGGCTGCCAGCCGGGTGCATCGCGCCCTGCTGGTCTCCGCCAACCCGCCCCCAACCCTACCTCTTCCGGCTCAGCCCACCACATCCACCCGCAGGTCCCGCATCGTGGCCAAATCGCCAAGTGCGTCCAGACCCCGCAACCCCCGCGCCCCGCTCTTCCGTCGGGGCCCGAACCGGTCGCGGAATTCCCCGAACACTTCGTTGACGTAGTTCCGGGAACCCAACACCACCCCGTCTGTGAAGTACCTCACCCGGAGCCGCAACACCTGCCCCAGCGTCAGGGACCCTTCCCGCTTCAACTCCCGCCGAATCTCCTCCGGATCCAGCACAACCTTCCCCGATCTCCCGGCGGTGCCACTCGTTACCAGCAACACCTGCCGGTATGCCCTACCGACCTCGGCCCAATCGGCGGAGCGGCTAAAGCTCGCCAGGCCCTCGCGTGCCGCTTGGTGACCCGCCACCGCCTCCGCGTACCCGCACCAACGATAGTCCTTGGGGTCCTTCACCAGTCCCGCGCGCACGGGGTTCAGGTCCACATACGCCGCCACCGTCTGCACGACACCAGGTTGATCCTCGACCAACACGCTCTTGAACCGCTCGGCCCAGAGGGTTCCGAACCGGTTCCGCTCCTTGTTGAACCACTTGCTGAAACGCTGCTTGAGCTCCTTCATGAACACCGACACATCCCCCATCCGCTGGCGCAGGCCTTCCCGCAGGTCCTCCGGCAGAGCCCCTTGCGGATCGAGGGTCTTCAGCAAGGTCTGCACGTACAGACTCTTCTTGCCATAGAACTTCCCTGCTCGAGCGACGAGTTCGGCATCCGAGGCGGCGACTTGCGCCGGCACCCGGACCAGGATATGCACATGGTTCACCATCAGGCAGTACGTGATGATCTGCAGTCCGCTGAACTCGGCCTGCTGCCAGAGCATCTCCCGGAGCTTCTCCTTCTCCCGCGAACCCAACAACCGCTGTCCGCCCACCACCCGGGAGATGCAGTGATACACCGCCCCCCGGCCCGCGACTTTGATCCGTGCCATCCGCATAGAACGTCCGATGTCTCAATTGCTGGGCGACTAATACGGCATCCAGCCGGCCATGTCAACTTCGAACCTGTCACTTTATCGAAGAGGCACAGAAGGCGCCAAAGTCCAGGTAACGGTGGTCAGGGCCGCACGTCTTGCGATTTCTGTGCTGTTTCGCGGCGAATGCCGCATTTCCGCCTCGCGCCTTCGCCACTTGGCGTCTTTGCGTTTGGCCTTGCTGGATGGGCACGGGAAGAGGAGGCAACAAGTTGGCTCGCCAGTATAGGCCGCTGCTGCAACTCGCCGCAGCCAATTCGGCCGTTGAGCGCGCCTGTTCTTTGATCATGCCCTGCTCCGATTGACGCCCGCCCTGATGCGTGACCCGCTTCCGTTGTTTGACAAGCTTGGATTCCTCCAACAGCCTGATCGCACGATGAGAACGATCAAGTTGTCGGTCACGGACGAGCAGGCCAAAGCCATGGCCGACGAGGTCCGCACGGGACGGTTCCGCGATGTCAGCGAGTTGCTGCGCGCGGCTTGGCGGAACTGGGAGGAGCGGCAGACCGAACACAGCTCCCGTGAGCTGGTGTCCGCGCTGCAAACACACGCCGGACGCGATCCGTCCCGGCGGGAAATGACAGAAATCCTGATGGCTCAGAAGCGCGCCCGCACCAAGCTGCGTTCGATCCGGTGATCGCGGTCGTCCTGGACGCGAACGTGGTAGTCAGTGCTGCGGGGTGGCGCGGCCGGGACTTGTTATGCCTCGTGGCGTTGGCGCGGCGGCAAGCGCGGATGTTCGTCACCGCGGACATTCTGATGGAGTACCAGGAAACCGTTGCGGAGTTGCGGGTGGGGATGCCTTACGAACCGGAGCCGGTATTGCGGTGGATCCACTCCGTCGCACACCGGGTGGATCCAGTGCCGCTAGGCAAGCAGCGCAGCCGCGACCCTGATGACGACCCGTACCTGGCTTGTGCCTTGGCGGCGCAGGCCCGATGTATTGTCACTCATGACCGGGACCTGCTCGCTCTCGGCAAACCCTTTGGCATCGCCGTGATCACACCGCGTCAATTCCTCTTCCGCCTCGCGCGGGACTGAAGTCGGGAGGGCGCGTTTGTTGCCTGGGTTGCAGGTGACCGAACCAGTTTGTGCGTTAGAGCAGTTTAAATAAAACTGTAGCCGCACGCGGCGAACCAGTTCCGGGCGT
>CAZHUS010000064.1:0-44962 GCA_964535555.1 uncultured Verrucomicrobiota bacterium
ATCCGACCAGCGGACGCCGATTTCACCGCTTCGCACGCTTGCCGAAGCAACACCGCAGGTCGGAGTCGTAGCGGGCTTGCCCAGTCCCAGTCCCCCGAGGCGCACCGGGTTCAGATGCGGGCCGCGGGCCACCTCCCCGTGCCCCGGACGCCCTCGATCAGTACCGACGTGAACCGCCCCTGGAAGGGGTGTCCGCGAAGGCGCTGGGCCCGATTGAACGTGCTGCCGCAGAACACCCGCCCCCCGCGTGACCGGGAACTGCGCGCAATGCGCGTCGTCATGGAAGCTGGGCTCGCGGCGATCCCCACGATCGATGAGGTGCCAGATCGCGTCGGGATACTTGACGCTGAACTCCCGGGCCATGAGCGCGACGCCGCCGGACCCACTCATACTTGGCGATAACAGGACCCGATCCCCTTCACTGCTTTCAATGGTAAATCGCCCGGAAGTAACGGCCGTGTTCCCAGCCATTCGTCCAAGACACTGACTGCGGGGCATTAGTTAACGCCCCCCACCACACCGTCTGCCACTCTGGCGCTGACACAAGATCAGTCGTGGTCTGGAGCGCACAGCGGAGTCCATACGCCCCTTCTAGCAGCACATTGAAGCTGGAAGAACCGGTGCGTTGAATGTTGATATTGGGGTGGCGTTGCCAGTACGCTTCCACAAACCAGCCGGAGGCGCTGCTGAGACCGCCGGTGGTGTAGCCCCGCGCCCGCAGTGTGCTGTCAGTAGGTACTGTTACGCCTGCCAGTTGCCAGCCGCCCGTCACGCGAGCTCCAACACCGAGGCTTCTCCAAGTAAGGCCATCACTCGAAAACTCAAAGGTAGTGCGCCAGACTTCCGGGGCGGTACCACCTCGTAGCCAAGTGATGGTGGAGTCGTCGTAGCGCAGGGTCTGTGTCGCAGGTGCGGTGTTGTTCAGGCGCGCAATGGAGTGGCGCGGTTGTCCGCCCAGTGTCGTGAATGCGCCTCCGACGAGGATTCTTCCATCCTCCTGCATGGCCAAGGAATAGACGTTCGGAAAGCCCCCAGCTCCCGCACTCGGATTGAACCCGGTATCGAGCGTTCCGTCTGGGTTGAGCCGGGCAATTCCGCTACAGGTCAATCCGTCCACTACGGTGAAATGCCCCCCTAGGAGTATGCCGCTATCCGCCTGCAGTGCAATGGACACCACGGCGTGGTTCGGCCTCGGATCAAACCCGGCGTCCAGCGTCCCATCGGTGTTCAGCCTAGCAATGCGGTGGCGGGATTGTCCGTCCAGCGCGGTAAAATACCCTCCGACGAGGATTCTCTGATCGGGTTGCAGTGCCAGGGAATATACGAGATCGTTAGCGCTGGGATGGAACTGGCTATCCAGTCCCCCGTCTGGGTTCAACCGAGCTATGTTGGTCCGCGTCTGCCCGCCTAGTGTCCTGAACTCACCCCCAACAAGGACTTTTCCATCGGGCTGGACTGCGATGCACTGTATGAATACGTAGTTTCTGTTTGTAGACGGATTAAACTCGTTGTCCAACGTCCCATCCACGTTCAGCCGGCCAATGGAGTTACAGGACTGCCCTCCCAACGTGGTAAACCGCCCTCCCACAAGGATCTTTCCATCAGTCTGCACGGCCAAGGAGGATATGTAACCGTTCGCCCCGGGATCAAAGTCGGCGTCCAACGTCCCTTCAGGGCTGAGCCGTCCAATATTGTTGCGGAGCGCACTGCCAAGCGTGGTGAACGTGCCTCCCACAAGAATGCTGCCATCTGCCTGCGTTGCTAGGGAATAGACCTGCGGACGAGCGCCTCCTCCCACCCCCACATCGAAACCCTCGTCGAGCGTCCCGTCTGGGTGCAGCCGCCCGATACGACTCCGCGGACGCCCTCCCAGCGTGATGAAGTCGCCTCCCACCAGAATTCTCCCGTCGGCCTGAACCGCCAGTGATTTGATGCCACCGTCGGCCCCCGGATTGAACGTCTCGTCGAGGGTGGCGAGGTTCACAGTCAATCGAACCGACGAACTGGTAGTGCTTCCGTGCTGGTTGCTGACCGCAACGAAATAGTCGCCTGCGTCCGATGCCTGGACATTAGTCAGCACCAAAGGGCTGTTCGTACCGTCTGCAATCAATGAGCCATCATGCCACCACCGGTAGGTGAGTGGTTGGGTGCCTGTTGCTGTGACTGTGAAGACTGCAGATTCGCTTCGATGAGCGGATTGGCTTCTCGGTTGCACCGAGATGAATGGATCAATGACCGTCAGTTGGGCGACACGGCTCGTGCGGCTGCCTTCCGGACAAGAGACGACAACGCTGTAGCCGCCTCGATGCGCTCCGAGCACGTTAGTGACCGTGAGTGTATGTGTGGTGGTGCCGGTGATACTGCCGCCGTCGCGCAGCGTCACTCCGTCCTTCAGCCACGCGAAATGTACTGGCCTAGTGCCTCCCGCAGCGGTAGCAAACGTAGCGGTTTCACCGGCATGGTTTGTCTGGTTCGTTGGATGCGACAGAAACGCCGGAGGTCCGCGGAAGTCATCCAGGCCCCAGCAGGAATCTCCGCAGACATCCCCGTGTGCCCGCAGTGTGCTGTCGGCAGGTACGGTTACGCCTGCCAGTTGCCACCCGCCGGTCACGCGGTCTCCAACACCGAGGCTTGTCCAAGTAAGGCCGTCACTCGAAAGCTCAAAGGTAGTGCGCCAGACTTCCGGGCTGGTACCACCCCGTAGCCAAGTGATTGTTGAGTCGTCGTAGCTCAGGGTCTGCGTTGCGGGTGCGGTGTTGTTCAGCCGCGCAATTGAGTTGCGCGGCTGTCCGCCCAGTGTCGTGAATGCGCCTCCGACGAGAACCTTCCCATCCTCTTGCACGCCGAGCGAATAGACGTCGCAATCGTCTGTCCCTGCATTGAACCCCTCGTCCGGCGTCCCGTCCGGGTTCACCCGAGCGATGCGGTTGTACGGTTGGCCGTCCATCATATTGAAGGAGCCGCCGATGAGAATCGCCCCATCGGCCTGCAATGCTACGCAAAACACTCCGCCATTCACCTCAGCCTTGAACTCGCTGTCTAGGGTCCCGTTTGGATTCAGCCGAGCAATTCCCGCACGCCACTGTCCACCCAGGAAATTGAATCCTCCCCCTACCACGATCTTCCCATCCCCCTGCACCGCCAGGGAATACACCACACCGTCCGCCCCGGGACTGAATTCCGCATCCAGCGTCCCGTCCGGATTCAGTCTCGCAATCCGGCTGCGTGATTGTCCGCCAAGCCGACTGAAATGGCCTCCCACGACGATCTTTCCATCTGCCTGCAGTGCCAGGCAATCCACGTGCGCCCTACTGACTCCAGCTCCTGCGCTAGGATTGAACCCGCTGTCGAGCGTCCCGTCCGGGTTCAGCCGAGCAATGCAGTTGCGCGGCTGAGCGCCGAGTGAAGTGAATTCGCCGCCAAGCAGGATCTTCCCATCGGCTTGTACGACCACGGAATAGACCGAGTCACTTGCCCCCGGATTGAAGTCGCTATCGAGCGTACCATCAGGGTTAAGGCGAGCAATTCCGTAGCGCATCCGCCCGCCGAGGACAGTAAACCGTCCCCCGACGAGTATTCTTCCATCCGCCTGCACCACCATGGAATGCACCCAGTTGTTCGCTCCCGGAGCGAAGCTACCGTCGAGTGTGCCATCCTGGTTCAGTCGAGCAATATTCTCACGCGACTGGCCGTTAACGTTTGTGAAAAGTCCTCCCAACAGAATCTTTCCATCCCGCTGTAGCGCTAGGGAGCCCACCGGACCATCCGCCCCTGGATTGAAGTTGTCTGGGGCCGGGGATTGAGCAGCAGCAGTTGAGCAGTCCAGTATGTGGATTGGAGAGACTACGGCTATAAGAAGACAAAGCGACTTGGCGATTCCGTTCTTGAGGGTGCGCTTTGATTCGAAGACTAGCGGTTGGGCTATCAGCGTTCCGCCGGATTCGCATGCATCTATTGGCGCGTCCATTTCAGTGGCGGGGTCGTGAAGGTTATCGGTCGTCACTATTGACACTCCGGTCACGCGGCGGACGTCCGGTCAGGCTCACCGCGAACCCCGGCACCAGATCTCGCGCTACGGTCGCGCCCGGGTCGTGAGGGGTGCTGTCGGTGTATCGGTCGTCCCGCGGTTGGCGATGCACCTTCCTCCATTGCTCGGGCCCGAGCACCAGACAGCATTTCTCCACCCCGGCAGTGGCGCAGGCGCGGAGCCTGGAGCGGTCGTAGTCGTGGCTGCTGAGCTGTCTTCGATCACGAGTCCGGTCTTCTCCGGGATGAAGCCCAAGTGGCCCAGCGCACGAGCGGCGGTCAGCCCGAGCGGGCTGGGCCGGACGCCCTGGATGACCGGTCGCGGTGATTCCATCGCCGTCATAATGGGGAGAATGGCCCCCGGGGGCACCCCGGCACAGGCGCGGAACTGGCTTCATGTCGGAACTGGCTTCAGCGGCTTTAGGAGCATGGGTTTCAAGCAGCAGCGATAGACGCCGCGGCGGTGGCGCACGCGATTGACCGGCACGACGCGATACATGGTCACTGGCGGTTGCGCTCGGCGACGTAATCCGCCAGCGGACGATAGTGCAGCGGCTTCTTCCGCGCGCGTTCAAGCCAGGCCACGTCGTCCGAATCCTCCACCCGCTCCGGGAGTTCCTCGTAGTCCTTGATGGGGATGATGACCGACACGGGCTTGCCGTTGCGCGTCACGATTTCGGGTTCTGTCAGTGCCGCTTTCATGACTTGCAGATTATGCCGTGGCGCGCCTTCGCGTAAAGAGTCATCGCGAGTTCCACTGGCTTCAGGCCGGCTGATGCGGAATACTCCGCGCCCGTGAACTGTGGCCGCACGATTCTCGCCCTGCTGACCGGGGCCGCCGTCGTCCTGTTGGGGGGCGCCGGAGCCTTGGGCGTCGAACCCCTGGCGCTGGACCTGACCGCGGAATGGGAGCGGGAGTTCCGCACCCTCGAGGCTGATCTCACCAACCGGGTCCGGTTCGAGAAGATCGCCAGCCAGACCCAGCACTCCGCGGCGTTGCTCGATCCGGCCGACCGCGATCCGCTCGACATCGTGCTGCGCCGGACGGGGGTGTTGCTGGCCGACCTGTTGCGCACGGCCGAGGCGGCGAGGATGGAACCGCTGGCCGACGCGCTGGATACCCTGCGATTCGAACTGGACACCCTGCGGTTGGGGGCCGGTCAGATCCCGGTCACGGACACCGAAGCGCGTCGCCGGCTGTTCGACACGGCGTGCGCGTTGCGACGCGACATCGCGTTCAGTAATCCGCTGCTGGATTTCCACGAACTGCTCTTGGTGAAGCGGCACCGAGCCCTCATGGACCACATGTGCGACCAGTATTACGGCCTGGTGGCCCGGCCCGGCGGCGGCCTGTTCGTGATTGAACACCCTTGGGACAGCATCGGATCGGTGCGCACCCAGGTGCGCGACCTGCTGGCCTCCTCGGTCTGCAACAACGGGCGCCTCGCCGGCCAGCGGCTGAGCGGCGGGCCGCGGCGGGCCTGGGACCTGCGCTACGACGGCATGGGCAAACTCGAGGGCGATGAGACCGAGGGCGGCTCGTTCCTCTCACCCGCCGTCTCCTACGACGGGCAGACGGTGCTCTTCGCGTACGTCGAGTGCCAGGGGGACCGGCAGCATCGCGACCACACCGACCCGAGCCGCGGGCACTGGGCCGAGGGCCGCTGCTACCACCTGTTCCGCGTCAACCGGGATGGCTCGGGGCTGACCCAGCTGACCGACGGCACGTGGAACGATTTCGATCCCTGCTGGCTGCCGAACGGGCGGATCGCCTTCATCAGTGAGCGGCGGGGCGGCTATCTGCGCTGCGGGCGGGTTTGCCCGACCTACACGGTCCATGACATGGCGGCCGACGGCACGGACATCCGGTGTCTGAGCTATCACGAGACCAACGAGTGGCATCCCGGCGTCACGCACGACGGCCAGATCCTCTACACGCGCTGGGACTATGTGGACCGGCATGGCGTGGTCGCCCACGCCCCCTGGCTCATGTCGCCCGACGGACGCGATCCGCGGGCCATGTTTGGCAACTTCGCCTTTCGCAGTGCGCGTCCGGACATGGAACTCAACGTACGTCCGATCCCCGGGTCCCGTCGGTTCATGGCGACGGCAGCGCCGCACCACGGTCAGGCTTACGGTTCCCTGGTGTTGTTGGATCCCGCCGTGCCCGATGACGACGCGATGGGGCCCGTGCGCCGGTTGACGCCTGACGTGGACTTCCCGGAAACCCAAGGCGGCGTGGAGGCTTACGGCGAGGCCTGGCCGCTGGGCGAAGACTACTTCCTGTGCGCCTATGACCCGGCCACGCGCCTGCCGGACCTCGGCCCCAAGGGCAACTACGGACTCTACCTGGTGGATGCCTTCGGCAATCGCGAGTTGATTTACCGCGACCCGGAGATCGGCAGCCACAGCCCCATGCCGTTGCGCGCCCGCCCGCGGCCACCGGTGATTCCGGACCAGTCCGAGCGGATCGCGGCGGACCAACCGGCCGAGGCCACCGTGTCCGTGGTGGACGTGTATCGCAGCCGCCAGCCCTGGCCCGCTGGCACCCGCATCACCGCGCTTCGGGTCTATCAAATCCTGCCGCTTGCGGTCACGTCCGCCGCCGTGGCGCACAACACCGGGTTGCAGATTCCCCAGGGAAACGACTCCGTCAATCTCGCCCGGGCCGTCCTCGGTGAAGTGCCCGTCGAGGCGGACGGGAGCGCACATTTCATCGTGCCTGCGCGGCGGGAACTGTACTTCCAGGCGCTGGACGAAGAGGGCCTGGCCGTCACCTCGATGCGTTCGGCGACGCAGTTTCAACCGGGCGAACGCACAACCTGCGTCGGCTGTCACGAGCCGAGAACGGCGCCTCCGATGCGCCCTTCGGGCGTCCCGCTGGCCTTCAGCCGGCCGCCGTCGCGCCTGGCACCCGCCCCGGAAGGCGCCAACCCGTTCAGCTATCCGCGCCTCGTACAGCCGGTCCTGGATCGTCACTGTGTCGAATGCCACACCCGCGAGTCGGACAAGGCGCCGTCGTTGGCGGCGACGGTGGTTCGGCATCCGGCCCGTGGTGGGATGGACAAGCCGACGGCGTATTACGCTTCCTACGTCAGCCTGGCCCCGAGGTTTGGCTTCTACAATTACGGCGGCCGCGACTGGAATGACCCGAAATGGTATCGCACCACTCCGGGCGAATTTGGGGCGCGCGCGTCGCGTTTGTACACGCTCTTGAAAGGCGATCACCACGGCGTGTCGCTCCCCCCGGACGACTGGCGCCGGCTGACCCTGTGGCTGGATTCGTGTTCCCTCTTCTACGGCGTTTACGAGCCGGCCGGCGGTGAGGCGCAGCTCCGCGGCGAGGTGGTTCGGCCGACCCTCGAATAGCCGCGGTCCATCAAATCCGACGCGGAGGACCTACGGAAGGCGGTGGAACCGGCCCTGGCGGAAGCAGGGAATGCCGCGCCGCGCGTAGGTCAGCAGTACCCGGACGCCCCCTCCGTTTGGCGGTCCTGCGCGAAGCCCGTCGCCCGGGCCGGTTCCGGATTGCCGCCGGGACCGGCGCTTGCGAGGTTCACGCCGTGCTGCTGTGGCATGAGTTTCAGCGGCACGGCAATCCCGTCGGGCGAACTGGAGCCCTGCCGGGCGATGACGACCGACTCGTCCGCAACGCGGCGGCGCTGATGCCCAGGCTGCCTTACCCGAAAGGCGTCTTCCGCTTCCGCACCCACGAAGAGGCCGACGCATGGACGAACGAACACGTCCTCCGGGCGGCACTCCTGAAGGCCCGCACCCACCGGGACGCGACGACCTGACCCGCCTGTGCGCGGCACTGAACCACCTCGGAGCCCGCTACGTTGTGGTGGGCGGTTTTGCCATCCTCGAAGCCGGTTTTCCGCGCTTCACCCAGGATCTGGACGGAGTGGACCACGCGGAGGCGAGTAAGGAGGCCGTCCATCGGGAGATCAACGGAGTCCGCATCCCCTTCGCCTCGCTGCGACGGACTCCGGGCCGGTGAACACCCGGACGTGCTGCCGGGATGCGCGGGAGGACTACTTGGGGCGAGTCGCGGAAGTCGATCTCGGGGGCCGTTGCGAGCCATCGCCGCCAGGCACGGGGCGGTTCCACAGCGACGGCGCGGTGCCTCCGGGCCAGACGCCTCGCGAGGTCCCGAACCCCAACCGGGTTCTGGCCCCGGACGACGAGCGAAACACCTGCAACCCCGTCGGGGTTAAGGGTCTTCTGATCGCGCACGCGCCCCGGGGTAGCGCCGGGTGGCGCAACCCCGGGCTGGAGGACTGAACTCCGTTGGCGTTCGACGGGTTCGCGTTTCGCCCCTTCGCACTCCGTCGCGGAAGATCGCTTGCCCCCGGTCCCCGCGACGGCTCTCGGGTCAGACCGCGCCCGCCAGCTCGATCCGCAGCCATCGGGGCCTGGCCGGACCGACCGGTACCCGGATATACCGAACCTGTCACTTCGCCCGATGCTTGACGGAGCGGTGCAACCCGCGCAAACCGCTCACGCGACCCCGCCTCCGACTCGGACCACTTCACCAAGATTGCCCGTGATTCAGTACTCAGCGACCGGCGTTTGTCACTCACTCACGGCCTCCGGCGACGCCGCCAAAGCACGAAACCTCCCAGACCCAGGCCCACGATTACCGCGGCGGACGGCTCGGGCACGATGGCGACGGTGATCCCCGCATCCACATCGTCATTCGACGACACCGGGTTACCCGGATCCGTCATATCGGCATAGAACAAACCCAAGAACAGGTTGTCCGCCAACCCGCGCACCACGAGGGCCTCGCTGCCCGCCGCATCCGCGGTGAAGGTGAGTGTGGCGAGCAGCACCGAGGGGTCGCTGGCCCCTGGAAAGAACATGCCGCTGACGTCGTTCGCCAGACCGAGACCGGCCAACGCGCCCGGACCGATCGTGTAACCGGTGTATGTCGCGAGCGACAGCGTGCTGTCCGGATCCACGTCGAACCCGAACGCCAGCAGTTCAACGGGTGCTCCAGGACCGTTGACCCAGACCTGCACCTCGAAGGTAGTTCCGACGCTGATCGGTCCGGGCGGCTCCTGCAGCAGATTCACGACGCCGCCCGCCTGGGCCGCGATCAGGCCTGCGATGCACCATCCGGCCCCCAGCGCCAACGCGCGATATGACACTTGGTGTTTCATAGCTTCAGCCTTGCGTTATGCTTCTTGGTCTTCGTCTCTTTCATTTCACAATTGACCCTTCCACTGGCGACGGGTGGGGTCCCCTGTCCAGGGGACCTCACGCCCGAGGGTGGAGGTTCTACGGCCCGGCGAGGTACTGCTTGTAGCATGCGTACCAGCGTGCGTAGTCATTGAACGTGATGCGTCCGTCCCCGTCGTAGTCGGCTTCGGCCAGGTAACCCGCCTCGCCCAGGGCCTTCCCCAGCGCATTCCGGAACACGAGCATGTCGTCACGATCCACGTCGCCGTCGTGATCCAGGTCGCCACAGCGATAGATGGTGATGGTCGTGCAGTCAGTGTCACTTTCGCCGAAGCTGTCGGTTACCTTCAAGCACACGTCATACACGCCCAGGGCCATGAGGATCACCGACGGTGTGGGGTGATTGTCGTCGTCGTACTCCCCGTCATTGTCCAGGTCCCACGCGTACGAGATCATGTCGCCCGGGTCAATGTCGTAGGATGCGGTGCCGTCCAGCGTGATGATTCTGCCCGGATTCCCCACATACGGTCCGTTGGCGTCGGCCACGGGCGGATGATCGCCGATGTCCACCGCGCCGTAATCGTAGTCCTCCCCGTCATAGTACTCCTCGCTCCCCACGAGGCAGCCATCATCCCGGACCCGCAGCCCAATCGCACCCTCGTGGGGGGCGCTCCAGATCCACGTTGGCTGCATGCCGACGGCGTCCGCGAGCTCGCCGAAGCAATCGTTGTCGTCGGTCCCGAACAGGCCGTCGTTGTCGAGGTCCCAGTCATAAGTCAGGTTGGCACTGTCCGGATCCCAGGAACCGGACGCGTCGAGCGATACCGCCACGCCGACAAATCCGTTGTACGGGCCATTGATCTCCGCGTGAGGGTCGTGGCACGGGGGATGCACGTGCACGTCGCAGGACGCCGTTCCGGTCCTGCCCAGGTCGTCCGTCACGCGCAACCCCACCGTGTAGTAGCCCGGGGCAGGAAACCCTCCGCTGATGACGGTCGTGGGTCCGGTGGCATCGTTGTAGAGGCCATCGTTGTCGAAGTCCCACTCATACGTCTCGATCTGGCGGTTCCGGTCGGGATGGTATGAGCAGGTGCCTTCCAGCGGAATGTCCTGGTTGAGATCGTATGCGTCATCGCTCAGGCCGGACCCACAGCGGCAGATGACGGCTTTGGGCGGGATGATCACCACACCCGGGAGCAAGACAAGGACGCGCCACCCGGTGGAAAAGGCATCGTACACAGGGTTGGGGCCGCCGACATCATCCCATTCCCCGTTGGTTTGCTGGGATTGGACGCAGTAGGTGGCCAGGCCTTGCTGCGACTGCCCCGTCGGCGTGTAATACCAGTCGAAGCCGTTCGCGGTCTGGTGTGGTGGACTATCGCCGTAGGCATACTCGATGATCCTGAGAAGGTCAGGCTCGGGAACGCGCATGGCCTTCATCACGCCGTACATGGCGTAACTGTTGCCGAGCACCCGGCTGTCGTCCCATCCGCTCGAAGTGTCGTTCCAGTGGCGATACATGTATCCCATCGCCCGCTGAATTGCCGGATCGTCCAGAGGCGTGCCGATGAACTCGTGGCAGATGATGGCCGCTGCCTGCTTGGTCACGTTGTAGATCGTCTGTTCATAGTCGTAGCGGAACGCGCCGTCGTCGCTTCCCGTCCCGGTCTGCATCGCCGCCAGGTGACCAGCCAGCTCGGTTTTGACAAACGGGGGCACGACCGACCCCATATTCTGTTCGGCCGCGAGCATGGCCAGGGGAGGCCATTGGGTCGTGGACATGTCGGAGCGGCCGTAGTTCGCGTAGTACCTCCAGCCGCCTCGCCCGTAAAAGTATCCTGATGCATGCTCGACCTGCCCCCAGGCGAAGAAATCCACCAAGTCCTGCACGATCTCCGCGTACGTGCGGTTATAGACGTTCGCCTCGCCCACGGCGGCGACACGGTTGGGAGCTCCGCTGCTGGCGATGGTCGTGGCGCAGATGCCTCCAAGGTAGGTCTGGCGGCTGTTGCCCACGCCCGAGGTGTAGTTGCAGTACAGCCCAATTCCGTTTCCGTTGCTGTCCGGATCCCCGGCCGCCTGTACACCAATACTGTGCGAGTAGGTGTGGACCAGCAGGTAATTGAGCGCCCGCTGCACCGTCTCGACGTACGGATCGTTGTCGTAATCCCCGTTGGCGCGGCTTCCATGGAGTTGGAAGGCATCGGTGGAGGTGCCGACGGCGCCGAAGTCGTACTCGTCTCCCTGGCCGGTGTTCCACCAGCCATAGGGCTGTCCGTAGCCGGGCGCCCCGGCGGCGTAGGTTCCACGGGTCTGGGTCGTGTGGAGACGCCACAGGCCGGCGTCGATGGCCATGTCAATCCGAACTTCCAAGTGGGCAGGGATGCCCAGATCGCTGGATTCGAGCAGCCGCACCGGGTATGTGTCCGAGTGGGCGTCGAGTGCCGCATCGCGGACGGTTAGTGTGGCCACGAACCCCTGGCCCACCGCGCCGGTGTAGGCGTGGCCAACTCCCAGGTTGTAGGGGTTGCCAATCGGCGTCCAGGCCGTGGCCGGCGAGCCGTCGCCGAAGTCCCACATGTACTCGGTGGCCCCCCCGCGCGCGATGCCCTTCAGGGTAACCGTCGCACCGCTGTAGGAGGGGTGGGGGAACGAAGGATCCGACGGCTCCCACGGCACACAGATTGCCTTGGGACCGGCGGCCAGGAGCTGGCCGATGGGCCCGGCAGCAAAGAGGAACGTGAAGGCCGTGGCCCAAGAGAGATTAAAGCGAGATTTCATTGGCCATCAACATGGGTTGGCGTTGCCGAGACAAAACACTTCCACCTTCAGCTTCTCTGTTTACGCGTGTCTCGGTCGGACGGCAATCGCGGAAACCTGCGATTAACCGTTGTTTCTTGCGATGCTCCCGTCCGCAACCCGTCCTGCCTCCGCGGCGGTGCGGGGGTCTGGAGGGCTCAGGTCGCCAGGGATCCTACCTCGTTGGAAAGGACACCACTTCGCATGCAAGGTAGGGCGGTCTGTCCCTTGGCCGCCGCTGGCGCGGTGGGGGTGGCGACACCGCGCCCTACCGAAGTCCGGGGTAATCAACCCGTCACCGGGGAAGGGGGGCGGGACCGCGAGGGGGCACCGGACCCAGGGCCTCGCGCCAGGCGGTGGGCGAGAGCCCGGCCCAGGCCCGAAAGGCGGCGCGAAACCGGTTGGCATCGGTGAAGCCGACTTTCAGGGCGACCTCCGCCACTTGGAGCCGAGGGTCGGCGAGAAGCTGCTCGGCCCGCTCCATCCTCAGGTCGGTCAAGTACTGCTTGAACCGGATCCCCAGCCCTTTCGAGACGAGATGGGAGACATGCGTCTCGCTGAGGCGCATGTGCGCCGCCACGTCCCGCAACTGAATCGGGCGGGTGAAATTGGCGCGCACATACGCCAGCACGCCGCGCAGCGAATGCCGCCGGCGGCGCATGTATTCCGGTTTGGGGTTCGAACCCACCGCGGCTTCCTGCGTGTGCCGATGCAATTCTGCGCGGAGCCGGACCCTCTCGGTCTCGCTATGCTGGAGTTGAAGACTCGCCCGGTGCAATTCGTCCTCCTCGGCATCGGCGAGCAAGGTCTGGGACAGGTCATGGGCGACGAACCGCAGCAGCCGACATGCCCGGCTGAAATCCTGAACGTTCAGGGGCGGCAGGGACAACGCCTCCTCGCCGGCACGCGCCGTGGGGCCAGGGCCCGCCCAGGCCCTCCGGACGCCTTGGCCTCGGCGGTGTCCGGAGAGCCTGACTTGCAGGACGAGCGCGGCGACGCGCACGCCACCCACCTCGAGTCCGAGCCAGTAATTGCGAACGCCTCGGGGGCAGGTGAACTGGCAGCCATCGCCACCGGGAGAAAAACAGCGGTCAAAGCTGGCAACGAAGCAGCGCCTGCACGTTTTCGATCCGGCCAGGGCGTCCCTTGGCCGGTGCCCGTCGGTCAGCGGAGTCCGTTCCTGGCAGGGTAGAAGGCGTGGGCGATCACCCGCCGGCCAGACCAACGAGAAGGCCACGCCCGTCAGTTCGGCAAACAAGCCAACCCGTCCTTCGGCGATCTGGCCGGCGAGCTGCCGGAGAAAGCTCTCTAACACGATCGCCTGGGGGTCTGTGTCGTGGGGGGGTGCGCCCAAAGCGGGGCATGGTTTGGGGCAACGTCGGCAGTCTTCCCCACCCCCCTGCCGGGCTCTGAGGACCGTCGGTCGGTGGCACCACAGTGCGTGCCAGGCTTTTCATGGGCTGATGCGAACTGGCCTCCGTCCTCCCAAGTATTTGGTCGCACTCCCAAACCGCACGGGTCAATACTCGTTCGCACGGCGACAGGCAAGCCAGAAGCATCGGCCACAGCGATTCCGCGGGGGGGGGTAGGACTGTCCGATGGTACGAGAGTTAGGCATCCAGATCCCGGACGGGTGGTATGATGTGATAAGCCGGGGCAACGATGGCGAGGCACTCTGCCGCACTCCCCGACGATGGGAAGCTCGTGTCTCCGCCTGACTCCCGGGCGACTGCCCAGCCTCGAGCTGGCGACTCCCTCGACGTGCAGGTCTCCAAGGGCACGGTCGTCCTCCGCGAACGTCAACCGCTCACGCCGTGGACCATTCACTCGGTTCTACGATACGCGGACCAGCGTGGTTTGCCCTTGCGGGGCGGACGACCCCAACCGACGAGGTCCAAGGTTGCGCGCCAGCACCGATGCTTGACGGAACGAGGCCCCTCGCAAACCGCGCGAGCGACGCCGCCTCCAATCGGACCACTTCACCAGGATTGCCCATGGTTCAGGATTCAGGATTCAGGGACCGACCCCTCATCCTTCCCTCGCGTGTCGCCGGTTCTGCGGCAGACTGCCACGAGTCGAGCGGTCGATGGCACCCGATGCCAAACCCGAACCTGAACCGATCCTGTGTTCCCAATGCTCCAAGCCGCTGGCGCCGGGCGTGGCAGGAGGATTGTGCTCGCACTGCCTCCTCCGTGGGGCGCTTGAACCAGGCGCCGCCGCGCACCACGCGGTAGGCGCTTTCACGGTCGTAGGTTGTCTCCGGATCCTGCACGCCATCCTGACATTTCGGGTACGCCTGTCGGTCCCAGGCATCCCGGCCCCATTCCCACACATTGCCGTGCAGGTCGCACAGCCCCCAGGCATTGGCGGCTTTGAGTTTCACCTCGTGGGCCTGGCCGCCGCTGTTCTTGTCGAACGATGGATGCCGTGCTGAACGCAGGGAAGGTTGAGAAGCCGACACACCGCACCACTAACCCAGGAGAGCGAGGTCAGCGAAGTACCGCCTCAAGTAGCCTCGGTCCACGGCCGCCAACCGGTCGGACTGGAGCTGGGCATGGGCGGCCACCAGGAAATCGGGGATCAAATTCTCCCGCGGCCCGCCGGCGTCCCGGTAGGCCCGGAACGTCACCCCCGCCCTCCCGGCGGCCGCGGGCGAGATCGGTTCGAACGTGATCCCCAGCTTCCCCAGGACCGCGTCCAGATCCGCCTGGGTAGCAAAGGCTGGCGCCAACTCGGCGTACACGACCTCGCAGATGACCAACTGCCCCTCGCGTCGCGCCTGAATCAGGCTCTCCACCCAACGCTCCGCGCCCGCTTCGCCATTCACGACGGTGAGCAGAACCGACGAATCCACGGCGGTCTTCATCGGCGTTTCGGCGGCATCCTGACCGGGCCTCGGGTTTCCTCCAGCCATTGCGCCGCGCTGCGCCCCAACCGGCCCCTGGCGCAGCCCACCACCGACAACATCTGATCCTCGTCGAAGACCGGCACGGCCTTGAGGTAAGGAGCCTTCTCATCGAAGTCGAGCACTTGCCCCGCCTTGAGCCCCAGCCGCTCGCGAATGGCCACCGGAATTGTGATCTGCCCCTTGCTCGTAAGGGTTGCTCTCATTGCGCCATTGTAAGGAACTTGGGAAAGGACTGCAAGTAGGGCGTGCCGGACAGACGGACGGAACAGACGGGAGCGCTCGCGTCGTGGCATGCGGCCGACCCGGCTTCAAGGCAAGGGCTGAAGCGGAATCTCTCCCAAATCCACCACCTCGGACTCTCCTCCAACGGGCACCACCACCCGGCCTTCAAAGAGTCTCGGTGGCGATCTGTCCGCCGCGTCGCCGGTTGTCGCGGCCAACCCCGACCGGACGACATACTGACCCGGGATGACATCCACAGCCTCCCAGACACCATCCGGGGTTTGCGACAGCGGCCACCCGCGGTGCACCGCCGGCTGCGCCGCCCGGACTTCCGGCCGTCGGAACCAAGCCGCCACGGCTTGCGGATCACTCCGGATCTCGGCCGGCGGGGAGGGCGCAGGCGTGGTGATGCTCGCGAAACCAACGCGTTCGTCGGGTCGTGACAGGACGCCACCCGGCCACCGCAGCCGCAGCCGCACTCGGCGCGCGTCCTTGCCAGTCTCCACATAACTCGTCTGGCCGGGGTTGGCGGTTATCGTCTCCAGCGGTTTGACGGACCAGCCCGTGCCGCGCTGCGGGGGCGGCATTTCGAAGGGCACGAGTTCCACCAGCAGAAGCTCGCCCGGGGGAACTTTGTCGAACTCAAACTCCCCCCTGCCATCGCTGACCACGCGATAGCTCTCAAAGTCGAACCGAACCCTCGGCGGGACTTCGTCCTGGGGCCACGACAGCGTGAATTCCTTTGCGGTGGCCGGTTTCCCCCGGCTCCAGGCGCGACCTTCCACCCTGGCCCAGGCCTGCAGGCGCAGCACGGGTTCGGCCTGCAACGCCGCCCGCGTCGTCCTCGCGAACCCCTGCGGATGCGCGGCGACGATCATCGTGACCGTTTCGTCCGTGGGCAGGCGAAACTGCCCGGCTGCGTCCGTCGTCACCACGGCGCCACCAGACCTTGCCTCCAGCCCGCCCGGGCGGAGCGTCAGGTCGTCCCCGGGCGAAACGAACCCGACATCGCCACGAGCGGCGGGTTGGCCGTCCGGCAGGACCACGGTCACGGTGACGGTTTCGGACGGCTTGAGCGTGACGGCGAATTCCACCTCGCCTTCGTCCGGCCTGAAGACGCGCGTCACGAAGGGCGCGTAGCCCTCGGCCTCGAACTTGAAGACGTAGCCGGGATTCGGAATGCCGCCAATGAGCGCTTCTTCGAGCGCGTGGCGAAAGGTGCCGCCGCTGAACGTCAACTGGTGCCGGTCCAGGGAACTCCACCGCGGACGTTCCTGGTCGCCGAAGGTTTCCGGCCAGCCGCAAAGAACGCGGAAGTCCGAGATGGGCTTCGCCGTCGCGGCGTCACTGACCGTGCCGGCGATGGTCAGCGCCGGTTGCAGGACCACCACGTGTTCCTGTTCCGAGGGTCGCATCCGGACCTCGTCCCGCCGCAGGTAGCCCGGCTTCGCAAAGGCGAAGGACAACTCCTGATCGGGGGCCTCCTCCCAAACCGCGCGCCCCTCGGCGTCCGCGAGTCCGCTGAACTCCACCTGCGGCACCGGCGTGCCCGGCGAGTTCTCCTCGACCGGCCCGGCCCTGAGGGTTTCCAAGGCAAACCAGGTGCCGGCGATGGGCGATCCCGCCTTGTCCAGCACGCGAAACCGCAGCGCCTTGCCGGGCTGCAGCACCAGACGAAGCGGGGGCGTTGTTTCGTCGATGTCCGCTTCGATGGTCGCCGCGGCAAAGCCGGGAGCCTCCGCGGCCACCGGCTTGCGACCGGGTGTGCAGGCGGCCACCTCGAATGATCCATCCGCCAAGCTGCGGGTTTCGCGCGTGTGGACTTCGCCCAACATCCCGACGCGGACGGTGGCGTCGAACACGGGCTGCCCCTCGCGGTCCACCACGACCCCGCGCACGGTCACGCCACGGCGCAGCTGAAAGACGTACTGACGCGCGCGCAGACGCGGTTCGGCTGCAGGATCGCGGGCGACCTCAACACTCTCCGAGCGGACGAAATCCGGGTGCTCGGCACTGCCGCTGATCCGCCCGAGGATTTCGTTGGCGATGCGGCTGACCTCCCAACGACCCTCGCCGTCGGTCTCCACCTGGAGCCAGCTGAAGGAGTGATTCTCCGGCCGTCGGGCGTCGGTGAGTTCCCCATGCCCAAACCCCACCTTCGCACCCGCCACGGGCTGGCCGTCCGGGTCCACGACGGTGCCGCCGATCGGCACGGCGCGCTCGAGTCGCAGCGTGTACTCGAAAGGAACCTGCTCGCCCCGGTCGGGTCGCCATTGGAGCCGGGTATCGGCGAATCCCTCGGACTGGCTCGTCAACTGGAGTTGGGTCGCGGTGTGGCGCGGAAACCGCACCTCGCACACGCCAGCGTGCGTGCCGTGAAGCGTCTTGCGGTCCACAGCCGTGCCATTCCAACACCAGTAATCCACCGCGACATCCGGTACCGGCTCGCCGGTGTCCGCGGCCAGGAATGTGAGCGTCAGTGCCTCCGGATCGGTTTTCGGATCCGCCAGACGCACGCCCGCCGACGTCTTGACCGCGACGCCATCGTCCGGCGTCCTGGCTTCACCGCCGACTGCCACCGGGACTCCGGAAGTGCCCACACCGCCAGCCCTCTGGTTGTCCGCCCCGTCCGAAGACGAACTCCGACCGCCGAAATGCCAGAACAGCGGCAGGGCGACCAACCCCGCTCCCACCAACCCCGCGGCGAGCTTGGCTTTCGTGGTGACCAGGAGCCCGCTCAGCAATCCGAGCCCGACACCCGCCCCGGCGGCCACAGCCGTCCTGCTCACGCGCCCGGCCAGCGCGGGCGGTGCGGCCTGAACGGCCCGTTCGCCGAGCAAACCGCCCAGAGTGGCGATGCCCACCCCCACCCCGCGACTCGCGAGCAACCCCCGCAGCTTGTCGAGCGCCCGCGTGACCCGCTTCTGCGCGGCGTCCTCACTCACGCCCAGCGCCTGCCCGACCGCGCGCAAATCGCGCCGCTCATAGAAGCGCAGCAGCAAGGCGTCGCGGTCCTGGGATTCCAGTTCGTTCAGGGTTTCGTCGAGGACGGGCGCGAGTTCCTGCCAGGAGGCGTCGGCGGCGGAGTCGAGGGAGTTCATTTCAACGGCCAGTTGTTCGCGGGCCTCGCGGCGGTGCTCGGCTCGACGGAGGTTGGACACCACGAAGCACGTATGCCGATGCAGCCATCCCCCCAACGCGCAGGGGCCGCTGGCGAGCGGTCCACGTCTCCCGCGGGTCTGGGTGGCCAGGTCCGTGAAGACCGTTTGGACGATGTCTTCGGCGAGATGTGCGTCGCCGCCCGCCCGGCGCAGCGCCACCGAGTACACCAGGTCGGTGTAGCGCGTGACGAGCTCGCGAAAGGCGGGTTCGGAACCGTTCCGGGCGTAGTCGCGGAGGAGTTGAGTCGCGTCCGTCATGTTCGTTCACCCGTATAAAGCCGACCCGGGCCGGGATCCGACAGCCGTCGTGCGGATTATTGACCCGAGGAAGCACGTTGGGAAGCGGCCTGGTCCTTTGGGACCTGACCAGCGGCCGCTGCGACCGCGCCTGCTCCCGGACCGCGGCCGGTCCCCGGCCGCAGCACCTGCGAGCACCTGGAGGCCGCTATTCAGGACTCGATCGCGTCCGGGGAGTTGGTGGTCGCCGCGATCCAGGCGCCCTCCGAGCCAGCGAGCGGGCCGCCGAGATGAACCGGAGACGGGCTTGCTGCTGGGATCCGCGCGGCATAGCGTCGCCGGCGTCATGCAGCCCTTCCTGAACCAGGAAGAACCGCCGCGTAAATGAACGAACGAACGCATCCTCCGGGCGGCACTCCGGAAGGCCCGCGCCCACCGGAGCGCAACGGCCTGACTCGACTCCGCGCCGGGCCGAACCGCCTCGGAGCCCGTGAGGTTGCGGCGGGCGGTTGCGCGACCTTCGAGGCCGGATTCTCGCGTTGATGAAACCCGCACGATCACAAAAGCAGAAAGCGGAGGACCTGTTGCGGCTCCATAAAAACCGCGATCTCCTGATTCTGCCCAACGTCTGGAATCCCATCGGCGCCCGGATCCTCGCCGCGAAAGGCTACCCCGCCGTCGCCACCGCCAGCGCCGCGTTGTCGGCCTCCCTCGGATTCGCCGATGGCGAACGGATCCAACGTTCCACACTCGTCGAGTTCCTGGGGCGGATGGCCCGCAGCGTGGATGTTCCTGTGACCGCCGACGTCGAGGCGGGTTACGCCGACACTCCAGCAGAGTTGGAGGAAACGACGCGGCAGGTGATCGCGTCGGGCGTAGTGGGCATCAACATCGAGGACAGCCTGGAGGAAGGGGGCACCTTGCGTTCGCTCCCGGAGCAGGCGGCGCGGATCGCCCGCGTCCGCCAAGTCGCCGACACACTCGACCTTCACCTGGTTATCAACGCACGCGTTGACTGTTACCTGTCGACGGCGTTCGCAGACAAGTCCAGGGCGTTGGCGGAAACCGCGGCCCGGGCGAAGGCCTATTCCGAAGCCGGGGCGGACTGCGTCTATCCCATCGGGCCGGGAGACGAGGCTACGGTGCGGATGCTCCGAGAGCAGATTCCCTGCCCGATCAACATCCTCGGATCGCCCCAGGCCGCGCCGCTGTCAGTGTTGCGTGAGCTTGGCGTCAACCGGGTCAGCTTTGGTCCGTTCGTGTTCCGCTCGTGTCTCCGGAGGTTTGTCGACATCGCCGAGGCGCTGCGGTGCAAAGACGGCTATGCCTGCTTCGGCGATCTGATGACAGGCGCCGAGGTCGCCCCATTTTTGATACAGGAACCGGAGCGGGGCGAGCCATGAACCGCCATCCCGTGAGACCCGGCCGTTCACAGACCGACGCCCGGAGGACGCCCTCCGAGGACCATCCCCCCGGCCTCACGCACCGCCACAAGCTGGAGCCGGACTGGTCACACGAACGCCCGCTTCCTGCCGCCACACACACACTTTGTCAGCTCACCGACGATCCCGGCGAACGCACCGGTGTTTCCGCCGCGCATCCGGCGATCGTCCAGCCCCCCACCGCCCAACGCGAGAAGCTCATCCGGGACGGCCGCAGCCGCCCTGCGAAACAACCCTGAGATTCAACATGAAACCTGGAGTCCTTGCCTCCGCCCTGCTGCTCGTCACCGCCTGTTCCGCGGCGCTCGCCAGCCCGAACGTGGTCATCTTCCTCGCGGACGATGCGGGGTGGGGCGATTACAGCCACTCGGGCAACACGCAGGTGCGCACACCGAACATCGATTCGCTCGCGCGCAGCGGCGTTTCGCTCGACCGGTTCTTCGTCCAGCCCGTGTGCGCACCCACGCGCGCAGAGTTCCTCACCGGGCGGTATCACCCCCGCGGCGGTGTGTACGGCGTCTCGACCGGACAGGAGCGGCTCGATCTTCGCGAGAAGACGCTCGCCGATGCGTTCCGGGCCGCGGGCTACGCCACGGGCTGTTTTGGCAAGTGGCACAATGGCAGTCAGTGGCCCTATCACCCGATGGCCCGCGGCTTCGACGAGTACTTCGGCCACAGCTCGGGCCACTGGGGCGAGTACTTCGACGCGCCGCTCGAGGAGAACGGGCGGATGATCCGCACGAAGGGCTACATCGTGGATGTGTGCACGGATCGTGCGCTCGCCTTCATCGAGAAGAACAAGGCGAAGCCGTTCCTCTGCTACGTGCCGTTCACCACCCCGCACTCGCCCTGGGCCGCGCCGGAGCAGGACTGGCAGCGTCACAAGGGCCAGCCCCTCACCCTGCGCGCGACCGACGCCAGCCGGGAAGTCGCCGACGAGACCCGCTGCGCGCTCGCCATGATGGAAAACCAGGACCGCAACGTGGGCCGCGTGCTGGCAAAGCTGCGTGAGCACGCGATCGAGCAGAACACGATCGTGGTCTACTTCTCCGACAACGGTCCCAACTCGATGCGCTGGACCGGCGGCATGAAGGGCAAGAAGGGCACCGTGGACGAAGGCGGCGTGCGCTCCGTCTGCTACGTCCGCTGGCCGGCGAAGCTGCCGGCCGGGCACACCGTCACGCAGATCGCGGGCGCGGTGGATCTTCTCCCTACGCTGACGTCGCTTGCGGGCGTGACCCGCGTCGGCCACAAGCCGCTCGATGGCCGTGATCTCACGCCTTTGCTCCTGCAACACCCCGTGGAGTGGCCCGGCCGCATGATGTTCAACACCTGGGCCGGCGCCGTGAGCGTGCGCACCCAGACGCACCGCCTGGACACGGCCGGGCGGCTCTTCGACATGATCGCCGATCCCGGCCAGACGAAGCCGCTCAACGACGCGCAGCCGGAACTCGCCGCGCAGCTCACCGCCGCCGCGCAGGCGTGGCGTGCCGAGATGTTCGGCGCGAACGTGCCCGCGACCGCGAGAACCCCAGGCGGCGCCAACGCCGTGGACCCGCGTCCGATCCCGGTCGGCTACCGCGAGTTTCCCATCACGATGCTGCCGGCGCGCGATGGCGCACCCCGCGGCGGGGTGAAGCGCAGCAGCGGCGCGCCGAATTGCTCCTATTTCGTGAACTGGACGAGCACCGACGACCGCATGGTGTGGTTGCTCGAGGTCCACACGCCGGGCCGTTACGAGGTAGGCATCGATTACACCTGCCCCGTGCCCGACGCGGGTGCGACCGTGGAGCTTTCCTTCCAGGACGCGCGCCTCACGGGCAAGGTCGCTCCTGGCTGGGATCCGCCGCTTTACACGAACCAGGACACGCTGCCACGTCCGCCCGGCGAGTCGCCGATGAAGGAGTTCCGCACGCTCCGGCTCGGTGAAATGACGCTGCCCGCCGGCTCGGCGCCGCTGACCCTGCGCGCCCTCGAGATTCCCGGGAAGTCCGTCATGGACGTGCGTCGCGTGACGCTGACTCTCCTCGACCCATAGCGAGGCGCGCCTCAGACCACGGGACCCTTCTGAGCCGCACCTCGAACCCGGATGAAAACCATTGAAACCCCGCGTAAGACAGGTAAGCCTTTCGGGGTGAGTACCGCGACGCTGTCCACCAAAGGCCAGTTGGTCATCCCCAACCGGTTCCGCAAGGCCTTGCATCTTCAGCCGGGCGACAAGGTTTCGATTACCATTGAAGGAGGGAAACTCGTTTTGCAGCGTGACCAGCCGAGGTGCGCCAGGCTGGTCGAGAGGCAGGGTCGCAAGGTCTTGGTCGCCCCGCCCGGAGCCCCGCCCATGACTCCCGAAGTGGTCAAGGCTCTCCTGGCCGACTTCCCATGAGCCATCTGCTGGACGTCAACTTCCTGCTGGCCTGCGGGTGGAGTTCGCACGCAAAGCACGCGGCAGCCCGCTCCTGGCTGGAGGCCCAATCCGACTTCACGCTCTGCCCGCTCTCCGAATTGGGCTTCCTGCGCGTCAGCCTGACTCCGGGTTTTCGGGCGACCTTCGCGGACGCCCAGGCGGCGCTGGCCAACATCAATTCCCGCAAGCAGGCCCGCTTTGTCAGCGCCGACCTTTCCGCCTCCAAACTGCCCGCCCTCGCCAGCCATGCCGACATCACCGACGCATATTTCGTCGAACTCGCGCGTGCCCACGGCCTTAAACTGGCCACCCTGGACGACGGACTCTGCAAGAAACCGTGGGCCGGAGGCATCGCGGAGAATCCGCTGTGATCAGGTTCCATGAGCACCGAATCCCCATACGACGTTCTCCTGAGCCACAACGCGGCGGACAAGCCGCGGGTGTGGTCGTCGGGGCCGATCGTGATGAAAGACTGAGACGATGAAGAGCCCGTTGTGTCTCCCCGTGCTGCTGGGCACCTTGGTGGGTGCTTGTCCCGGAGGGGCGGCTTCCCAGCCGCCGACAACCGGCGACGAGAACGTCCCTACCGCCGCCAGACCGAACTTCATCTTCATCAACGTCGATGACCTGGGCTACGCCGACATCGGCCCGTTCGGGTCCACGCGCAATCGCACGCCCCATCTCGACCGCATGGCGAAGGAAGGCCGCAAGTTGACGTCCTTCTATGCCGCGCCGGTCTGCTCGCCGTCGCGCGCCGCCCTGATGACCGGCTGCTATCCCAAGCGCGCCCTGCCGATTCCCCACGTGCTCTTTCCGGTCGGCGAGACGGGCCTGGCTCCGGAGGAAATCACGGTGGCCGAAGTGCTCAAGTCAGCCGGCTACGCCACGGCGATCGTGGGGAAATGGCATCTGGGCGACCAACCGGAGTTCCTCCCGAACCGGCAGGGTTTCGATCTGCACTTCGGCCTGCCGTACTCGAATGACATGGGCCCGGCCGAGGACGGCGTGAAGAGCGACCTCGGCAAGCCGCTTCCCGAAACCAGGGGCCGAGGCCAGCCGCCACTGCCACTGCTGCGCAACGGCAAGGTCGTCAAGCGCGTGCTCCCCGACGACCAGCAATCGCTCGTCGAGCTCTACACCACCGAGGCCGTGCGCTACATTGTGGCGCACAAGGCGGCGCCGTTCTTCCTCTACCTCGCGCACAATGCCGTTCACTTCCCGATCTATCCGGGCAAGGAGTGGGCGGGGAGATCGGCCAACGGCATCTACTCGGACTGGGTTGAGGAAGTGGACTGGAGCGTCGGACGCGTGTTGGACGCCGTTCGGGAGCAGGGTCTGGCCGGGAAGACGCTCGTCATCTTCACGAGCGACAACGGCGGCACGCCGCGGGCGTTGAACAAACCGTTGCGCGGCCACAAGGGTTCCACCTGGGAAGGCGGCATGCGCGTGCCGACCATCGCGTGGTGGCCCGGACGCATCCCCGCCGGCACCGCCAGCGACGCGATCTGCGGCATGTTCGACATCCTCCCCACGTTCGCCTCCCTGGCCGGAGGCACGGTGCCCGGCGACCGCAAAATCGATGGCGTCAGCCTCTGGCCCCTCCTGGCCGGCGAGCCGAGCACGAAACCGGCGCACAACGTCTTTTACTACTACCGCGGACTGCAGTTGGAAGCGGTCCGCGACCTTGAATGGAAACTGGTGTTGCCCGTCGCACTCGCCAACGCCACCGGCAAAGACGCTGCCCAACGCACAGCAAAACCAGCAGCGACCCCGCTCCTCTTCAACCTGAAACAGGACGTTGGCGAAGCCACCAACGTCGCCGCGCAGCATCCGGAAATCGTCGCGCGTCTCGAGAAACTCGTCGCCGCCATAGAGACCGATCTTGGCCTCAGCGGCCCGGCTCCAGGCTCGCGTCCCCTCGGCAAGGTGGAAAAAGCCCGGCCAATCATCGGCTTCGATGGCGAGGTGCGGGAGGAATTCCGACCGACCAGCAAGTGATGCGATCGATCGCTCCATCCACCCCCGCTTCAGCGTCCGCATTGACCCCGACTCCGTGAAGCAGGCGAAGCCCTTTCCCTTTCCATGAACCTGCCCCGAAAAGCGGGGATGAATCCCCGCACTCCAGGCGCTTCGCGGCCCCGGACGTGCCTTGGAGCGGCGCGAAGCGTTTGGAGTGCGTCCGCTTTAGCGGCGCTTTTTGGTTCATGGCCACCGAGCAGGTCCAAAAGGAACAGGTCGCTACCCATGAACAGCTCGCCTCCATTTCTCCGCTGCGTCACGGCGTTGATCTGCCCAGCAGGACTCCGCTTCGTCAGCAGCCCTTGGCACCTCCTGCACGCCGTTTGGAACCCGGCGAGGCTGTCTGCCGTCCTCCTCCTCCTCGCCAGCCTGGGGTGTTTCCCCGGTTCATGCGTTGCGGCTGGTGCTCCCCCGCGCCCCAACATTGTCCTGGTCATGGCCGATGACCAGGGTTGGGGCGACACCGGCTACAACGGCCATCCGGAACTCCAAACGCCCAACCTCGACGCGCTCGCGGCCAGCGGGCTGAGGCTCAAGCGATTCTACGCAGCCCACTGCAACTGCTCGCCCACGCGCGGCAGCGTCATGACCGGACGACACCCGAATCGCTACGGGACCTTCCACCCCGGCGCACCGATCCGCGCGCAGGAACTGACGGTCGCACGGGTCCTGCAATCGGCCGGCTATGCGACGGGGCACTTCGGCAAGTGGCATCTCAACGGCAAGAACGGTGACAAGAACACGACGGCGATCCCCGGCCGTGCCATCCTCGCCGATGACCCGCTTTCACCCGGCAAGCTGGGCTTCGACGAATGGGTCTCGGCGGACAATTTCTTCGACCTCGATCCCGTCCTCGGACGCCAGGGGGTGCCGGAGAAGTTTCACGGCGACAGTTCCGATGTCACCACCGACGAGGCCCTGAAGTTCATCCGCAAGCAAACCGCCGCGGGCAGGCCCTTCCTGTCGGTCGTTTGGTTCGGCTCCCCGCATGTGCCGCACCTTGCGTTGCCGTCCGACAAGGCCGCCTACAGCGCCCTCCCGGAGAAGGAGCAGAACTACCTGGGCGAGATCGTCGCGGTGGATCGCAGTGTGGGCAGGTTGCGGGCCGCGTTGCGCGAACTCGAAGTCGCCGACCACACGCTGCTGTGGTATTGCAGCGACAACGGCGGGCACCAGGGTCCCAAGTCCACCGGCAATCTGCGGGGTGAAAAAGGCAGCCTGTGGGAAGGCGGCCTGCGCGTGCCAGGCCTCATCGAATGGCCCGCGCGTATCCGGGAGCCATTCGCCAGCGACGTCCCCTGTTCGACGCTCGACATCTATCCGACGGTTCTCGAGGCCGCCGGGGCCGCGGCCCCAAACCAAATCCAGCCGCTCGACGGGGTGAGTTTGATCCCGTTGTTGGATCGGAAAACCGAGTCGCGCGCCAAACCCATGCCCTTCTGGGAACACCGCGTCGGGCATGCGGTCTGGCTCGACTGGCCCTACAAGTTGCACACGCACCCGGTGACGACCCGCTACCGGCAGAGCAAGGAGGACCGTGATCTACCTGCCACGCTGCTCTACGACCTCGCCAAAGACCCGCAGGAAACCACCGACCTCGCCGCGCAGCAACCCGAGCGCGTGGCGAGGATGACTGCCGCCCTCGAAGGATGGAAAGCGTCCGTCAAGAAGAGCCTCGCGGGTGCGGACTACAAGCCGGCTCCCGGCAAGTAACCTCCCGTCCGGAGCCGGCCACAAGCCGCACCTCGCCGACCTGTGGGCACACGCGGACCGGCCCGGATTATCTGCTGTCGACACCCGGCCGAAAAGAAGTTGCCACAGGACCGAGCAGCCGAGCTATCAGCGTAATGCGCATCAAGTATACGACAGCATGGACGGTGACCCGCTGATCAGCGCGTTGCCCGGGCTTGGAAGTCCAGCAAACCGGAACGCCGCGACGCGAGGCGCTGCTCCAGGCGGCCGACCGGCGCTACCGCCCGATCGCCATGACCGCCCTGACCACCATCATCGGCATGATCCCGCTGACGGTGCAGCCGGCCAGCGACCTTGGATTGAGTTACAGGAGCTTTGGCCTGACTCTCATCGGCTGCATGATAGCGGCGACCCTCCTGACGCTGCTGCTGGTGCCGGTCTTCTACACCCTGTTCGATGACGCGCGGGAAGCGTTCGTCCGGATCGTCCGCGGGGCGCGCGTGGCACGCCGGCCGACGGTCGGCGCGAAGGAGTTATCTCCCCGCCCCGCAGGCTCCGGGGCGGCGGCGGCTTGATCTGTCGGCCTGCGTCGCCGAGCGGGCCGTTGGTGGCCGGCGCCGTGACCAGGGACCAGTATTCAGTGATCAGTATTCAGTGATCAGACGGGGGCTGCGGAACCCGGTTGAATCCGTTCGAGTCCCCGCTCGCACCGATGGAGCCGCCAGCGGAGCGACGAACCCGAAGTCCGGCCAAGCACTTGCAGGGGTGCTGCCAGCTTGACTGTGGCGTGGCAGTGAACGTGACGCCCCGGAACCGGGAAATGCGCCCGCCTCTTTGAACGCGAACGGAGATCCAGCGACCGTTCTTCGCGAAGTGGCGGGGAGCACGTCTGCCCCACCAGCAGGGCGGCGACAAGAACTTCGGCCTGCTCATGGTCGTACCAGCCGGAAGAACTGCATTGCCCGATTCGGCGTGTCGGCGAAGCTTGTCGTACCGGGCACGGTGACGGCCTGCCAATCCGCGGTCGCGCCAACACGCGTCGCCGCCTGGAGTCGCCAGCCCTCGCCATCCCCCGGCCAGGAGACCTGCACGCGGCCGTCCGGGAGGAGTTGAATGGTGAGCGTGACCGGGCCGGCGGGAACGACGTGGAAGCCGGGAAGGCCGCCCACCAACGTAAAGCCGCCGCCCGACAGAACCCCGGCATCCGGTTGACCGATCGTGCCGGTCAGGCTGAAGCCGCCACCCGCACTCGTGCCACCGCCACCGTCAATGGACCAAGACTCGAGCGCGAAGGGCTGGGCTGCGGCGGGCAGCGGGAGCGGGGCGAGGACGAAGGCAAAGGCCGTGGCTGCGCTCTTCAGGGCGCGGCTGAATGAACCGGGCAGGCTGTTCCGGGGAGCCGTCGGCTGCCGTCTCACGACGGCAGCCACAACGTGGTGCTTCATTGACCACCTCCAGTCGGCGGCGGCGCCAGGCTGCGGACCAACGCTTCCAACTCCGCCAGGCGTTGCTGCAGCTCCACGTTCTCCGTCTCGAGTTGCTCAATTCTGGCTCGTGACTCCTGACTCCTCCGCTCGACCTTCTCGTTCAACCCCTGGATCGCCGCCAGCGCCACGCCGTCCGCGTCCACGGTGGCGATGTGTTTGTCGTCCACGCCCAGGCCGAAGGCGGCGTGGAAGTCCTGCGCCACGGGACCCAGATGCAGGGTGGCGGCGTCATCTCTGAAGTTCCAGCGATGGATGGGCAGCGCCGACAGCTTGTCCAGCACCTCACGCCGATCCACGGCCGCGAAGTTCTCCTTCAGATTCCGGTCGCTGGTGGCATTGAAGGCCGTGGCCTTGACGTCGCCGTCAACCCACAGGGTGCGGTTGGTCAACACCATCATCCTCCGGCCGTCCTGGCCCGGGTAATCCGTGGCATCGCTGTGCCGCCCGCCGTGAAACCAAGTGAAGCCATCCGGGGGGTCCCAGCCCGTACGAAAGTAGAGTCGGTGGGGCATGATGCCGATGCCGTAGGCGAACCAGGAATTGGTGGTGTCGGCGAACAGGTTCAGCATTTGCCTCGTTCTGTTGCCGAACCACAGGGTGGGGGTGTCGTTGTCCACCAGGATGCTGCCGGGGGCGTGGATCCGGAACAAGGTGCGGTCGGTGGTGCCGAGGAACTGATTGTTGGGGTTGGTGCCGGTATTGCCCGTGAGGCTCCACGCGTCCGCCGACCCGGGCGGGCCTTGGGGGCCGGTGGCACCGGTCGCTCCCTTGTCGGCCAACGGGTCCCAGTTCTTGCTCCCGATGGCGGGCGCCGACCTGGTAGTAGCAACTCTGGCCAACCACGAAGCGCCGCTGTGGCTGACGGCGTCGTCAATCGCGTAAGCGGTAGAGGCGTTCCACGCCCCGCGCCATTTCAAACCCTTGGGGCCGATCGGACCGACCGGACCCGTCGGGCCGGCCGGGCCAGCGGCGCCGGTGACGCCTTGTGGGCCGGAGGCACCTTGGGGTCCCGTCGCGCCTTTGTCCGCCAGCAAGTCCCATTTTGTGCTTCCCGCCGCCGGGGCGCTGCCGGTGCTGGCAGCCTTGGCCGTCCAAGAAGCGCCGTTGTGGCTGACGGCGTCGTCAATCGCGTAGGCGGTGGCGGCGCTCCAGGCGCCACGCCATTTCAGACCTTTGGGGCCGATGGGACCGATCGGACCCGTTGGGCCGGCTGGACCGATGGCCCCGGTGACGCCTTGCGGGCCGGCGGCACCTTGGGGGCCGGCGAGGCCTTGAGGCCCGGTCGTGCCGGTGTTGCCTTTCGCGCCTTGGGCGCCGGCCGGTCCTTGCGGACCCGGGGGACCGGCGGGCGTCATGGCATAGAGGGCATAGGGTGCGGGGGTGATGGCCTGGCGTGGATCGAGTGTCGCGAGACTCGCGCCCTGGCCGGTGTGGCGGACGGCCACTTCGAGCCAGCGGGCGTTGCCGTCGAAGGCCCCCACGCCGAAGTCGAGCACCACGGTGAAGGCGCCGTCCACGACGCCCACGCTGGGGAAGACGAGCGTTTGACCGATCTGGGCGCCGCCGCCGGGGGCATCGAACAAGGCGAAGCGCAGGTCGAACGCGCCCGAGGCGGGTTTGCCGCCTTCAGCCAGGCGGCCCTGGTAGGTAACGCCCGAGCCGGGGGAGGCCGCGTGGGCAACGAGCGCCAAGCCGCACAGCAGGCCGGCAAGCAGGCGCAGACACAGGTTGAGGTAGAGGCGGTTGGGTTTCATAAAGCCTGGCATCAAGGTTCGTCCGCTGGCCTCGGCTAGCTGGTGGGGGTGCAGAGGTCCTGGGGCAGTGCCTGGCCGGCGGCCCGGCCGAGGGCACGATAGGCTATGAACTGCGCGGGCTCGAAGTACTGGTCCACCGTGCTCTCCTGCGGAAAATCCGCGTGGCCTTGGGCGTAAGCCTGGATGGTCCCGGCTTCAGCTCCCAGGAAGGACGGATCCATCGCCAGCTTGAGGTAGATGAGTCGCCCTTCAGGTCCTTCGCGCGGGCGGATTCGTCCCACCAGAAAAGGCACCCTGGATTGGAAGCCGCGGCCGGCGGGCGAATCCAATTCCGGCAATTCGAGTGTGACGCCCAGTTCGTCGAGGGCGGCCCGCTTGATGTGGCGATAAGCCCCGAACTCAAACCGCGGGTGTGCTCGCCATCCACCACCAGCACCGTCCGGCATCCGCGCCGGAGCAGCGCGAAGAGCCCCAGGTTCTCCGAATGCCCGCCGTCGCTGAGGCAGAGGATTTTCTTCGGTTGGGCGGGATTCGGCACGTGGTATTCCAGGCCGAGGTTGAGCACGCGAAGCAGGAGCCGACCGATAAGTCCCTTCACCGCCACCCCACTCACGGCAGCCCCGGAGATGGCGGACGCGACGTTGGCGCAACGAAGCGTGGCCCATGGGGAGACATCGGGTCGCTGGCGAAAGGAACTTCCAGAGGGAAGCCTGTCGCCGGGTTCCCAGCCCTTGCCCTCCGTTTCAGCCCATGACAGGAAGCCGCAGGAGTCCGAGCCGACACCGGTCGAGGAGATCTCGAAGATCCGTGACGCCAGCGGAACCGCCCCGCGGGACTCCCGGAGCTTGACCGTCGTGTTGAAGACGAATTCCGGCAGCCCGACCTCGCCCGCGAAACGCAGCAATCGGGGAAACGAAATCTGGGGAACCTCGATGCCGGTCAGTTTCAGACGTTCGGCGTACTTGAAGACGGTCTCCGACCAGGACTCGCGCCGTTCGGTCTTCAAACCTAGATCGGTGGGAGGGCGTTGATAGGTGTTCTGAATGCCTTGGCGGTAGGCGATCCGTAGCACGCTGCTGGCGTTGCGGATGTTGGTGGCGCCGGCGCCACCCATGACGAGGAGACGAAACGGATTAGCGATTTGATCCAGCGCGACCGCTAACGCTGCCTGGAGGAGCAGGCCGATGCGGCTCCCGGCGCCAAACGGTTTGGCTTCCTCCACCAAGTGCTTCTGGTAACACCCGTTCACGTCGAACATCTCCGCCCAGATTCCCGGGAGCCGGGCCTTGGCGTCGCCGGCATCGCTCACCGATGGAACGGCTGGAGCAGCAGCCACGACAAGGCGTAGGTGCCGCCGGAGACTGCCGAAATCACCCCCACCTGGCGCAGCCAGTCTCGCTCGTGTAATGCCTGCAAGACACCGATGCTGAATGCCGCGGAGCGATTGCCGCCGCCGGAGAGGGCCAAGCCGAGGCGGATGCCGGCGGGTTCCGATACGGGGGCAGGGGTTCCGTTTGAGGACATAGGTTCAGGCACGGGGTGGCGTCGTGGCAGGGTGGTCCGTCCTTCCGGCGTATCGGCCCCTCGAAGGCCGTCCTCGCTTCCGCGGCGACGGTTAGCCCACGTTGCGTTTGCGGGCCTCATCGATCCGCTTGGCCAAATCCAGTCGGTTCGGATTGTTGAGCTTCAACCTCTCGCAGAAGCTCAGGATGCTGTTGACCATGACCGGGCTGGTCAGCGTTTGCAGTGTCGGGCTGTACACTTTGAACAACTCGGTGAAGGGCAGGCTGAGTGTGTCCGCGTGACCTCCGGATTCGGCCTCGGTGTCGAACAGGTCCCACAAACAACAGCCGACGCAGTACTCGACCTTCGGGTTGGGCGCGATGGACATGGTCTCCCAGTCAAATCCCATGTAGCGCGGTGTCCGCTCCCGCTGGCCGTAGCTCAGCACGAGGCCCACGAAGGTGGCCCAGCCTTCGCTCATGGCCAGCGGCAGCGAGCTTTCGCGCTGGAGATCATGCGTTCCTCCCTGGGGGCGATTGACGACGCTGTGGCCGATCAGCGCATGCCCCATCTCGTGGAACAGCGTTTCGCGTTTTGCCACCGGGCCGCTGCCGTCCTTCATGATTTGGATGGCATGCATCACCGGATCGTAATGGCTCCAGAATGGATCCGAAGCCCCACCGTCTTCCAGCGGCTCCCGGTGGAAGACGTGGAGCGGCCGCGGCCAAAGCAGGTTCACCCCCAAGGCTCGCAGCCGGTTGACTGCGCCGATGGCGGCGCTCTGGATCGTCGTGTCGTTCGTATAGAAAAGGAGGCCCCCGGAAAGCTCGACGCGGGTTGGGGTCATCGGGTGCGCGCAAGGGAGCGTCGGCCCGGGATCGCCGGATGGGTGTTGCGGCTTCCAGTGCACACACGGCACCGTCTTGGTGTCGCCATCGGGATGAACCGGCACCAGATGGATGCACGGGACTTTCCTCCGCCCCAGCGGTGTGTTGATGGTGTCGCCTCCTGGGTGCGCCTGCTTGAGGCCATGGGTGCAAGGGACGGTGATCTTGTCGCCACCCGGATGCTCTTGCTTCAAGTGAGTGCAGGGGATCGTCGTCGGGTGTCCCTTGGGATGCTGGAGGAAGAGGTTGGTCATAGGGGATGGCTGCCAATGGGGGTTTAGGCTCTATTCATTCGTCATTCTCTTCTTCGGGATTCCCGGAGGGCGATTACAGGGGACCCTCGGAGTGCCTGGCGCAGCCCGGTTCCTGCGGGTTGGGTACTGAGGGCGCATCACCCGGCCTGAGCGAGGCAGGCCGCCGCTTTGGCTCCGTTTTCGGGAGCCAGGGTTCCGGTGGTACGGGAGCTTGCCGGTCGTGCGGGCGTCGGCCTCGAGGCTACGGAGCCTTCCAGTCCAACCCCAACGGCACCATTTGCCGGCGCAGTTCGGCCAGGTCCCAGAGCTGCACGACGTGGTCCGAGGTCAACCCGCCCAGGAACCGGCCATCGCCGCTGAAGAACAGATCGGTCAGCATCCGCAGGTCAGGCGCGGTGGGCGTGGCGAGTTCCCGCCCAGTCACCGGTTCGACAAGCCGGATGCGGCGCAGGTGCGGCGTGAAGGCCAACATCCGGCCGTCCGGAGAAAAGGCGGCCAGCCCGGGCAGGTCGCTCGCCGAGTCTCGCGGCAGCCGGAGGCCGGCTTGCCAGGTATCGGTGTCGTGGAGGATCACGGCATCGAAGCAGGCCGTCGCCACCCAATGCCCGTCAGGGCTGAACGCCGCACGAGACAGGATCGCGGGCTGGAAGCTCCGTCGCTCGTTCGCGCCCGTAGCGTCCCATATCCAAGTCCCGCCCGAGTAGTCAGCCGAGGCCGCCGCCCAGCGCCCGTCCGGACTCAGGCGGGCGTGACGGCCGCGCGTGGGCAGCCCGCCGGGCAGTCGGCGCGCGGTGGATGTCGCTCCAAACGTGATGAGCCACGCCTCCTGCCCGGAGACGGCCAGCGCCCGGTTACCGTCCGCCGAGCACCAGACATCCACCAGACCCGCCAAGCCTGGGAATTCCAGCGGTTCCGGCGGACCGAAGCGAGGCGGATGCGCCGGACCGGCCTCTTCGACGCTCAAGCGTACGAGTCCCGACGCGGTCGCCGCGAGCACCTCGCGCCGCCCTGGCCACCAGCGCGCCGCGCGCACCCCGGCCAGCGGTTGGCGGATGGCAGCGGTTCCATTGGTTGTGCTTAGGCAATGCACGGCTTCACCGCCGGCCAGCAAGAGCCAGCGGCCGTTTGACTCGAGTTCGGCGCTCTGGATGGGATCTGCGCCGCCTCCGGGCAGACGAAAGGTCCGGTAGATGGGGCTCAGGGAACACTCCCACACCCCGTAGGAATGCCGCGTGCGGAACCACCCAATGCGCCGCCCGTCCCGGCTGAATTGCTGGGCATACCCCTGCTGGGTGAACAGGATCGGCCGCCCCGACGGCAGCTCCCAGAACCGGCTCGAACCGTCGTAGCCGCTCGAGAGCAACAGATCGCCGCCGGGACCAAACTCGACGTGATGCACCAGGCCGTCGTGGGTCCCCACCAGCCGTGTCTCCGCCGAGCCCGGCGACCAGAGTCGAACCTCGGCATTCTCCCCGCCGAGCGCGAGCCAGCGCCCGTCCGGCGACCACGTGCAGGCGACGACGGCAGTATCAAAATGGTGCTCGTCAGTGACGCGGCCGTTCGCCGGATCGAGAATCCTCAGCCGGCTGCCCTGCATGACGGCGAGCCTTCCGTCGGGTCCAAATCGAACCGAACCGCCGCGCGCGTCCGGCAGGAGTTCGCGCGTCCGGCCCACCTGCGCCAGGGACGCCAACTGGAGTCCGCGTGCGGGAGCGATGAAGGCCAGGGTGGTTTCGTCGGGAGACCAGGCGAAACCTCCCGCCTGGGCCGCGGGAATTCGCAGCCGCACCTCCTTGCGGACCAGATCCCAAACCAGCAACTCCGCGCCCGATGGTCCCCTGCCGGCGGAACGGAAGGCGAGGAAGCGGCAGCTCGGAGAGAACACGGGGCCTTCGCCGGCCAGGTTGGAAACCGGGAACTCCGCCACGGTGGCGTCGTCGGCCAGGCGCGCGACGCGCCATCGCGGCGGATCAAGGAGCGGCAGTGCGACGAGCTCGAGGTCAGGGCTGAAGTGGGCCTGGTGGCCGCCCGGGGGAACAGGCCTTTCTGGAACCGACGGAACGAGGTCGGCTTGGGCAAGGGCGGCAATGGCCTCGTTGCGCAGCGCCGTCGAGGGACGCACGCGCGCCGCGGTGGCGATGGCGTCAAGCGTGCGGGAGCGCCAGCCGGCTTGGGGGCTTGCCCGGTGGGCGTGCGCCAGGGCGGGAGTGGCCTGCCAGAGCTGTTCGAGCGAGCGCTCTGCAATGGCTTGGTGACGATTCGCACGCCTGGCCTGCCACACGGTTCCGGTCACGCCAGCGAGCAACAAGAGGAGCGTCAACGCGCTTAGCCCGGCCACCGCGGGTCGCCGCCGCGCCCAGCGACACAGTCGTTCCCAGGGACTCGCCCGACGGGCCCGGATATCCTCGGCCCGATGCCACCGGTCCAGGTCGTCGGCCAGACTGGCGGCCGAGGCGTAACGATCCTCCGGTGCGCGCGCGAGACACTTGCGGCAAATGGCCTCGAGATCGCGGTCCACCTCCGGGTTCAGCGCGCGCAGCGGCGCCGGGAGGCCCTCGCGCGCTTTCCGGAGCGTGGCAACCAGCGTATCGGCCAGGCAGGGCGGTTGGCCGGTGAGGATGTGGTAGAAGATCGCCCCGAGGCTGTAGATGTCGCTGGCGATGGTGATGGAGGATTCGCCGCCTACCTGTTCCGGCGCCATGTAACTCGGCGTGCCGGCGACTTCGCCCGCCTCGTCCCGGCCGCCAGCCCGATCCAGCCAGCGCGCCAGGCCGAAGTCGGTGACGTGCGGCTCCCCCTCCTCATCCAGCAGGATGTTCCCCGGCTTGAGGTCGCCATGCAGAACGCCGTGCTGGTGGGCGTGATGGACCGCGCGGGCGAGCTTTGTCAGCAGGGCCGCTCCTCGAGGGCAGCAGCGGAGACGACAGAGCCAGGGCAGGCGCGGTTCCCGGTGTGCCCGACAATGCCGCGCCGACCACGACCCGTCCGCCAGGTGATGGGCCAGGGTCCCGCCTTCGATCAACTGCATCGCGAACCACGCCCGGCCCATCGTCTCACCCACCTCGAAGATCGGCACGATGTGGGCATGGCTCAGCGTCGCCGCCGTCTCCGCCTCGGCCCGGAACCGCTGACGAGCCGCCGGGCTGTCCAACGCCTCCGCGCGGATCGTCTTCAGCGCGACGATCCGGTTGAGGCTGGTCTGGCGCGCGCGCCAGACGATTCCCATCCCGCCCCTGGCGATCTCCTCGAGCAACTCGAAATCACCCCAGCGGGACGGCCAGGGAGGCTCAGCCTCCGGCCCGGGACGGACCGGCGGTTGGGTCAAGGGTCGCAGGCTGACCCGGATCAGGCACGAGGGGCAAAGTCCCCCCAGGGCCCGGTCCGAGAGGGCCGTGCCACAGCGAGGACAGTGGTCGGGGGAGCTCACGACGTCGTCATGCTCTTCTTCGGCATCGGCTTCGCGTGATTACCGCAACCGGGTCGCCCGGTGGACCTCATGCCGTGCCACCCAACAAATGCCGGAGCTCGTCATCGAGTTCCTCCGGGTTCAGCAGCGTCTGTCGAACCGCCGCGTGGATGATCTCCTGGTAGCGATGGCGGAGACGGTGGACGGCGACGGCGACCGCGCCCGTTTTCAATCCCAGCTCGACGGCGATCTGACGGTAATCGCCGACCTCGGTCTCGGCCGCCAGGAACGGCTTCAAGCGGGCGAACTGCGCTCCCTTGCCCACCGCGGCCTGTTCCGCCTCGAGCGTGCGGAGACCGGTCTCGAGCAGGGAAAGCAGCCAGCGGCGGTCAAAGACGGTCTCGGGCGTCTCCCGGGTAGCGGGCTCGGCGCGGTACCGCGCTTCGCCGTCCAGCGTCTCCAAAGAGACGATCTCGCGGCCGCCGCCTCGCTTGAGCGATCCGGCCCGGGCACGAGCGTCGCGCAGGAAGTAATCCAGCGCCCCCAGCAGGTAAGAGCGAAAGCGCCCCTTCGCCGGCGAGGCGGAGGCGAAGGAATCGCGCCGCAGCAGGCACGCGAAGAACTCCTGGGTCAGGTCCTGGGCATCGTGTTCGCCATATCCGCGGCGCCGGATCTCGGCGTACACCGGATACCAATAGGACTGGCACAACCGTTCCAAGGCTGTCGTGCCCGCCACGGAGCCGGCCTCCCCGGCCCGCAAGACCACGCTCCAGTGGGTGGTGGCGAATACGGCATTGGGCATGGGCCGAGATTGTACGTCCGATCGCGATGCGTAAAGCCGTCCCGGCTTGGTGTTACGTGGCGGACACCGGCGTCTCTACCGCCGCGCGTGGGCAGACGTCCACCGCTCCAGAACGGTTCCAGGTATTCCGCGAGTACGTAAAGGGGTCACCCATATTTCCACGGGTCCCCTGTTTCGGCAGGATTCTGCGTATGGCGCGGAAGTCGAGCCTTCAACATACTGCGCGCTGTACCGCGTCCTGAACCGAGAGGGACCGGCGGGAGGCCACTCTCCACGACGACCAGGACCGGCGGCGTGTTCTGGAAACGCGGGCAGCGGCGTGCGCCAAGACCGGGCGGCCGGTTCATGCGTATCGCCTGATACCCAACCCCGTTCACTTCGTGGCATCGGGGTGTCGAGGTACACGTGGATAGCTTTGTGTGTCGCCAGTGAAGGGGCGAGGAAATCCACCAGCGCTCCGTAGGGAAGGGTTCGCGAGGCAAACACCATGATCACCGGGGGCCGGGGCCGGCTTCCCGTGCGCCGCGTTCGTTCCGCTTCTGAGTCCAAGGCCTGATGGAGCTCCGCGGGCCCGGCTACGGGCACCTCCGTGGACTTCAACTCCGGGGCCGCGATGCCTTCGTTCCAGACGGACTCGATCCGGACCAGCATTCCCTGAAGCCGGCCCATCTTCTCGGACAACGACAGTTCCCATGGGTGATAGAGTCTTTCCTCGCGGTTCAGCAGGCTCGTGTCCGGGGTAAACGCCTTGTAGTAAAGTTGGCCGCGCGGCGGCGGTTCGATGCGGACGCCCGGCTCCGAGTCAACGCTGGCCAGAACCCGCGCGAGCGCCTGCGCATCTCCCACCTCGACATCGTCGTCGAACTCGAGCGTGAGGAAGCAGGCGTGCGCCTTCCGGTCCAGGCGGGCGAGCGTCTCCAAAACCGTCAGCAGATTCGGCTTCGCATTGAGAGTCCTACCACCGTCCTTGAGCTCAAGCTTGAGCGAATGGAGGCGGGCCGTGCCGGTCGCGGATTTGTCAGGGGCGGGGCTTCCGGCCCGGACCCGGAGCGATAGGTCTTTCACCCGCTGGGGGCCGTCCGGGTTGGCCGGTTCGATGACCAGCGTCAGCAGCACCCCCTCGGGAAGCTCGTGCGCCGGATAGATGATCGTGTTCTGGTAAACGTCGCTTTGCGGAGCCACGTAGGGAACCTGGAGCACGGAGTGGCTGGAGTTGAGGAGCGAGACGATGGACTTGGGCTGGTATTCGTCGGCGGCATAGACCCCGGCCGGCGAATCACCGAGGGCGGGCGTTTTCAAGGAGCCGGTGAACAGGAATCCCTCCTCACGGAGCGTCTCGCCCGTCCGCCGGTCCAGCAGCAGTTGTTCGAGTCGCAGCGGAGGCTGGTTGGTGCCCGCGACACGCAAGACGCACGGTTCGCCTCGGGCCCAGAAGCGGTTGCCGTCCAGGTCGAACGGCGCTCCCGGTTCGATGCCGATGAACTGAAGGGCGCGGTGGACATCGCTCGGTTTGGCAAACGCCACCAGCAGCGCCTCGTTGGCATGGTCGCTCGTCTCGGCGATGACCGTGAACTCGCAGGGCGACTCGCGGGCGAGCCGGGTTCGCTCGACTATCACCTCGACGCGCCGCCGACTCCGGTCAGCGACGAGGCCGGGCAAGACGAGAATCTCGGGATCGCTCGCATGTCGCTTCAGGTTGGCCTGATCGGCCTCGGTTGCCCGTTGCTTGTTCTCGGCGTGGCCCTCCGGCGTGAGTTGAGGCGGGCCGCCGGGCCGGCTGTGCAGTGACCACGAGCCCCATTGAACCCAGGCGAGCAAGGCGGACCACAGGAACCGCCGGGCCAGTGGTCTCTCATCTCGCCTCCTCACGGTCATCCACTCGCACGGTCCAGCCTTCGATCTGGCGGAGGGTGTGGGCCGTTGGCTTCGGCGGCTCGGGCTCCGACGACCGGCCCGAGGCTGCCGTTTGGGCGACGAGCGGCGGGCCCATCACACTGGCGGCGAGACCGGCGATCAGGAGCGATCTGGCGAGTCTTTGGTACATGCTGCCTGGCGGCGTTGTGGATCCCAAGCGATTCCCCTGAGGATCCTTGCGCGGTTCACAGGACGGGACCGATGGTACCCGGCCTCGCTCTCGCCGGCGAATGGATTCAGCTTCCGCCAACAACAACTCCCGCCACCGCCCCACTGGCATCGGCTGGCAAGCAGGGTTCCGAAAGCCGCCCGCAACGACGTGGGCAGTCAGCTCCGCAAGATCCTCGAACGCGACGACCTCGAACGCCGCCTCCAGGAAGCGGAGGCGAGCGTCGCGGAGTTGAAGCCGGCGCTCGAACAGGCGCCAGGCGCCCCGGGGGCAGGAGCGCGGCTGGGACCGGTGCGAGCCGGAGATGAGCAGCACGCCGGCCACCCTGATGGCGGACGGTCTGACGCGAGAACCCAGGTTGAGGCTCGGAGATCAGAAACCTACAGACAGGAGACTGTTGTCCGCTAGAATCCCGCCATGCCACAATTCACGTTCAACCCCTTGTTTGCCTCCGGTCTGGCCCTCGTGCTCGCGGCTCCCGTGTCACCCGCGGCGGACGCCTCCCGCCAGGTTCAGAAGGGAGAGATGGCCGGTTACCTTCTCGTTCCCAACGAGCGAGTTCCCGAGACGTACAACGCCGGATTCTCCATGTATGTCGCCGCCTGGCCGCTGCTGGACCAGTATCCGGGGCAACGTTTTCAAACGGGCCTGTTCGGCACCTGGATGTTCGCCCGGAAGGACCCCCCGCCTCCGATCAAACTGTATTCCGACATCGAGGGCGGCCTGGGCTGGTGGCGGGACACGGAGTATGCCACGGAGACGCCGAAATTCATCATGGGCGGCGTGGCGCCGAATTTCAGCGAGTGGGCCAACGGCCCAGGGGCGGGCAAGGGCCGGGACTGGGACAAGCCCAGCGGCAAGTACGGAGTGGCGCAACTCAGTCCCTGGCTGCTGTGGCCGCCCGATGGCTTGAATCTCAAACAGGGCACTTGTGGCGAATGGTTCGGCTACGGCTACCTGCCGCTCCCGCTCACCCCGGCCAAGACCACCACCGCCGGCAAGGACATCCCGACCGGGGATCAATCCTGGACACTCTTCCTCAACACGGGAAACTTCAAAGGCCCGGTGGCGTTTTTCACCCCCTATTTCTGGTCCGCCGGCGCGGGCGCGGAACCGCGCTTCAGCGGGATGCTCCTGGACAGCCGTCCCTCCGATCCCAACCGGGCTCTGCAAATGGAGACCCAGCATGTTCCCAGCATTCAGGCCGTGGACGCCAAGGGCGAGACTTACGCCCGCATCGCCCCGACGTTCTTTCCCTGTGAGACCAACGGCGAATCACGGCTCGTGCATCACATCACTTCCTACAACAAACAGGCGCTCTGGGACGCGGTGAAGTCCTGGTTCGACGGCGGGGCCGAGGCCAGCGGCGCAATTCGTCCTGATGCCGCCATCCTGCACCAGTTCACCGGCAAAGGCGGGGCCACCTGGAGGATCTATCCGGATGGTACCGCCAAGGATGAGAAGGCGCCGGTGGCGTGGGACTCGTTCGCGACGCCGATGGCGCCAGACCCCCACACCTTCGGTTACCGCTGGGATCTTGACCTCGTGAAACAGGGCGATTCCAAGCAGGGGCCGCTGATGAAGCTCCCCGAGTATTTCCGCCTGGCGAAGAGCGGGGCGAAACCCCAATGGGTTCCGGTGCAAGCCGAGGAAGTCCCGGCAGAGACGGGCTTGACCCAGGCGCGCTTCGAGCGGCCCACCGGGAGGCGCCCCAAGGCCTATGTCACACCCGAGGACGCGTCGAGTTGCTGGAAGAAACCCGGCCCGAAGGCCGGACCGTTTCAGGCGCACCCTGGCGATGGCAGTGTGGTCACTTACTCCTGGTATCGGTTCGCCGACCAGCCGTCCTTGTTGAATGCCGACCTCACGGATCGAGAGCGGGAGGCCCTTCAGGCGCGCGTGGAGCAGCTCCACCGGAGCTGGAGAAAAGACCGGGACTACCTCGCCCCACCTGCGTTTGGAAAGCTGGCGGACCTCGACCCGGCCTTGATTGTCACACCGCCGTCGGGTCTGGAGGTCGGGTACGTTCCTATCGTCACCCGTCAGGCCGCAAGAGAATAGACCATCGGATGCGGCGCTGGCGAGCGACGTTCACACGCTGCTCGCGGTGGCTGCCGATGACAAGTCTCTTCTCGACCGATGCCACAAACCCCGGAGAATCCTCCCGGCTCACACCATGAAACCAACTCGAGCAATCCGCCCGTTACGGACTTCAGACCTCGCCTGCATTGTGGCCCTGGTAACCGCGCTCTCGGTTCCGGCGGCCGCTGGAAGCCTTGAATTGGTGAACGAACCGGCAACTGGCGGTCCGGGACAGTTCGCGGTGGAGGAGATTCGTCGTGAAGCCGCAGTCCGAGGCGCATCCCCCGGTGACGAGGCGAAGGCGACCCGCATTTCCATCGCCGTTGAGAAGGACGCCACGACCGCCGCGCAGGGCTACAGCATTCGCGTCGAGAACCAGGGCGGAGATCGCGTCGTTAAGGTGCGCGGCGCCGATCCGGCCGGGGCGATGTACGGCGGGTTGGACATCGCGGAGGCGATTCGCACAGGAACGCTCGACGCCCTGAGAAATGCCGACCGGAAGCCGCACCTCGCGCAGCGCGGCATCAAGTTCAACATCCCGCTGGATCTTCGCACCCCGAGCTACACGGACTGCTCCGACGCCGCGCAGGCGAACATCCCGGAGATGTGGGAGCGGGAGTTCTGGAGCGGGTTCCTCGACGCGATGGCGCGTCACCGCTACAATGTGCTTTCGCTTTGGAGCCTGCATCCCTTCCCTTCGCTGGTGAAGGTGCCGGAGTTCCCCGAGGTGGCGCTGGATGATGTCTGGCGCACGCGCACCAGGCTCGATGACACCTTCAGCTTCGCGGGCAACGACATGGTCCGCCCGCAAATGCTCGCCGATTACGAGGTGGTGAAGCGCCTGACCATCGACGAGAAGATCGAGTTCTGGCGCTGGGTCATGCAGCACGCCGCCGACCGCGGCATCCAGGTCTATTACTTCACCTGGAACGTCTTCACGTGGGGCGCCGAGGGCAAGCACGGCATCACGAACGATCTGGGCAGCGAGATCACGAAGCAGTACTTCCGCGCCAGTGTGCGGGAGCTGGTGAAGACCTACCCGCGGCTTGCCGGCCTGGGCATCACGGCGGGCGAGGGCATGCCGGAGAAGCTGGACGCCCGAGCCAAGGAAGCCTGGCTGTGGGCCACGTACGGCGAGGGCGTGCGCGACGCATTGAAGGACGACCCGAACCGCGAGTTCCGCATGATCCATCGCTTCCACTGGACCGCTCAAGGCGACATCCTGGACGCCTTCAAAGACTACCCGGGGCCGTTCGAGTTCAGCTTCAAATACTCGGTGGCGCACATGTATTCGATCCCGAATCCGCCCTTCATCCAGCCGCTGCTCGAAAACCTCGCGCCGGGTCGAAAGACCTGGCTCACCGTGCGCAACGATGACATCTACACCTTCCGCTTCGGCGATCCCGCTTACGCCCGCGAGTACATCCTGAACATCCCGCCGGCAGAAAAGATCGCCGGCTTCTACATGGGGCCGGACGGCTACGTCTGGGGACGCGACTTCCTCGAGCGCCATCTGGATTCCGGCAAGCGCCCCCTGGTGATGGAGAAGCAATGGTATGCGTTCATGCTCTGGGGGCGGCTCGCCTACGATCCCTCGCTGCCCGATGCCCATTTCGAGAAGGCCCTCGCCGCCCGCCACCCCCGGGCTTCGTCGCCCCAACTCTTCCGTGCCCTCCAAGGCGCGTCGCAGGTCATGCCGCTGACGACACGCTTTTTCTGGGGGGACATCGATCTCAAATGGTATCCCGAGGCCTGCCTGAGCCACCGGCGAAGCCAGGGCTTCTACACCGTCCGCCATTTCATGGAAGGCATCACCATGCCGGGTGCGAACGTGCTGTGCATCCGCGACTGGCGCGCGCGCCTCGCCGCACGTCAGCCCATGAAGCAGACCACACCGCTCCAAATCGCCGAAGCCCTCGACGGCTCCGCCGCGGAGACCCTCGCCGCGCTCGATTCCCTTCGCGAGGCGGCGAAGGGAGACGCCGAGCTCCGGAAGACGGTGGCCGACTGCGAGGCCCTGGCCTGGCTGGGCCGGTACTATGCCGCCAAGATCCGCGGTGCCTGTGCCCTGGCGCTCTTCGACATGACCGGGGACGCTTTCGAACACGCCGCCGCGCTGCGCCACCTGGAGGATGCCCTCGCCTGCTGGAAGCAGTACGCGGCCATTCGCGATGCCCAGTATGTCCCGGCGCTCTACAACCGGGTCGGCCATGTGGATGTGACGGCGTTGACACGCCAGGTGGCTGCCGACCTTGAGATCGCCCGCCCCTGGAAGCCCGGCAGCCTCAAGGACGACGGCCGACGCTCCGGCTCCGAGCGAGGCTTTCGCCGGTGAGGCGGGATTACCCGGCCCTACCCGGAACCAGGCCCGCTCAGCCAGGACACCGGTCAACTTGCCGGCCAGACGGCCACCACGGCCGAGGTCATCCGCGAAGCTGAAGACGCCATCACCGTTTGCCTTCAAAGCGACCGTTGACGGGGAGCGGCCGAGGTCCGCTTGGACCTCGGCCTTCTTGTGCGTGCGACCAGAAAAAGACCGCTGCCTTCCGACTTCCCGCCTCCGGCCAACCCCGCTTGCTGTCCGATTTGCCTTTGATCGAGGCGACTGCCTGCATCAAAGCCCGCGCCAGGACCCGCTTCGCTTGCCGTCCTGTCACGGGCTTTGAAGTCCCAAGCCCAGTGGGGCCAGGCAACCAAAGTAATCTGGCGCGGGGTTGCGCAAGGATTCTCGATGCCCAGTGGAATGGGGGGCGGTGTTCCAGCGCACGGTGAAAACACCGCCCCCCTTCCGCCGGGCAGGTTTTTTGGGAGGAAGGGGAGGCAAACAACCCTTTGGAGAATTGCAGTGACCACCACGTTCGTTCGAGAAATCTCGCTTCGCTACCGCGGACCGAAACGCGGAGCAGACTTCAACCCGATACTCTCCCCATCCGAAGCCGCACGATTTGTCCACCGGGTGCTTCCCGATAATGTGCGCGAGCACTTCGTAGCGCTGTTCCTGGACGGGAGAAACCAGGTTGCCGGATTCTACGTCGTAGCGACGGGCACCGCCACAAGCTGCCCGGTCGCGGTGCGCGAGATCTTCCAGGGCGCGATTCTTGCGGGCGCCGTCTCCCTCGTCGTAGCCCACAACCACCCGGCCGGTAGCGTGACACCGAGCGCTGAAGACCGTACCGTCACCAAGCGGATGTTCGAGGCCGGGAACCTCCTGGGGATTCCGCTTCTTGACCACATCATCGTCGGCGCCGACGACTTCTATTCGTTCAAGGACGGCGGCGAAATCCCCAGCGGCTAGGCCGCCGAGCTTCGTGTCCGCTGCCCTTTGAACCCCCAAAAACGCCCGGTGTCCTATCCCTCCCGCCACCGAATCGTCGCTCCTGCGGGCGTTTAGAGGCCAAGTTTTCTGCCCCCGGGCCCGGAAACCCACGAAGAAGCCTCCAAGAGGCCGAACGTTCGCTTCACGCACGTTCGTCCCGGCGCCTCCAAGGGCCTCCACAGTCATCAGAACCTCGGCATGGACACCCTGCAGCTCGACCCGGGCGACATTTCCGGCCCGCCGTTTCTGGGCAGGGGCAGGGGAGCACGGCGCACCCCGTGCGAAATCGCCATCCGTTAAGCACGACCCGGTGTCAGCACTGACCTGGGGACACAACGGCCAACAACTCAGGGGGGCAGTGGAACTGGTTAAGGCAACAAGACCAGTGCTCGGTCAAGGGGCAGTCCGCTCGATCAGGGACATGAGGGTAAGCTTCGAATCACCCTTTTGGCCAGTAGGTGGAGCCTAGACTGAACCGCGAAAGCAGACCACGCGGAGGGATCCTTTTCGCGTTGACTTGGTGTCTCAGGGTTGGCACAGCCATCCACCGCGATGGCAGTACCGCCAAGCCAGCTCCAAACGCGCTCGCTTTCATTTAGGCAGCGATACCGGCGGCTGGGTTTCTGGTCGAAAGCTGGGTTTTGGGGATCGGTCGCCTCGATCATCGCCATACCGCTAGCGCTTATCCTTTACCTATGCACTCCCAACGGGCCGGACGTAACGTCCTTGTCCGACCAGATCGCTGAGGCGCTGCTGGCCAAGCTCAGCCAGCAGGGTCAAATCCCACCGGGCCGCGACGCCGCGACGCCGCTGTTGGATTTCCCGGCGGCCTTTCGCCAGGTTGCGGAGCAATTTGAGATCAGCCCGGAGGAGGCCGAACGGGTTGTTCGGGTTTGGGCGGCGAAGAAATCGAAGAGCTCCAATCTCAGCGCCCGCGCGCAGGCGGAGTTTCTCTCTGCCAATTTCTCCGAAGCGACGCGGTTGTCGGAGGAGTCTGCGAACGAAAAACTGCAGAGGGCCGATAATCTGGCGGCCGAGCGCGGGTCTCTCGTGGACTCGGCGGTCAGGGACTTAGAGCGGGCCGGAGAGGCGCTTCTAGCCGATGGCAAACCCTTAGAGGCGCTGGCACGCTTTGAACGGGCGCTGGATCATGTTTCTCGGCCTCAATCCCCGCAGACGTGGTGTGGCGTGAGGCGCTAATCCGTGGAGCGGGTGGCAAGATCGTCCGTGCTCGAAGTCCCGTGGGTGGCGGACTGTTCCGTGGATAGCGGGCGTGGCCGCGGCCGGCGGAGGC
>CAZHUS010000065.1:0-44590 GCA_964535555.1 uncultured Verrucomicrobiota bacterium
TGCCTTGGAGCGGCGCGAAGCGTTTGGAGTGCGTCCGCTTGAGCGGCGCTTTTTGCTTCATGGCCACGGAGCAGGTCCAAAAGGAACAGGTCGCTTCCCACAAGTGTGTTTCGGTTTGAAAGGTCGCCGCCCATCGGTCAGCGTGAGCCGGATGGAACGTCGGCGCGTCCTCATTGACTTCGTGGATTTCATGGACCTCGAGCGGGAAAGCAATCCGTTCCTGCCGATCCTCCGGCGCCGCTTCGACCTGGTCTCCTCGGAGTACCCGGACTTCGTCTTCTACACGCACGAAGGTCAGCGTCACCGGCTGTTCCCCTGCACGAAAATCTTCTACACGCAGGAGTCCTTTCAGCCGGACTGGCGGCAGTGCGACTACGCCGTGCTTTCGATCAAGATCGAGGATCCGCGGGCTTTTCACCTGCCGTATTACAGTCTCTGGCGTGACGCGGCAGCGCTTGTGCGCCACCCCGAGACGGACTACGCGGGCATGCTCAAGGCGAAGACGGGATTCTGCTCGTTTCTGGTCGGGTACGTCGATCGTTCGGTCCAGCACCGCACCGGTTTCTTTGAGAAGTTGAACGCCCGGCGTCCCGTGGCGTCGGGCGGGCGGGCGTTGAACACGATTGGCCGGCGCATCGCTTCCGGTCTCGAAGCCAAGCTCGAGTTCCTGCGGCCGTACAAGTTTCACCTGGCTTTCGAGAATCGTGAGGTGCCCGGGTATGTCACCGAAAAGATCGTGGACGCGTTCATGGCGGGCGCAGTGCCGGTCTTCTGGGGCGACGCGAGCGTCAAGGCGCAGTTCAACCCGGCGGCTTTCATCGATCGACGCGATTTCGAATCGGACGAGGCGTGCATCGAGCACATTCTGAACGTGGACAAAGACGACGCCCTCTACCTGCGCTACCTGAGTGCCAGCCCGTTTCATGGCAACAAGCCGAACCGGGAATGGGACCATGCACGCCTGTTGGACTTTCTTGAGGGCGTTTTCCATGCCCGTCCCGATCCGGTGGCACGCCGGCGTTGGTTCTACGGGTTGACCAAGTGGCGACTCGTCAAGCGGGTGAAGACGCACGAGGAAAAAGGCATGGAGACCACCCTGCAACGCCATGAGCGGCTGAAAGCGGGCACCTGACCGGCCCGGCGCGGCCCCGCTCCGATACCTGGGTTAGCGGTTGCCGAACTTCCACAGGTTGCGGTCGCTCCGCACGTAGAGCGCCCGGTGACTGATGGCGGGTGTGGCCAGGACCGTTTCCCCCAGATCGAACTGCACGCTCAGCCCGTCCTCCTGCCTCGAAAGGTCGACCACTTGCAGGAGTCCCTTCTCGGAGATCACGACCATCCGGTCCTCGGCCACGACGGGAGTGGCACTAATGGGTCCCTGCAAGCGGAGTTGCCAAAGCCGGCGTCCACTGGCCGCCTCGCCGCAAGACAGGACGCCGGCGTCGTTAATCACGTAAATGTGGTCGCGCACGATGACAGGACTGGCGGTGCCGGGCCGCAACGTTCCTGAACGCCAGCGTTGACGCGGCGCGGTTCCCTCCGGATTGCTCTCGATGGCCGTGAGTCCGAACGACGGCACGAACAGCATCGGGCCTGCCGCGGCGCTTGAGGGGATGGTGGACGTGCCCTCGGCATAGGTCCAAAGCACGCGCCCACTCGCGACCTCGACCGCGGAAACGCCCTTGCTTGATTGGAGGGCGATGCGATGTGGCCCCTGCCCGCCCGGGAGGAGGACCGGCGAGGTCCAGTTGGCCTGGCGAGGTCGGTCGAGTTTCCAGACGTTCTGTCCGGTCAACGCGTCCAGTCCTAGCGCGTAAGACTCGCTGTCGTTCTCGACCTGGGCGACGACCATGCCGTCGGCGGCCACGAGCGAGGATGACATCCCCAGGCTGTTGCTGACGTTGGGGTAATCCAACGTGAGCCCGCGCAGCCAAAGGAGATTGCCATCCAGGTCGAGGGCGAAAAGGTCGTTCGAGGAGAACAGGGCGAAGACGTGGGTGCCGTCGCTGGCCGGGCTGGGTGCGGCGACACATGTTTTCTCGTGGCACATGGTCCGGCCGGTCGCCCAGAAGCTCCGGTCCCAGCGCAGCGTTCCGTCGGCTGCATTGAAACAGAGGACGTGGAGTTGCTCCTGCCGGGGGCCACTCGCCGCCGTCACGAAAACCCGATCGCCCACGATGACAGGACTGCCCAAACCGCGCCCCGGGAGCGTCGCCTTCCAGGCCAGGGCGTCGGGAGAATCCAAGTCCCAGCGCAATCCGGTTTCCGGCGAAAACCCGCTGCCGTGGGGGCCGCGGAACTGGAGCCAATCGGCGGCGCGCCCGGTGCAGGGTGCCACGGCCAGGAGCAGGACGAGGGCGCTCTCCATGAACCTGCCCCGGAGCGCGGACTTCAGTCCGCAGGAAGCCACGCCGGCCAAGGAACGTCCCTGCGGGCTGAAGCCCGCGCTCCTCACCGGTTCAAGGTCACGGCGCATGGCCTCGGGGCCAAGGGGACTCTCCATGAACCTGCCCCGAAAAGCGGGGATGAATCCCCGCACTCCAAGCGCTTCGCGGCCCCGGACGTGCCTTGGAGCGGCGCGAAGCGTTTGGAGTGCGTCCGCTTGAGCGGCGCTTTTTGGTTCATGGCCACGGAGCGGGTCCAAAAGGAGCAGGGCGCTGTCCACCCGCATCGAACCCTTGCGACGGCAGACTGGCGGCACTTCGGCCGGACGTTCGAAGTCCGGCCGGGCAGGCGCTTTTCGGAAAGGCAGCATGATGGAATTCATGGCCGATCGGGCTGCAACGGCCGAGGGTCGATCGAGCGGAGGGGCGTCCCTGCCGGATCGGTAATCCGCAGCTGAAATTCCCATTCCACGGTCCATTCCTCCACTTCCTCGTTCTGGCAGAGCTTGACCAGAATGGTGTTACGGCCCGGCCGGACCCTGACAGGCAATCGGTACTGATCGATTTCCGCGCCCCGATGATACTCGTCCCTTCCGAACACGAACTGGCCGTTCCACCAGAGCTTCCAGCCGTTCTTGCACCCGAGCCGGAGTTCGGCGGGACGTTCCCGGTCGGAGTGGAACTCCGAGAAGGCGAATCCAGTGACTTCCTTGGCCGCGGCCAGTGCCTTGTTGAAATCGACCTTTCCGTATTCGTCGGTGGCCTCGAAATCGTGCCAGCTCACCTTGCCTGACTTGCCGTCGTACTCCGCGTCGAGGCGCACCTCCGTTTCGGGAGGGAACACGCGCTCGAAACCGGCTTGGGCGGTGTTGTCGAAGGGACCGATAATCTTCCAAGCCGTCACCCATCCGAACTGGGTGATGAGATTCACGCTCTCGCCCAACCCGCGAAGCGCCTTGGCAGCGGCCTCAATCTGATCGACCTCGCGCGCGGCGTTCAAGGCGGTACGGTAGCGAGCGATGGCCGCGTCGCGGTTGGGGACTTCGGACGCGGCTGCCTGGTGAAGGAGTTCGTCAACCGCCTCGCGGCGCAAGGCGGTCGCCGGGTCGTCGAGCATTGCGCCTGCAAGGGCGCGACGGCGGGATGGATCCTGACGCAGGATCCATTGGTAAGCCAGCCATCGCGCTTGGGGATCCTGGGAGCGGTCGTCAAGGATGTCCGTCAATTCGCGGACAGGCAGCGCCCCTCGTGCCGCCGGATCGCGGCTCGTGATGACCTCCCCCGCCGCACGCAGCCAATTCCGAGCGAGGGCGTTGGCGTCTTTCATGCCCTTCAGGATCTCCGGGAGACAGGCAACATCCTGGCCGATGAGGAGACGCCATGCGGCCGCGGCGGCTTCGTTGCCCTGACCTTCGGGACCGACGGCGCGAAGCACGGCGATGGCCTCGGAGCGATGGGCGGGCCTGGAATCGGCTGCCACTGCGCTGGCGGTAATGAGGGCAAGCCCGAGGAAGCGGCAGCTGAGCATGGTCGTGGGGAACTTGATCCGTCTGGACACTTCGGCAAGGGGCGGCAGCGCTACTGCGTCTGCGCGGTGATCTTGATGACGTGTTCCACGGGGACCATGGCGGCGGCGAGCGCCTGGACATACCGCTGGCGCGCCTTTTCGGTGAGCGCCGCGGTGGCCTCGATGTCCACCGCCCCTTCGTCGCCGTGGAAAAGCGACTTGATCTGGCGGGTTTCGTAGGCCTGTTTGGCGGCCACCGCGGCATCGACGCGGTTGAACGCCTCCGTGAACGGATTGACGGGAAAGTCGTCCGCAAGGTTCACGCCTTTGGCGAGGGCTTCCCGGGTGTAGCTGCGGTAGCCGGTGCCCCAGGTGACGATGTAGCTTGGCGCGGTGGCATTGGTCACCACGAGAAGGAACCGGTTGAGCTCACTGTTGAATGGGACCAGGGTCATGGCCGATCGGATGGTGTTGGCCTTGTTGATCTCGCCAGTGGCGCAAAACGGATATCGATGGCTGATGATGCGCACCTCGCCATCACGGCAGCTTTGGATCTCGTGACCGGCGGTGGCCTCGGCGCGAATGGCCTGGAGATCCACGCGGATGGTTCCAATCTGTCCGTCGAGCCCCATCGCCTTCAGGAACGCGTAGGCCATGACGAAACTGCCCGCCCAATCCGGGTGGATGCCATCGGCCCCCGACAGCAGGTAGACGTCTCCATAGCGCTGGGTGGCCCGGAATCCGGCCTTGAGCATCGGCCAGAAGACGTCGGCGAAACCCACCCCTTCCGCCTGGGCGATCTCGATGCCCGCATTGCGCAGTTCGCAGAGGTTCAAGTTCATTTCCTCCGGGGTGGCCTTGGTGCCCCGCACCCCGGGACCCACACAACCCGGCGAGCCGAGGATCACGCGCGACCCGGCATTGGTAAAGGCGCGCACGATGGCGACGCTGGCATCCCGGTACCGCTGGCCAATCGCCGGCTCGAAGACGCGGTACCCGTGGTCGTTCATGCCGTAGCAGGTCGTGGCGATGGTGGGCTTGAACCGGAGGACGTCGTTCGTGATCCGGGCGAGAAAGCCTGGCGCGGTCTCGCCGGACCATCCGAATTGCCGTGCGGTGAGCTTCAGCTGGGGCACACACGCCGTCAGGTAAGTCTCGAGACACCGGGAGTACATGCGTTGCTCGGTGATCGAGTCGCCGCAGATGGCCAGGTGATCCCCCTCCTTCAGCATCAGTCCGGACGGCACGGGGGCCTTCCGGGGCGCGAAGTTCTGAAAGCTGGGATGGTCGGGCTTGGTCTCGTACGCCGGGGCGTCGGCGCCGAGCAACCGGCTCAGGCCGAGAATCAGAGCGGCCAGCAGGCAGGTCAGACTGGAACGGGAAGAGGCGGCAGGGTGCATGGAGGACATGGCGGATCCCAACCAACGGACGCGGCCACCTTCGGGTGGAGGAAAGCCGCACCAGGAGTGACCGTGATTCTTGGTCATGCGCGCACTGTCTGTACCCGGTTTGTGGCCGCGTCAAGCGGCTTGTGCACAACCTTGTGAGCGCCCGGGTGTTTGTTAGCATCGGGACGATGGATCTGGCGCGCGACCCCGATGCCGCCCTGATGCTGCGGGTGCAGCGCGGGGATCTGCGGGCTTTTGAAGCCATCGTCGACCGCTACAAACAGGCCGTCGCCAACCTGATTCACCGCATGCTCGGGGATCCTACCGAGGCGGAGGATTTGACGCAGAACGTGTTTCTCCAGGTCTACCGGTCCGCGAGCCGCTACCGGGTTTCGGCCAAATTCACCACTTGGCTCTTCACCATCGCCCGCAACCTTTGCCTCAACGAGCTGCGCCGGCGGTCGCGTCATCCCGCCGAGTCGCTTGACGCGGCGGACAGCGAAAACGACCAACCCGCGCGGCAAATCGCCGATTCCGGAGCCCCGGGCCCCGTGGATGCCGTCCTCCACGAGGAGCTTGCCTCGAAGATCCAGGAGGCGTTGCTCGAGCTTCCCGAGAACCAGCGCCTCGCCATCCTGCTCTGGCGCGACGAGGAACTCGCCTACGAGGACATTGCCGAAGTGCTGGGATGCTCCCTCACGGCGGTCAAATCGCTGATCCACCGGGCCCGAGAAACCCTGAGGCGCCGGCTCAAACACTACTTGCGAACGGGAGAATGGAACGTGACCTCGGGCCCGGCGCAACTTTGACGTCGACGCGGTTATTCAGAAGAAGACCGGCAATGAACCAAAGCGATTTCGAGGCACTGTTGGCAGAGGCGGGCCGCCGGGACTTGGAACCCGGTGAGCGAGCGGCCTTGCAGGCATGGCTGGCGCAGCACCCGGCAGACCACGAGACCTGGCGCGAGTCCATGGCGCTGCGGAAAGCGTTGTCGGACCTGCCGGAGGCGCCTTTGTCGGCCGGTTTTACAAGGCGAGTGCTCGCCGCGGTGGAAAGGCTCGATCAGGAACCGGCCACCACGGCCCGCGGTGCATGGTCCTGGCTCGCCGCCGCGGTTCGGGGCTGGCGCGCTGCCGCCGCCGGGTTCGCGGTTCTGCTCGCCGCGATCGGGATCTCCTTGTACGGACAGGCCCGGGAGCGAGCCCGCCTCGCGGACAGCGCGGTGGCGATGTCCGCGTTGGCTGAAGTGCCGGATCTCGAGGCCCTGGCGGAATTTGAGTTGGTTTATCACCTGCCTTCCGGGCCGCTTCCCGACGAGCAGGAACTGGCCAAGGCCTTCGAGTGACCACGACATCGACGTGAAGTCCCGGCAACAAAGATCTCGTGGCGTTCCTGTCTGGCTCCTGGCCTTCGTGGGCTGGCTCGCCGGCCTTGCCTTCGCGATTCACGCCGGCGAGTCCCGTTCCCTGCCGCCCCAGCCGCCGGAGACCACGCCGGGTCTGCCGCCGAATCTCACCCCGATCGACCGCTTTCGGGAGCTCCTGGACCGCACTCCGGAAGCTCGCGAGGAGGAGCTCGCAGGCCGGAGTCCGACGCAGCGTGAGTACTTGCGGGAGCGACTCCGGGAATTTGATCGCATGTCGCCCGCGGAGCGGGAACTGCGGCTGGAACTCCTCACCTTGCGGCATTACCTCCTGCCCCTCCTGCGTACCGAGGCGACCAACCGCGTGGCCGGGTTGCAGGCGGTGCCGCTCGGCTACCGGGACTTGGTCCGCGCCAGGCTCGCCGCCTGGGAGAAGCTCGATGCGGAGCAGCAGCGTCAGATGTTGGATAGCGAGTCGATCTTTGCCGGACTGGCCTACGTGAATACGCCGGAGGGCCTCAAGGCGGACGAGGGCGCCCTGGCACAGCTGGCGGGCGAGCGTCGGCGGCGCCTGGAATCGGACCTTGCCCGGTGGCGGAGTCTGACACGGGAGCAGCGCGAGGCGACGACGGCACTCTTCAACGAGTTCCTCACCCTGACGGAACGCGAAAGGCAGCGGACCCTGGCGGTCTTGAACGAGGCAAGCCGTGAGCGCGTGGCCCGGTTGGTCGAACGGCTTGAACAGTTGAATCCCGAACAACGCGCCAAATCGATCGCGGCCTTGGGACGGTTCAACGCCCTGCCGCCGGCCGAGCGCGACCGCTTTCTCAAGAACGCCGCGCGGTGGCGCGCGATGTCAGCTGAAGAACGCTCCGTTTGGAGGCGTTTGGTGGCGAAAGGTCCTCCCGTGCCCGTTGGGTTCAGCGGATCCGCGGAGACAACCGACTCGGAAGACCTGCCGCCGGCGCCGCCCTTCCCGCGCGGAGGCCAGACCGTCAAACCTCGGGAATAGACGGCTGCGGCGCGCGGGGACGCTCCGTCGCCGGGACGAGGCCGCGCCGGGCCGGGGTGGAATCAGAGCAAGCGCCGCTCCGACGGGTGGTTCGCGAAGATGCCCGCCTTGCCAGTTCGAGGCGCCTCAGCCCAGCCGGAACGAAATGCGGGTGACCAGGGTCTTGCCAAAGCAGTCCTGAAGGCGCTCCAAGATCTCCTGCTGCCGGTACCGCACGATTTCGCTGAGCCAGACGCTGCTGTCCACCTTCACGAACAACGTTCCCCGCCGCAGGCCGGACGGCTGCGCATGCGCCGTGACGCTCGGGTCCAGAACCTGGTTCCATCCCTTGAACACCGCCGCGGAGGTGCGGCGTTCGGGGAGTCGCAGCTTCTCGAGGATACCGGCCACCAGTTCCCCCGCCCGGCGGTCCGGCGAGCGGGCAGCCTGCTCAAGGGGTTCGAGATCGACACGGTGCCACTCCGCCAGGACGGAGTCGCGGCTGTTCCATGGCCGGACCCGACGCGGCGCTGGAGGAGCAGGTGCTGAAGGGCGGCGGCGAGGCACGCGTTCTTTCAACCACGTGCTGCCTTCGGCGGCAAGTGGAAGTTCCGGCTGGCGGGAGGGACGCCGGTTCTGCTTCGATCCCGTTCCACATGAGAACGTCGATGAATCCGGGAGCCGGGCGCGCGGGGTGGCTCCGCAGACCGGTCTCCAGCCTGCGGATCGTGGTCACCCGGTTCGGGGCGTTGATGCTGGGCCTGTGGGCTTGGCTGGTTTGCGGGAACGCGCTGGGAGCGGAGACCAATTCAACTTCCGGCTTTCGGGTCATGACCTACAACCTCCACCACGGTGAAGGCACCGACGGTCGCGTGGATTTGGAGAGAATTGCCGCGGTGATTCGTCAGGAGCGAGCGGACGTGGTCGCGCTGCAGGAGGTGGACAAGGGGGTTGAGCGTACGGCGCGGCGGGACTTCCCGGCTGAGTTGGCGAAGCTGACCGGCATGGCCTGTGTCTTCAGCAACAACTTCAGCTTCCAGGGCGGCGAGTACGGCAATGCGGTGCTGACGCGCTTTCCTATCAGAGCCGTGACGAACACGCTGTTGCGCATGGTGCGTGGGGGAGAGCAACGCGGGGTGCTCCAGGTCACGATGGAGGTCCGGGGAAGAGACCTCCTGTTTCTCGCCACTCACCTTGATTATCGCCGGGACGACACGGAGCGGTTGCTGAACGTCACCCAGATCGAGGAACTCGTCGCGCAACGTCCGGGAATCCCGGTCCTGGTCGCCGGGGATTTCAACGATTACCCCGCCAGTCGCACGCATCAGGCGATGAGCCGGCAATTCGAGGATGTCTGGCCCTTGGCCGGCGAGGGGGAGGGCCACACCATTCCCTCCCAGGCGCCGGATCGGCGCATCGATTACATCTGGCGAAACCGGGGCGCTCCGCTACGCCCGGTACGGGTTTGGGTACCACGGACAGAGGCCTCGGATCATCTGCCGGTGGTGGCCGAGTTCGCTTGGGACTGAGCGGTGAAGCACGCAGGTGAGACGCCCCGGTTGGGCTTGGTCGGCTCGTCGGGCACGGCGCCGATATCGCCAGCGCTATGCCAAATCTTGAAATAGCTACTTCAAGATTCGGTACATGAGGAACGCTCGGTGAAGGAAGTCGGACGAGCTCGCTCCATGAGCCCTGGCTCGGGATCGGGCGATTGCCGGGCCTCGGGCCGTGATGCGCCCCGGGACCCGACCGTCGGCTGGAACTGCGTGACGGACATCGAATTGCATGGCGAGGCTTGCCGGGCGGCGCCGCGGTCTTTAGCTTCCTCCTTTTTATGGAAAAGGTCGTCATCATCGGCAGCGGTTGCGCGGGGTTGACCGCCGCGATTTACACCGCTCGCGCAAACCTGAGTCCGTTGGTGCTCACCGGGACCATGCCCGGGGGACTGCTTACCACCACGAGCATCGTCGAGAACTTTCCCGGCTTTCCGGATGGCGTGGACGGGTTCGAACTGATGCAGCGTTTGCAGCAGCAGGCGGAGAAGTTCGGCGCCCGGGTCAAGTTCGGCACGGTGGAGGCGGTCGAACTGACCGGATCGCCGTTCAAGCTCACCGTCGATGGCGATCCCGTCCAGGCGCAAACCCTGATCATCGCCAGCGGTGCCGGTCATCGCCATCTCGGTCTCGAAAGCGAACACTTGCTGGAGAAGAAAGGCGTGACCTACTGCGCCACGTGCGACGGCGCCCTCCCCATCTTCCGTAACAAGCCTCTCGTGGTGGTGGGCGGCGGTGATTCGGCGTGCGAGGAGGCGCTCTACCTTACCCGGTTTGCATCCGAGGTGTACCTGGTGCACCGGCGTGATCAGCTGCGCGCCTCGCGCATCATGGCCGAACGGGCGTTGTCGGATCCCAAAATCAAGCCGGTGTGGGATTCCGTGGTGACCGAGATCCTCGACGTGAGCCAGGAGAAGGTGACCGCCGTGCGTCTCAAGAATGTGAAGACCAACGCCGAGAGCGAAATCGCCTGCGCCGGCGTGTTTGTCGCGATTGGTCATGTGCCGAACACGGAGCTGTTCAAGGGCGCCCTCGAACTGGACGCGAACGGCTATGTCATGGTGAAGGGCGGGACCCGCACCAGTGTGGAAGGTGTGTTCGTGGCCGGCGACTGCGCGGACCACGTCTACCGGCAGGCCGTCACGGCGGCCGGCATGGGATGCGCCGCTGCCATTGACGTGGAACGGTACCTGGCACAGCTTCACCAGTAATCCGCCCGCGCCAAGTCTATGATCAAGCAACTCGCGTTTGTTGCCGTCCCGGTCAGCGACGTTCCCCGGGCCCGGGCTTTCTACGAGGGAAAGCTGGGCCTGCGCCTGACCAGCAGCTACCAGGACTTCTGGATCGAGTATGACCTCGGCGATACGACCTTTGCCATCGCCAAGGCCGACGAGCAGCACCCGGTCCCGGTACGGGGAGCGGTGGTGGCCTTTGAAATGCACGATCTGGACGCCGCGGTCACCCAGCTGAAAGCGGCCGGGGTCAGCTTCAAACAGGAGGTCTTCGAGACCCCGGTCTGCCGCATGGCGGTGGCGCTCGACCCCGACGAAAACGAAATCATGCTCCACCAACTCAAGGCACCTGCCCCAGCCCCGGCGGGACCCGCGTGAAAATCCTCCTGGTCTACCCGCCGACGCCGGACACGTTCTGGAGCTTCAAGCACGTGTTGAGGCTCGTATCGAAGCGCTCCGCCTTTCCGCCGCTGGGCTTGCTCACCGTGGCCGCCATGCTCCCCCCGGAATGGGAGGTGCGGCTCGTGGACATGAACGTGGAGCGGCTCCGTGAGAAGGACCTCGCCTGGGCGGACTATGTGTTCCTCAGTGCCATGCTCGTCCATCGCGAAGCCATTGGTGGCATTGCGGCCCGTTGCCGGAAACTGGGCAAGCCGGTCGTGGCCGGTGGGCCGTTGTTCACCACCAGTCATGAGGCGTTTCCGGAGATCCCGCATTTCGTGATCGGGGAGGCGGAAGACATCATGCCCGAGTTGGTGCGTGATCTGGAGCGGGGACCGGTGCGGGCACGCTATGAGGCTTCGGGCCGTCCGGATCTCAGCCGGGTGCCGGTGCCGCGGTGGGACCTGCTCGATTTTCGACATTACGCCACGATGGCGGTGCAGTTCTCCCGGGGGTGTCCGTTCAACTGCGAGTTTTGCGACATCATCGTGATGAACGGCCGGGTGCCGCGCACCAAGACACCCGCCCAGATGATCGCCGAGCTGGAAGCGCTCCGCCAGCGCGGGTGGAAGGACATGGTCTTTGTCGTCGATGACAATTTCATCGGCAACCGCAACCACACGAAGGCCTTGCTTCGGGAGCTCATCGACTGGCGGGAGCGTACGCGGGCCAGGCCAGGGTTCCTGACGGAGGCCTCGGTCAACCTCGCCGACGACCCGGAGCTGATGGATTTGATGGTGAAGGCGGGATTCAAGAAGGTATTCGTCGGCATTGAGACCCCCCTGGCGGAGTCGCTCGAGGAGTGTCACAAGCTTCAGAATGCCCGTCGGGACCTGGTCGACGCCGTGAACACGCTGCAGCGCTCCGGCTTGCAAGTCATGGGCGGGTTCATCGTGGGCTTCGACAATGACTCGCACGACATCTTCAAGCGCCAGTTCGAGTTCATTCAACGCTCGGGGGTGGTCACCGCCATGGTGGGGTTGCTGACGGCGCTGCCGCAAACCCGGCTTTATCAACGGTTGCTCCAGGAGGGGCGCCTGTTGACGGGCAGTACGGGCAACAACACCGACGCCACGCTGAACTTCCTGCCGCGCCTGAGCCGGGATTTCCTCATCAACGGTTACCGGGACCTGATGAAGCGGCTGTACGAGCCCCGCGTTTACTACGACCGGATCCGGACCTTCCTGCGTCATCACCAACCCACGGGCCCGCGCCTGCGCGTATCCTGGGCGGACGTCCAGGCCTTCCTGAAGTCCTTCTACGTGCTGGGCGTGCGGCATCGGGGCCGAAGGGCTTACTGGCGGTTCTGTGCCGGGACCTTGTTGAAGCGGCCGCATCAGTTTGCGCAAGCCATGGAGCTGGCGATCATCGGCCACCATTTCCGGCGTGTGGCGAGCCTCCTTTGACGCGCTCATGAACCGCAGGCGGGTAGGGCGGGCACTTCGCGGCCCGCCGAATTCAGGGCGCCCGGGACGGCGCGCCCTACCGGCTTGAGGGGCCAAACTCGTACCAAACCTTTTGCCATCAAGAGTTCCCACGTTCTCGATCCGGCTGATGCCGCTGGGCCGCACCCTCGAGGTGCCGGCCGGCACGGCGCTCCAAGATCTTCTGTTTGCCCAGGGAGTTGAGTTCCCGTGCGGCGGCCGCGGACGCTGCAAAGGCTGCCGCGTCCGGGTGCTTGAAGGCTTGCTGCCGGTCACGCCGGAGGATGACCGGCTGTTGGGAACGGAGGCCGTGGCTTCCGGTTGGCGGTTGTCCTGTCGCGCGCGGATCACCGGGGATCTGACCCTGGAATTGGCCCAATGGGAACCCCGCATTCTGACGGACGAGGCGCGTTTCGATTTCGTTCCGCGGGACGGGTACGGCGTCGCCATCGACCTGGGCACGACCACGATCGCCGCGCAGTTGCTGGATCTGCGCACCGGAAACGTGCTCGCGGTCCGTACCGCCCTCAACGCCCAGGCGCAGCATGGCGCCGACATCATGAGCCGGATCGAGTTTGCCCTCCGGGATGGTGGTCAAGCGCGCTTGCAGGGTGTGGTACGGGAGCAGATCGGAGGCCTGATCGAGGAGCTGTCGACTTCCCTCTCCGCAGACGGTCCGGCGACCACCGAGGTTGTGTTGGTGGGGAACACCGCCATGCACCACTTGTTTTGCGGCACACCGGCGACGCCGCTCGCCCATCACCCGTTCGAGCCTGAGGATGACGGGCTCAAGGTTTTCGAAGGCGGGGCGTTGGGCTGGAAGTCTGTCGGCAGCGCGCGCGTTTCGTTTCTCCCGTGTCTGGGCGGATTTGTGGGCAGCGACATCCTGGCAGGGGTCCTTGCCACGGGTCTTCATGAAGCGGACCGGCCGGCGGCGCTCGTGGACCTGGGTACAAACGGCGAGATTGTCGTTGGAAACCGCGAACGGATGGTTTGCGCGAGCACGGCTGCGGGGCCCGCCTTTGAAGGGGCGCGCATCTCGATGGGCATGCGGGCGGCCACGGGCGCCATCTCGGAAGTCTCGATTCGCGACGGCGCCCCCTGGTGCCGCGTGCTGGGTGGCGGGGAGCCAAGGGGACTCTGCGGAAGCGGGTTGGTGGATGCGGTGGCTTGCGGGCTGGAACTCGGTTGGATCCTCCCCTCGGGACGGCTGCGTGTTGGAGGGGAGATGCCGCTGGCAGGGGCGGTGAAGGTGACTCCGTGGGACGTCCGTGAACTGCAGCTTGCCAAGGGTGCCATCGCGGCCGGGATCCGCCTCTTAATCGAGCGGTGGGGGGCCACGCCTTCAGACTTGGAGCGCGTTTACCTGGCCGGGGCTTTCGGCAACTACATCAGCCGGGCCAGCGCGCGTCGCATCGGTCTGCTCGACTTCCCGGTCGAGCAGGTTGAACCCGCGGGCAACACCGCTCTGCGAGGAGCGAAGATGGCGCTGTTCGACATGCCCGGCAGCGGCGGTGACTATGCCGAGTTGCTGCGGCGGATCGAGCATGTTCCCCTGAACGACGATCCTGGTTTCCACGAGGTCTACGTTGATGAAATGCGTTTCCCGTCTGGGGGTGGCGTGCCCTGACGAGCGCACATGCAGGGGCAGATGTGAGTGAAGTGATCCGAACCCGGGTGGCGGGGAGCTTTCCGGACCGCGCAAGCGGAGGGCTCTAAGGTTCGACCGCGCCGGCTGTGGGAGTTGCCGTCACGCTGGACAGGTTCCCGGCCCGGCTGCTGGATGTGCCAGGCAACTGGGAGAGCCATTGCCGCTGGGACGGGAAAAGGGCTTGTACTTGGATGTTTGTGGCGACGCGATTGCGTTCAGCGACATTGCCAAGGGCATCAAACGCAGCGCATCGGGCAAACAGGGCGAGCTGCTGCTCGTCGCTGGCGAGCTTCTCTTCGGGCAAACGGGCCAGTGATTCCATGGCCATGGGGCCCTTCGCATACCCCGCACAGGTGAGCGCCCTGAACAATTCCCGCTTCAAGGCGTCCGGATGCCTGGACACCGCGTGCAAGGTTCGCTCGAGCGGACTCTCCGGGATGAGGTTGTCGACCACCTGTCCCAGAGCCTCGTTGGCCTGGGACACGCCGTCCTTCTCGGACAATGCGAGGGCGCGTCGGGAGGCGTGCATGAGCGCGGTCGGGTCTCGGGCGATGAACGCTGTCTCCTGCCGCAGTCGCCAGTAATCAAGCTGGTCCCGGAGCTCCCATTCCACGCGCTGGGCAAGCAGTTCGGCCCGGGCTGGCTCATGGATGGCGAGCAGGCATCGGGCAACTTCCAGGGCCAGAACCGGCTGACTTGGGGCGAGCTCAAGCAGGCGGCGATAGGCGGCGGCCGCCCGGTCAGTTCGACCTTCGACCTCGGCCAGAATTCCCTGCATGAGACTGTCCAGCAGCGTGGCGGCAGCCGCCGGCATCGTGTGAGTGGTAATGTGCGTCTCCACCATGCGGACGTCCTGCTTGCGACCCGCCAAGCAGAGGCCGCGGAGGCAAGCCAGCACGCCCCGACCGTCATCAAGGCCCCGGCCGGACCCTTCCTGTTCGAGTTCGAGCGCCTCGGCGAACAGCCCCTGGCTGACCGCCGTCTCGACGGCAGCCACCAGTTCCCGGGTCGTGCGGGCGGGACGAGGCCGGTTCTGCACGAGGAGCTTCACCTCGTCGTTCCGACCTTCCTTCAACAGCGTCTGCCACAGGCAGAGGTGATCCCGCAGGGAATCGTCACCTTCGGTGCGCAACCGGAAGAGCGCCTCCCGGGCCATCGAGACATTCCCGTGAACCCGGGAGAGCTCAAGCAACAGACGCGAGGCGGACGCGGAATACTCGCCTTCGCTGCCGGCGCGGACAATTTGCTGCCAGGCCTCGTCGGACCCCTCCAGGTTTGGCTGGGCAGCCAGGAGAGCTGTCCGATAGATGCTGAGTTCAGACGGCAGGGTGGGGGACTGCAGGAGCGTGCGTACGGAATCGCTTTCCTCGAGTTCGAGAAGTCGGTCCGAGCAAGACAGAGCATCCAGGAGGAGGACCTTGAACTTGACATCGAGACCCGGCAAGCGGGGCCGCAGGGTGTCGATCACATACTCGTGGTCGGCGATGTCTATCGACGCCTTCAGCGCGAGGTAGAGGTCGGTTGGGTCCTGTGAAGCCGCGAGCAAATTCCTGACGGCGGTCCGAACCTCCCTGGGATTGAGGTCCTCGTGGCGGAGGGCGGCTTGGTGGAGGCAGTCAATCAAGGTGCGATTCGCAGTGGCTGAACCAGGATTTCTGGAGAGTGCCTCGCGGGCCAGGCGCACAGCCTCGGTGCCATTGCCGACCCGAGCTTCCTCCGCGGCTTTCGAGGCAAGGTTCCCGGCCCAGACGAGCTCAAGCAGGCTACGCGGCGCCGCAACCGCGGCGCCGAACAGCGCGCGTGGGAGCGGCAGGAAGAGGACGCACCAGATACAGGTTACCACCCCGGCAACCACGAAGGGGGGCATCCAGCGTTTCCAGCTGCGCTTTCGTTGAGTTCCGTATCCATAGCGACTTCGACGGTGCTGCCGCCGGATTCCCAGCCAACCCGCCGCTCGTCGCAACCAACCCCGATGTGAGCGGCGCCGACGCGATCGCTCACGACGCAGCCGACGCTGACCATGTTGCGGCAGGGGAGCCGGAGCGCTTGGCGCGACAGCGTCGGTGGCTGACCATTTGCGAGAGATGGCGGTTTCCATGTCAACGTCCTCAGGTTGCGGCAGCATGGCCGCCAGCCGGCGGGAGTGGTCCCGCCAAGATTGACGACCGGTGTCCAAACAAGGGTGCGACTGCGAGCCGGCGGTCCCGTTGCCTCTTCACCCGCTCCCGCGCGGGCATCACCCTTCCGTTTCGGGTCCTCCGGCGTAAGTTGTTCTGCTGAATGAATCTCGAGTCCACACTCACGTCTCGTGAAGATTGAGGGGACTTGGATCTTACTTACAATACCGGGGATCTTTATTGGATCCGCGTACGTGGTAATACGTACCAGCCTGCGGAGCCGCTTCCGGGGTTGGCGACGCGCGTCGCGCTCAAATCGGGCTTTCCTTGGAACGCGGAACGGGTTCCAATCCAGCCATGAAACGTCTTTCGAGTCTGATCCTCGCGGGAGTTTGCGTCGTCGTGGCGTGCAACGTAAGCATGCGGGCTGCGGGGACGGTGGGCACCGGCCGGTACTTCAAGGGCCCCGTCGGTCTGCAGCTCTACAGCCTGCGGGACGAGTTCAAGAAGGATGTCCGCCACACCCTGGACTGGGTGGAAAAACATGGCTTCAAGTACGTCGAACTGGCCGGGACTTACGGCTGGCTGCCCCGGGACTTCCGCACCGCCCTGCTCGAGCGCGGCTTAAACCCTGTCGCCGGCCATTTCAGCTATGAACGCTGGCGGGACGAGCCCGAGTTCGTGATCCGGGACGCCAAGGCCCTGGGGCTTGAGTACGCCGGCTGCGCCTGGATCCCCCACGAGGGCGACTTCGACGAGGCCGAGTGCCGCGACGCCATCAGGGTCTTCAACCGCGCGGGCGAACTGGCGGCGCTCCAGGGCATCCGCTTCTTCTACCACAACCACGGTTACGAGTTCCAACCCCACGCCGATGGTACCTTGCTCGACCTCCTGATGGCCGAGACCAACCCGGAGTGGGTCGCTTTCGAAATGGATCTGCTCTGGATGGTGCACCCCGGGCAGGACCCCGTGCAATGGCTGCAAAAATATCCCAAGCGCTGGCAGCTCATGCATCTGAAGGACCTGAAGAAGGGCGTGGTGGGGGACCTCTCCGGGGGCACGGATGTCCGAAACGACGTGACGCTCGGCACCGGTCAGATGAACTTCTCGGAGATCCTGAAAGCCGCCAAGAAAGCCAAGGTGAAGTACTACTTCATCGAGGACGAATCGCCCACGGCCATGGAACAGATTCCGCAGAGCCTGCGGTTCCTCGAGCGGGTTGACTGGGAGAAGTGAGCTGCCGGGTCGAAGCTCTGACCTGAGGACGCGCCGGGGCTCACCCGGCCTCCAACCCAGCCTTCACGTCGCGAGCTTCCCATGAACCTCCCCAAGAACGCGGACTTCAGTCCGCAGAAATCAGGTGGGACAACGGACATCCCTGCGGGCTGAAGCCCGCGCTCCTCACGGGTTCATGGCCATCGCGCATGGCCGCCGGGCCAGGGGAACCACCCACGATCGAAGGGGTGTCCTTTACCGTGGCTGCCTGACCGAGGCCTTTCGAGCCTCGAGTTCCTCCTGGAACTTCCGCCGGTCGGCGGCGAGTTGCTGGCGCGCCTGGTCGGCGGCGGCGGCATCACCGGCCGCCTCCGCTTTCGCGATCTCGGTGTTGCTGGCCAGTTCACGCTCGGCGACCTTGGCCCGGTATTTCGCCTCGAGATCGGCAATCTCCGCTTTTTGTTCAGCGCTGAGCGTGACGCTGGGGGCGTCTTTCGCCAGTCGTTCCATTGCGAGTTCGTAGGCGGTCTTCATGATGACTTCTTCTTCCAGGGCATGTCGGGGAATTGGTCGGGAACGCCGCGAGCTGGTTCGGAGTCCGGCGGTGGCGCGGCATTCCCAGTGGCGGCTGACGTTGGTGGCGTGAGTTGGCTGCGCCAGGAAGCCACACGGGCTTGGGCGCCGTGGTGTTCTGCCCGGGCCTTGTCGCCGACTTTGACGTAAAACAGCGAGAGATTCGTGTGGACGTGCTGATCCTGGGGCCGGAGCTTTTCCGCCTTGTGGCCCTCGACGATGGCCCGGGCGTGGTCCCCGAGCCTTGAGCACGCCATGCCGAGGGCGAGCTGGGCCTCGAAATGGGCCGGATCCACGTCGAGGATCGACTCCAAGGCGGCGACGGCTTCGGCGAAGTGGCCGAGGCTGAACTCGTACATGGCGTCGTCGTATTGGTCCTGCAAGCTTGCCATAGCTCGCGCAGACGCTAGCCCAGGGTTGCTGGCTGGCGCAAGGGGCCGGTTGTCGTTGCGGAGGGCCAGGGGCCGGCATTGCGCGGCGGCACGGCCGCACCTCAAAATTTGGGCTCGTGCGTGGGCGGCGCCTCCGGCAACCTTGGGGCCACGAACGATGTCCCTGCCGGTGCAACTGATTTCGACGGACTTTGACGGCACGATCTTCGCCGAGTTCCAGGATCCTCCCGTTCCGCTGGCTCTGCAGCGGGCCATCGGGGACTTCCAGGCCCGGGGTGGCAAGTGGGTGATCAACACCGGCCGCGACATGAGCAGCCTGATGGAGACCCTGGGCCGGGCGCATCTGCTGGTGCAACCCGACTTCCTCATCCTCGTGGAGCGCGAGCTGTATCGCCACGACGGCGTCTCGTATGTGGGAGTCAATCCCTGGAACCAGCGCTGCCACGAGGTTCACGCGGACCTTTTCGCCCGGGTGCGACTCGACGTGCCGCGTTTGACAGCGTGGGTGAACGAACGCTTCGACGCGATGGTCTACGAGGATGCGTTTTCGCCGTTCTGCCTCATTGCCCGAAGGAGCGGTGACGCCGAGGCCATCTGCGCCTATCTCACGGAGTACTGCCGCAGCATTCCCCATCTCGACCTGGTGCGTAACGATGTCTACGCGCGCCTGAGCCACGCCGGCTTCAGCAAGGGCACCGCACTCCAGGAGCTGAGCCGGATCCTGGGATGGACGGCGGACCAAGTCTTCGCCGCCGGCGATCATCTGAACGATCTACCCATGCTCCGCCGGCAGGTGGCGCGGTGGCTGTTGTGTCCCGCGAATGCGCAGCCGGTGGTGAAGGCCCAAGTGCTGGCGGAGGGGGGCGAGGTGAGCGGGTTGCTGTTTGGCGATGCGGTCGCGAGCGCCCTGGAGAGGTGGCTGCAGCCTCCGCGTCGTCAGGGCAGCGACCTCCTGAACCCGGCGGGGACGTCGTGACTGTGTCGCTGCCCGAGCCAAGGCGCTTTCCGTCGGAAAACAAATCAAGAGCAGCCATGAAAACACACCGTTCTCTCATCGTTGGGGCTTTGATCTCCGGGGCCTCCCTGCCCGCGGCCGAGACGGCCCCCGGGGCCACGCCATCGCCGGTCAGCTTCGTCGCCCATCGGCTGGGCCAGGTGCGCAGCGAGGCGGTGGCCGTTGCCGACTTCAATGGCGACGGTCGTCTCGACATTGCCGCGGGTTCGCACTTGTACGCCGCTCCCGACTGGAAGGCGGTGAAGATCCGATCGCTGGCCGGCGAGGTGGACGCCCAGGGCAAGGGGTACTATGACGATTTCATGAATCTGCCCCTGGACGTTGATGGTGATGGAAAGCTGGACGTGGTTTCCTGCGGTTGGTTCTGCAAGTGCGTCCGGTGGTACCGGAACCAGCCTGCGCTTTCCGGGGACTGGCCCGAGACCGTTGCCGAGACCAGCGTGAACTTCGAATGCGGCGAGCTCGTGGACATTGACGGCGACGGCAGAGCGCGCGAGGTGTTGCCGGACTCGGAGCCGACGTTCTGGATGGAACCGGCCGCCGCCGGATCCGGTCAGGGCGGGCTGGTCAAGCACGTCATTTCGGACAAGAAAATGAACTACGGGTGCGGGGTGGGGGACGTGAACGGGGACGGCCGTCCGGACGTCCTGCGTCCGGATGCGTGGTTCGAAGCTCCTTCGAATCCGCGCCAGGGGACCTGGATCGAGCACCGCTGGGCCCTGGGTGGCAAGGACGGCGCGGTCGACCACACGCCGCAGATCCTCGTGCTCGACGTGAACGGGGACAAGCTCCCGGATGTGATCACCAGCAGCGCGCACAAACACGGCATCTTCTGGTACGAACAGGGCCGCGACGGCGGGAAGATGCGCTGGACCCAACATGTGATCGACGAGAGCTGGAGTCAGGCCCACAGCCTGGCGCTTGCGGACATCAACGGTGACGGCACGCCGGACCTGGTGACCGGCAAACGGTTCATGGCCCACAACGGCAGCGATCCTGACGAATTCGGCAAGCTGGGCGTTTATTGGTATGAGCTTAAGCGTGGGGAAGCCGGGCCCCAGTGGCTCAAGCACGTGGTTTCGTACGACGAAGGGATCGGTTCGGGCGTCAACCTGTGTGCGGAGGATCTCGACAAGGACGGTGACGTGGATGTCATCGTTACCGGCAAGTGGGGCGGGCCGGTCTGGTTCGAGAACCGGCGACGGTAGATCCGTTCGGCGGGCAGCGGAGTGCCCGCCCTACCGGGTGTAGGGAAGGGTTTCACGCCTGCCGGTGGGCCGGACTGTCCAGTCCGGCGACGTCGTGGGCGAGCGCGAGGCGGCCTGTTCCGTTTGGACCTGCTCCGTGGCCATGCACCGTTGAGGAGCGCGGGCTTCAGCCCGCAGGCACGTCCCTGCGCCGACGTGGCTTCCTGCGGACTGAAGTCCGCGCTCCGGCGGCGGTTCATGGATAGAGAGCTCCTTGTTCCTTTCCGACCTGCTCCGTGGCCATGCACCTCTCCGTTGAGGCAGGGCGCGCTGGATTCATCGGCAGCGGAGTGCCCGCCCTACCGGGGGGGCCTTGACAGAGGCTCGAAGGCGCGGGGTTAGGAAAGGGTCATGCCGCCGTTCACGCCGACCGTTTGACCGGTGATGAAGGAAGCGGCGTCGCTTGCCAGGAAGGCGACGACTCCGCCGACGTCGTCGGGCACACCCCACCGCCCGGCCGGGACACGCGCCAGGTAGGCATCTTTCTCGGCCTGGGGGTCATGGGCGTGCCGTTCGACGGGAATCCAGCCTGGCGACACCGTGTTCACGGTGATGCCGAACGGGGCGAGTTCGGTTGCGAGGCTCCGTCCCAGCCCAATCTGGCCGCCTTTGGCGGCAACATAGGGACAGAAGTTGGGCACTCCGAGCGGAAAGACCTCCGAGGCGATCTGGATGATGCGGCCCCACCGCTGGGCTTTCATGTGCCCGACGCAATTCTGGGCGAGCAGGAACGGGCTTTTCACGAAGTAATCCAGCATGGTCTGGCAGAAGGCCCAGTCGTATTCCTCAAGCGGCTTGTGTGGTTGGTCGCAAGTGGCGTTGACCACCAGGACATCGACCGGGCCGAGCGTGGTCCGGATCTCCTCGGTCAGCTGTCGGATCGCGGCGTGATCGGTCACGTCCGCACGGAACAACCCCCCGGTGTACCCCAGTCGTTGATAAGCCTCGAAGGTCGCCGTCGCCCGTGGAACGTGGTGAAGGAAGTTGAACGCCACCCGGGCGCCAGCCCGACCGAGGGCGAAGGCCATCGCCCGACCGAGGCCGGTGGAACTGCCGGTGACCAGGGCCACGCGGCCGCTCAGGTCGGCCGGGCCCGCGGGCCGTGGAAGGGGCGCGGTTACGGTGCTCACGCGCGCAGCGTAGCGTGTCGGTTGCTCAAGTCTCAAAGCAATTCCCGGGGGGGAAGCGATGCCAGTGGTTTCCTCGCCGGGAAAACCGGCTTGACGGTGGAGGCGTTGGCTCTTACGGTCCGTGCGAATCGATTACACCGCTGGTCGTCCAGCACGGCGAAGTCGGACAGTGTACCTGCCGGCTTTTTTGTTTCTCAGAAGGTAATCGGATATGAACAACGAGCTTTTGGCGGTTTTCGAGTACTGGGAGCGCGAGAAGGGCATACGTCGTGATGTCCTCGTTGCGGCTGTCCAGAACATGCTCACGACTGCCGCCCGCAAGGCCATTGGCCCCGCGCGGGATCTCACCTGCAGCGTCGATCCGAAGACCGGCGAAGTCCGGGCTTGGGCGAAATTGATCGTCAGCGAAAAGGTGATTTCGAAGCACGACCAGATCTCGCTCGGAGAAGCGCGGCGTCAAAAGCCCGATGCCCAGCCGGGGGAGGAACTGCTGGTTGAAATCGGAGCCGACCAGATTCAGCAGATCTTCGGGCGAATCGCCTCCCAGTACGGGAAGCAGGCGCTGATGCAGGAGATCCGCAAGGCGGAGAAGGAACTGATTCTCGAGGAATTCAAGGACCGGGTGGGGGACATCGTCTCGGGAATGGTCCGCCGGTTCGACAAGTCCGACGTCACGGTCGATTTGGGACGATACGAAGCCCAACTGCCGAATCGCGAGCGTGTTCCCACGGAGGAGTACCAGATTGGCGAGCGGCTGCGCTGTTACGTCAAGGCCGTGGATACGACGCAACATGGGCCGGAGATTGTGCTCTCACGGGCCGACCCTCAGTTCGTGGTGAAGCTCTTTCAACTGGAGGTCTCCGAGATCGCCGACGGTACCATCGAGATCCGCGGCATTGCCCGGGAACCCGGGTTTCGCACCAAGCTCGCGGTCTACTCCCGCGATCACAAGGTCGACCCGGTCGGGGCGTGCGTCGGTCTCCGCGGCCAGCGCGTCAAGAATATCGTCCGTGAACTCAACAATGAGCGGGTGGACATCATCCCCTGGTCGCCGGACCTGCGGACCTTCGTGACGGCGGCTTTGAATCCGGCCCGGATCAAGAGCTTCGAGGTGGATGAGGCTCGGCGCCGGGTGCATCTCCTGGTGAGCGCGGATCAACTGTCCCAAGCCATCGGCAAGCGGGGACAGAACGCGCGGTTGACGTCGCGACTGGTCGGCTGGCAGGTTGACATCGACGCCGAGCCCGTCGTCACCACGGCCTTCGAACAGAAGGTCGCTCAGGCCGTCAGTGCGCTGGCCAGCATTCCCGGCATCACGCCAGAGCAGGCGGATGCGCTGGTCCATCATGGTTTCCTCAGCCTGGAAGACCTGCTGCAGGCTGATGAGGGCGATCTCGCGGAATTCCCGGAGATTGGTCAAAACAGCAGTGCCGTCCTGGCGGCCGCCCGCAGCGAGGCCGAACGACGCATGGTTGCCGTTACCCCGGAGCGTGCTGCATAGCAGCCCGGGGCGGCCGGAACAACTCCGCCCCATCCTGTTACCCCGTTGAAGATTTATGCCCGTTCGCATTTATGAGATCGCCAAGAAGCTCGGCCTCGAGAACAAGGCAGTTCTCAACAAGGCCAAGGAGCTCGGCATCACGAATGCGAAAGTGCCGTCGAGCTCGTTGGATAAAATCACGGCCGAGTACCTGGAGGAACAGCTCGGGTACAAACCGGGTTCCGTCGCTGCGGTCGCGGTAGAGACACCGGCTCCCGAGGGGGTTGTTCCCTTGGAAGCGGGAGGCGGAGTCCCTCCGGCCGTCCCGCCTTCCGAGCCCGCGCCGCCACCGCCCGAGATGCCGCCGCCGTCGGCACCGCCGCCCGCCGTACCTCCGGCCGCCCCGCCCGTCGTCATCGAGCCGCCGCCGACTTCCCCGACGCCCCCGGCGCCGACCGTGGTTCCAGAACCCAAATCGGATGCCGTGGTTGCTGCGCCCGATTCGGTCGTGACCGAACCGGTCACGGCTCCGGAAGTGACTCCGGCCCCTGTCCTGCCGCCTGAGCCGCTGCCCGCACCGTCGCCGGTGGTGCCCTTGATCCTCGTCCCGGAACCGGTCGCTGCAGGCCACGTGCCTGCCGAAGAGGCGCCCCCGGCTTCGCTCACGCCGACGATGGCCGCCGCGCCCGAGTCTCAGCCGCTTGCCGAGGTGAAAGTCCCGGCGAATGCGGAGCGCCATGAACCCGTTTCCGCGGCCCCGTCTCCTGAAGTCCGGTCGCCTGTGCCGAGTTCGACGTCGAGTGCTCCGGCAGCAACGCCACCGGCTTCGGTTCCCCCGGCGGCTCCGGCCGCCCCGCCCGCACCCCCAGCTCCGCCGGTTCCCCCTCCGGCACCGCCAAAGCCGAGGATCGGCGAGAAAGTTGGTTTCATTCAGCTGGCACCTCGTCCCCGGCCTCCGGAACGGGGCCAGACGAAAGGTCCACCCCGTCCGGCCGCTCCGCCGGCGCGTGGGGAACCGCCTCGGGGCCGGGATGGCCGCGATTCAACGGCGGGTGGCAGGGGCCCGGTGGCCCGTCCGGGTGGCGGCGGCATGCAACAGCCTCGCGGACCGGGAAGGCCGGCCGCTCCTCAGGCGCCCACGGGCGAGGAGATCACGCTGCGACCGCCGATTATTGTGCGGGACCTGGCGGATCGGATGGGCAAGAAGCCGTTTCAGGTTATCGCCGACCTGATGGAGCAGGGCGTCTTCGCCACGGTGAACCAGGCGATCGAGCCCGAGGTGGCGCAACGGGTCTGTGCCAAGCACAACTTCCGGTTCAAGGTTGAACGCCGCGCCAAGGGCGAAGGCGTGCATGCGCCGGTCAAGAAAGAGGAACCTCGCGATCTCGAGGATCGCCCCGAGGAATTGAAGCCCCGGCCGCCGGTGGTCACCATCATGGGCCACGTCGACCACGGCAAGACCACGCTGCTGGACGTCATCCGAAAAAGCAACGTGGCGGCTGGGGAGGCCGGAGGCATCACCCAGCACATTGGCGCCTACACGATCTCCGTGCCGCATCCGGAGCGAAAGGGCGAGCTTCAACAGATCACGTTCCTCGACACTCCGGGGCATGCGGCGTTCAGCGCCATGCGGGCTCGGGGCGCCAACGTGACCGATATCGTGGTCCTGGTGGTGGCGGCGAATGACGGCGTCATGCCGCAGACACTCGAGGCACTCAATCACGCGCAGGCCGCCAAAGTGCCCATCATTGTCGCCGTCAACAAATGCGACCACCCGAACGCGAATCCGATGCTGGTGCGCAACCAGCTCCAGGAAAAGGGACTCATTCCTGACGAGTGGGGTGGAAACACATTCTATGTGGACGTATCGGCGCTGACCAAGCAGGGCGTCGACCGGTTGCTCGAAATCCTCTGTTTCCAGGCTGACCTGTTGGAACTGCGCGCCAATCCGGACCGGCTTGCCAAGGGCAACGTCATCGAGTCCGGTCTCGAGCCGGGAGGCCCGACGGCGACCGTGCTGGTGCGTCATGGCACGTTGCGGGTGGGGAACATCCTGCTCTGCGGCGAGCATTACGGCCGGGTGCGGGCGCTGATCAACGAAGATGACAAGCGCTTGAAGGAGGCGGGTCCTTCGGTCGCCGTCAAGGTGCTGGGATTGAATGGTGTGCCCGAGGCGGGGGTGCCCTTCAACGTGGTGGAGACGGAGCGGGAAGCGCGGGAAATCACGGCGGAACGGACTCTGGCGGCCCAGACCCAGGACCAGGAAACGCGCCCGTCGCGAACGTTGGAAGGCCTGCTGCAGCAGCTTTCGCAAGAGTCCGCCAAGGTGCTCAAGCTCATCGTCAAGGCGGACACGCAAGGGTCGGTGGAGGCCATCGTGGATGCCTTGAAGAAGGTTGATAGCGACAAGGTCTCGCTCGAGGTGATTCACCACGCGGTCGGAACGATCAAGGAATCTGACGTGGTGCTCGCCTCGGCTTCCAAGGGCGTCATCCTCGGCTTCCATACGCGGGTGGACACGAGTGCCGCGGAACTGGCCAAGCGGGAAGGGGTCCAGATCAAGCTCTACGCGATCATCTACGAGCTCGTCGACCAGGTGAAGGAATCCATGGCCGGCCTGCTGGATCCGATCCTCAAAGAGGTGGTTTTCGGTGCGGCGGAAGTGCGGAAGGTTTTCGAGCTTTCCAAGGGTGGCAAAGTGGCCGGATGCGTCGTCGCGAGCGGGCGGATTGTTCGGGGCAAGGCCCGTGTGGTGCGGCGTCGGAGCACGATCTACGAAGGTTTGATCCAGACACTGCGCCGGTTCCAGGACGAGGTGAACGAAGTGCGGGCCGGGATGGAGTGCGGGATCCGCCTCGAAGGCTTCGATCACTTCGAGCCTGGCGACGCCGTCGAGTGCTACACGATCGAGAAGCTGGCCCCGAAACTGTGAGCGGAGCAACCCCCGGTTGCCCGCCCTGCCTGTCCTGATGCAAGGTCGCCGACACGCGCGGGTTCGCGAACTGCTCAAACGGGAGCTCAGCAGCCTCTTGCTGAGGGAGTTCCCGCCTGCCCAGAGCGGGTTGATGAGCGTGAACGAAGTGGTCATCTCCGGCGACCTGCGTTCGGCGACGGCTTACGTCGGGATCGTGGGTACCGAGGAGCAACGAAAACAGGGACTCAACCTGCTCAAGGAACATCGTCTGCGTCTCCAGGGCATGCTCGGCCATGCCGTGGAATTGAAGTTCACTCCGAGTCTTCGGTTCGTCGTGGATGATTCCATCTCCCGCGGCAACCGCGTCCTGAGGATCCTGGACGAGATCGAGAAGACTCTGCCCGGCGAACCGACGTGAGCACCGGCTTCAGGGGCTGTCCGCCTCCGCGACCAACCTCATGAAACCCCGCCCTCAGATCGTGGTCCGCATCCTTGAGGCTCTCAAGGACGTCGAGAGCATCTGTGTCGTGGGCCACGTCCGGCCCGATGGGGATTGTGTGGGCTCCCAGATCGCGATGGCGCTTGCGCTGCAGGGGGCCGGCAAGCGGGTGACGGTTTGGAACGAGGATCCCGCTCCGGGCAAGCTGCGTTTCCTGGATCCCGGGCAGTTGTTGAAGCCCCCGGAGGCGGGGCACCGTTTCGATGCCGTGGTGGCGCTCGACTCCGCCAGTTTCGAGCGGCTGGGGGTGGTTGGTTCCTGCATTGGCGATCGCAAGATCCTCATCAACATCGACCATCACGTCAGCAACACCCGGTTCGGCGACATCAATTGGGTGAGTCGTCGCGAGCCGTCGACCGGCGAGTTGGTCTTTCGGCTCCTGAAGTACGCCGGTTGGGTGATCACGCCGCCGATCGCCGACTGCCTCTTCGCGGCCGTCTCCACCGACACCGGCTCCTTCCAATACTCTTCGACGCGGTCCTCGACCTTTGCCATTGCGGGTGAATTGGTGAAGCGGGGCGCCAACGTCGCGCGCGTATGCCAGGAGGTGTACCAGTCCTTCCCCTTGGCGCGGATGAGGCTCGTACGTCACGTCTACCTGAGTTACCGGTTGGTGCACGGCGACCGGACTGCCTATTTCTGGCTCAAACCTGCGGACTTTGCCCGTACGGGATCCGATCGGGCGGATTCCGAGGGCCTGATTGACCACATCCGGGCGATTGAACCGGTGGTGGTCGCCTGCTGTTTCGAGCAGATGGAGCCGGAGTTGATCCGGATCAGCCTGCGCTCGAAGAGCCCGGCGGTGAATGTCAACCGGATCGCCGCGTTGTTCGGTGGCGGGGGCCATCCGGCGGCGGCCGGAGCCCGAATCACCGGGAGCCCGATGGCCGTCCAACGCCGGGTTCTGAACGCCATCCGTCGCGCCCTGGACACCCCTTCCTGATGCCCCTGACCTCGTTTGAAGCCTTGGACGGCGCCTTGCTGGTGGATAAGCCGGCAGGCCCCACCTCTCACGACATTGTGGATCGTGTCCGGCGACGGTTCGGCCTCGCCAAGGTCGGACACGCCGGAACGCTTGATCCCAACGCCACCGGGTTGCTTATCCTGCTCCTGGGGCGTGCGACCAAGCTCTCGGACAAGTTGATGTCGGCCGACAAGGTCTATGAAGGCACGATCAAGTTCGGCGAGGCCACCAACAGCTACGACGCGGACGGTGAGCTGACGGCCGCCTCGCTGGTTCCGCCGCTGACGGTGGAGGAGTTGAACCAGGAGGCGCAGGGCTTTGTCGGCGACCTGATGCAGGCGCCGCCCATGGTCTCCGCAGCCAAGGTGGGTGGCGTGCCCCTGTACAAACTGGCGCGGAAAGGTGTGGAAGTGGAGCGGAAAGCCCGCCTCGTTCACATCTACAGTTTTAGATTCAGTGCTTACCAGGAACCGATTGGCACGTTCAAGGTCGCGTGCACCAAGGGAACCTACGTGCGCAGCCTGGCCCATGACCTCGGCCAGAAGCTGGGATGTGGTGCGCACCTGGCGACGTTGCGCCGGACGACCTCGGGATCCCATCGGGTTGAGGATGCCGTCGCGTTTCCTCAACTCCTGGAGCTGGGCGCCGGGGAACTCGCATCCCGGGTCATCCCCTTCCTGAAGCTTGCGGCGGCGGAATGAGTTGTGAGGACGATTGCCCAGCCAACCGAGCTTGAGACCGCAGGCCGCCCGGTGGCGCTCGCTGTCGGCGTCTTCGACGGCGTGCACGTCGGACATCGCGAGGTGATCAGCCGGATGGTGGAAGCTGCCGACCGCAGCGGTGCCGTGGCTGTGGTGGCCACGTTCGACCGGCACCCCAACGCCGTGGTCGCGCCCTCCCGCACGCCGCCGGCCATTCAGTCGACGTCGCAGCGTTTGCGCGCCTTCGCGGAGCTGCGGGCCGAGGCAGCCTGGCTGATCCGCTTTGATGAGGATTTCAGTCGCCAAAGCGGCGAGGCTTTCGTGCGCGGATTTGTCGCCGGTTTCGAACGTGTCGTGGCCGTGTGTGTGGGAAGCGGATTCCAGTTTGGCCATCGGCGGCAGGGCGACGTGAGCCTGTTGCGGAAGCTCGGGACGGAACTGGACTTCGAGACGATCGCCGTCGAGCCGATGGTGCTCGACGGAAGGGTGGTGAGCAGCACGCGGGTCCGCGAGTTGATCCGGGCCGGGCTTCTGGACGAGGCGAGTCGTCTCCTGGGCCGGCCCTATACCATCTCAGGAGAAGTGGTCCGCGGCGACCAGCTCGGGCGACAACTGGGCTTTCCCACGGCGAATATCGAGGTGACGGGGCTGGTGCTGCCGCCATCGGGAGTGTATGCCGCCCGGGCGGTCTGGAGTGGCATGCGCCGTGACGCCGTCATGAACATCGGCTGCCGCCCGACGGTCAGCAAGGCTGCCGTCCTCGGGGTGGAAGTCCATGTGCTCGACCTGCCGGGCGGCACGGATCTTTACGGGATGGAGTTGAATGTCACCCCGGTTCTGCGGTTGCGGGATGAGCAGCGTTTTGCGACTCCTGTCGAACTTGGCCGGCAGATTGAGGAAGACATTCGGGCGGCGGGACGGGCCTTGGGCCGGGAAGCGATGCCTGCCGCGGGAGCGAACAAAAGCTGAACGTCCGTGCTGGAGGCGTTGTCCATCAACGCGTAACATCGAGGTCCATGAATTCGGGAATCACCGCCATCAACACCGAGGTGCAGGAGGCCAGCCAGTTCCTGCAGCCGCTGGTTACGGAGATCGGGAAGGTCATTGTCGGCCAGAAGTACCTGGTCGAGCGTCTGGTCATCGGCTTGCTCGCCAATGGCCACGTCCTGCTCGAAGGCGTGCCCGGCCTCGCCAAGACCTTGGCTGTCAAGACGCTGGCCTCCTGTCTCAACGTCAAGTTTTCGCGGCTCCAGTTTACGCCCGACATGTTGCCGGCGGATGTGGTGGGCACCCAGCTTTACATACCCGGCGAACGCAAGTTCGCCGTCCGTCAGGGCCCCATCTTCGCCAACCTGATCCTCGCGGATGAAATCAACCGGGCGCCGGCGAAGGTGCAGAGCGCCCTGCTGGAGGCGATGCAGGAGAAGCAGGTGACGATTGGCGATCAAACCTTCCGCCTTGAGGAGCCGTTCCTGGTTCTGGCCACGCAAAACCCCATCGAGCAGGAGGGTACGTATCCGCTGCCCGAGGCGCAGGTGGACCGTTTCATGTTGAAGCTGCGCATCGGCTACCCGACGCGGGAGGAGGAACGCGAGATCCTCGACACCATGGCGCGCACGAGCGGCCAACCCACCGCAAGTGCCGTGGTTCAGCCGGAGTTGATCCTCAAGGCGCGTGAAGTCCTGAACCACATTTATGTCGACGACAAGGTCAAGGACTACATCGTGGACCTCGTGTGCTGCACGCGCGAGCCGGAGAAGTACAAGATCCCGGTGAAGGACTTCATCCAGTTGGGGGCCTCACCCCGCGCCACCATCGCGCTGACGCTCTGTGCCAAGGCCCATGCCTTCCTGCGCGGTCGCGGCTACGTGACGCCGCAGGATGTGAAGAGCATCGGGATGGATGTCCTGCGTCACCGCGTCGCCATCACCTACGAGGCCGAGGCGGAGGAAAAGACGCCCGAGAGCGTCATCCAGAAGATCTTCGACGAGCTGCCGGTGCCGTGAGATCTGGATTCGGAAAAGCCGATCGGAACGCAGCGAGACGGACCCGGATCGTCTTGGGTTGGTCCGTTGCGCCGGTCCGCTGGCCACGGCTGATCGGGCGGGGGGCCGACTGGCACTTCCTGGAAGCTCACTTCCGTGGCGTGAGCTGCAGTTCCTCGCGGAGTTGTTCCCGAGGCGACGCCTCCCCGTCCCGTGCGAACGCCCGCTCCTCCGGCGTCGGCAACGGTCGCAGCATCTCGATGAGTTCGGTGGCGCTCACGCGGGCGATCGATGCGGGCGAGGCTCCCCAGCAAGCGGGATTTCCCCTCGCTGTACGTCCGAACCGCTCCGCCTTGCGCTTTCGGCCTTCCACCTTCCCATGATCCCCCGGGAGATCATCAAGAAGATCCGCCTGATTGAGCTGCGGACGAACCGGTTGGTGAGCGAGACGCTCGCCGGCCAGTACCACAGCGTCTTCAAGGGGCAGGGGATGAACTTCGACGAGGTGCGCGAGTATCAGCCCGGCGACGACGTGCGCTCCATTGACTGGAATGTCACGGCCCGCATGGACCACCCGTACATCAAGAAGTTCGTGGAGGAACGCGAACTCACGGTGATGCTCGTGGTCGACGTGAGCGGCTCGGGTTTGTTCGGCTCGGGCGAGCAGTCCAAGCGTGAGCTCGCCGCGGAGATCGCGTCCGTGCTCGCCTTCTCCGCGACGCGCAACAACGACAAGGTGGGCTTGCTCCTGTTTTCGGACGGCGTGGAGAAGTTCATCCCGCCGCGCAAGGGGCGCAGTCACGTGTTGCGCGTCATCCGCGACATCCTGTTTTACGAGCCGCAGCGGGCGGGCACGGACCTGAACGTTGCCCTGGACTTTCTGGGGCGGGTCCTGCCGCACCGCGCGATCGTGGTGGTGGTGTCGGATTTCCTGGGCCAGAGTTCGCCGACGCGGCGCGAGATGGCGGCGCACTTGCGCCGGAGCGTGGTGTTGTCGGAGACCCTCGGCCAGGCGTCGCTCACGGCCTTGCGCCAGGCGAACCGGCGCCACGACGTGGTGGCGGTGCAGATCACCGATCGCTTCGAACTCGAGCTGCCCAACCTGGGGTACCTCGTGCTCAAGGATGCGGAGACGGGAGAAGTCATCGAGATCAACTCGGGTGATGAGCGGCGACGACGCGCTTTCGCCCGCCGGCAAAGCGAGCGTCAGAAGGACCTGCGACGGCTGTTCTCCGCCGCGGGCATTGACTCGATTCAGTTGCGCACGGACCGGCCTTATGCGGCCGAACTTGGCCGCTTCTTCGAGACGCGGGAGAAACGGCGGCGTCACGGCTAAGATCACCCCAGGGAATGCGGGAGACCACCAGCACCACGAACAGCAGCGACGCGCCGGCCGCATTGATCCCGGCCGACACGAATGCTGTGGCGCAGTTGGATATCCGTCCGGAGCGCCCGCCGCTGGCAATGCCCGCCATCTGGGGGTGGATTGCGGCGGCGGCTCTGCTCGTGGCCCTCGCCGCGGCTTACCTGGCCTGGCGCCGGTATCGCCGGTCGGCGAAGCGGCTCCCGCCGCCGGTGGTGATCCCGCCCTATCGACGGGCGCTGGATCGCTTGCGGGCGGCGTTGGACCGGATCCACGATCCGGAGCGCTTCTGCGTCCTGGTCTCCGATGCGGTGCGCTGGTACCTTGAGGAGCGTTTTCAGTGGTGCGCGCCGGAGCGCACCACGGAGGAGTTCCTGGCCGAGTTGCGTGCCGGCGACCGGCTTTCCTCGTTGCAGCAGGAACTGATGAGCGACTTCCTTACTCGGTGCGACTTGGTGAAGTTCGCCCGTCACGAGCCGGCCGAGCCGGAGTTGCGCCAATTGCACGAGTCGGCGGTGCGGTTGGTGGAGGAAACGGAGCCGTTGCTCCAGGCAATGACGGCACCTGGTTCGACCGGTGCCCGGCCGCAGCCAGCCCTCACGCCTTGACATGAGGTTTGCGCATCCCTGGTTCCTGTTATTGCTGCTGGCCCTGCCGGTGCTCGCCTGGCTGAAGGGGCGGCGGGGTGGACAGCCCGCCTTCCTGTACTCGTCCATCGGACTGGTCAAAGGCATCAGCGGCGTCACGCGTTCGCACGCCCATGGGTTTCTCGCCCGCTTGCGCTGGCTGGCGCTGGCGCTGTGCATCATCGGGCTGGCGCGGCCCCAGCAGGGGGCGGTGGAGGACCCGGTTCGCGCCAGCGGTGTGGATATCGTGGTGGCCCTCGACTTGTCGGGGAGCATGATCTCGGAGGACTTCACGATTGGGAAAGAGCGGGTGAACCGGTTGGTGGTCGCCAAGGACGTGCTGCGCGAGTTCATCAGCAAGCGGCCGAGCGACCGGATCGGCCTGGTGGCCTTTGCCCGCTATCCGTACGTGGCAGCGCCTCCGACGCTCGACCACGATTTTGTCCTCCAACAGGTCGATCGCCTGGAGCTCGGCGCGGTCGAGGACGGCACGGCCATTGGTTCGGGGCTCATGGCGGCGCTGAACCGGTTGCGCGACCTGAAAGCGAAGAGCAAGATCGTGATCGTGATGACCGACGGGCAAAACAATGCTGGAAAGGTCCCGCCGCTCACCGCCGCCGAGGCTGCCACCGCCTTGGGGGTCAAGGTGTACACCATCGGCGTGGGCACGCGCGGCACGGCGCCGGTGCCTTACGTGGATGCCTTTGGCAATAAGCGCTACCGGGAGGTGGCCGTCGACATTGACGAGGAGACGCTGAAACAGGTCGCTGATCGGACCGGCGGCGCCTACTTCCGGGCGGACAGCACGGACACGCTGCGCGAGATCTACGGCCGTATCGACCGGCTCGAGAAGTCCGAAGCGACGGTCAAGAAGTACCGGCGATATGCGGAGATGTTCCCGCTGGTGGTGTTGCCGGGGTGGTTCCTGTTGATGCTCGAGATCATTTTGAGCAACACGGTATGGAGGCGGCTGCCATGAACTTCGCCAAGCCCGAGATGCTCTGGCTGTTGGGCGTGACCGCCCCGTTGCTGGCCTGGTTCCTGGTGTGGGCATGGCGCAAACGGCAGGCCTTGATACGGCAATTCGTGCAGTCCCGACTGCTGGCCCAGCTCACCGTCGGGGTCTCCCGATGGCGGCAGAAGGCTCGCCTGGTGCTTCTGGGGCTTGCCGCGTTGTTGATCCTGCTGGCGCTGGCGCGGCCTCAACTCGGGTTTGCCTGGGAGGAGGTCCGGCAACGCGGATTGGACATCGTCGTCGCCGTGGACACGTCCCGGAGCATGCTGGCGGGCGACGTCGCGCCGAACCGGTTGGCCCGCGCAAAGCTGGCCGCTTTGGACTTGATGAAGCTGGCGCGCACCGACCGTCTGGCGCTCGCCGCCTTCGCCGGCAACGCCTTTTTGCAGTGCCCGCTGACGCTGGATGACAATGCCTTTCAGCAAAGCGTGAACCTGCTGGACGTGGGCCTGCTGCCCCAGGGCGGCACCGCCATCGGGCAGGCGATCGAGGTGGCGATGGCTGCGCTGAAGGACAGCGGGGACAACTACAAGGCCATGATTCTCATCACCGACGGCGAGGACCACGACCCTGGCGCGCTCGAAGCGGCGACGAAAGCCGCCGGCATCGGACTGAAGATCTTCACGGTCGGCGTCGGCACCGCCACCGGGGATCGGATCCGGCTCACCGACGACCAGGGGCGGACGACCTACGTGCTGGACGAGCAGGGCAACCCGGTCGTCTCGAAGCTCAACCAGGACCTGCTGCGCGAGATTGCGCAGAAGACAGGAGGCGACTTCCTGCCGCTGGCGGGCGCCGATCCCATGCAGACCCTTTACGAAGCCCGCCTGGCCCCCATGCCCAAGAGCGACCTGTCGGCCCGGCTTCTGCGGCAGTACCATGAGCGTTATCAGTGGCCTCTCGCCCTTGCCATCGTCCTGCTGGCGGCCGAGCTCTTCCTCCCGCAACGCCGGCGGGTTCCCCGTCCCGAGAAGCCGCAGCCCCTCGCCAACCTGGGTGTCGACCGAGCCGTGACCCTGCTGTTCGTCCTGCTGTTCATCCCGGATGCCCTGGCTTCGACGCGGAGCGCCCTCCGTGCCTTCCAGGAAGGCCAATTCGAGGAATCGCGCCGGGAGTATGAGCGTCTGCTCGAGAAGCGGCCCGAGGACACCCGGCTCCGGTACAACGCCGGGACCGCTGCCTTGCGCGCGGGGGCTCTGCAGGATGCCACCAACCAACTGGAGCAGGCGACCCGCTCAGCGGATCCTGAGTTGCTCAGAGGCGTGTACTACAACCTCGGCAACGCGATGTTCCGGCTGGGCGAGCGTGCCGGGGACCCGGCGCAAACGATCACTACCTGGGAACAGGCGTTGGGTCATTACGAGAGCGCGCTGAAGCTGGACCCGGGCGATGCCGACGCGCAGTTCAACCGTGAACTGGTGCAGCGCAAGATCGAGCTCCTGAAACAACAACTCGCGCAACAACAGCAGCAACAACAAGAATCCAAGGACCAGCCGTCCGACAAGCAGGAGCCGTCCGATCAACAACAACAACAGCAGCAGCAGCAGCAATCCTCCGAATCGCAACAACAGCAACAAGAGCAGCAGGACGCGTCTTCCCAGCCGCGCAACGAAGAGTCGAAGGACGGCGAGCAGCCTCAGCCCCAGTCCGAAGCGGGGCAGGACGACGCTCAACAACCCAAGGCCAACGAGCGCGACGAGTCCACGAAACCGGAGCAGCCGCCAGAAGAGAAGAAGGGACCTTCCGAACCCTCCAAGAAGGACCAGCCGCAGCCGTCCACGCCACAGCAGAGCCCGTCAAACCAGGGCTCTGACACGAATAGTACGAGTTCGGCTCAAAGCCAGGTCACCATGGGGCAGATGACTCCCGAACAGGCGCGGCGGCTGTTGGAGGCCGCCCGCGTGGAGGAACGTGCCTGGAGTCCTGCGCCGCCGCCCCGGACAAGTCGCAACGCCAACCGCTTTCTCCGTGACTGGTAGGTTGTTCATCCTGGTGCTCCTGTTGGGTTGGGGCCACGTCGCGCAGGCCGCCAGCTTTCGCGCCACGCTTGAGCCTGACACGATCTACCAGGGTCAGGGCGCCACGCTGGCCCTTACCTTCGAGGGTGGGCAACCGGACAGTCTCCCAACGCTGCCCCGCGTGCCGAACCTCACCTACGGCGGTGGCGGTCGCGAGGACCGGATGACCTTCGCGAACGGCAAGCAAAGCTCGAGCACGACGTACCGGTACTCGGTCCTCCCCTCCCAGCCGGGCACCTACACGATTCCTCCGATCGTGGTGCAGTTCGGCGGGCAACCCATGGTTTCCGAACCGCTGCGGCTCACCGTCGTCTCCGCAGCGCAGGCGGTGCAGCGCGGGAACCAGCAACCAACCCGGGCTCTCCTGCGGATCCACGTGCCACGGACCAACCTGTTTGTGGGCGAGGTGCTGCCGGTTGAGTTGACGATCTATGCCATCAACCCCAGCGCGTTCGACATCGCCCCGCTCGAGGCGGAGGGCTTCACGGTGGGCAAATCGGAGCGAACCGAGCAGAGCCGCGTACCGCTTAACGGCATGATCTACACGCGCGTGGGCATCCGCACCACGGTCACGCCGGGCAAGGCGGGCACGCTGAAGCTCGGTCCGGCGACGGGCCGGGTGCAGGTCGAAGTACCGGTCGCCCGGCGACGTACCGGGGATCCCTTCGAGGAATTCTTCAACGACCCGTTTTTCAACCGCACGACCGAGTCCCAGGTCCTGAACGTGGTGTCGGAGCCGGTTACCGTGGAGGTTCGGCCGCTCCCCACCGAGGACGCTCCCCCTTCGTTCCTGGGTGCAGTCGGGCAGTTTGCGCTGGAGATCCGAGCCGCGCCGACCAATGTCGCGGTGGGCGAACCGGTCCATCTCCGCATCCAGGTGAGTGGCAGAGGAGCCCTAGAGACGCTCGCCGGCCCATCGCTTGAGGGGGCGAAGGACTTCCGTGTCTACCCGGCGAACAGTCGTGTGGAAACCACGGACACGCTCGGTGTGGAAGGTTCCAAGATCTTCGAGCAGGACATCGTGCCGGAGAATGCCGCGGTAAGGCAGGTGCCCCCGGTCATCTATACCTTCTTCGATCCCGTCAACACCCGGTACGTTTCGCTGACCAATCCCGCCATCCCCTTGATTGTCCGGCCGACCGGCCAGGCCCGAACGCTGGCGGGTCCCGCTTCCGAAGAACCGGTTCCCAAGGAGATCGTGCACCTGAAGCCCCGGTTGGGCTCCCTGGCAGCGCTGAGTGCTCCCGTGGTAACGCGCCCGTGGTTCCTGGCCTTGCAGTTGGTGCCGATCCTGGCGTGGCTCGGGGCGCTGCTGTTGCGGAAGAGACGTGAACATCTGAGCCGGAATCCGCGGAGCGTCCGTCGTCATCAGGTGCAGCGGTTCGTCAAGAGCGGCCTGGTCGAGTTGAAGCAGCATGCTTCCCAGGGGAGAGCCGAGGAGTTCTTCGCGGTCCTGGTCAAGTTGCTCCAGGAGGTGCTGGGCGAGAAGCTCAACCTGCCCTCGGCCTCCATCACCGAGGCGGTCATCGAGGAGCGGCTTCGGCCCAAGGGGCTCCGCCCCGAGGTGCTTGCCGAGATGCACGGGCTCTTCCAGGCGTGCAATCAGGCGCGCTATGCCCCCAGTGGTTCGGTCGAGGACTTGCAGCAGGCCGTGACCAGGTTCGAGTCGGTGGTGCAGGCCTTGCGCGAGGTTGAATCCGAATGAGCGAGCGTTCACTCCGGTTTGGTCCCGCCAGCCATTCAGGCGTTGTGACCGCGATGACGGCCCGGCGAGGGATGCTGGGCCTCCTGCTCTGGATCGTCTGCGCGGTGCTCCGCGCGGAGGTGACGGCGGAGTTCGAAGCCGCGAACCGGCTGTACGAGGAGCGCAAGTACGCGGAAGCCGCCGCGGCCTATGCGGCCTTGGCCGAACGTGACGGGGTTTCGGCGAACCTCTGCTTCAACCTGGGGAACGCCTGGTTCAAGGCCGGCCACCTCGGGAAGGCGATCCTCAGCTACCGTTTGGCCGCGGCTTTGGCACCCCGTGATCCGGATATCGAGGCCAACCTGCGGATGGTGCGCGAATTGGTGCAGGGCGGCACCGCCCCGGTGCCGGCCTGGTGGCGCCGCCTGGCGCGGACCTTGACTCTGAATGAATGGACCGTTCTGGCGGCCGTCTGCCTGTGGGTCTGCTGCGGTCTCCTGGTGTATCGATCCCTCCGGACCGGCGAAGCGGCCTGGATCCGGCGTGGCATTCTGTTCACGGGATTGGGGGTTCTGGTCTTTGGGACGGGTCTGCTGGCGGCATGGCAGGATGCGCAAGCCCAGGCCTCGCTCGTGGTCACCGTCCCCGAGGCCTCGGTGCGCTACGGCCCTTTGGATGTGTCACCCCAGCTCGAGGTGGTTACGGACGGTACCGAACTGACGCTTCTGGACCGCAAGGATGAGTGGTACCAGGTTGCCGGGCTCAAGCGGGGCACAGGCTGGATCCGTACCAATGAAGTGGGTCTTTTGACCTCGCGGCACCCGTCGGTCACGCTTCGCACTTTCGCGGCGGGTCGACCGGATTAGGTCGCTAAGAGGGATTCTTTGGCATAGTTGATCATGCTTACGCAGGGGGGCTGCCGCGGATTTTTGTTGTCTGAATGAGGTCACATCATTGACGTCGCGGCGGATTTTCGGAACACTCCGCGGTCGATGAAAGCTCGATCGATGGTCGTCTGTCTTGGGTTGGCTTGGCTTCTTCCACCGTCAGCACACCTGACTCCCGACGTCCACGCTCAATCGGCCCCACCGTTCTGGATCTCCACGCCGGTCGTGAACGCGACCGTGAACGAGCCTTACGAGTACTTCACGCTCGCTTTGGACCCTGCCGGGAAGCCGGTCACGTACAGCGCAATCAGCGTGCCCACGTGGTTAAGTCTCGTTCCGGCCAGTTCGCCTACGATCTATACCGTCGCCGGGACGCTCGAACGGGGGTCGGGTTTGCCGGCGACCGACGTCCAGTTGTGGTCGCCCTCAGCCGGCGGCTACGACGGGAACGGGAACCTCTATATCGCGGACCGGAACAACCACCGCGTCTGGCGAGTGTCGCCGGACGGAGTTCTGACGACGTTTGCCGGAACCGGAGCTTCGGGATTCGACGGGGATGGTGGGGCGGCCACGCGTGCTCGCTTGTTTGATCCCACGGGTATAGCGATCAGCAGTACTGGCGACGTCTATGTCGCGGACCGCCAAAACCACCGTATCCGCCGGATCTCGCCGGAGGGGACCATCATGACTGTCGCCGGCACGGGCACTGCCGGGTTCACTGGCGATGGGATTTCCGCTCTGGAGGCGGCGCTGAATCTACCAGGCGGAGTGGGATTGGATTCGTCGGGGCGCGTGGTGATTGCCGATACGGGGAACAGCCGGCTCCGGGTCGTTGAACCCACTGGACTGATTCGTACCCTGGCAGGCACTGGCAAGTTTGGTTACAACGGCGAAGGTGTTGCCGCTGACGAGGCGAACCTGATCGGCCCGTGGTCGGTTGTGGGCGGACCAGCCGGCGAGGTTGTTTTCTCCGAACCGGGCGGCAACCGTGTCCGGCGAATCGGAAGGGATGGCAAGGTCTATACGGTTGCGGGTACCGGCGCGCTTGGCTCCACCGGGGACGGGGGCTTGGCTACCAAGGCTCGTCTAGCTTCCCCTCAAGGAGTTGCCCTAGATGCCGAAGGTGGCATCCTGATTGCGGACACTCTCAGCAGCCGCATTCGACGTGTGGGCACGGATGGAATCATCAACGCCGTAGCTGGCACAGGAGCCCTCGGGTTCAGCGGTGACGGTGGCCAGGCCACGGCGGCCTCGTTGGTACTTCCGGAAGGAGTGGCGATAGTCCACGACGGAGGTTTCGTGGTTTTTGACAGTTACAACGACCGGGTTCGAAGGGTCGACGCCGCCAACATTATCAACACCATCGCGGGGCGTGCCCGCTATGGTTCATCCGGCGACGGCGGCCCGGGGACGCTCGCCACGTTCGTGTCACCTCGTGGCGGTGCTTATGGATCGGACGGGTCCTTCTACATTGGTGAAGCGGGAAGCCATCGTGTCCGTCGGTTGCTCAACGACGGGACCGTGGTGCACATCGCGGGGAGCGGCAACCGTGGCTTTTCCGGCGACGGTGGGCCGGCAACCGCTGCGAATCTAGCCTACCCGTCTGATGTGGCCGTGGACGCCCTGGGCAACGTTTTCGTTAGCGACACGGGCAACCATCGCATTCGGATGATCGCCTCCGACGGTGTGATCACAACCTTTGCCGGTACCGGGACTCCTGGCGGTGTCGGCGATGGGGGACCTGCTCTGAGCGCTCAATTGCTCTGGCCTCGCGGGCTCGTATTTGATGTCGACGGGAACCTTTATGTTGCGGACCAAGGCAACCGCCGCGTACGTCGCATTGATACGGACGGGATCATCCAATCAGTCGCTGGGACGGGTGAGCCAGGTTCCGATGGCGACGGCGGTCCCGCTCTGGCGGCGAAACTCAACAACCCCGAAGGCCTTGCCCTTGATGCCGCCGGCAACCTGTTTATCAGTGATCCCAATTCGAGCCGGGTCCGTAAGATCTCCTTGGACGGGGTCATCCAGACGGTCGCGGGCTCCGGAGTCCGAGGCTTTGGGGGGGACGGTGGCCAAGCCACCGCGGCGCAACTCGACATGCCTTCCGGACTGGCGGTGGGCTTGGATGGCACACTCTATATCGCGGATTATGGCAATCACCGGATCCGGAGCGTTGCGCCGGGAGGGATCATCCAGAGTTACGCCGGCTCAGGGAAGGTCGGCCAGGGCGGGGGCGGGCATTACGGGGATGGCGGGCCGCCGTCGGCAGCGGCCCTGATCCACCCTTCGGATGTTGAAATTCGCGCGGACGGAGAACTGGTGATAGTCGAGGAAGGCCTCGGGTTCCTCCGGAAAGTCTTTGCCTCGGGGACCTTCTTGCGGGGCACGCCGACGCCGGGGGCCGCGGGTTTGCGTGCGGTGAGCCTGCGAGCCGCAGCTGGTTCGCTGTCCAGCACCCAGGAGTTTGAGATCCTCGTCGAATCGTCACCGTTTATCCTGCAGCAACCGGAGTCGCAGGAACTGGCACAGGGCCAAACGGTCGTTCTTTCCGTCACGGCCTCCGGAACCAAGCCACTCAGCTTCCAGTGGCTGCACGAGGGCGCCGTTCTGAGTGAAACCGCCCGCGTGACCGGAACGGCCACGGCGCAGCTCACGATTACCGACCTGCTGCCTTCCGATGCCGGGGAGTATCAGGTGGTGGTGCTCAACAACTCCGGTTCGACTCTCAGCGATGTGGTCACCCTGACAGTCAAACTGCCGGTCGGACCGTCCATCGGCACTCAACCCAAGGCCGTCGAAGTTCGACTGGGCGCCACCGCCCAGTTTGAAGTGGCTGCCACCGGCACCGAGCCGCTCAATTATCTCTGGTTCCACGGAGATCAGGCTTTGGTCGAGGGTGGACGCTTCAGTGGCACCCGTGCTCCTCAGCTCTCTATCGCCGCGGTCGAAGCCGGCGACGCCGGCAACTACAAGGTCCAGGTCCACAACGGAGTCGGCTCGATCACGAGCGATCCGGCCCTGTTGACCGTGGATACCCGGGTCGCACCCGAGATCACGAGCCCACCGGAGTCCCAAGTGGTTGTCGAGGCGCTGGATGCCACGTTCCGGGTTGAAGCCTCAGGAACCGCTCCGCTCGAGTATGCCTGGAGCAAGGACGGCACGCCCCTGGTGGAGTCCGAGCACTTTGTGGGAGTGGCCACGCCGGAATTTCGCATCGTCAGCGCTCAGCTCGCCGACCAGGGCGCGTACACGGTGAAAGTCACGAACGGCGTCGGAGAGGACACCAGCGACCCGGCGGTTCTCACGGTGAACCCCCGGATTGGCCCGTCGATCACGAAGCAGCCCGAACCGTATGCCGGTACCGAGACCTTGAACGCCACGCTACAGGTTGAGGCCTCGGGCACAGCGCCCTTGTCCTACCTCTGGAGCAAGGATGGCACGGCCCTGGTCGAGTCCGGGCATTTCGTGGGCGTGGCGACCCCGGAACTCCGCATCATGGGGCTCGAATTGGCTGACCAGGGCAACTACACGGCGACCGTCAGGAACGCCGTGGGGACTGCCGTGAGCGAACCTGCCATGGTGACCGTGCTGGCCGCGAAGCCAAACGTTACGCGGCAGCCGGTGTCCCAGGACGTCAAGTCCGGTGCCGAGGTGAGTTTCACGGTCGCCGCCGAGGGGTTGGAACCGTTCGAATACCAGTGGTCGCGAAACGGCAATCCGCTGCAAGATGACGATCGGTTCAGTGGGACGCGCACGGCGGAGCTGAAGCTGAAGTCGGCCACCACGGGCGATTCAGGCGATTACACCGTGCTTGTCCAGAACAACGCGGGGACCGCCACGAGCGCGGCGGCTCGGCTGAACGTGACCCTCGCGACGCCGCCTGCCATTTCTCAGGCCAGGCTCACCGGTGGGAACATCAGTTTCCTCGTGACCGGGTCGGCCGGGGAGAAGTGCCGGATCGACTACTCAACCGACCTGGTCTCGTGGCAGCCGCTCAAGGAGCTCGTTCTGGACGGGACCGGTATTGAAGTGACCGATCCAGCGGCGGGCCTTCGACGGTTCTATCGCGCCGTGGTGCCCTGACGCCCTGGGCTGCCGCAAATCCCTTCGCTCCCGGGCTCGTCTGTGTCCTCGGGAATGAGCCGGGCGGACCGGGATCGGCGACCGGATGGCGATCTCAGGCCGGTGAGGCAAACACCTCGCCGGCCGTCTTCGTTTAGCGATTCTGCGCGAGACTCAAGTCGTACTGGTAAAGTGCCGCCACGACAAGCGAGTGCCGGATGGTCCCATCCATCACGCGCTGGCGAACAGTTCCCAAAGGCATTAACCGGGTGATGAGGTCCTCCCCGTGATCCAGTTGGACGGTGCTGCGGAGTTCGCAGTTCTCCACAAGCACGGTGTAGCAGGTGTTGCTCATGATGGCGGGATTGGGGCGCACCTGGCCCAGGATCCGCCCCTTTTCACCGATGTACCCGGTCTCTTCCCGAAGCTCGCGCAGCCCCGTCTCCAAGGGAGAGGAATCCGTCGGATCCATGACGCCGCCGGGGATCTCGAGGTCGACCGAGTTGGTCCCATGCCGGAATTGCTCCACCATCACGAGTTCACCCCGGGGGGTTAGCGCGATCACGTTCACCCAATCGACGGAGTCGAGCACGTAAAAATCATGGGCCGCCCCCGTACGCGGCGACCGCCGGAAGACGCGCCGGACGCTGAAGACGCGACAATCGGCAACGGGTTCGCTTGAGATCGATGGCCAGGGCTCAATCACCGCGCCAGCCTTCACCGACGCTCCCGTCCTGGCAATCCCGCACTCGTCTCCGGCCGGCGAGGGTGGCTCCCCATGAACCGCCCCCAGGTAGGGCGGGCACTCCGCTGCCCGCCGAATCGGCGCGCAAGGGACTGCGCGTCCTTTATCTTGGAAGACCCGTTCATGGCCACGGAGCAGGTCCAGGAGGGGACCGGACGCTCCTTCCATGCAACCCTCCCCCGGAGCGCGGACTTCAGTCCGCAGGAAGCCACCTCGGTCAAGGGTCGTCGCTGGGGGCTGAAGCCCGCGTTCCTCACCGGTTCCTGGTCGCGGCGCTTGGTCGCCAGACCGAGGGCACTATCCACGGGCGATCCAGCCCCCGCCAACCAGGACATCCTCCTGATAAAACACGCACGCCTGGCCCGGAGTGATGGCGCGTTGAGGCACCTCGAGCTTCACCCGGGCGCTTCCGTCGGATGCGGGCCACACCGTGGCGGGAGTGCCCGGATGATTGTAGCGGATTTTGGCCGTCACGGGGATCGACGGCAGTGGTGCGGCGAAAGCCACCCAGTTACAGCGCTCGACCCCGAACTCGTCACGGTTGAGTTCGTTTGCCGCCCCCACAACCACGCGATTCCGGGCGGCGTCGAGGTCGAGCACGTAGAGCGGGTCCGGCGCGGCAAGCCGGATGCCGCGCCGCTGGCCGATCGTGTAGAACTCGATCCCGTCGTGGTGACCGAGCACGCGGCCGGCGGTGTCCACGATCTCGCCTTGATGCCGGCTGGCCAGCCCGGCCTTCTGCAGGAACCGCCCGTAGTTGTTGTCGGGCACAAAGCAGATCTCCATGCTTTCTTCCTTGCCGGCGGTCTTCAGCTGACTGTCGCGCGCCACCTCGCGGGTCTCGGTCTTGAGCAGGTCGCCGAGGGGAAAGAGGGTTCGCGCGAGTTGCTCCTGGCGCAGCGAGAAGAGGAAGTAGCTTTGGTCGCGTCGGGGATCCCGGCCCCGGCGCAGCCGGTAACGGCCGGTCTGAGGGTCACGGTCCACTCGCGCGTAATGGCCGGTGGCGACGTGGTCGGCCCCGAGTCTCCTGGCGCGTTCGATCAGCGTGCCGAACTTGAGCTTTTCGTTGCAGAGCACGCAGGGGTTGGGGGTTCGGCCCGCCCGGTATTCGCTGGCGAAGTACTGGATGACCTGCGCCTGGAACTCGGCGGCCTCGTCCACCAGGTAGAAGGGAATTCCCAGGCGGTCACAGACGGCGCGCGCGTCCGCCACGGCCTGGGGCCCGCAGCACTTGTCTTCCGCCCTCGAGAGGCAGTCCTGGGGCCAGAGCTTGAGGGTGATGCCCACCACCTCGTAACCCTGCTCCAGTAACAGGGCGGCCGCGGCGGAGGAATCCACCCCGCCGCTCATGCCCACCACCACGCGTGGCTTAGCCCCAAGCGCCATGGGAACAGCTTAGGGCCATCGGCAGGCGTGTAAACACGGCAATGGGCCATTTTCACCTCCAATCCGCTTGTGCCACAGCGGCAGCCCGCTAGTTTCCTGGCAACGAAGTCGAACTATGCACGACACACTGAACAACGGTCCGGTACTGGCGAAAACTCTGGAACTCTGCGAAGCCATCGTTCGGCAGCCGGCTTTCCAGACCCTCAAATCGAGCGTCGACGGGTTCCTCGGCAATGACGAGGCGCGGGAACTCTACCGCACCGTGGCAGAGAAGGGTGAGCATCTGCATCACAAGCAGCATCAGGGCGTTCAGCTGGGTGATGAAGAGATCGCGGAATACGAGAAGCATCGTGAGGCGCTCCTCCGGAACCCGGTGGCCCGCGCCTTCCTTGACGCCCAGGAAACCATGCGCGGCGTCCAGGATACGGTCACCAAGTACGTGACCAAGACGCTCGAGATTGGCCGCGTCCCCACCGAGGCTGACTTCGAGTCCTGCGGCCACGGCTGCAGTTGTCACCACTGATTCCGAGGCGTTGGTGAAGTGAAGCTGCGCCGAGCCGGTCGAGTCACCGGCTCGAGCGGCCTTTCCAACCTCGGCGGCTCGGCCGGTCAGAAAGCGCGGCCCAGGTTGCTGG
>CAZHUS010000066.1:0-44355 GCA_964535555.1 uncultured Verrucomicrobiota bacterium
TAGCGGCGCTTTTTGGTTCATGGCCACGGAGCAGGTCCGCAAGGAACATGTGGCTCTCCATGAACCTTCCCCGGAGCGCGGACTTCAGTCCGCAGGAAGCCACGCCGGCGCAGGGACGTCCTGGGGGCTGAGGCCCACGCTCCTCAACGGATCGTGGCCGATGGGGGGGCGGCGCGAATACGAATAGGAATAGAAACAAAAAGCGCCGTCCGGAACCGGACGGCGCTTGTGAGAGATGAAGCAGGGAGCTTAGCTGCGGCGACGGAGCAACAGGGCGGCGGCACCGAGCACACCCAGCGCGAGCGTCGAGGGCTCGGGCACCAGGTTGAAGCTGGTCAGGCCAACCATGTCGGGCGGGGTCGCGGGAGCGACGGTGACCGTGAGGGGCACATCAACGCTCTTGCCAAACTTCTTGCCAGCGGCGACGGCGGCCTCGTAGCTATTGCCACCCGAGGCTTCCCACGCGCGCATCTGAACGGTGATGGCCGTGCCACCTGCGAATCCAGTGGTCTGGATCGAGGAGACGATGTAACCCGCGTTGGCGCCCGTGCGGAAATTCACGGCGTTGCCAACCGGCGCGTAGCTCGACTCGGGGTCAGCGGCCAGCTTGACGTAGGCCTGGGCCAGGAAGTCGGTCCCACCCAGCGCGGTCCCGTCCGCATTGAACACCTTGGCGTCAATGGGCGGCGTGGCAATGAGGTTCTTGTTACCGAACGTGAACTGGCCTTGCGCCAGGGCACCCACGGCAACCAGACCCAGTGCTGCTGCTACTAGTAGCTTTTTCATACTGTGTCGTTTTTGGTCACTTTGGTTTTCTGCTTCTCCTGCAAAACCCGTCGCTTACTGGTTGACGGAGAACGTGCGATCCCAGCTTCCGGCGGCGCCTTTGCGGATCCAGATGCCTTCACCAACCTTGAGGGTCGGTTCGCTCGGGAGCCACTCGTCGTCGTAGGTGAAGATGGTGTACCCGCTGGCCGGCGCGTAGGTGTACACTTGGTCCCCGTTCGTGGGGGTGTACTTCAAGTCAGCCGTCAGTTTCCCGGCTTGGGGAACCTTCGAGCCGACCAGGTTGAACCCGGCGACGAGCGGAATGCTCAGCGTGCCTTGCGGAACCTCACCGACGTAGGTCACGGTGGTGGCCGCGCCGACGCGCAGGAAGTAACCGGTGCCGGGGGCGATGACGGTGGTGCCGGCAGGCAGCCACTCGCCGTCCCACTGGATCACCGAGAACCCGCTGGTCGTGCTGAAGGTATACAGCAACGTCCCGTCGGGAGCCGTGGGATGCACTTCCGCAACCGTGTTACCGCCAGTGTTCAGCGGGTTGGCCACGAGGTTGAACCCGGTGCTGAGCGCCGTGTTCACGTAACCCACCGCGTTGACAGAGTAGACCTGGGCCGAAACCGAGGCTACGCCTGCCGCACCCAGTGCGGCCGTGAGGAGCAGTGTTTTTGTTCTCATGTTTTGACTATAGTTGTTCCGTGTGCAGGGCCGAACGTCTCAGGTAGACACGCGGGTGTCAACGACTTTTTTCGGTTCGATTTGAACGTTGTCTCCGCCCGCCGGTCCACCTTTATCGCTTCAGCCCAAGGAGATGCCCGGGGGTGAGGGCGCAACACTGCCCCGACGCCCTGCGGGAACGTCTTCCGTCCGCCGGAGCCGGGTTGCAGACTGCACGCCGTGCACGCAGGCTATCCGCGACAACCTGGCGCTGCGACCGGGGAACCCCACCCCGTCGGCAGCTCCCGGCAGCTTCCCGGACCTCGGCGCATCGCGTCCTGTCACCGGGGGGACGGTCGCTTGTCCGCGAGCGGAAGGCCCGGCCGCCGGCCAAAGTGGTATTTGGCGGTGCTTGACGCAACCTCGCTCGCCGGTATGCTCCCTCCCCTTCGTTCCGCAGGCGCGAACGGCAGTCGAGGGGGATGATTCGTATCCCGGGCCAGTCCGAGGCGCGCCGCGACGAGACGGTGATTCCATCTTAACGGCATGAAACGACAGTACCAGCCTTCGAAGATCCGAAGGAAACGTCAGCACGGCTTTCTCGCCCGCATGTCCACGCGGGGCGGGCGCATTGTCATCAACCGTCGTCGTCGCGCCGGTCGGAAGCGCCTGACCCCGGTCTGATTTGGGGCGCCATGGCTGCGCCAGCGTCTTCCGGGTTCGGGTTGCCCCGAACCCGCCGCCTTCAGAGCCCGCGCGCGTTTGAGGTCGCCCGTCGCGAGGGCCGTCGCATGGTCTCACGGAGCTTCATCTTGAACTGGGTGTCCGTGCCCGGCCAACCGGCGAGCCGGTTGGGCGTCGTGACCAGCGGCAAACTGGGAGGTGCGGTGGTTCGCAACCGGGCGCGCCGGTTGCTCCGCGACGTGTACCGCCGGCATCAGCACGCTCTCAGAGGCCCCTTGGATCTGGTGCTGGTGGCGCGGTCGGCCATTCGCGGCTTGAAGGTCCAGGAAGTCGAGCGCGAGTACCTCACGGTGCTGCGACGACAGGCCCTATTCGAAAGGGAGCCTTGACGTTGGCGCAACATGGGCTGGTGGCGGCGATTCGGGCCTATCAGGTCCTGGTCTCCCCCCTGCTGCATTTGCTGGCCGGTCCCTTGGGGGGATGCCGATTTCACCCGACGTGTTCCGTCTACGCGTTGGAGGCCGTTCGCCGGCATGGAGCCCTTCGAGGCTCGGGGCTCGCGATTGGCCGGCTTTGTCGCTGCCATCCCTGGGGCGCGGGCGGGGATGACCCGGTCCCCGAGGCGCCGGCGGGCGACCCCGGGGCGAAGTTGCGGGCGACCCTCGCATCGAAGCCGCGTCGTCGGTTTGCAGGCTGATTTTGTCCATGGATCGCAAGGCCATCATCATTCTCGTCCTCTGTTTTGCGCTGATGCTGCTGTGGCCGCGGCTGGTGGATCGGATGTTTCCGCCGCCGCCGCGCCTCCCCCCCGCCCCCACCAACCAGGTCGCAGTATCGGGTCCGATTGAGAGCGCGTCCGGGACCAATGTCACCCTGGCTGGCGTGCATTCGTCTTCGACGCCCGTCATCCAGGCTCCCGGGCTTCCCTCCGCCGAATGGATCCCGCCGAAGAGTGGTGAGGAATTGGCTACGATTGAAACGAGCGAGGCGAAGTACACTTTCACGAGCCACGGCGGCGGTTTGAAGCTGGTCGAGCTGAAAGGGTTCTCCTCAACCATCGCCTGCGGCCGGCGCGGGGGCGCCAACGGCACCGAGCCCGTCACGTTGAACGGTGGAGCTCCCGTTCCCGCGCTCGCGCTGTTTGGCGGGGCGTTCCTGGCCGACAACAGCCCCTATACGCTGACCCGCACCGAGGCGGGAGTTCGCGCCGAGAAGACGCTCACCAATGGTCTGAAGATCATCAAAGAGTTCACGCCCGGCACGAATTACATCCTGGACGCAACGATTCGGCTCCAGAACTCCGGGGCTGTCGCCCTGGATATACCCGGACGCGAACTGGTCATCGGCACGGCCACGCCGATCAATCGCCGCGACAACGGCCAGCTCATGGGCGTGCAATGGTTCGACGGGGCGGAAGCGCATTTCGTCGATGCGACCTGGTTCGCCAACAACCCCGCCTGGGGTTGCGGCCTGGTCAAAGGCACACCGCGGCTCGAATACCGAAGCATCGGGGTGAGCAACGTGGTTTGGGCGGCGGCTCACAACCAGTTCTTTGTGATGATTGCCGCGCCGCGAACCAACGCGCACCAACTCGTCGCGCGCCGCATCGCGCTGGCGCCACCCTCCGCCGCGGAGATCGCTGAGGACCGGCGTGTGGTCGCTTCCCCGTTGGGGTATCAAACCGGCTTTCTCTATCCACCGACGGTCCTCGCGCCCGGCGAGACCCAGGAATGGGGGCTGGATGTCTTCGCCGGGCCGAAGGAATACAACACCCTCGCCAAGCTCAGCGGGGATCAGGACCTCGCGATGCGGTTTGGCTGGGGCATTTTCGGGTGGTTCGCGCGGGCGCTCCTGCTGGGCATGAACGGGCTGCACCAACTGGGGCTGTCGTACGGGCTGAGCATCATCGTCATCACGGTCATCATCAAACTCCTGTTCTGGCCGCTGACGCAGGCCAGCTCGCGTTCGATGAAGCGGATGCAGGCGCTGCAACCGCAGATGAAGGCCATCCAGGAGAAATACAAGGAAGACCCGCGGAAGATGAACCAGAAGTTGATGGAGTTCATGAAGGAGCACAAGGTCAGCCCGCTCGGCGGCTGCCTCCCCCTGCTCCTTCAGATTCCGGTCTTCATCGGCTTCTACCAGATGCTGCAGAGCGCGATCGAATTGCGGGGGGCGCGGTTTCTCTGGGCCTGCGATCTTTCGCAGCCCGACACGGTGGCGGTCCTCTTCGGTTTCCCCATCAACCCGCTCCCGCTGATCATGGGCGCAACCCAGTTCTGGCAGGCGAAGATGACTCCGGTGTCGCCCGGCGTGGATCCCGTCCAGCAGAAGATGATGCAGTACATGCCGCTCATCTTCATTTTCATCCTCTACAACTTCTCGGCCGGGCTCGCACTCTACTGGACGGTCCAGAATCTTCTGAGCATTTTGCAGATGAAGCTGATTCGAAACATCGGGGATCCGGCCGCTCCCACGCCTCCCGCCGCGGCCCGACCCGTTCCGGTGGCGCCGAAGAAGCGAAAGTAGGGTCGCGTCCTCAACCCAGCCATACGCCATGCCAGCCAACGCCAAATCCATCACCGAGGAGTTCCTGCGCCTGCTCGGTTTCGAGCCTACGATTCGTGAACTGCCGTTTGACCAGGGGGTGTTGCTCGAGATCGATTGCGAGGACACCGGCCGCCTGATTGGTCGCCAGGGGCAGACGCTTGCCGAGTTGCAGTACCTCATCAACCGGATGATCTACCAGGCGGACAAGGAGTCGCCCAAGGTCACTCTGGACGTCGGCAATTACCGGTCACAAGCCCGTGAAGCCCTGGTGAAGAAGGCCCAGGAGGCAGCCGAGAAGGTCCGCCGCTGGGGCGACATCGTGGAACTCGAACCGATGAACGCCTTCGATCGTTACGTGGTTCACCACGCGCTCAAGGACGACCCGGGCGTGGCCACCCACAGCGTGGCGGTCGAAGGAACCACCAAGAAGGCCATCCTGCTCCGGCCAAAGCACGCGAACTGACCGCGGGTAACCGGACCGGACCGGGCGTTACGCGACCTTCGCCCGTTTCGACGCGCGGTCCGGCTTGGCCTCGGCCCGCTCGCTCAGCGTCTTGCGCCAGCGGGCGAGCTGACGACTCACTTCCTTCGGTCCGGGCGCTCCCACGAGGTTGCGGCGATTCATCGCGCGCTTGAGGTCAAAGAGGTCCTTTGCGTCCGGCCCGAACGCGCAATGAATGGCCTGCATTTCCTCGAGGGAAAGCTGGTCCAGCGCCTTGCCCTGCTTTTCGGCGCAGGCAACGAGCAGGCCGATGGCGTGATGCGCCTGACGGAAAGCCACGCCGCGATTCACGAGGTAGTCCGCAAGGTCGGTGGCCAGCAGCAACGGATCGGAAGCCGCGGCCGCGCACGCCGCTTCGTTCACCGTCGTCTGCCCCAGCATCCCTGTCATCATCCGAACGCACGACCGCACGGTGTCGGCCGAATCAAACAACCGCTCCTTGTCCTCCTGCAGGTCCCGGTTGTACGTCATGGGCAGGCCCTTGAGCAGCGTGAGCAGCGCCACCAGGTTGCCGATCACGCGCCCGGCTTTGCCCCGCGTCAACTCGGCGACATCCGGGTTGCGTTTCTGCGGCATCAGCGACGACCCGGTCGTGAACGCATCCGCGATGCGGATGAATCCGAACTCACTGCTGGTCCACACGATCAAGTCCTCGGCGAGGCGCGACAGGTGCGTGGCAATGAGCGCGGCGTTCGCGCAGAACTCCACCACGAAATCGCGGTCGCTCACCGCGTCCATCGAGTTCTGGCTCACCCGGGGTTGGCCGCGGACATCCACGAAACCCAGGAGCTCGGCCACGAGCTTGCGATCGAGGGCCAGCGTGCTGCCGGCCAGAGCCCCGCTGCCAAGGGGGCAGATGTTCACGCGTTCGAAGGCGTCCTTCAACCGGCCAAGATCGCGGTCGAACATCTCGACGTAGGCGAGCAGGTGGTGGGCGAACAGGACCGGCTGGGCTCGCTGCAGGTGGGTGTACCCGGGCATCACGACTTCCGCGTTCTTCTCTCCGAGCTGGACCAGCCCCTCCTGCAAGCCGCGGAGTTCCTCGCTGAGATTCATCAACTCGTCGCGGAGCCAGAGCCGCAGATCGACCGCCACCTGGTCGTTCCGGGAGCGGCCCGTATGCAACTTGGCGCCCGCCGGCACCCGCCGCGTCAGCTCCGCCTCGATGTTCATGTGAACATCCTCGAGCTCGGGTTGCCACACGAACTGCCCCGCCGCGATCTCCCCTCCGATCGCCTCGAGGCCCGCGACGATCGCCTTGTGTTCGGCCGCGGTCAGCACGCCGATCCGGCGCAGCATGGTGGCGTGCACCATGGAACCCAGGATGTCCTGTTTCCACAGCCGCCAGTCGAACGTCACCGACTGGGTAAAGGCGGCCACTTGGGCATCCGCGGCCCCCTCGAAACGACCCGACCTTGCGGGTGGCAAGTTCCTGGCTTTCATGTCCGTGATTCGAGTTTGTGAAGGCCGCGCAGGCTTGTCACGCCGGAACCATGCGGCCCGGCCGGTACGACCGCGGGATCACCCCGGACGCACAGCCCCGGGCGCCCGGCCGTGAATTGCCGCTTGCCAGCCGTCCCCGTTTGGCGTCTAAACGCCGCGTGCCCGACTGGCTGGCGATCATCATCCTGGGAGTCATTGAGGGAATCACGGAGTTCCTTCCGATTTCATCCACCGGGCATTTGCTGATCGCGGAGCAGTGGCTGCCGCGTCAGAGCGACCTGTTCAACATCTTCATCCAGAGCGGCGCGGTGCTCGCCGTCATCCCGCTGTTCCCGGGCCGCATCCGCCAGGTGACCCACTGCTTTCATGACGCGGCGGCCCGGGACTTCACGCTCAAAGCCCTGCTCGCCTTTGTGGTCACCGGGGTCGGCGGGGTCGTGCTGGAGGCGCTCGGCCTGGAACTGCCCGAACGCGTGCTGCCGATTGCGCTGGCCCTCGTGATCGGCGGGGTGCTGTTTCTCCTGGCGGAACAGTGGTTGAAAGGCAAGCAGCCCAAGGCCGAGATCACCTGGACGATCGCAGTCGCGGTGGGGCTCGGTCAGCTCGTCGCCGCGATCTTCCCCGGTACCTCGAGGTCCGGCGCGACCATCCTGATCATGCTGGGCTTTGGCCTGAGCCGCCCCGCCGCGACGGAGTTTTCGTTTATTGTGGGCATTCCCACCATGCTCGCGGCCGGAGGCTTGAAGATCGCCAAGGCGTTCCTGAAGCCGCCCCCCGGCGGCACCCACGAGGACTGGTCCATGCTCGCGCTGGGAACGGTCGTCTCCGCGGTGGTCTCCTTCCTGGCCGTGAAGTGGCTGCTGGGTTTTGTGCAGACGCACACGTTCAAGGGCTTCGGTTGGTACCGGATTGTGGTCGGCCTATTCCTCCTGGTGCTCTTTCTCGGGTAGGGGGCGTGGTGCCATCCGCGGGCCGCGGGCCGGCAACGGAACCGCCCCCGGAGCGCGGACTTCAGCCCGCAGGAAGCCACGCCGGCGCCGGGCGTCCGTGCGGGCTGAAGCCCGCGCTCCTTACCGGCTCGTGGTCACGGCGCCTGGCTGCTCCCGAAACGCAGGCCGCGACCGAATCCGCGCCACCCTACTCGAGACTTTCCAGCGTTCGTGGGCATGGCTTAATCGCTCCGTGGAATCTCCGCTCCAGCCAGGAACGCTCTACCTGGTCGCGACCCCGATCGGCAACCTCGAGGACATCACCCTGCGCGCCCTCCGGGTCCTGCGTGACTGCGACGTGGTGGCAGCCGAAGACACCCGTCGGAGCGGTCAGTTGCTGGCGCATTTCGGTATCCGCAAACCGCTGCTCAGTTACTTCAAGTTCAACGAGGCCCGGCGTTCCGAGGAGATTGTCGAACGCCTTCAACGCGGTGAACGCGTGGCCCTGGTGACTGACGCCGGCAGCCCCGGGATCAGCGACCCGGGGGAACGCGTCGTGCGCGCGGCCCTCGCGGCGAAGGCCCGGGTCGAGTCGGTGCCGGGTCCGTGCGCCTTGATCGCGGCGTTGACCGCGAGCGGCTTGTCGGCGGGTGAGTTCCACTTTGTGGGTTTCCTGCCGCACAAGTCGGGTCAGCGGCGCAAGTGCCTGGAACGGCTTCGCACGCTGGCGTGCACGCTGGTGCTTTATGAATCGCCGCATCGCATCGTGCGGTTGCTGGAAGAACTGGCCGCGTGGGTCCCCGACCGCACCGTCGTCGTCGCCCGGGAACTCACGAAGCGCTTTGAAGAAATGCTCCGCGGCACGCCCGCCGAGCTGCTGACGGCAACTGGTGGACGATCGTGGAAGGGAGAGATCGTGGTGCTGCTCGAAGGCGCGACGGGACGTGGGCAGCCCGAGGTCGAAGCTGAAGCCGAAGCCGACGGTGACCCCGAAGCTGCGGCTGGGACCTGAGCTTCTCCAGCGTCCGTGGTTCCCGCCGTTCGCGGCGGGGGACAAAACAGCTCGAGGTCCTCCGTGCCCCGGCGGCGGGCAACGGCGTGCCCGCGCTACCAGGTCCGGGGTGATCGAGGCTCCCCGGCGTTCCTCCTGACCTTCCCTGGTTCCCCAGAGATTTGCCGCGCCTCTGCAGTCCGCTCCAATCGCTGACTTACAATGTCCGGCTCTCCCGTTGTCGCGCGCGGGACGGATCCCCTATGAGAGAGGCGCAGTTGGCAGTTAAACCATCAAACTCACAGGAATCCATGAACCGTACACTCGCAACCACCCTCGGCCTCGCGTTGATGCTCGCCTGGGGTGCGCTCAGCCAAGACACCGTGCCGGCTTCCAGCGGCGGTGCCGAAAACAAGTCGGTCGCTCCCGCCACCAAGACCGAAAAGGGCTACCCCTTCCGCGGGAAACTCAAAAGCATCGACCGGAACGCCATGACGTTCACGCTCGCCGGCAAGGAGAAGGACCGCGTGTTCCAAGTCACCTCGGAAACCAAGTTCGTCCGGGACGGCAAGACCGCGACGCTCGCCCAAGGAGTCGAAGGAGAAGAGGTGGGCGGTTACGCACGGAATCTCGAGGGTGGCAAGATCCAGGCCCTGACGGTGCGATTTGGCGCCGCCGCGTCCGCTCCTGCCAAAGCCGGTTCGGCGAGCAAGTCCGCGCGTTCGTCGGCGGACAAGGGAACCAACTGAGCTTCCGCGCGGGGCGTGGCGGCACCGGGCGGTCAACACGCCCACGTTGCGGAGGACGATGGACGAGGAGGCGTGCCCCCCGGACGGGACGCCTCCTGGAGTTCCCTCCCAGGCAGGCGCGGGGACTCCCCCTCAGCGGCCGAATCCGTTCACGACCGGCGGAACCAGCTCTTGATGCCGCCGGTCTTGGTCCCCGTCGCGGGGACGGTGCGGTTCACAAACCGGCCCACCAGGTACTGGCTGCGCGCGGCCTCCAATGCCATGGTGAACTCGTCATAGCTCTGAAACCGGTCGGCGGGGGCCTTGGCCATGGCGCGGACAATGGCGTCGCTGGTGGGCGCGGTGACTTCGCTGACCACCTGGTTTGGAGGCGTCAGCGGGGTGTGGACTTGAGCGGCGACGACTTCCTCGACGGTGGGGGCTTCGAAAGGGACATGCTGGGTGATGGCGTGATACAGCGTGCCCGCCAGGCTGTAGAGGTCGGACAGGAAGTCCTCCCGCTCGCGTCGCACCTTTTCCGGGGCGATGTAGTAAGGCGTCCCCCAGACGGTGCCGTCCGAGTCTTCCTCGGCGTCGGTGCGGCGCGCGAGGCCGAAGTCCACAAGTTTCGGTTCGCCGTCGGCGTTGAAAAGGATGTTGCCCGGTTTGATGTCGCGGTGGAGGAGGCCGTGTTTGAGGGCCGTGTTAAGTGCGGAGGCGACCTTGATGCCGATGTCGAGCACATCCAACTCGGGGACCCGGCCTTTTTCGATCCGGCCGTCGAGGCTCCCACGGTCGGCGAGTTCCATCACCAGGTAGAGCTGCCCTTCCCACTCTTCGAAGGTGTAGAGATGGATGATGTTCGTGTGGTTGAGCTGGGCACACGCCCGGGCCTCGCGGTAAAGCCCCTCCATGGCGTGTTCGTCGTGCATCAACTCGCGTTTGACGAGCTTCACGGCAACCTCGCGTTCGAGGCTCGTGTCGAAAGCTCGGTACACTGTGCCCATGCCGCCCGAAGCGATGGCCGCCCGGAGCTCGAACTGCCGCAGCCGGAGGGGGATCATGACCGCCGTGCCGCACTTGGTGCAGGGGACATAGCTCAGGGGCGCGGCATCCCCCGGCAGGAAGAGCGTCGTACCACAACCCGGACAGGCCACCATGCGCAACTGCTTGCGGGAACCGTTTTCGTCAGCAGGCACCAAAGGATGTTTATCACCGTCAGTTCCCCCCGCAAGCGCTGAAACCGAGCCGCTTGTGCCAACCCGCACGCGCAGCGCGGTCCGCCCTGTCGGCGGCCATCCGGAGCCGAGTCCCGTCTCGGTTTGGAATGTTCCCCGGTTCATAACGCTTTTTCAAATCACCGCCTGATGAGTTAGCAAGTTCGCCGCCAGAATTCCCCCCGATCCATTCGGGGTTCTGCCTTTCCACGGCAGACCCTGCCGACGTAACGTGTCGAGGTGCGAATTCTGTTCATCGGAGACATCGTTGGGGAACCGGGCCGCCGCGCGGTAAAGGGCCTTGTCCCCCGGCTCCGTCTCGAACTGTCGGTCAACCTGGTCATCGCCAACGGCGAGAACATGGCCGGCGGTTCGGGCATCACTCCACGCACGGCGGACGAGGTGTTCACCTCGGGCGTCGACGTCATCACCAGCGGGGATCATATCTGGGACATGAAGGAGATCGTTCCCCATCTCGCTGCCGAACCCCGAATCCTGCGTCCGCTCAACTATCCATCCGGGGCGGCGGGTCACGGCAGCCTGCTCGTGGAACGACCGGGCCAGCGACCGGTCGCCGTGCTCAATGCCCAGGGCCGGACGTTTCTCGCCGATCTGGACAACCCTTTTCATGTGGTCCCCCCCGAGATCGCGCGGCTGCGCGAGATCACTCCGGTCGTCTTTCTCGATTTCCACGCCGAAGCCACCTCCGAGAAGATCGCCATGGCGCGATTATTGGACGGCCAGGCCAGCGCCGTGATCGGCACCCACACCCACGTGCAGACCGCGGATGAGCAGATCTTCCCCGGAGGCACAGCCTACCTGACGGACGCAGGGTTCACCGGACCTCACGACAGCGTGCTGGGACGCGACATCGAACCGGTGATCCGGCGGTTCCTGACCAACATGCCGCAGAAGTTCTCGGTCGCGGAGGACCGCATCTTGCTTCAGGGCGCCCTGGTGGACGTGGATGAGGGCACCGGGCGCGCGCGGCAGATCGAGCGCGTGTCGCGTCCGTACCCGGCCGAGAACCTGACGGAACCCGCGGCGACGCGCTGAGGCTCATGGCGCGAAAGACCCGATCCCCGTGGGAGTTTGGCGAGCTCTTCCCGCCTGAGGAGACGCGGCGCGTGTTGAGCGTTTCGGAGCTCACGCTGCAGCTCAAACGGCTCCTGGCGGCCCAGTTCAGCCTGTTGTGGGTCTCCGGCGAGATTTCGAATCTCCGTCGCCAGGCCTCCGGCCATTGTTACTTCACCTTGAAAGACGCCGGGGCGCAGCTCGCTTGCGTGTTGTTCCGGGGCGAGACCCGGGCCGGGCGGGACTTGCTCGCAGACGGACGCAAGGTGCTGCTCCAGGGTGAGCTTGCGATTTACGAGCCCCGTGGCCAGTACCAACTCGTGGTCAAGGCGGTCGAAGCCATGGGGTTGGGGGCGCTCCAGACGGCGTTTGAACGCCTCAAACAGAAGCTCCTGGCCGAGGGTCTCTTTGCCGCCGAACGCAAGCGGCCCTTGCCGCCCTGCCCCGAGAGGATCGGGATCGTCACCTCTCCGACGGGCGCCGCGCTGCGGGACGTGCTGCACGTCGTGAAGCGACGCCAACCGTCGCTGGAGATGGTGCTGGTCCCCTGCCTCGTGCAAGGCGAGGGCGCCGCGGCCGCCATTGCGGAGGCCATCCGTTTGCTGAACCGCGTGAACGTTCAGGCTTCCCGCGCGACTGCTTCGGAAGGCGGGATGGCCTGCCGGGGCGGGTCGTGGTTGTCGCTGATCCTCGTCACGCGCGGCGGCGGAAGCCTCGAAGATCTCTGGGCCTTCAATGAGGAGCCCGTCGCCCGTGCCATCTTCGAATCCGCCCTTCCGGTGGTTTCCGCGGTGGGCCACGAGATCGACGTGACCATTGCCGATTTTGTCGCGGACGTGCGCGCCGCGACGCCCAGCGCCGCGGCGGAGATCATCACCCAGGACGCGTTTGCCGCGCGTGAGTTTGTGCGCGATGCCGCCGCGCTCCTGCCGCGCCTGGCGCGCGAGGGGTGCGAGGACTGGCGTCAGTCCCTGGCGCACCTCCAACATCGCATTCTCCGCGCCCATCCCCGCCGCCTGGTCAATCAAGGCTGGCAGCACCTGGACGAACTGCTCGGCGCGATGCCGCGAGCCGCCCGGTTGCGGATGCGCGCCCTGCGGACGACGTGGATGGCGGCCCAAGCCGCGTGGCTCCGCGTGCACCCGGCGCGTCAGGTGCAATCCTGCCGGGCCGAACTGGAACGCGTCCGGGCGCGCTTGTTGGAGGTGGCGCGGCGGCGACTCGAGGGGGACCGGCAGACGTTGGTGTCCCTGCTTGACCGGCTCCGGTTATTGTCCCCCGAACAAACCCTGGCGCGCGGCTACTCGATCACGACGGACGCCCGGACCGGGCGTGTCGTTCGTTCCGCCCGGGAGGTTCGGTCCGGGCAACGGCTTCGAACGCGGGTCGGCGACGGGGATTTCGAGAGCCAGGTGCGTTGACAAGCGCGCGATTCGCGGGTAGTTGGGAAATGCGCGCTTGGATCTCATGGATCTCAGTTGGTATTCTAACGTCGATCGCTCCCGGGCTGCGGGCGGCCGAACGCCTGCCGGGCCCGCTCTTTGACGACCTGGGCAGCCTGCATCACCCGGTGACCACCACGCAGCCGCGGGCGCAGCGGTACTTCGATCAAGGGCTCACTCTCCTCTACGGCTTCAATCATCGGGAGGCGATTCGCAGCTTCCGGTCCGCCGCGAAACTGGATCCCGGCTGCGCGATGGCTTACTGGGGTGTTGCCTACGCCCTGGGCCCGCATGTCAACCGCCCGATGGCGCCGGAGGACACCGCTGCGGCCTGGGCGGCGCTGCAGCAGGCCTTGAAAGCGAGCGGGAACGGAAGCCCGCGGGAACAGGCCTACGTCGCGGCGCTCGAGAAGCGCTACGCCCCCGAGCACGCCGAGGATCGTTCCGCCCTCGACCGTGCTTTCGCTGCTGCGATGCGCGAACTCGCGAACGCCTACCCGGACGACCTCGACGCGCAGACGCTCCTGGCGGAGGCGTTGATGAACACGATGCCCTGGGATTACTGGGCGAAGGACCGCTCTCCGAAGCCCGAGACGGAGGAGGCGTTCGCCGCCCTGCGCCGCGTGTTGTCACGTCAACCGGACCATCCCGGCGCCAACCATCTCTTCATCCACGCGGTGGAAGCGGGTCCCCAGCCGGAACTCGGCCTGCCCGCGGCGGACCGGTTGCGCGACTTTGCGCCCGGGGCCGGGCATCTCGTCCACATGCCCTCGCACATCTACATTCGCGTGGGGCAATACCCCGAGGCGATCGCGGTCAACGAGCGGGCGGTGAAGGCGGATCGGGACTATCTGCGGTCGTGTCGCGCCCAAGGGTATTACCCCGGGGCTTACTATCCGCACAACCTGCACTTCCTGTGGTGGGCACAGATGTTCGACGGCCGGAGTGCGGAGGCCTTGCGGACGGCCCGCCGTGTCGCCCGGTACGCGGTGGACAACTACTGTGGGCCCAGCAAGGCCGTCGAAGCCCCACGCCTGCGACACCTGCCCTGGCTCACGCTGGTCCGCTTTGGCCGGTGGACCGAGATGCTGGCGGTGCCCGAACCCGCCAGCAACGACGATTTCCTCGTCGACCGGGCTCTCTGGCATTTCACCCGAGGCCTCGCGCTGTTGGCCACGCAAGCCGCCGGCGCTGCGGAAATTGAACTGAGGGCCCTCACCGATCTCGCCACGAGCGATGAGGCGAAGCAGTTGGACACACCTGTCTTTCCCGCTTCTGCAACGCTGGCTGTGGCGCGAGCATGGCTGGAGGGGAAGGTGGCTGGCGCGCGCGGCGACCAGCAGGCCATGTTGCGACATCTCGAGGAAGCCGCGGCGGCCGAGGAAGCGCTGCCGTACATGGAGCCCACGTTCTGGCCGATCCCCGTCCGACCCGCGTGGGGAGCGGCCCTCCTCGAAGCCGGCGACCCCGCCCGGGCCGAGCAAATCTTCCGGGCCGATCTCGCACGCGTGCCTCGCAATGGCTGGGGATTGCTGGGTTTGGAGCGGAGCCTTCGCGCGCAAGGCCGGACGGAGTCAGCGAACCTGGTGCAGCGGGAATTTTCAGAGGCCTGGTCACGGGCAGACGTCGCATTGAAACTGGACTGGTTCTAAGCCAGGATCCGCGGCGTTGGCACGGTGCCATCCCCATGTCGATCAACTGGCAGACGCTCGAGCGCCTGAGACGCGTATTCCTGGAGACAACCAACGACACCCGGATGATCCGGCGTGGGTCCCCCGAGCCTGACCCGGTAAAACTCGCCGGTGCGGCGGGACGTTCCGGCGGGAGGCAGTCCGGCGGAGCGAGGTTGCGGGGAGCCGGGGCTTCTTCCTCCCCCCGATCGTCCGCGGCCGTTTCGCCCGAACATCCCAGGAGTTCGAAGAGCGTCTCGCCGCCTGCGGACTATTGGCAGTCCCTGGCGGATCTTGCCGACTACGACGCCACCTTCGCGCAGCGCATCGGGTGGAAGTGGGACCACGTGCTTGCCGAGCTGCGGGCGCGAGGATGGCAGCCTCCGGGCGGGACGTTGCTGGATTGGGGGTGTGGCAGCGGCATCGCGGCGCGGGCCTTTCTCGACTGGTTCGAGGTGTCCGCCGTCGGGCAGGTGGCTTTTTGGGACCGGTCGTCGCTGGCGATGAGCTTCGCGGTGGAAAAGGCTCGGGCAAAGTACGCGGGGCTGCCAGTGAGCAGCGGTTTGCCCGCGCGCGCTTCGTTGGTGTTGGTGAGCCATGTCCTGACGGAACTCGCGGACTCGGCGCTCAACGCGTTGTTGGACCAACTGACCGGCGCAACGGCTGTCCTCTGGGTTGAGCCGGGCACTTGGGAGGCAAGTCGGCGACTCATCACGATGCGCGAGCGACTGCGGGCGCAATTCAATCTGGTGGCGCCATGCACGCACGGGGTCGGGTGCGGACTCCTTGCGCCGGGCAACGAGCGTCATTGGTGTCATCATTTTCGGACGCCTCCGGACGGGGTGTTCAGCGATCCGTTCTGGGGGCGGTTTGCGCAGATGACCGGGGTGGACCTGAGGAGTCTGCCGCTCAGCTACCTGGTGCTGGACCGTCGCCCGGTGCCTCCGCTGCCCAAGGGAACCGTCAGAGTGCTGGGGCGTCCGCGCGTCTACAAGACGCATGCGGCGGTGCACGCTTGCGCCGCGGAAGGTGTCGCGGAGGTCGAGATCCGGCGTCGCGAACTCCCCGAGGTTGTGGCGCGCCTGGACTCCGGGGCGTGGTCCCCGTTGCAGCAGTGGACTTGCGAAGGCGGGCGTGCGGTTTCCGTGACGAACCTTCTGCCCGCGAGGGATTCCTCTTGAAATGAGCCGGCGGCTGCGGCGGAATCGCGGCGCTTTGCTTGCGCTATGACGCTGGGCGACATACTCACGTCGGACTCGATCATCTCGGATCTGAAGGCCGCGGACCGATGGGCCGCCATTGACGAGTTGATCGGGCAACTCGTGACCGCCGGACGTATCGCGCCCGGGGACCGCCAGGCGGTCGGGGATGTCATTCGCCGTCGCGAGAACTCCATGAGCACGGGGATCGGCTACGGGATCGGCATTCCCCACGCGTCGACCAACCTGATCAAGACCGTGGTGGGCGCCTTCGGTCGCTCCCGTACTGGGGTGGCCTTCGATGCTCTGGATGGGCAGCCAGTCAAACTGGTCGTGCTCTTCCTGGTGCCTCAAGGCGAGTTCCAGAGACACCTCCATACCCTCGCGGACATCGCGAAGCTGCTTCACCGACCCGAATTCCGGCAGGCCCTCGAGAACGCCCCGGACGCGGCGGGCATCTATCGCATCATTTGCGACAACGCGGGAGGCCAGTAGCCCGGAGCGGGTCAGCGCGTCCGGTCCTCCACGATCCGCCCGGGTCGTTCCCTCTCCAGTCCCATGCTTCACCAACCCATCGAGTCGCGCCTTCGCGCCGTCGTGCGCAGCCAGTTCCCGGAAGCCGCCACGGACACCATCCTCGTCCGACCGTGTCCCGACCCGCGATTTGGCGACTACCAGACCAACGCCCTCATCGCGCTGGCGAAGACGCAGCAGGTCAATCCCCGGGCCTTCGCGCAGCAGGTCGCCTCGGCGCTGGACCTGACGGATCTGTGCGAGCGCGTGGAAGTCGCCGGCCCGGGGTTCCTGAACTTCCATCTGAAGGTCGGAGCCATCGCGCGGGAGCTGGAGCTGGCGGCGCAGCGCCGCACCGGTTTGCTGCAGCCGGTCGGCACGCCGCGGACGGTGGTGGTGGATTTCAGCTCTCCGAACGTTGCCAAGCCCATGCACGTCGGCCATATCCGGTCGACGATCCTCGGCGACTGCCTGGCCCGGGCCTTGCGCCGGCTCGGTCATCGGGTGATCACGGACAACCACGTCGGCGACTGGGGCACGCAGTTTGGAAAGTTGATCGTGGGATGGAAGCAACTCCTGCAACCCGAGGCCCTCGAGCGCGAACCGCTCGAGGAGTTGGAGCGCCTGTACCGGGAAGTCAACTTCGCCTGCGAAACGCCTGCCGAGACGCTGGCAACGGTGCAGCGACAATTGCTCGCCGTCCGCAAAGGCGACCCTGCGGCGCTCTCCGCCTGGCAGCGCATGCTCGAACTTCCCGACCCGGCTTTTGGTGAACGGTTCAGCGGCAGCGCGGCGGCGACACTTTCGGATCCCACCGACCTGGCGGTGGCGGCTCTCGCCAAGGGCGGAGTGTTGGGACGCGATCGGGTGCGCCAGGACCCGGCGCGTCACCTGGACCGCCTGACGAAGCTCGCCGAGTTCGCCACCACCTCCGATCCCGCTCCCCTCGAGGCCGCGCGCCTGGAACTGGTGAAGCTCCAAAGCGGTGATGCGGAGAACCTGGCGATCTGGCGCCGCATGATTGAGGTTTCGCAGCACCAGTTCGACACCATCTACGCCCGCCTCGGCGTGAAATTCGATCAGACGTTGGGGGAGAGCTTCTACAATCCGCGGCTCAAGGAGGTGGTGACCGAACTTGCCCGGCTGGGGATCGCGCGCGAAAGCGAAGGCGCCCAGGTGGTGTTCTTCGAGGACGACCCTGCGCTGAAAGCGCACCCGGCGATTGTCCAGAAGAGCGACGGCGCCGCCAACTACGCCACGACCGATCTTGCCACCCTCGCGTACCGCCTGAGTACCTGGCAGCCGGACGAGATCATCTACGTGACCGACGGGCGGCAGCAGCTTCATTTCAAGCAGATCTTCGCCACCTACAAGCGCTGGCATCCGGAGGCGCGGGTCACCCTCGCGCATGTCTGGTTCGGTTCCATCCTCGGCGAGGACGGGCGGCCGTTCAAGACGCGCTCGGGCGATACGATCAAGCTCGCGGACCTGCTGGATGAGGCGGAAAGCCGCGCGTTCGACGTGGTGAGTGCCAAGAACCCGGACCTTCCCGAGGGCGAACGCCGGGAAGTGGCGCGGGTGATCGGTCTGGGTGCGGTCAAGTACCAGGACCTGCTCCCCAATCGCCAGAGCGATTACGTTTTCAGTTGGGACAAGATGCTCGCGTTGAGCGGGAACACTGCACCCTACCTGCAGTACGCCTGCACGCGCATCCGCAGCATCTTTCGCAAGCTCGCCGACACGGTCGAACCCTGGACGCCCCCGGCCACGGACACTCTCCGGCTCGAGGCGCCCGAGGAGGTGCGACTCGCGAAGCACCTCCTCAATTTCGGGCACACGGTCCAGGCGGTGGTGGACGATTACCGCCCGAACTACCTCTGCAACTACCTCTACGAACTGGCCGGGCATTTCACGGCCTTTTACGAGAACTGTCCGGTTCTGAAGGCCGAGCCGGCCACGCGGGAGAGCCGCCTCCTGCTGTGTGACCTTACGGCTCGCGTGCTCGAAGAGGGGCTGGGCGTGCTGGGGATTGAGACCCCGGCCCGGATGTAACCGCTGCCTTATCAAGTGCAGCCAGGTAGGGCGGGCACACCGCTGCCCGCCGAGTACGGCGCGCTGGGGACAGCGCGCCCTACCTTGAAAGGCGGGTTCATAGTCACGGCGCATGGTCGAGAGGCCAAGGGAACTTGTCAGGAGACGGCGGGCCTTGCCAGCGGGACCCTGGGGCGTAGCATGCGGCCTCGTAACCTCCGCCTCACAACGAGAACCGAGCCATGACCTCGCCGCTTCCTTCCCCGACCACGCGCCGTGAGTTTCTGCGGCGTTCCGCCCTGACCAGCGTGTTGGTGACCGCACCCTTGCTGGTACGGTCACGCGTCCTCGGGGCCGCGGGACGCCCTGGCGCCAACAGCCGTTTCGTGGTGGCCCACATCGGAGTGGGCGGCATGGGCAAGACCCACCTCGCGAACATGCTCCGGTTTCAGAAGGAGGAGAAAGCCCGCGTGGCCGCCGTCTGTGATGTCGATGACAACCAGCTCGAACCCGCGGTTACGATGGCCGGCGGAGAGGTGGCCGTGTATCGCGACTACCGCTACATCATCGAGCGGAAGGACATCGACGCGGTCCTCATCGCCACGCCGGACCACTGGCACGCCGTGCAGACGGTGCATGCGTGTGATTCGGGCAAGCATGTCTACGTTGAGAAACCCTCGTCAGTCACGGTCCGCGACGGCCAGGCCATGGTGGGTGCGGCCCGGCGAAACAGGGTGGCGGTCCAGGTGGGGGCTCAGGCTCGAACCGCCCTGGGCGGATGGCATACGTGCCGCGCGATCCGCAACGGGATCGTTGGCAAGGTCCACAAGGTGACTTGCTGGCACTATCCGAATCCCGTGGACGACAAGCCGGTCGCTGACAGCGAACCGCCCGAGGGCCTGGACTGGGATCTTTGGCTCGGCCCGCTCCCCTGGCGTCCCTTCAACCGGAGGTATCACCCGGCGAACTTCCGTTGGATTCTCGAGTCCGGCGGAGGAAACATCCGCGATCGGGGAGCCCACCAGTTCAGCACGATTCTGTGGGCGATGGACGCCGACCGGCAGACCTCCTTCACCGTGGAGGGCACCGCCCGCTACCCGTTCCAGGGCGTGTGGGATAACCCCGTCGAGATGGAGGTGGTTTACCAGTTCAAGAACCCGGACTGGACCCTGGTCTGGGGGCAGCCAGGCGACAAGGTGGGGCAGACGGAGTTTGGCAATGTGTTCTGGGGCGACCAGGGCCGGCTCGTGCTCGAGTGGGAGGGAGGCTATCGTCCCGCGAATCCGGAGGCGGTCAATTTCAAGCTGCCTCCCGGCGGGAAGGAAGTCTATCGCACCGACGAGTACGAGGACTTCAACATGAACCACAAGGCGGACTGGCTGAAGAGCATCCGCGAAGGCCACCTGCGGCCCGCGGTCGACATCGAGATCGCCCATCGGACCGCGACGCTCTGCAACCTGGGCAACCTGGCGTGCCTGCTTGGGCGCAAGCTTGTCTGGGACGGGGAGAAGCAGGAAGTGGTGGGCGATCCGATCGCCAACCGATACCTCGCCCGCCCGCAGCGCTACCCGTACGTCCTGTAAGCTCGACGACCTCGGGCGAGGCGTTCCATGAACCCTTCGCAGGTAGGGCACTTCGTTGCCCGCCGGATCCGGCGCGCCTTACCTGGAATCATGAACCGCCCGGTGAGGGCACCGGGCCTACAACCTGTAGGCCGGGTCCCCTGACCCGCCGAGACTGGTTCAAGATCACTGCGCATCGCCGCCAGGCCAAAGGGACTCTCCATGAACCTGGCCCGAAAAGCGGGGATGAATCCCCGCACTCCAGGCGCTTCGCGGCCCCGGACGTGCCTTGGAGCGGCGCGAAGCGTTTGGAGTGCGTCCGCTTTAGCGGCGCTTTTTGGTTCATGGCCGGTGAGCAGGTCCGCAAGGAACAAGGAACTCTCCATGAACCTGGCCCTTCCCGGACCGCGACCGCTCCGCGGTCGCAGCGGCTGGGAACTCCGCGGGGCGTTGAGGTCCCGAACCTCGGCACGGACGGCTCGCACCCGCTGCGCCTGGGGGACCGGCCACGGTCCGGTTCAGGCGGGCTGGGTCAGGCGTTGCGTGCTCCGCTTGCAGGGGTCGGAACGGCGGAGAACGACGGGGCGCTCGAACCGGGCTGGCATTCCCCAGATCTCCTCGGCGATCGCACGCGCCTTGCGCCCCGAGAGCCGAAGCCTCAGGACGTCCCTAACCCAACCGCCGCGACGCACCGGGCACCGAGGTACTTGACCCCGCGGGGCGGCTTTGTTTCCTTGCCGCTGTGTACCGAAAGACAACCTCAGACTGCGCCTGCGGTTCGGCGCGCGGATCCGGGTCCGTCGACCACCCGCGCCTGTGATGTCCGAGTTCAGCCCCTTCATCGTCGCCACCGCCGGACACGTCGATCACGGCAAGAGCGCCTTGGTCAAGGCGCTCACCGGCACGGATCCTGACCGGCTGCCCGAGGAGCGGGCTCGCGGCCTGACCATCGATCTCGGTTTTGCGCATCTCGAACTGCCGTCGGCCTCGAATTCCGCTGCGGTCGGCACCGCCGAGGCCGCTTCACCTTCGCGCCCGCCACGAGGGTTGTCGCTCGGGATCATTGATGTCCCGGGGCACAGTGATTTCGTGAAGAACATGGTTGCCGGCGTGGGCACCATCGACCTGGCGCTGCTCGTGCTCGCGGCCGACGACGGCTGGATGCCGCAAACCGAGGAACACCTGCAGATTCTCACGTACCTCGGCGTTCCCAGGATGGTCGTGGTCTTGACGAAGGCCGACCTGGTGCCCGGCGGAACCGAACCGTTGGAGGCGATGGCGCGCCAGCAGTTGGCAGGAACCCCATTTGCCGAAGCCCGGATCGTGCCCGCGTCCGTTCGAAGCGGCTCAGGCCTTGACGAGTTGAAGACCGTGCTGCGCGCGGTGCTGCACGATGCCCGGACGTCACCGGATGTGGGAAAACCGCGCCTTGCCGTGGACCGCGTCTTCACCGTCGCCGGGGCAGGGACGGTGGTCACCGGGACGCTGGTCGGCGGTTCACTTCGGCGCGGCCAGGAGGTCCAGGTCCAACCGGGCGGGCAAACCGCTCGCATCCGGAGCCTGCAAAATCACCATGCGGAGGTGGACGTCGCCGGGCCGGGAATGCGGACGGCCCTCAACCTTCCCGAGCTGCAACTGGGAGGTGACCTGCAGCGACCCGGCGTCGCGCGCGGTGACGTGATCGCATCCGTCGGACTCGGCCGTCCCACGGACACCTTGGACGTTCTCCTCGAACGCTCGGCCCGGCTGCGCGGAGGCACCGCGCCGGCGGCCCGACCGCTCCGGGATCGGACCCGGGTGCGCGTGCATTTCGGAACCGCGGTTATTCCGGCGACAATCTTCCTGCATGGCGGCGGCGAGCTGCTTCCGGGGCAGGAGAGACTGGCTCAACTCCGACTGGAGAACGCCGGGTTTCTTTTCGGCAACGACCGCTTCGTGCTTCGAGACTGGTCCGAGCAGGTCACGCTCGCCGGCGGACGCGTGCTGGATCCACACGGCGACCGCAAGCACTGGCAGATCAAGTCTCAGCTCGCCCTGCTGCAAAGCCGGGCCGCGGCGCCCGCTTCGTCCGAAGGCCTGGAGACTTGGGTCAGCTCCGCCGTGGCGCGCGAAGGTTTGGTATCGCGCCGAGGACTGCTCGAGGCGACGTCGTTTTCCGCCGACGAAATTGAAGCCGCGCTCCGGCGGCTCGAGGCTCGGGCCGCTGTCGTGTTTGTGGGTGAACTTGCCGCCGATCCGGCCTGGTGGCGTGCGGTCGTCTCCCAGGCGGGCGAAGCCATCGATCGGGTTCATCAGCGGCACCCGGAGTACCCCGGCTTGCCGCTGGCGGAATTACGCGGCCAGCTTGAACCGTGGCTCCCCACGGAGCGTGCCTTCGAGGCACTGGTCGCTTCTCTGTGCGAGCGGGATTTCGTGCGCAGCGGCAGCGCCATCCGGCGGCGGTCCCACCAGCCCCAACTACCGCCAAGGCTCATGGCCGCCGGGACCTGGCTGCGTCAAGCCCTTGCCGAGAAGCCGTTCGAACCGCCTTCCCGCAAGGACCTGACCCGCGAACCGGCGGCTTCCCAGGCGCTGCGGTTTCTGATCGAGACCGGTCAGGCCGTTGAGCTCGGACCCGACCAGGTGATGCTTGCCGAGACCTACCTCGAGGCCGTCGGGCGGGTCCGCGCGTTCCTCACGGAGCGGGGAGGCGCGACCGTGAGCGAGCTCCGGCAACTGCTCGGTTGCACCCGACGCATCATGGTTCCGCTCTGCGAGAAACTTGACCGGGAGGGCATTACCCGGCGTGAAGGCGACCTGCGCCGCCTCGGCAGTGACCGTGCGCGAGCTTCCTAGGCCAGCGCGGGCTGACAAGTTGGTGGGGCGAGGCTGCGTCGAGCCGGCGACGGAATCGATTTGCGGCGAACCCCTCGTCACTCCTCCCGGACCCGGACCCGGAAGGCGAGAGTGGCGCGACCCGGACCGCCGGGATTGTTTTCGAGGGTGACCCAGCCGTCGCGCGTCCGGGTCCCGTTCGGAATCTCGAGAACCATGGAGGCCTCCCTGCGGCCGTGAGGCTCGATTTCGAACGACTCCCCGGCGATCCGCGCGCGCCAGTCCGCGGGCACCGCGCTCGTGCTGAGTCGAACCTGGGTGGGATCCGTGGAGAAGTTGTAGATCCGGATCGGCAAGGAATGTTCCTGTCCTTGGGCAAGACCGTACGCGTAACCCTCGGACCACGGAGCGTCCTCGACCCGCACCACCGCGGGAGCGGCCAGTCCGAGTTGGAGCACGACGGGGGAGGCCGCAAGGTCTGCGGGTGCCGGAAGCGGATGCAGCGGCGCTTCCAGGGGCAACGTGGTGGCCTGTCCGGCCGGCAGGACGATGAAGATCGGGGCGGAACCAAGCCGCGGAGGCAGCTCCACCGTTCTGCCGAGGTGATCGCTCACTTTCTGCACGGTGAGGTGCGCTGGTAGTTGCCAGTTCGACGTAGTCCGGCCGCGGTCGTCCCAATCGGCTTCCTTCTCGGTCCAGATCACCAGAACATCACGGGCCACGCCGTCGGGGCGGGCCCCAAAGGCATAGACGTGCACCTCAGGCAGCGGCTGCCAACGCCCGAGGGCGCGCGCCCCGGCAAGCCAACGCCCCACGGCGGCCAGGGCTACGTAGGCAGGCCGCGGTGTCAGGTCCATGCGGAGCAATCCAAACTGAACGCCGTTGGGCTCATGATAGTGACCCAGGATGAAGTGGAAATGACGACGCGCACCCGCGAACAGGCTCTGCGCGTAGGCTTGGGGTACCCACTGGGCCTTGAGTTGCTCGAGGCGCGGATCCTGGTCGTACCAGGGGCCCTGCCCGAGATGGCGCGTGCCCCGGTCGGCCTCGGTGATCCACAGCGGACGCCCCGCGGCCGCAACCCGAGCCGGCTCCCAGAGCGCCGCATAGGCGTGCGACCAATCGTAGGTGTGGATGTTGTACGTGTCGTACTAGGGCCAGGTTTGGTTGGCCAGCACCCCGGTCGTGTGGGGTCGGGTCGGCACGGCGGCGGTGGCATTCCAGCCAACGATTAGCGAGGGATCGCCCGCCTTGAATCCAAGCCACGCCGCTTTCTGCCAGGCGCACATCTGGTCCACGGTGTGCCCGCCAAACGTGGCGACGTTGGCCTCGTTCCAGGGTTCCCAGGCCTGCACGCGCCCCTGGAAGCGCTCCGCCAGCAGCCTGGCCAGGGTGTGGACGTGGCGAAGGTCCGGAGCGAAGCGTCCGCCTGCGGTCTCGCTTTCCCGGGCCCAGCGCGGGGTGTCGTGGAAGACCTGCAGAACCCTGAGTCCGGCCCGGTGGTGAATTTCGGCGGCGCGGTCGTACGTGGTTTGCGCCGTCGTCAGGGCGCCAGGATTCGGCTGCAACTCCGACCAGCGGAGCCGATCGCGCACCCAATTGACACCCGCCAGCGTTGCGAGATTCGCAAACTGACCTTGCTTGGTGACGTCGTCGCGGGCAAACCACGACGCCGCGGTATCCACGCAGACTGGCGAATCGCCGGGCGTAGGGGCTCGCAAGCGCGGCAACACGGCGGCTGTTGTCCAGGCCTGATCGGGGCGCTGCCCGGTTCCGACCTCGAGGCGGTACCAGCCGACCCCGGGATGCCCTATCTCCACGGCGGGGGCGACTCCGGCGCGACGTTCCGGCAACGCGCCCGCGGCACGCGGCGTTCCCGTTTCGTCCAGGAACCGCCAGCGATCGGCTTCGGCCGGCAGTGGCTCGGGCAACCGCACGCGGACCAGATCGCCTTCGAGGAAGATGTTGCCCGGGTGATCATCGAGGGCCGAAGGGATCGCGCGTTCGATCGGCGTCGAAGCGGCTTCGTCGGGAGCCGGCCGCAGGCGCGCGCGGATCAGGGCGGGATCGTCCGTAATGATGCCTTCGACGCCGAGACGCACCAGGGCTTCGGCTTCGGCCGGGTCGTTGATGGTGTAGACCCACACGCCCAGGCCCCGCTCCCGCGCCGCGTTGATTCCCGTGGCGTCCACCTGTCGGTTCCAGACGGCGAAGCGCGCGCCCAGCGCGGCGATCTCCTCGATATACGCTGCCGAAAGGACCTTCTCGGCGTCCTCGAGCTTGCGTCCGTTCCGACTCGAAGGAGGTCCCAAGGCACCCAGGACCAGGTCCGGAGCTTCGCGGTGTGCCGCGCTGACGAACGCCCAGTCGAAGGACTGAACGACGACGGATTCCATCCAGCCGCGCGCGCGCAGCAACTGCACCAGGGTGGCGGCATCGCCGCCCTTCCGTTCGATCAAGGTGGTGCCCGACGCTTGAATGGTCTGCACGGCGTCCACGAGGGTGGGAACACCGATTCCGGAGAACCGCGCGTCGTACCAGGAACCGGCATCCAGTCCGGCAATCTCCGCGGCGGCCTTGGTTAAAACCGGGATCTTGGAGCCCCCCCAGAGGTTCGTGGCATTCGTGGTGCGGTCGAGCGTTCCGTCGTGGATCACCACGGGAACGCCGTCACGGCTGTGGTGGTAATCGAGTTCCACGAGATCCGCCTCCGCGGCCAGGGCGAGCCGGAACGACGCCAGCGTGTTCTCCGGCACATGGGCACAAGCGCCACGGTGCCCGATCACCAGGGGAGCGCGGTGACGAAGGTCCGCCGCGAGGGCGGCGCGGCCATCCGGGGCGGTGGCCAGAGCCGACAGCAAGAGTAGTGACATGGTCAGGTGCCCTCCGAGGTTTCGGCGGCGGATCGGGTCGTAACACGCTCCGTTCATGGTGCCGCGAGCGTACCGTGCGGCTGCGGAACCGAGAATCGGAAACGCCTCGGGAGGATCCGCGGCGCGAAGCGTTTGGAGTGCGTCCGCTTGAGCGGCGCTTTTTCGATTCAACGATCCGCATGCGCGTCCAAACTCACAATCGTGACCAATCACCCTCGGAATCCTCTCCATGAATCTGCCCCGAAAAGCGGGGATGAATCCCCGCACTCCAGGCGCTTCGCGACTCCGGACGTGCCTTGGAGCGGCGCGAAGCGTTTGGAGTGCGTCCGCTTGAGCGGCGCTTTTTGGTCATGGTCACGGAGCAGTTCAAGAAGGAACAGGTCGCTCTCGCTCCATGAACCGCCCGGTGAGGGCACCGGGCCTACTATCTACCTGTAGGCCGGGTCCCCCGACCCGGCGGGACCGGTTCATGGCCGGTGAGCAGGTCCGCAAGGCCCGGGACGCTTTCCACATGCAAAGGCGGGCGGCCCGAAGACCGCCCGCCTGGCATCAACCGTAACCTGCGCCACCGGCCTACCGGGCCGTGAGCGCAATCAGGAAGGGCGCGGAGTTGCTTTGCGTGGAGACGTAGTCCACCGCGCGAATCTCGACGTCCGGAAGCGGGTTCTCCCAAATCTTGACGTAGATCGATTTCGGCGGCCCTCCCGAGATGGCGGTGTTCTCGCCACTCCAGGCCGGCTTGAGCGAACCGCCGGAATCAGGATCGTTCGACCACCAGTCCCGCACATCCTCGCCATACGTGACGGGGATCTCCCGCGACTCGCCGTTGGCGTAGTGAACGACGTACTTGGCGACCACGGTCCCGCGCTCGGAGGCCCAGCCGCACCCGTGGAGGAAGCCCAGTTTCGATGCCTTCCGGCCGACGACGATGCCCTCGACCGCCTTCGGGAACTTCACGCTCAACTGTTCGGCGGCGTCGCGTCCGTAGAGTTGGACCACACCCCGCACGTCGAACGGCAGGCCGCCGAACTCCTGCACGCCTTGCGGCAGGTTGGCCAGCGTGTTGTTCTCGACGCCCCCGGCGTGCCAGGTCTCGTCCAGCAAACCGTTGTAGTGCGCCGACAGGTCGATCAGTTCGTCACCCGCCTGGGCGCTCCGTTCCGGGACGGCGCGTCCGGGCTTCGAGACCGTCTTGGGCGCGGGACGCGGAATGAAATTCCAGAAAGGATTGGCCACGAGGACCTGCTCGAAGGCCTCCGGGTTGCCGTCCTCTCCGCTCCAGACCGCGCGGTTCAGCTGCTGCAGGCGTTCGGGCGAGGCCAGGTACTTCTCGGCAAGGGTGTCGCCGACGGTGGAGATGAGCCGCGTCAAAGCCTCGGTGCTTTGGAGGACCGTGACCTGACAGACCCCGTTGGAAACCCGCGAATAACAGAGGCTCCCGCCGACGTCCGAGGCCGCCTGGGAGTAACCGGCCAGGATCTCCTGGATGAACGGCACGACGCGTTCGCGCGGAAAGCGGAGGTTGCCCGGCAGCGTGAGGTAGACTTCGCCGGAAGCCGGCGCGCGGTTGACGGCATACAGCAGCTCGGGCATGGGCAGGCTGGCGAGCTGGCTGCGGGCCTCGTCCGGAGACGACGCTTCGGCGACCACCTTGCGGGCCTTCACCAGGTACGCCTCGAGGTCGGCGTGGATGCGGTTTTCGAGGGCGGCAAGCCAGTCCACGAACGCGGGCAGGACCTGGAGCGTGCGATGGATCTCGAACTGGTTCACGTCTCCCGGGGTCCGTTCCAGGAGCTTCCTGACCGCAGGGGTGAGCTCGCCTTCCGGTGCGTCGTCGAGGCTGCGCAGCCAGTCCGCATTCGACCCGCCCTGGTGATAGACGAGGTAGCCGTTCACCTGGCGGGCATAGAACCAGCGGCGATTGACCAGCTCATGCTGGTCGTAACCGAACAACCCACCGTGCGTCCTCCACGCGCTTTCCATGACGAGCCGCCGGATTCCCGAATCCAGGTCGAGCGCCGAAAGCCGGTTCTGGTGATCGAACCAGGGTTCCTGGCGCGCCGTCTGGCGATTGAATTCGACGGCCAGTTCGCGGTTGCGGTTGCGCACCTCGGTTTCGGCCTCGAGCGCCCGTTCGAAGAAAGCCTGCGTCGCCTCGGGAACAATCTTCACCGTCCGACGGACCGGGAAGTGCAGGTCGCGGAAGTACGCCGTCAGGCTCGGCGCCTTGGCCAGGTCCGGCTGGGGATCGACCGGCGCATTGACGGAGAGTGTCCACGGCACGCGGCTCTCCATGGGTTCCACGGCTTGGGTCTCGGCGAGCAACGTGGCGAAGCGGTCGAACCACGAGGACTTGAGGCCTTTGGCCGCGAATTGTTCCCGTACCGCCTCAACCCATTTGCGAAGTCCGGGAGCGGCCTGGGGCGCCGGACGCCGTCCGGTGGCCGCGATGCTGCTGAAGTCGCTGCCGACCCAGCGCAGGGCCTTCACGAGGTCCTGTTTCGGCAGGGCGGCGGTTGACGAGTCGGACTGGAACTTCTGCGAATAGAGCCTCAGGCTCATCCCCGGGAACTGCGCATCCAGGCGCGCATCCAGGCAGATGCCCTCGAACGCGAGCATTTGGTTGGTGACGTAGTCCAGCAACTGGCGGCTGGTGACGTCCACGACCGCATCCAGGTACTCCGTGAACTGCTCGAGGTTCTCGACGCCAAATTGGGCGCGGAACTGCTGTTCCATCTGCTGCCGCGCCTCCCGGGGAAGCTGCTTGAGGAACTCCTGCTTCTTCTGCCGCAGCAGCATCATGCCGATGGGCTGGAGCTGGCCCAGCTGAAGGACGATGGGCTTGATCATGCGCGGGTCGCACACGACCGCCAGATGTTGCGAGGCGGTCTCGGCCATGGCCCGGGTCAGAAACTCGTCCGCGCCCATGCGTTCACCTCCGGGAAGGGCGTGCAAAGCCTGGGCCAGCCCCCGGTCGCCGCAGAGAAACGCCCGCTTCTCGGAGCAGGTCAGGTACAATTCGGGCACCGGTCCTTCGCGGGGCACGATGCGGAGGCCTGCGCCCTCGCCCAGTTGGACCTTCTCGACCTGTTGTGGCTGCAGAATCCCCGTGAGCAGCCCCGCCAGCGCCTCGGTGCGGGCGATCGGGAGCGAGATGACGAACATCCGCCGCGGGTCCCCGACATAGAGACTGACGGTGGCCGTCTCCCGGGGGGAGATGCCGAAGCGCTCGGCGACTTGGGTTTCGTCCAAAGGCGCGCCGAAGTTCTGAAAACCAACGAGGGCGAGCAGTGGGTTGGGTGTCTGCAGGAGATTCTGGGCGTCCGGAGGCAGGGCTTTCATGGGTGCCGCCGCTTTGAGGATGCCCTCAAGGCCTTCGACCACCGGCAGCAAGCCGTTCAGTTGCATGTGCAACAGGGCGCCGCGCGGCAGCAACTCCAGGGCGGATGCCGAGGGGACGCCGTGCCCGGCAAGCTGATCGGGCGCGACGGGCTGGAGCTCCGCGAGGGCAAACGTGACGGTGAAGAGGAAGCCGGCAAGGCTCCCCCGCACGATGGGGATGCGTTTCATGATGGACGTAAGCAGGTTGACGTGATGCCACTCCTCCCTCCATCCACGGAGAGAGCGAGTTCCTTCAGTTACACCCGGCCCGGGTGAATTGTTTCAGCGGGTTTGCATTTCGGAACCCGATCACTAGTGTTCCGTTGTGCAGACGCAGGTGACCGAATACTCCGCAGCCGGCTACTGGGATCGTGGTTTCGAGGAAGCGGGGTTCCAGGCGTGGGTCGAGGAGCTTCGCGGACAACTGGGCGCCAAACGGGCCACGCTCGGACTGATCTTCATCACGCCCTCCTTGTTCGATCACGCCGCGGAACTGCTCGAGATCGTCCAGGTGCATGGCCGGGTGGCCACTTTGATCGGCTGTTCCGGGGCCAGCGTCATCGTTGGCGGCAGCGAAATCGAGGACCAAGGGGGACTGGCGCTGGCGCTCTACCACCTCGAAGGAGCCGAACTGAAGGCCACGCATGTCACCCAGGCGCTTGTCGAGGAAGCCAACGGGCCGGGGTACTGGCATGCCGAGTCGGGCGTCGCGGCGGACCAGGCCCACGGCTGGCTGGCTTTCGCCGATCCGTTCCACATGGATTGCGAACGCTGGGTGGAGCAATGGAACGAGGCCTATCCCGGCATCCCCCTGGCCGGAGGCTTGGCGAGCGGCCCGCCGCGGGAGCAAAGGTCGCAGCTTTACCTTAACGGCGAGGTGTTCGAAGAAGGTGCCGTCTGTCTGTCGGTGGGCGGGACCGTGGAACTGCTTCCCGTGGTTTCGCAGGGATGCACCCCGATCGGGCAGCCCTGGACCATCACCAAGGTTGACGGCAACGTCATCCAGCAAATTGGGAATCAACCCGCGTACAAGGTGCTCGTCGAGACCTTCAACAGCCTGCCCCAGGAACAGCAGCGCCGTGCCCAGGGTAACTTGATGGTGGGTTTCGTGGTGAACGAGTACCAGGAGGAGTTTCATCGCGGCGACTTCCTCATCCGCAACCTCCTCGGGGGGGATCCCAACTCCGGCGCCCTCGCGGTCGGTGCCAGCCCCCGCGCCGGTCAGTCGCTGCAGTTCCAGTGCCGCGATGCCGCGGCGGCGACCGAAGACATGGTGGAATTGCTCCAGCGGGCCAGGCGACAGGTGGCGAACCGCCCGATCCTCGGCGGCTGCCTGTGCGCCTGCAACGGCCGCGGCCAGCGCCTCTTTGGCGCCCCCAATCACGACGCCAGTCTGGCCCAGAAGGCCCTCGGCCCGTTCGGGCTCGCTGGGTTCTTCTGCAATGGTGAGATCGGACCCGTGGGCGCCCGGAACTTCCTTCACGGCTATACGGCGTCGCTCGCGTTGTTGGTTCGACGCTGACCCGGGCGAAGCGTTTGGAGCGCGTCCGGTTTACCGGCGCTTTTTGTTCAGAGTCACGACGCACGGTCGACAGGCCAAGGGAACTCTCCCATGAACCGCCACCAGGTAGGGCGGGCACTCCGCTGCCCGCCGAATGCGGCGCGCGAGGAACGGCGCGCCCTGCCTCGGACCATGAATCGCCTGGTGAGGGCACCGGGCCTACACCCTGGCGGCCGGGTCCTCCGACCCGGCCGGACGGATTCAAAGCCCTGACACTTGGCCCCTCCTCACTCCTCAAGCTTCCGCATGATCTCCACCTGCGCCACCGCGCCCGCGCCGGCCCATCCCGCTCAGCCGATCCTCCTCACAATCGAGTCCATCCTCGATCCGCTCCCGATGGAGCGCTTCTTTCCGCGTCGCGTTCCGATCGAGCTCGAGCTGGGTAGCGGTGATGGCGGCTTTCTGCTGCGTTACGCGCCGACGCATCCCGAGCGGGACTTCCTGGGTGTGGAGCGGCTGCTGGGTCGCATTCGCAAGCTCGGCCGCAAGGCGCCCCGGCTCGGGTTGACGAACCTTCGCGGCTTGCGCGTGGAAGCCACGTACCTCCTGCGCTACCTGCTTCCGGCCCGGAGCGTCGGCGCGATCCATGTGTACTTTCCGGACCCCTGGCCCAAGAAACGCCACCGGCCAAGGCGCCTGGTTAACACCGAGTTCACCGAACTCGCCGCACGCGTGCTCGTGCCTGGCGGGCGCGTCTTTTTGCGGACCGACGACCCGGACTATCACGACCAGATGCAAGCAGTCTTCGGAGCGGCTGCCGGTTTTGTGCCCGTGGAAACGCCGGCCGAGCTGGCGGCGGTGCTTACCGACTTCGAGGAGCAGTTCCTCGCCGAAGGAAAGCCCACCCTTCGCGCGGCCTACGAGTTCGTAGGCGCGGCGGCTTAGACTCGTCCCGGTTTTCCCGACCACCAGCAAAGCGCGCCCTCCTCGGCGGGCAGCACAGTGCCCGCCCTGCCTTCAGAGGCAGCAGCGGCCACCGGCTCAGACATCAATGACCGGCCCACTACCTCCCGGCGGCGGCGGACGCGGTGGTGTCTGGCGCCCCGAGCCAGACGTCACGTTTATCCGCGGCTTCCCCAGGAACGCGTTCGCCGCCAGGGAGACCAGGCTGATGATGACGCCTCCCCAGAAAGCCGCCCAGAAGGACTCCACCCGGAACGACTTCACCAACTGCCCCACCACGTAGAGCAGGAACGCGTTGATGAACAGAATGAAGAACCCCAACGTTGCCACCAGCAGCGGCAGCGAGAGCAGCAACATCACCGGCTTGAGAAAGGCGTTCAGCACCCCCAGCAGGAGCGAGGCCGCCACCAGACCCGTGAAGGTCGCGTATTCAATTCCGCGAACCACGTTGGCGGCGAGCAGCACCCCCACCGTGGTGATCGCCCACCGTTGCAGGAACGGCAGCCAGTTGACTCTTCCCGGGCTCACTTGCGTCGCGCGCTCCAATCCACCACCACTTCGTTGCCGTCCATGGTGGTCTTGGTCTTGCCCACGATCTTGCCGTCTTCAACCGCGCCGGTCATTTCGTACGTCATCGATCCACCGTCCGGCCGGTCCCTTTTCACGATCCAGCTGAGGGCGTTGCCTTCGATCTTGCCGTTCTCGATCTCGAGCCAGCGGCTCTCGTCACGAGCGAACTTGCCACTCACCTTGTTCCCGTCCTGACGCAGCACGAGCGCGGCGTCCATCGGGTTCCCATCCGGACCGCGGATGGTCCAGATCCAATCGCCGGTCAGGTTGGTCTCCGGTGCCGCCCCTGTCTTGGCAGCCGTGTCTCCGATCAGCTTGCTCAACAACCCCTCGATCGACTCGGCCCAAATCCCGTATGCCTTCGGCGAGAGATGCAGGTAGTCGGGCATGAGTTCCACCGGGATCAGGCCCTCGGAAGTGATGAACTTGTGCCCGAAGTCGACATAGAAAACCCGCTGGTCGTCGCCGAGCCTCTGAAGGATTTGGTTGATCTGAAGCAGCTTGCCGCGCTGGGCCTGGGGGTTCTCACCGCGCGGAAAGATCCCGAGAAGGACGATCCTGGTGTCGGGCAGTTTCTCCTGGAGCTTCCGCACGATGGCGGTCACGCCCTCGGCGATTTGTTCGACCGTGTTGTCCTCGCCGTTGGAGTTGTTGGTGCCGATCATCACCACGGCGGCCTTCGGTTTCAGGCCCGTGAGGTTGCCGTTGTCCAGGCGCCACAACACGTGTTGCGTCCGGTCACCCCCGATTCCCAGGTTCACGGCATTCCGCGGCGCGTAGTACCGGGCCCACACTTCTTTGCCGGCTCCTTCCCATCCCTGGGTGATCGAGTCGCCGATGAAAATGACCTGGGCCTTCTCGCCCGCCTCGGCCGCGCGTTCGTTGAGGCGCTTCTGCCGGTCCTGCCAACCCTGGTCGCCCCGTGGGGCAGGTTGGATGGCGGAATGAGTCCCGGCCAGACCGATCCAGGATGCGGCGGCGAGCAGAAGGGCAGGAATCAAGGAGTGCTGGATTTTCATGCGCCCCTCAGTATGCCTTGCTCCAGCGGCGGACGCCAGCCTTCCGCTCAACCGCGCTGGCCCTCCGCTTGCGACCTCCGGTTCGCCGGGACACAATTCCGTTTCATGGGCGCCCGAAGCAACCCAAAGCCAAAGCCGTGCTCGCTCAGACTGAACCGTCACGCCGAGGCGCCTTCGTGCTTGCTTCCCGTGTACCGCCGCGAGGTAGGGCGGGCACTCCGCTGCCCGCCGATCTGGCGCGCAAGGGACTGCGCGCCCTGCCTCGGAAGGACCGATTCATGGTCACGGCGCATGGCCACCGGGCCAAGGGGACTTCGCTTGAACCCCCCTCGGAGCGCGGACTTCAGTCCGCAGGAAGCCACGTCGGCCAAGGGACGTCCCTGCGGGCTGAAGCCCGCGCTCTTCACCCATTCATCGCCAGGTAGCAGCTTGAAATGAAAAGGACGCTCACCACGCTCGCAGGTATTGCCTTCGCCGCCGCGCTCCCCGCGCAAGGGCTCTATGACGGTTCGCTTGGGACCCTGCCCACGGCTCAAGGCTGGAGCTTCGCTGCCGTTCCCGCGGGACTTGCCCGGGAAAGTCACACCGGTTCGGCGGCGCGCCTCGTGACCTCGGCGTCGAACCTCATCAACGCCGGCTACGCACGAACCGCACCCACGCCGCTGGATCGCGCGACCGGGTTCAACCTGGCAGTGAAGTTCCGGCTGCCGGGGGAAGCGCATGCGCGCGCTGACCGGGCCGGGTTCTCGGTCATTGTCCTGGCTTCCGACCGCCGTGGCATCGAACTGGGTTTCTGGACGAACCTGGTCTTCGCGCAGTCGGACAACCCGCTCTTCGTTCATGCGGAGGAGGCGGCGTTTGATTTCACCGCCGCACCGACGGAGTGCGTCCTGAGCATCCGGGGGGATACGTACCACCTGTACACCGGCGGTGTTCCGCTGCTGACCGGGCCGGTCCGCGATTACACCGCGTTCACCGGCTTCCCTGACGTTTACGAGACGCCCAACTTCATATTCCTCGGTGACGACACGACGTCGGCCGGCGCCGAGGTGGAGATCAGCTCCATCGCGCTCATCACGCCGCCCACGTTGCGTCTCGCCACCGGCGGGGATGGCATCGAATGGTCCGGCGTGCCGGGGCAGGCCTACCGCGTTGAGGGGAGCGCGGACCTGGTGACGTGGAGCTTCCTGGAGCGCGTGACGTCTTCCTCCGCGAACTTCGCCTTCCGGCCGGGCGGCGATGCCAGCGTCCCGTTTCTGCGGGTGGCGCATCCTTGACCGCTCACCAACTCAGGCTCGTCACCGGGGCGCGGCGCGGGTTGCTGTGGATATGATGGACCTGGCCATCGGAGAAGTGGATCACCCGGTCGGCCATGTCTGCCATGATGGCGTTGTGCGTGATGATCACCGTGAGGGTGCCCAGTTCGCGGTTCACCCGCTCGATTGCGTCCAACACCACGATTCCGGTCTTCACGTCGAGGGCCCCGGTCGGTTCATCGCACAGCAGCACCTCGGGACGCTTGGCAATCGCACGGGCGATCGCCACCCGCTGTTGCTCGCCGCCGGAAAGCTGGGCCGGGAAGTGGTCGAGCCGCTCCCCGAGGTTTACGAGGTGAAGGGCGTCCTCGGGCGGCATGGGATCCCGCGCGATCTCGGTGATCAAGGCCACGTTTTCGCGCGCGGTAAGGCTGGGGATCAGGTTGTAGAACTGGAAGATGAAGCCCACCGATTCGCGACGATACCGGGTCAACTCCGTCTCGTCCGCAAGGGTGAGATCCGTCTCCCGGTAGCGCAACTCGCCTTCGGTAGGCACGTCGAGGCCGCCCAGGTTGTTCAAAAGGGTCGTCTTGCCGCTGCCTGAAGGCCCGAGCAACACCACCAACTCGCCCTCGAACAAGTCCAGGTCCACCCCGGAAAGCGCGTGCACCGCCGCCTCACCCGTGCCGTAGACCTTGGTGAGGCCGCGGACGCGGAAGACCGGCGTGCGGTCGGTCGTGCCCGGGAATGTGTCTGCCTGGTCGCCCATGGCCCTGACGGGGGATAGCAGCGTTGGCTTGCCGAAGGAAGGTTATTATCCCGCCCCGCGAGGACCGCGGCCGGGGACCGGTCGCGGTCCCGGGAAACTCGCGCGCCGCCCGGTCGCCGAAGCCGCCGGCAATCCTGTTGACCGACCCTTGGGAGCAGCGGATCCTCCGCATAACACATGTGGACGTGCCATGACGCTCCCTCGCCTCTTTCTGATCACCCTTGGCCTGCTGCCGCTCCTCGTGAACGCTGACACGCCACCAGCGCCGGCGCCGGCTGCCGACCCTTGGCTCTCGGCCCAGCCATCCGCTCCGGCGTTGAAGATCCCGCCGTCGCGCGATGCCTGGGAGATGCAGCGCGCCGCCATCCGACGACAACTCTGGACGTTGCTCGGCGATCTTCCCCCGCGTCCTGCCACACCTGCGGTCGAGGTGTTCGCCCGCGAGGACAGGGGTGATTACATCCTCGAGCGCTTCCGGTTCGACAATGGGGCCGGGGCGAGCGTTCCCGGCGTGTCGCTCCTGCCAAGGGGGCTCACCGGCAAGGCGCCCGCCGTCCTTTACTGTCACTGGCACGGCGGTGAGTACGACAAGGGCAAGGTGGAGTTGTTCGAGCGGGAGCACACCCCGGAAGCACCGGGGCCGGCCTTCGCCCGGCGGGGATTCGTGGTGCTCGCCATCGATGCCTCGGGGTTCGGTGAGCGCAACGGCAAGGGCCCCGGGTCCGATGAAAAGGGCGGGGCGGGCGAACTCACCGCGAGCAAGTACAACCTCTGGCTCGGTCGCACCCTCTGGGGCATGATCCTGCGGGACGACTTGATGGCGCTGGATTATCTCGTCACCCGGCCGGAGGTCGATGCGACGCGAATCGGGGTCACGGGCATCAGCATGGGCGCCACGCGTTCCTGGTGGCTGATGGCCCTGGACGATCGTTTGCGTGCGGGCGTGGCGGTCGCCTGTCTGACCCGTTACCAGGCTCTGGTCAGGAATCACGGACTGCGTTACCACGGCATCTATTACTACGTGCCGGGAATGCTGCAGCATTTCGACACCGAAGCCGTCGTCGCGCTGGCTGCTCCCCGCCCTCTGCTTTGCATGAACGGTGACGAGGATGCCGGCTCCCCCATCGAGGGCATCCAAGACATCGAACGCCTCGCGCGGCCGGCCTGGGAGCTGTACGACGCGACTCCGCTCTTCCGAAGTGAAATCTACCCCCGCACGGGCCATGTTTATCTCCCTGCCATGTGGGAAAAAACGCTCGCATGGCTCGAACGACATCTTGGTTGTGGCCCCTCGACCTCGGAGTAGTCTCGCCACGTTCTATGCATGTCCCCCCCGTTCCACCCATGAACCTTCCCATGAACCTTCCCCGAAAAGCGGGGATGAATCCCCGCACTCCAGGCGCTTCGCGGCCCCGGACGTGCCTTGGAGCGGCGCGAAGCGTTTGGAGTGCGTCCGCTTTAGCGGCGCTTTTTGGTTCATGGTCACGGAGCAAGTCCGCAAAGAACAGGTGGCTCTCCATGAACCTGCCTCGGAGCGCGGACTTCAGTCCGCAGGAAGCCACGCCAGCCAAAGGACGTCCCTGCGGGCTGAAGCCCGCGCTCCGCAACGGTTCATGGCCGGCGAGCAGGTCCGCCAGCTACATGAGTCTCGCCGTGGCCCTGCTCGGGGTCCTCCTCATCCGGCAGTCCCTCGCTGCGGAGGCCCCGAGTCAGTTCAATGTCCGCGCGTTCGGCGCCAAAGGCGACGGGACGTCGGACGACACGGTCGCCTTTCAACAGGCGCTCGAGGCTGCCGCCCGGAGCGGTGGCGGTACGGTCTGCGCCGACCGCGGGAACTACTTTTTCGCCGGCCATCTCCTGGTTCCCCCGGGCGTCACCTTGAAGGGCATCTGGGAGTCGGTCCCGGCGCACAACGGCATCCGCGACGCCGGGCTTCCCAAGCCGACCGACGACGGGACCACCTTCCTGGTGACGGAAGGGGCCGGAAGCGAGGACGGCACGCCGTTCATCACGCTCAACCACAACAGCACGCTCAAAGGGGTTGTCCTCTATTACCCGAACCAGAAACCCGACGAGATTCCCCAGCCGTATCCGTGGGCGATCGCGATGCGGGGCAAGAACCCGGCGGTGCTCGCCGTCGAACTGCTCAATCCCTACAACGGCATCGACACCTCGAAGAGCGAGCGGCACCTGATCCGCGACGTGCAGGGTCAGCCCTTGCGGCGCGGGGTGTACGTGGATCAGATCTACGACATCGGGCGCATCGAGAACGTGCATTTCAACCCGTGGTGGAGCATGAAGCCGCGGCTGTTCCAGTGGCAGATGGAGAACGGCGAGGCCTTTATCTTCGGAAGGACCGACTGGCAGTACGTCTACAACACGTTCTGCTTCGGGTACCACGTGGGCTACAAATTCATCAAGACCCCGGCCGGCTTCTGCAACGGCAACTTCCTGGGCATCGGCGCCGACGACTGTCAGACGGCCCTGGTCGTCGAGGACTCGGCCCCGTACGGATTGCTGATCAGCAACGGCGAGTTTGTCTCATTCCACGGTCCGGATCCCACGATGATCGACGTGCAGGCGGGCAACACGGGAAGTGTCCGGTTCGTGAACTGCGCCTTTTGGGGTCCGTGCCACCAGATTGCCAGGGTGGCCGGCAAAGGCACCGTGGGATTCAGCGATTGCACGTTCGTCCAGTGGGACGCCCGCAAGGAAGGCCGGCATGCCATCCAGGCAACGGGCGGCACGCTGCTGGTTCGTGGGTGCGAGTTCCGCGAGGCCAAACCGCACATCGAACTCCAGGAAGGCGTCCGGCGTGCGGTCATCAGTGACAACATCCTGACCGGCAAGGCCCGGGTGACGAATCAGAGCCGCGGGCGGGTCGAGGTGTCCGGGAACGTGAGCGATCAGGACTGAGGCGGTGGCTTGACGGGCTCAGGCTCAGGCTCGGGCTCGGGGACGGGTACCGCCTGCAAGAGGCGCGGTGGGCGCTCTTCGAACGGCAGCCAGAGCCGCACGTTCGTTCCCCGGCCCACGTGGCTTTCGATATCGATACTTCCCCCGTGCTCGCGAACGATCCGGCGCACGATCATGAGCCCGAGGCCGGAACCCTTCTTCTTGGTGGTAAAGAACGGCTCCCCCAGGCGCTGCAATTGCTCCGGGGGAATGCCACCGCCGGTGTCCGCCACGCTGACCCAGGCGCCGTCGGAGGTCTCGCCGGTGCTCAGCGTGAGGCGGCCGCCGCGGGTCATCGCCTGCATCGAGTTCTTGACCAGGTTGACGAGCGCCTGCTTGACCTGGGCGGGGTCGAACCGCGTCTCGCGCAGGTTGGTCGCAAGCTTCTCCTCGATGATCAGCCCCCGGTTGTCCAGTTCCGGACGCAGCAGGCGGAGGGTGTCGGTCACGACGGCATTCAGATCCGCCGTCTGGAACTGCGGCGGACTGGGGCGGATTGCCTGCAGGAACTGCGTGACGATGTAGTCGAGGCGCGTGATTTCGCCCTTCGCCACTTCAAGATAACGCGTGCACTTGGTGGCGAACGCCTCGATGTCATCCACGCCCGGCAACCGTTCGACGCGCGCCCGACGGGATCCGAGCCGGGTTCGCGGGGCCCGGGCCGAGGCCTGCAGCTTCTTCAGCTCACGTTCCATGAGCTGGAGGTGAATGTGGAGGGCGTTGAGCGGGTTGCCCAATTCGTGGGCCACGCTTGCGGCGAGCAAGGTCAGCGCCTGCATCCGCTCGCTCTCGATGGCCTCGAACGTCTTCTGCCGGGCCTCGGTGGCATCATGCAGGATCAGCACGACGCCGCGGCTGCCCAGCGCGGCATCATCGAGCGGCGCGGCAAAAAGGCGAAGAAAACGCGGCCGGGGAAAGCTCACCTCGAACTCCTGGCGCAATACGCGGGTGCCGCTTTCCTGATCGAGCGCGGTGATCTTGCGCCAGTCCAGTTCCGGGAGGTGGCGTTCGATCGAGTCCCCCTCGGCCGCCTCCGGTTGCAGCCCGAGCAGTCGCGCCACGGCGCGGTTGAGGTAGAGGATGCGGCCGTCCGGATCGAGGACCAGGATGCCGTCCTCGATGGTATTGAACAGGGTTTCGAGGAAGCGCCGCTCTCCGGCCAGGCGCTGGACGACCGTCTGCAGTCCGCCGGCATCGAGCCGGTCGAGCCGTCCCAGCAGCTTGTCCAGGAAACTCGATTTCGGGGCGGGCATGTGCCGTGCGAGGCTGGGCGGGCGGTTCAGAACCACCGCTTCCGCTTGAAATACCAATAGACCGCAATGGTGGAGATGAGCATGATGCCCGTGGCCACCCAATAGCCATGCTCGGTTTCGGGCATGTTCTTGAAGTTCATCCCGTACCAGGTGCCGATCATCATCAGCGGCGTCGTGATCAGCGTGATCAGCGTGAGCAGCTTGATCACTTCCCCGGTCTGGTTGGAGGAAAGGTTCAAGTAAACCTGGAGGATGCCGGTGAGGGCGTCCATGTAGCCCTGGGCCAGTTCCTGGATATGAAAGAGGGCATCGTAGACGTCCCGGTAATAGGGCACCAGATGGCCGCGGATGAGCTTGAATTCTCCGCCCGCAAACCGGGAGAGCACCTCGCGCTGGGGCCCGATGATCTGCCGCAGGTGCAGCACCTCCTTCTTCACCTTGATGATCTCGTTGAGCGTCTGTCGCGAGGGTTCCCGCAGGACTCGGTCCTCGAGGTCCGCGATTTCCAGCGAGAGCTCCTCGAGGGCCGGCTTGTAGTTTTCCACGATGGCGTCCAGGAGCGTGTGCGCCACGCGGTCGGGAGCTCGCGCGATGTGGACGTTGCTGCGCACGCACCGGTCGGCCACGTTGGCCACGCTCTTCAGGGGCGAGACGTGATAGGTGACCAGGAAGTTCTTCCCGAGAAAGAAGTTCAGTTCGCTGGTGGCGAAGACCCCGTCGGCGCGGCTGTAGTCCACGGCGTGGATCACCATGAACAGGTACGGCGTGAACCGGTCGTCCTCCTTCGGCGAATATTCCTCCACCTTCGGCGACGGACTCTCCGCGACACAGTCCTCGATGGACAACGGGTGGAAGTGAAACACCTCGTCGAGGTAAAATTTCGACTCCTCGGGAGTGGGGTTCTCGAGGTCCACCCAGAGAAACAGGTTCGTGTCCGACAGCAGCGTGGGCATCAGAAACGCCGCGATGTCCTTCGTGTGAAGGCGTCCCTGCGTGGTGAACGCGAATGATCGGACCATGGCTGCTTCGGCCGAGAGGCCCCCGGCGCCTCATCGAATCGGAACGGAGTCTAGGCGGGCTTGACCGGCAGGCAAGTCCGGCGACCCATCGCCTGTCTCGTCACGGTCATACACGCGTCGCCCCTCGCGGCGCGCGAGTCGGTGACGTTGCTCCCAGGCCGCGCGTTGCTGGTACAGCTGGTCACGCCATTGGTCGGTCGCACAGGCGACAAAACCCGGATCATCGGCTTCGGGACGGGTGGCGAGGCGGGCCCGGCCCAGCGCAATCAGGTCGAGCGCCTCGCGTCGGGCATCGCTGCCCGCCGGCAAGCCGCGAAGGCACGGGCTCTGCTCAGGGCGATCGAAACTCACCTGCGGTCCGCGGTTGTCGCGGAAGGAAGCCTGGCTCCGCAACTTCACCCCGGTGAGTTCCTCGAGTCGCGACAACTCGGCATCGGTTAGCGGCGCGCGCCCGGCGAGGTTCTCCGGGTAGGCACTGGCGTAGCTGGGATAGTACGGGGCGTTGAGGTCGATCCACGTGACCACCCGGTCGAATTCCTCGGCCTCAAGATGCACGCCATAATGCTCGGAGCCGAGGAAGGGAATCAGCGCGCTGGGTTGGGATCCCCAGGAGTATGCCGCCTGGGTTTCGGCCGGGCCGGCGCCGATCGCCTTTACCCAGGGGCGACGCCACAGCTCGTTGTACGCCGCGTTGAAGACCAGGTCGCGATCCCCCGCCAGCACGACCCTGGCCTCCGACTCCCGGCCAAAGTCATGGCAGCGCACACAGTGCCGGTCGAACACTGGCTGGACCTCGGTCCGGAAGCTGAACAGCCGGGCCGGGCCGTGCCAGCCCGAGAGCTCGTGCGGCGGTCCGGCCAAAGCGGCGGCGCGCAAGGTGGCAGGCATCGGGGGAGTCGACCGCCGGTTGTCGTGGCAGCCCACGCAGCTCAAATGCTCGCCCGACTGAACCACGGTGCCGCTGCGCATCGATTGCACCAGCATGCCGCGTTCGTCCAGCAACTGGAAATAGACGAACGTGTCCGCGGGGACCTTGAAATGCGCCGAACCGTCCGGGCTGACCGGCACCGTCCCCAGAATGCGCTTGTTGTTGAAGTCGTGCCAGTTCATGGCGGGAGCCTCCTGGCCCTGGCCATTCCAGGCGGGCCGGGTCCAGTGCCGCTTTTCGGGCGACTCCACCACGCGGAGCCACTTCACCGCGCCCCGGGGCACACCCCGCATGGGCGTGCCCTGGTACACATCGGCGACGAACAGCGTGCCCTCGCCCTTCGCATAACCACGCCGCTCCGGCAACACCGGCGGCCGCGGGCGCGGCCCCAGCGGCATCGGGTCGAAGCAGCCGGGCGCTTCGGCGTGCACGAGGAGATCAGGGCCGTCCCGGTCCAGCAGGTAGATGCCCGTCGCCTCGCCCTGGCCCGTCATCCGCGTGGCGAGAAAGTGGCGGGCGCTCAGCGGGTAAGGGTCCTCGTATTTCAGCGGCACGGCCGTGAACGCATCGAAGATCTCCCAGCCGCTGTCCTGCACGAAGCGTCGCGATTCCGGGGGCCAGAGGCGCACGACGGGCGCGGCGCCGTCCAGGCCAAGCTGGCGATCGACGATGGCCACCGCACCCCACGGCCGGTCATGGCATGAGCCGAAGACACAGAGCATCTCGCCCGTTCCGGGGATTTCGCGACCGTCAATCACCGCGCCGGGCGAGGGTGTGTTGTTGCCCCAATAGATCGCGTGGCCCGTGCCGTCCGGGTTGACCGTCCACAAGGCCTGGGCATCGCCGAAATTGCGGTCCACGTACTCCCAGCGATCGTAGAGAATCCGGCCATCTCCCAGCAGCGAAGCGTGTCCCTCGAACAGCGTGCTCTTGCCGATCTGGTGGATGTTCGCCCCGTCCGCATCCATCCGGTACAGATTGGCCATCAAGTGACGGTTGCACATGCAGTACTTCGGCTCGCGGGTCGAACTGAAGACGATGCTCCCGTCGGGAAGGTAAAGCGGATCGAGATCGTCCACGTCATCTGCGAAGGTCAGTTGCCGCAGCCCCGTGCCTTCCGCCCCGATCTCGTACAGGTGATAGCTGTCGTTGAGTCCGCGACGCATCGCGAAGAGCACGCGCTGCCCGTCCAAATGAACTTCGGGATCGCGAATCATCCCCTCCGCGGTCTGGAGCAAGGTCGTGACGCGGCCGCCCGCAGCGAGGTCGATGACCTTGAGGGCGCTGCCGCCGACAAACCGGCCGTCGTTGTACTCGGTACGCGCCTTAGGGAAGAAGGTGGCGGTGTTGTGATGATCGGGCGTGTACTGCGGCCGCACCACGAACAGGATGGGCTGCTGGGTCACCACCGGGGGCAGTGAAGCCACCCGGGATTCACCACCAGGGAGGGCGGGCCCTCCGTGGCCCGCCGCATCCGGCGCATCCGGGACTGTGGCCCCTACCTCGGAGGGCAGGTTCATGGCCACGGCGCTGGCCCATAGGAAACAGGTCGCTACCGGTGGACCGCCGGGCGATGGCCCCGGGCCTGCCACCTGGAGGCCGGGTCCCCCGACCCGGACGTCTCCGTCTCCGGCTCCCTCCGCGGCGTTAACCTCAGCCCGCGCCAGGAGCGTCCAACCCAGCAGCGCCAAACCGGCGAACGCCCCGCCCCGCCCCCTGAATCCGTGTTGCTGACGTGCCATGGCGCGGATTTCTATCTCACCACCCGGGAGAACCGTGCGGCGTCGGTTGCGGCCACCACCGTGGGGTCGGCCGCGTCCGTCTCCTGCCAGACGCCGCCAGGATTGCCAGACCACGCCCGGTCGCGGGATGCCGCCGGCCCGCTCGGATGGAACAACACGTGGACGATGTCTTTCATCACAGGCGCCTTTGCTGTGGTTGTGGGAGTGCTGACGAACCCGACGTTCGAGGAAAAGCCCGCCCGCGTCAAAGGCTAACCCGCATTTCTCACCGGGGCCTTCGGCGGGGGGGCTTTCAGTCGCCCGTAAATCCAGGTCTCGAACGGTCGCAGGATCCGCAGGCAACCCTTGAACGGCGAATACACGAGGCGCAGACGCACCACCGAGAGGAACATCACCACCGAAGAGCGCAGCAGGCTGCGGGTCACGGTCGAGCCCATCTTGTCGGTCCACTCGATGGGCACCTCGAGCACGCGGAAGCCTTGACGTTTGAGGGCGAAAAGCAGGTTGACGTCGAAGGCCAGGTCCGCGATTTGCAGGGCGTCGTGAATCTTCATGACGGCCTGCCGATGCAGGAGCTTCGCCGGGCATTGCGTATCGCGGATGTTCATCCCGAACAGACCCTGCACAATCGCGTGGAAGATCCGGCTGAAGCGCTGGCGAACCCAGGTCTGGCTCTGGTGCAGGACGGATCCTTCGAGCCAGCGGGACCCGATGACACAGTCGGCCTGGTCGGCGAGCGTCACCAGCTTCAGAAACGCCGCGGGGCCGGTGGCCCCATCCGCGTCCACGTAGCCGATCAAGTCAGATTCCGGAGCCAGCTTGAGCCCTTCGATGAGCGCTCCCCCCTTGCCGATGCGGCCCGGGAAGTCCTGCCAGGAAATCTCCGGGAACTCGGCGGCGACGGACTGGACGATGCCCAGGGTGTTGTCGACACAGCCGTTGAGAACCACGACCAGCCGGAAGCCGCCGCGGTACTGGGCGCGGAAGTACGCGGCGTATTCGCGCAGGACCGGGCCGATGCGCTCCTCCTCGTTATAGGCCGGAATGAGGAGCAGCAACCGGTGACTCTGGGGCTCCGAAGCAGGCACACCGCCGTCTTAGCGATTCCGGCGTCACTTGGCAAACGGAGGGCGCAGACTTTGGAGACGGACGGCGCCTCCCGAAACAGGGTGGCGGCAACCCCGTTCAGGGCGGTGCCGGTCTCCAGACGTCAAAGGACCGCGGCCGCTCCGCGGTCCGAACCATCTCGTGGCCCCCCCACCTGGGTGGGCGGCCGAAGATTCTTATGTCGTGGTGCGAGCAAAACCGGACGGCTGTAGTTGGCAAAACCGGACACTTTG
>CAZHUS010000067.1:0-44025 GCA_964535555.1 uncultured Verrucomicrobiota bacterium
CCGGTTTTGAAAACTACAAGCCACGAATTTGTCCGGTTTTGAAAACTACGCGACAAAGCTCCGTATTTCCCTTGCCGTGGGTTCGTTCAGACCTAGCATCGGGACGAACGCCTTCCTGCGTCCGGCCATGGACACACCAAAGCTCTTCAAGTTCGTCGAGGAAACGCGGCAGCAAAGCCGCTTCGGACAGCTTGCGTTCGCCAGCCTGCGCGCGGCCGTGAATGCCATGGACACGGAGCGGGCGTTCGCGGCGGTCCATGCGTTGCTCCACCACGCCGTCATCGTCTCCCGCCTGCTCTGGCCCGACCGGCAGGCGTCAGCCGAACGGGGCGACGCGCTTCGAGCCGCCCTGAAGCCGGAAGCGGACGGGCCGCTGGCGCTCAAGCGATGGCGGGAGTTGGCCCGGGGGCCCGACGAGCATTTCGAGACCTGGCTGGGATCGCTCGACCAACCGGGTTACGTGGACTTCAACCTCATGCCCCAGGCCGCGTTGGGGAGCTTCCGGGCGGACGAATTTCAGCACAACCTGGACCCGGACACCTTCGAGTTCGCGTATCGCCGCGAGAACTGCAACTTGCTGCAGATCGCGAACGCTCTGCAGCGCCTGGAAACCGCGGCGCAGACCTGGCTTCGTACCCACAATCCTTGGTGATCGGGGGCGTGGTTCTGGTGGGGCGAGGCAGGGCGGGCACGCCGCTGCCCGCCGAATCCCGCGCGTCAGGGACGGCGCGCCCGACCTGACCAGGCCGCTACCCCAATTCCACGCGGCGGGTGCGGCGGATGGCCGCCTCGGGCGCCCGCGCACCGGGTGGCATCGGGGTTTCCGTCCAGACGAATTCCTCACGCGCAGGGACGTACGCCTCCAGGGTCCGCTTGGCGATCAGCAGCCCGGCATTCTCCAGGCGCTGGCCCGCCAGCGGAGCCCCTCCGCCTTCCGGGTGATCACGGAAGACCGGATCGTGCCAGCCTTCGATGTTCACATCCGAGTCGTAGCCGGAGCGCAGGAGGGTGTGCATGATCTGAGCCCAATCCGCCTGGCCGAGCCCAGGGAACCGATGCTCCGCCACGCCGGGATGGCAGGGGCCATAGCGCGCCAGCAACGTGCGGTCGATGTACGCGTCTTTGGCGTGAACATGGAACACCCGCGACGCGAACTGGCGCAGGTTGGCGACGGGATCGATGAACTGGCAGATCAGGTGGCTCGGGTCCCATTCGAGTCCGAGGTTCGGGTGTTTCGAGGCGTCGAAGAAACGTTCCCAAACCGCCGGCCGGTCGAGCGTGTTGTAGCCCATCACGGGCAGGTGAAAGGGAGCCTGCGGACAATGTTCGAAGGCGATTCGCACGCCGACCTCGGCGGCGGCTTGGGCCAGTGGTTCCCAGAACGCCAGCACTTGCGGCAGGTGATTCTCGAGCGGTTCGTACACGGGATTCCCGCCGCGCTCGTTGAAGCGGGTCTTGATGATCGCCCCAGGGAAGCCGGCCACGGTCTTGATGCCCAGGTACGCTGCGACCTCGATGGCCCGTCTGAAAACCGCGCGCGCCTGCTCGGTCTGACGCGGGTCAAGCGGGTTTTGGTAGGAAGCGCCGATCGCCGAGATGCGCAGTTCCCGGCTTTTGGCGGCCTGGGCCACCTGGTCGGCCACCGGCTTCCATTCCGGGTTGTGCGGGCCGGCCGGGCTTTCCGCGAAACGCACCCACTCGATGCAGCCGAATCCCAACCGGGCCGCGCGGTCGAGATCCTGCGGCGACGCCGTGGTCATCACTCCAATTCGCATGGTTCGAGTCTAAGTGGTCTTCCGGCGGTTGGGAATCCGACAATGGGCCCGGATTGCCTGGGGAGGGTTCACGTCCTCGAGAGCTCCTGGTTTCTCGCGGACGTGCTCACGGGCCATGAATGGGTGCGGAGCGCGGGCTTCAGCCCGCAGGGACGTCCCCGCGCCGGCGTGGCCTCCTGCGGACTGAAGTCCGCGGTCGTGGGCAGGCTCGTGGGATGAGCTCCCTTGGCCTGGTGGCCATCCGCAGTAACTATGAACCCAAAGGCGCCGGTGAACCGGACGCACTCCAAACGCTCCGCGCCAGACGAACGCGTCTTCAAAGTCGGGAAGCGCGTGGAGTGCGGGGATGCATCGCCCCCTTTCGAGACCAGGGCTTCGGGGCCAGCTCCGGCGCGACAGCCACGCCCGATCGACGACGCGGCTCGCGGCGTGTCCTGCAAAAACACGAGGCCCGCCTTGCGGCGGGCCCGTGACGTAACCTATAGAACCGATGCCAACAAAAAACCGGTGCTGCTGGAGAAGCAGGGCGGCGCAGCCGCCGAAAACCGTCCTCTAGTAGGTTTCCTGCCCCTTGCGCGGACTCTTGTACGAGTACCACTTCAGGTCAGGATCACCCTGGTAGGTGCCGACGTTGACCCGGGCGCTGTAGGTCACGTTGCCCATGGTGTTCTTCATGGTGCGTCCGGTCCATTTGTGGATTTCCGAGTGACCATCCGCGAAAGCAAAGCCACACGCCCCATTGTGGAATGTCGCCGGGATGTCGACGATGTTCACCGAGCTGTTCGGAGGGAAGCAGCCGGCGTCATTGATGCTGTCCGGGTGTTCATCGACATAGACCCACGTCTCGGTCGGACCGGGAATGTTCAGGTCCGAAGCCTTGGAAGGATGCGCGTAGATGGAACCCATCGGGCCGGTTTCGGCGTTCCCCTCGCCCACGAGAATGTTGCCGGAGATGCTGCGGACGCGTTCCGTCCAGCCGCGGGCGCGCTGGCTGGTGTGAAGGTATTTGTCCGCCGGACACTTGTAGATGTTCTTGGCCTGCGCGAAGTAGGTCGCCAGCACGGCGTACCGGGGATCAAGGAGGTACAGGGTGTTGGTGTTGTCGGCCGACGTCGTCCAGTCCAGCCAACCCGTCACCCAGGGACGTTCCCGGGCACCCGAACCGGGAACGAACCCGCCGTGATATGCACCCGGGAATTTGTCGTTGTTGTCGGACTGGTACATGTGGTTGGCGAGCATGATCTGCTTGCTGTTGTTCATGCAGAGGATGCCCGTCGCCTTCGATTTGGCGCGCGCGAGGGCGGGCAGGAGCATCCCTGCCAGGATGGCGATAATGGCGATGACCACCAGCAACTCGATCAGGGTAAAACCCCGGGGTGCGGTGCGTTGAAGGTTGGTGTGCTTCATAGAGCGACGTATGTCGTGAGTTTAGTGTCGGCTGAATTGCGGGCTGATTCTCCAGACTCCGGCTCGATCCGTCAATTGCCCAGTCGATTGCCTGCACGTCCAACCGCCACTTTCTGTGGTCAGAAACTAGTCGCCCTCCCGGGAAGCGAAAATGTGCGTCTGGCCGCACAGATTTCGTTGAAACGGTCGCTAGCTGATCGCCGGGCGCCGGCTCGGCTGCTCCCCCCTGGGTCGGGCCGGGTCGCGGCTGCCTGCAGTCTTTGACACCCGGCGGCTGATCCCTAGACTCGCCTCATGCGCACGGTAAAGGTGCCTTTAGGCGCGCGCTCATATTCGATCGTGATCGGGCGCCGGGTGGCGGACCGGCTGGGGCGTGCCTGTTCGAGGCTGGGCTTCTCGTCCCGGTGCGCGGTGGTGACGGACGGGAAGGTGGGGCCGCTTCACGGCGGGCGGATCCTGGATTCGCTACGGAAAGCCGATTTCGAGCCCGTGCTCGTGACGGTGCCGTCGGGGGAAGGATCGAAGTCCCTGGACCAGGTCGCAGCGTGTTACGAGGCGTTCTGCCGGCATCGACTGGAACGACAGTCGTTCGTGGTGGCCCTTGGCGGCGGCGTGGTCGGCGATCTTGCGGGGTATGCCGCCGCCACCTATTTGCGCGGCATTCCGCTGGTTCAGCTTCCGACGACGCTCCTCGCCCAAGTCGACAGCTCGGTCGGCGGCAAGACGGGAGTCAACCTGCCCGCGGGGAAGAATCTCATCGGGGCCTTCCATCAACCGCGCCTGGTCATGAGTGACCTCGCCACGCTCGACAGCCTGCCCGAACGCGAGTTCAGGTCCGGTGTGGCGGAGGTGATCAAGTACGGCATCATCCGGGATGCGGCGCTTTTCGAACAACTCGAGCGCGATCTGGACCGGTTGCTCGCCCGGGAAGAGGCGGCGCTGGGGGCGTTTGTCGCCCGCTCGTGCGAGATCAAGGCCGAGGTGGTGGGGCAGGACGAAACCGAGGGCGGTCTTCGGGCGGTGCTGAACTTCGGCCACACCATCGGGCACGGCCTCGAGGCGATCTCCGGCTACGGCAAGTACCTGCACGGCGAAGCGATCGCCATCGGCCAGGTTTCGGCGGCGCGGCTCTCGACGGAACTGCTCGGGTTCCCCGCCCCGGACGTGGCGCGCATCCGAGCCCTTTTCGAACGGGCCGGGTTGCCGACGAGTGTCAGCCTGAAGGCGTCCGAGCGGAAGCAACTCCTCGCGGCGATGCGACTGGACAAGAAGGTGAGCGATGGCGAGATCCGGTTTGTGCTTGCCGACGCAATCGGCGAAGTCCGCTGGGGCCAGCGCGTTCCGGAGAAGCTGGTGTGGAAGGCCCTGGCCCCCGAGGGGTGACCGCGGATGGAAGTCAGCCAGGACATCATCCGGGAGTTCTTCGAGCTGCACGGGTTCCTCGTCCAGCAACGACGGAAGTACGTCGCCCCGAATGCCCGTGAAGAGGAGGAGATCGACTTCCTGGTCTTGAACACCCAGCCGATGTCGCCGGAGCCCGCCGAGCCTCGGCCGTTTGTCCTGGCTTCGTCCGATCTCCGCCGGGTCGAATGCGCCGCCGTGGCCATCCGCGCGTGGCATACGGAGACGTTCGGAGCGAATCGGCTGACGAACAAGCCGGAGCTGTTCCGTTTCGTCGAGCCGGCGGTGTTCGAGGCAGCCGCGCGAGCGCTTGGCGAGGACCGCCGGCCGTTGAAGATCCTGGTCATTCCAGCCCTGCCCCAGGGCGAGGCGGCCAAAGCCGGGAGCATCGCCGTGTTGCGCAGCCATGGCATCGACGCGGTGATCCCGTTCCGCACCGCCCTGGCCGACCTCATCGCGCACGTCGAGCCCAACCGCAATTACCAGAAGTCGGAGTTGCTCCAGACCCTGCGCATCCTGAAGAACTACGACTTTTTCCGAAGCCCGCAGCTGGAGTTGTTTCGACCGCGGCGCGCCCGCCGGTCGTCCCCGCGAGGTGGCGAGTCCTGACTACGGGTGGAGGATCAGCAGGCCTTCGCGCGCCGAGCGCTCCGACGGTTTCGCGTTGACGTCCGGCCGGAGCCCCCACGTTAATTCCCGCCCATGATTGGGATCACGCAACGACAGCAACCGCCGGGCTGGGACGCGGCGCCGCGCCCCTTTTACGCCGCGTGAGAAAGCCTTCTCTGCTCATCATCTTCCTGACGGTCTTCATCGACCTGGTCGGCTTCGGCATCGTGCTGCCGCTGCTGCCACGGTACAGCGAGCGGATGGGGGCGCAGGGATGGGTGATCGGCGCCATCATTGCATCCTTTTCGGTGATGCAACTGTTCCTGGCGCCCTGGTGGGGGCGGCTGTCCGACCGGATTGGTCGCAGGCCCGTGCTGTTGATCAGCAACGCGGGCTCGGTGGTGGCGTACGCCATGTTTGCCCTGGCCGCCATGCCCGGGCTGGCACCCGGAACTGCGCTCGGCGTGCTCCTGGCCTCGCGCGTCTTCGCGGGCGCGTGCGGGGCGAACATCTCGGTGGCGGCGGCGTATATCGCCGACATCACGCCTCCGGAGAAAAGGTCGAAGGGGATGGGCCTGATCGGCGTTGCGTTCGGTCTGGGCTTCATCCTGGGGCCGGCGATCGGCGCCTTCAGCGCCCAGGGCTTGGGCCTGATGGGGCCGGGCTGGGTTGCCGCCGCCCTGTGTGCGATCAACTTCACGCTGGCCTGTTTCATCCTGGCTGAAAGCCGGCAACCGGGTGCCCCTTCGGCCAAGCCGCGGACCCGGATGACCCAGGTCACTCATACGCTTGGGTTGCCCCGGGTGGGCCTGTTGGTGACGGTTTACTTCCTGTCCACGTTCTGCTTCGCCGTCTTCGAGAGCACGCTGCCGTTGTTGCTCGGTTCGCCGGCGTTGCACCCCGATGATTTCGCGCGCCCGCACGTGCTGGCGGCCAGGCTGGCGACGGGGCAGGACTCCGTGAGCGCCCAGATCCGCTCACGGCTCTCGCCCGGCGTTGTGGAGAAGTTGAAGCGGGCGGACGAACTCGCCCCGGGGGCGTTGCGCCAGGTGCTTTATCGCGGGCTCAACGACGCGTTGCGGAGGACCAACCTGCTTGACGCATCCACGCTGGCGCACATTGCGAGCCCCCAGGCCCCGGCTGCGAACGCCGGCGCGCCGGCTGCCGAGACGTCCGGGGCGGGCGAAGGCATGGCGCGCTGGAACCGGTCCATGCTCGAGGCGGCCTACCCGGCGGAGATCAAACGGCAGAGCTTCGCCTTCGACGAGCGGAGCATCGGGTTCATCTTCGCCTACTGCGGGTTGGTATCGGCGTTCATCCAGGGCGGAGTCATCGGCCGGTTGGTGGCGCGATTCGGCGAGCCAAAGCTGATTGTGGGCAGCCTGGTGATCTTTGCGGCGGGGATGGCGCTGCTTCCATACGCTTCTGGAGTCGGTTCTTTGCTCGGGGTGCTGGCCGTGGTCTCGGTGGGATCGGCACTGAACCGGGCGCCAACCCTGGGGCTGGTCTCGATCTTCTCGCCGGCCGAGGAACAAGGGGCGAGTCTGGGCGTGGCGCAAAGCGCCGGCACCCTGGCGCGGATTGTTGGGCCCCTGTTGGCGACGACGCTTTACGCGGTGACGCCGCATTCGCCGTACCTGCTGGCCGCGCTTGCGTCGGTGGGGGGGGGACTGCTTGCCTGGCTCTGGCTGCCACGGCGCGTGGAGCACGGTGCCACGCCACTGCCGCCACCGGTGGCTTGACACGCCGCGGGGCCTCGAAACTCAGCGCTGAGAACCAACCATCCCGGCAGCTCGGGGCGAATCGTCCTCAGGGCGCGCACGCCGCCGACGGCCTTTCAACCTGGCGGGATTCGGTTGGCCGCCCTCCCGGTTCGGTCACCTCCTTGCCAGAATCGTCGAAATGCGTGCTCTTCTGCGACCCTGTCTCGGCGATAAATCTACGGTCTGACCCCTAGCCGCCAACGGCCCAATGAACGGCGTTGGCAAGCAAACGGGTGAACTGGTCATTGTCGAAATCCTGCCAGTGACCCAGCGTGGTGTAGAAGACCCGCGCGCCTTGGTGTAGCCGGGCCCATGCCACCGGTTCTTCCGGCTCCTCCGCCGACCATCGCCCCCGCCAGAGCACGGTGGCATCGGTGGCGAGTGGATTCACACGGTAAATCCACATCGGGGTGTGAAAGCGCGCCGTCTCCAAACCGCGCAGGATCGGATGCCCGACCGCCGCGGACTCCGCCCAAACGTCGGTTCCGGTTTCGCGCGCCTTCGCGTTGTAGCCGCGGTAGTGGCAGCCCAGGACCTCCTCATCGAAGGCGCGCCAGATCACGTGGCCGTCGGGACGATCCTTGGGCTCCGCCTGGAAGGGCACAATGCCCAGCCGAACGACCACCAACGGCTTTCCGGCACGGAGGTAGCGTTCGAGATCATCCATCTGGGCCACGGGCAAGGCGCGACGGCGCATGCTCAACACGAGCAGGTCGGCGTCGTGCAGGGCGTCGAGGCCCGGGATGTCGTTGCGCCCCGGACCCTCCTCGGCCCGGGCATGCAGGAAGGTGCAGCGGTAGCGGGGTTCGAGGTGGTCGCGGGCGAACTTCGGCAGGGTTTCCCAGGTGCGATACTCGTCCTCCGCGATCACAAACACCACGTGCGGTCGGCGACTGGTGGTGTCCGCGGCGGGGTGGGCGAGCGCCAGCAATTGACGGCTCTCGAACGAACTGCCGACGTGCTGCTCGAGATACCGCGTGATGCGCGCACTGCCCTTCGCGGGGGTGAAGTTCCAATCCTCAGCGTGCGTGACGGGATCGATGCCGTTGGCCGTGATCGCCTCGACGAGGTCGCTGACGAACAGCACGCGGAACCCGTGGCGACGGGCGTTGCGCATGCCGGAATCGCGGTGCTGGACGCACATGTTGCTCGCGACGCCCATGTAAATGAGCGTATCGATGCCGCGCTCCTGGCACAGACTGAACAATTCGTGCGCGTGGTTGCAGTCGGCAATCAGGTCGCCCTCGACGATCGCGAGCTCCGCTTGCTGCCGGGTCCAAACGGCAGCATTCCGACAAGGCCGATCGGGACCGCATTCGCAGCAGTCCTGGCCTTCGGGCTGAGGCGGGGGATCAAAGGGCACGATCGCCGGCTCGGGGCGGGTTGGAATTGCGACCATGGCCTTGCGCGCGGGATGATCCGCGTAGAAGCCGACAACATCGGACGGGGCGAACACGATCTGCAGCCCCAGTCTGCGAGCCGCCTGCAGGGTCTGGTTCATGCGCGGCACCATGCCCGCCACGCGGGCCGTGTAAGTCCTGCACCAGTGGCGATCCCACATGTCGATGACCACGACCGCCGTCTTCCCGGGGTCCACCGGGGCGCGGGTGATTCGAACCTCGCCGCTGGCGGGATCGCGGCTTTTCAAGTCCAGGGAGAAAGGGTCCGCAGCCGCCAGTGACCCCCAGGCGGTCAGGATGGCACCGAGGCTCGAAATTCGGACGGCTTGCGCCGGCCAGTGAAACGTCGTCATGTTCTTGGAGGGTTCGTCTGCGCGGCCCGGATCCACTCCTGCAAGGCGGGCAGGCTTGATTCAGCATCGGCGAGCGTACCGCATTCAACGGAGAGGACGCCCGTGTATTCGTGCCGGGCCAGCACGCTCACGACGTCTCCCAAAGCCACCACGCCGTGCCCCGCGGCCACCCCCACGCGTGTCCCGGTGACCTTGCCGCGTGCATCGAGTTGGGAGGCGGGGATGTCCTTGAGGTGCACATGGACGACGCGCGAAACCACACGACGCAGATACTCGACCGGATCGTTGCCGGCAAGAAACGCGTTCCCCGTGTCGAAGTTCACCCCCAATTCGGCGGGCCCGAACCGGCTCAAGAGGCGCTCGAGGTATTCCGGGCTTGCCGTGATCGCATTGTGCAGCTCGAGGGCAAAACGGACGCCGCGCGCTTGCGCGTGCCGGACCACGGTCTCCAGGCTGGTGCAGAGGAGATCGAAACTCGCCTCGACTCCCATCACTTCCTCACACACGGGGCCTTCGTCTGACATGACGATGGGGCAGTCGAGTTCGCCCGCGAGGTCCAGCGCGCGCCGAACCTGCGGGATGCCGATTGAAGGAAGCAGCAGGGACGTGTGGGTGTCGAGGGCCGAAAGTCGCAGGCCCAGTTCCGAGCAGAGTTTCCTGACCTCACGGATGCCCGGGTTGTCGGCGTGGATGTGATGATAGGCGGAGGAAGCCGTGATGGTCAGGTGGCTGTTGACCTCGACCCGAACCGGGACATGCACGAACGGTTCGACGAAGCGGTAGCCCGCCGCGGCGGCTGCGCGCATCGCGGCCGGGAGGTCCAGGTGCTCATCACGGGCGAACTCCAGGTTCAGGCCGGGATCCATGGCAAGGCTCCTAGCCGCGCGAGGCGGGTTCCGTCAAGCCGCGACGGCTGCGCAATGGTACTCCGCGCGCCGGATTCGGCGGGCAACGGAGTGCCCGCCCTGCCTGCGGGGCACAGCTTCGCTCCACCGGCAGTGTCGGCCGCCGTTATGCGCGTGACGCTGGCGATGGCCGCAGGCAACGTTGTCTCCATGCCGCCCGTGTTCGAAGTGAATGTCCGGCCCGCGGCCGAGGGTGACCTGCCTGGCATCCACGCGGTCTATTCTGACGCGGTCCTGAAGACGACCGCGACCTACGATTACGAGCCCCGGCCCTTCGCCGACCGCGTCCGTTGGTTCGAACAACACCGCGCGGAGGGGTTGGCCGTGTTCGTCGCCACTCCCGCCGGGAGTGACGAGGTGATCGGGTGGAGTTCGCTGAGCCGGTTCCACGATCGCTTCGGGTACAGGTTCACCGCGGAGAACTCGGTTTACGTGGGCGAGGCTTACCGTGGGCGGGGTGTGGGGAGGCAACTCCTGCCGCCGCTCATCGTCGCCGCCCGGGAACGCGGCCTGCATGCGATCATTGCCGCCATCGACGCCGCAAACGAGGCCAGCACGCGGCTGCACGCCCGCTTTGGGTTTCAGCAAGTCGGATTGTTCAGGCAGGTCGGGTTCAAATTCGACCGGTGGCTGGATGTGCTCTATATGCAACTCCTGTTGTGAACTCCACGGAAGGATTCGACGTTCTCGGCCTGGGCTGCACCGCGGTGGACGACGTGCTTTTCGTGTCACGTTATCCTGCGGCGGACAGCAAGCAGCAGGTCCTGCGTCGCGAGCGCCATTGTGGGGGCTTGACCGCGACCGCCCTGGTTGCGGCGGCGCGGCTTGGCGGCCGGACCGCCTATGCGGGGGCTTTGGGAGAGGACGCGGATTCGCAGTTCGTGCTGCAGGCCCTGACGCGTGCGGGGGTGAACACGCAACACGTCGTTCGGCGTCGCGACACCCGGCCCGTTCGTTCCGCGATCGTGGTCGAGGAGCAGACCGGCACCCGCACGATCCTGTACGACGTGGACGGGGCGCTGGGCGCCGACCCACGGCGACCAAAGGGAACTCTCATCCAGCGTTCGCGCGTGCTGCTCGTGGATCGATGGGGCCTGCCGGGCATGATCCGGGCCGCACGCATCGCGCGACAGGCTGGCGTTCCCGTCGTGGCTGACCTCGAGACGTTCGAGTTGCCCCGGTTCGAAGAACTACTCGCGCTGGCGGATCACCTGATTGTCTCGGAGAACTTCGCCAGGCGTTTCACGAAGGCGGCCGACGCACCCGAAGGGGTCCGGCGATTGTGGAGCCCGTCCCGGGTGGTGGTGGTGGTCACGTGCGGCAGCCAGGGCGCCTGGTGGATGGGGGAGGGGATGCGTCAACCGCATCACCTGCCGGCGTTCGAGGTCCGGGCCGTGGACACGACCGGCTGCGGCGACGTGTTCCACGGCGCGTATGCGGCCGCACTGGCCCGGGGACTTCCCCTCGAAGAGCGGCTGCAAATCGCCTCGGGGGCGGCGGCGATGAAAGCGACCCAGCCGGGAGGTCAGGCTGGCATTCCGACCTGGCGGGCGTTACAGCGCTTCCTGCGGGATCGGTCGAGCGCCGTCATTCCTTGACGGAGCGTGTCGCGGTCGGGTGCAGCCGCCGCAGCAGCACCCGGTAGGCTCCGGCGCAGACGAAGCCGAAAAGGACCAGGATTGCCGCGAGCGTGAACGCATAGTTCAAATTGCGGCGCAAGCGCAGCTCGGCGTCGTTGACCAGGGCCTCCAAGTCCTGTTTTCGCCGGGCCAGCGCGGGCGAATCGAGCATCGCCTCCAGGTCGTGGAGCGTGGCTTCCAGTTGGGCGGCCATGGCGGTGATCTGCTGCGCCGTGTCGCCGTAGTCGCGGATATCGAAGGGGCGGGATGGCGGCGTGCCGGCCGGAGCGGGGGCGGCTGTCCGCTCCTCGCCGACGCCGAACCGCTTCATCAGGGCGTCAAAGGTCTTCAGGGTCGCGTCGAGTGAGGTGGACATGTTTTGCCCCGCCTCCAAGGTCTGCCCGATCTCCTCCGCCAGCGCGCGCAGCTTGCCCTCCTGGGCTGCGAACTCCGCCAACACGGCCTGGCGTTCGGCCGAGATGCGGTCCGGGAGTTCGGCGGCGGTCCGGCTGATCCGGTCGGCGCTGGCGGTGAGGGCGGAGGCATTGGTCAGCAGCGTCTGGATCTCGGGCAGTTCGAAGGTCTGACGGCAAAGCAGCTCGGCTTGCCAGCGCAGGAGGGTCGGCATGCGTTGCAGCGTGTACATCGCCCGCTCGGCGAACAGGCGCGCTTGCGTGACCTCCCGCACCGCCGGATCCAGTCCCAGGACCGGATCGAGCGTCAGGAACGAAAAGACGCTGTCGTTGCCACCGCCTCCGGCTCGCGCCTTCTGGCGAAGCTCCATCGCGTACTCCTGGGGGCGGACGACGGAGAGACCTTGGGCCAAGGGGTGACTCTGGTGCCATTCCTCGATGCTGAGACGCAGTTCGTCACGCTGCGCCTGGGTCAGCCAGCCCGAGGCGATTTCCCAGATGGTGGCCTCAAACGTGCGCAGGCTGGGCAACAGTTTGCTCAGGCCTCCCGGCAGTTCCCCCCGCGAGTCCAGCAGCTCCAGTTCAAGGCGGCGCAGCACCGTAAACGCGATGGCATCGACCAGATTCGCCTGCGGGTTCGCCCCCGTGGCGAGCAGCATGAGTGCCGTCCCCAGGGACAGCTTCCAGCGCAGAACCTGCGCGTCCACTTCCGGCGAATTCGCCTGGGCCGCGTAGTTGTCCAGCAATTGCACGGTGCGCAGGTTGACGTCGTCGGCGAAGCTCATGATCCGCTGCTGCAGGTCGGCTGGATTTGGGCCGTCGCTTCCCCTGCCTGGAACCACCGCACCGATGGTCCTCCCCGGCACCTTGAGAACACCGCGGACCATGCCGCAACCACAAAGCAGGGCCACCGACACCAACCCGACAAGCCACGCCGGGACCCAGCCCGGTCCGTGCGCCTGAGCCTTGGGCCGCCACGCGACGGTTCGCGCGAGGCGATGCCGGGCGCAAACGACCCGTCGGGGCCGCTGGGTGTCGAGCGTGTTCACAACGACTTCAACGCCTTGGCCGCGATGTCACGACGAAACTGGGCGCCCTCAAACTGGATCCGTTCGACCGCCTCGTAGGCCCGGACGCGCGCCCGGCGGAGGTCCGCATCCCATGCCGTGACCCCCAGAACCCTGCCGCCATTCGTCACGACATCCTCGCCCGACGAGGCCGTGCCCGCATGGAAGACCTTCACGTTGGACAGGCGCGAGGCCTCCGCCAGGCCGCGGATGAGTTTCCCTTTCGGATACGAACCCGGGTAACCGCCGGAGGCCATCACGACGCATATTGCCGCCAGGGGACTCCACTTCAACTGAAAAGGCGCCAACCGCCCGTCCACACTCGCGTCGAGCAGTTCGACCAGATCGTTCTCAAGGCGCGTCAGGTAAACCTGCGTCTCGGGATCGCCGAAGCGCGCGTTGAACTCGAGCACGCGCGGCCCGTCCTTCGTGAGCATCAACCCCGGGTAGAGCAGGCCGCGGAAGTCGATGCCCTCGGCCGCGCAGCCCTTCAGCCACGGCTCGATAATGTCCCGGTAGGCCATCCCCAGGTGAGTGTCCGTGAGGAAAGGGGTAGGCGAGTAGGTGCCCATGCCGCCGGTGTTTGGCCCGGCATCCCCGTCCCGGGCCCGCTTGTGATCCTGCGAGGTCGGGAACAGCTTGGCCGACTTGCCATCACAGAGCGCGTGGAGGGAGACCTCCGTCCCCTCGACCAGTTCCTGGATCACTACCCGGCCTCCCGCCGCTCCGAACGATCGTCTCACGAGGATGTCCTCGAGGGCCGCATCCGCCTGGGCCATGTCGCGACAGATGAGGACGCCCTTACCCAGCGCCAGCCCGTCGGCTTTGACGGCGCAGCGTCCCCCCAGGCCGGCGGCGAACCGGGAAGCGGACGCGAAGTCCTCGAACACGCCCGCCCGGGGTGCCGGGATGCCGTGACGCTCCATGAACTGCTGCGCAAAAACCTTGGAGGACTCGAACTGTGCCGCCTGCCGGTTTGGGCCCCATGCCCGCAACCCGTGCTTCTGGAACTCGTCCACCAATCCCAGCGCCAGGGGATTATCCGGGCCGACCACGGTCAGGTCGGGGCGGTGTTCCTGGGCAAAGGCGAGCAAGCCTGCGATGTCCTCCGCCCCGATCGGGACGGACTGAACCAGTTCGCCGTTGGCCGTCAGACGTTCGCGGGCGATGCCGGCATTCCCCGGCGCACACCACATCTGGGTCGCATGCGGCGACTGGACGAGCTTCCACACCAGGGCGTGTTCCCTGCCTCCAGACCCGATCACCAGGATCTTCACGGCCGGCATTCAAGCGGAAAGCGCCATGCCGGCGCAACGTCGCAGACACCCGAAGCCATGGCCGGGCCGGGGCCGCCAAACACGAGGCCTCGCTCCGGGCGGATGGCGGTGGTTGCCGGCGAGGCAAGGTCCGCCCGGGCGCGGAACTGCATCATCAGGTTTATCGATTCCCAGGGTTCATTTTGATTGTGAACGCTCCGCGGGTATCTTGCCCCTCCTGGCGATGAACAACACCACCGATTCCCCGTCCTCTTTCCGGCGTCGCTGCGCCCGGTTCGTGGTCCTGAGCAGCCTCGGGATGGCGCTTTCCGTGTCGGCCGCCGAGCCGCTGCGGTTGACGAAGATCGAACTCCCGGCGGAGGGAGGGGTGCGACTTCAATTCGCCGATCCGGAAGCGTCGTCCGGGAGTTACGTCATCGAGCGGGCGATGGAACTCGTGCCGGGCGGCGAGTGGTTTCCCGCCAGCCATGCCAGCCTCGTTCCCCTGGGCGACCGGTCTTACGAAGTGCTCTTGGGGGAGCCAGCAACGGCCTCCGGCTTTTTCCGCGTCCGTAGGTTGGCCAACACCGGGCCGGTCGAGGTGCACTTCGAGTCGCGGACAGTCCGTGCCGATGAAGGTTCCGGAGAGATTCAAGTGCCCCTGGTCTTCAGCGCCCCGTACCAGGGCACCGTGCGCTATCGCGTCGAAGGAACGGCAGGCCCGGACGATGCTGAACCTTTGTCGGGGGAACTTCTCGTGGATGGCGTCGCGGCCGTGATCACGGTCCGGGTGAAGGACAATGCGGAGATCGGACGGTTCCGTTTTCTCACCCTGGCCCTGGAAACCGGGCCCGACATGATTCCGACGGAGCCCTTCGAGACCCTGGTCGAGATCGCGGAGAACGACGTCGCCTGGCAGGGGACGTTCGCGGGAGACACGGGCACGTTTGGATTCGGACTCGAGGTGTTGACGACCGGAGACTCGGTCCGTGGCGTCCTGAAAGGAGGAACGGCGGGGCTGTTTCCTGCCACCGGTCACGAGGCCATCATCGCACGGACCGCGGACTTGTTTTCCGCGGTTGCCCGCGGCGTCCCGTTGACAGCCGAGGATACTTTTCTGGCCACCCCAGCCGAGCTCGAGTTCGAACTGCTGGCGGACGCCAGTCAGTCGGGCGAGGTCGTGACCGCGGCTCAAGTGCGTGGCCGGGCCCGGCTCACGGTCCACGTGCCGGGCAAGCCGCACCTGGCGAGCACGAACACCGGCTCGTTCCTGTTGCTCGTGCCGCCGGCTCGTCCGTCGACCAACGAGGTCCAACTGACCACCCTGCGTTGAGCCTCTCATGAAACCCAGCCAACTCCCCGCGGTGCAGTCGAGCCTGGTGGCTCTCGCGATGGTCGCCGGCATCGTCCCGTCTCCCTTCCTGAGAGCGGCGACGCCGCCGGGCACGATGCGGGAGACGGCGACCCTGGACGTGGCCGGCGTTTACACCACCGATGAGTTCGGAAGACGGCTCGCCCTCGAGGACGATCTTCTCGTGGTGGGCGCCCCGTACGCGGGAGGCGGAGACGGGGCGATCTACTCCTTTCTTCAGACTGACCGCGGCTGGTCTCTGGAGGGACGCGTCCCGCCCGTCCCCGACTCCACCTTCGACCAGTTCGGCTCCTCCCTGGCCCTGCAGGGAAAGACGCTGGCGGTGGGCGCACCTCGGGACAACGCTCGCGGAACCGCCGCCGGGGCCGTTCACGTGTTCGAACGGAACGCCGGGACTTGGATGCCAGGACCCGCGCTGCTTGATCCCGGGGCCGCTTCGAACGACAAGCTCGGCTCCGACGTGGGCGTGAGCGGCGATTACCTGTTCGCCGGCGCTCCCGGCCGGAACAGCAGCCGAGGCGCCGTCGTTGTCTTCCGCCGCAACGGCGCCCGCTGGGACTTTCACCAGACGCTTTCCGCTTCCGACCAACCGGCGGCGGCGGAATTTGGCGCACGGCTGGTTGGTGATCCCCGTCGGTTGCTCGTCGGCGCGCCCCGGGCCGGAGATCGGGGTGCCGTGTACGCCTTCGCGCTGAACACGGCGTCCGGCAACTGGGAGGAACGTCAACGACTGGCGGTGGCGGAGTTGAACAGCAATGCCGGATTCGGAAACGCCCTGGCGTTGCGGAACGACGTCGCGCTGATCGCGGCCTGGAACCGGCAACTGGACACCACCTTTGGCGCGGGCGGCGTGTATGTCTTCACCGAAACCGAGGGCGTGTGGCACCCGGGACCGCTCCTCCTCCCTCCGGAGGACTTGCGAGGTCCCTTCAACTTCTTCGGTTCCGACGTCGCGCTGGCGGAGGACCTGGTCGCGGTGACGCAACAGAACCCGCCGGCCGTTCTGACGTTCCGACCTTGGGGGGATCGATGGACTCACTTTGGTACCGCCCTGGCCGGTGAAGAGGAGTTCACGAGCGCGACCATCGGCGGTGTGGCGGCCTGGGATACCACGGTCGCTGCGGGCGTTCTCGGCACCCAATCCGAGGAGGACTTCGCCGAGGTGCGCGCCTGGGAAGTCGACGTCCATGAGCCCGCGTTTGTGACCCGGCTCGCTTCCGCCCTGCTGGATTACGGGGCTGGCGACGCGTCGGGCGAACTTGCTCGCGACCGGGCCGCCTTTCGCTACCGGCACTTTCTTTACCAGGCCGAAACCAATCGCGTTCGGCCCCACCACGACCAGATGGGCGATTGGTATGGCGACGCCGAACGCGACCGTGCCGAGGTCGCGGAGCGCCTGCTCCTCGCCGCCCTGCGGGTCCATCCCGAGGACCCGGCCCTGGGAGAACTTCTCCTCGATCTGTATGCCGATCGCGCCACCGCGGAGCAGATCCTCCTGGAAGACCAGCTCACCCAGGGGGCCAAGACGCGGCTCGGGCCACCCCTGGTGAATCCGCCCCCGGAAGGGCGCTTCGTGATCGACCTCGAGATCCCGATTCTCGAAAGCGCCGCGCAACAGAGCCAGCGGCTGCTCACCCAGTACTTTCGCTTGTTCTCGCTGGAGCGCGAGGGCGTGGGTGAGGGCAAGGACGCCGCGCTGGGGCGGAACCTCTTCGCGAGGCTCGTGCCGGCACGCAAGCTCCGGCCGGCGACCTACGTGGCGGAGGATGGGAAGACGTTGCCCGTCGTTTCGGACCCGGTGCTGCTGCCTGGGTACCGTGATCTCCTCCTCGCCTACGACCTCCTCGGGGAACACGCGCACGTGAACGCGCAGCTTTCGCGGCTCCTCCTGGCCCGCGACGGAACCGACGACCGCACGCGCGCTGCTTCGTGGCTGGGCCGGACCCAACGCAGCCTGGTCGTGCAAGCCGGGATACTCGACGGCTTGTTTCCCGGTCTCGACCCGGAGCCGGGCGACGGCACGGGTCTCGCGGAAGCCATCACCGCCTTCACCACGGAACTGCAACGCCTCGTCACCCTGGCCGACCACGTCGGGACCGGCGGCAACATCCTGGGGTTTGGCGAGGACTTTCTCATGTACGTGCAACGCTTCGCCGCGCAGGGGCAACCCCCGGGCGAGCAGTTGTTCGACTCGTACGACGCCCTGCGGATCCGCCTGAATCCGGACGCCCAGGATAATCCTCTGGGTTTTGCCCGGTTCCGGCTGACGGAGGCCGTCCGCACCTACGAGGCCTTTCGCGGCTTCGAGGATCAGTGGGAAGATCAGTTCCGTGATTCGTCGGTGACCTACGAGGACCGGTTGCGCGACATTGTGGGTGTCTATCCCGACAATCCGAACTACAGCAACGTGCCGACGAACAACCCCGGGAGCGAGTTGGACCAGCAGTTCCGGAGCATCGAGGCCGCGCACCTTCGGGTCACCCGCAATCGCGTCGAGATCGACAACGTGCACCGCCAGGTACAGATCGAGTTGCAGAAGACCGCCGCGATCTCCAACGCCGTGGTGAACTTCGGGAACCAGCAGGCCCGGATCACCGAGACCCTCGGTCACATCCGCGCCGGCCAGGCGGCCTTGCAGGGAATCACCGACACCTTTTCCCCCGGCAACCTCCTCGATCTCAGCAAGGCGGCCAACCCCGGCCGCCTGGTCAAGGGCGCCTTCGGACTGGGCGCGATCAACGCCGTCGCCCAGGGTGCCGCCGAGGAATACAAAGGCCGGCTCGAAGCCAGCAAGGAACGGCTCGCCGCGCTCGAGGAGGCCACCATCACTGGCATCGAGAGCGAGGCCACGGTGAAGACCCTTCTCCTGCAGTTGGCCACGCTCGACGTCGACTCGCGTGAGGCCGCCCTGCTCCTCCAACAGGAAGTCAGCCGCCTCACCGCGCTTTATCGCGAGAAGGAGGATCTCGAAAAGCGCCTCGCCCAACGCGATGCCTCGGTCGCCCGACGCTACTTTGCCGACCCCATCCACCGCCTGCGCTCCTCGGCGGACATGGAGTCTGCGCACCACGCCTTCGACGAGGCGCAACGATGGATGTACTTCATGGTGCGCGCCCTGCAGTACAAGTGGAATTCCCCCTTCGAGAACTTCGAACACCCGTTCCAGAGCCGGCGCCTCTGGTCCGCCAACTCCATCTTCAAGCTCCGCAACGCCGATGAACTCCTGGCGTTTCACCGCGCCATGGACGACTTCGAGGCCTCCATCCAACTGCCGCGCCAGCACGGAGTCGTGGACTGGTTCTCCGTGCGCGACGATTTCTTCGGCTACATCCCCACCAACCGGACCGGACAGATGCTCACCTATCCCGACCCGGTCTCAGGGCAGCCCGTGGACGCGATCACCGCGTTCCGGAGCCGCCTCCGCCAGTTGCTCAATGCGCGGAACGAAATCGAACTGAGCTTCAGCACCACGCGCCGCCCGCCCGGTTCGACCTTCTTCTCCGAACGCACGTACCTTGACAAGATCGAGACCATCCAGGTCAACCTGCCCGGAGCCCACACGGTGGGCCGACCGACGCTTGAAGGACTCCTGCGCTACGGGGGAACCAGCTTCCTGCGCCGCAAACGAGCGGGCGTTCCCTTCCCCGATCGCCCGGACCGCCTGGCCGACGAAATGACGGCGTACAGCACCCGGTTCTGGTACTTCGACGATGACCCGCCGCCCGGCGCGCGCCCGGACTGGCGCTTCACCGAGGCCTTCAGCGCCCCCGTCGCCATGCTCAAGAGCGCCGACCCGCGCATCCCCCCGGGCTCAACCGCCTCGACGCTGTTCCGCGAACGCAGCGTGGCTGCAACGGATTGGCGGCTCACGATCCCCACCCGCGATGCCGGCGTGGCGGTCCTCGACCTGGACGAACTCGACGACATCGAGCTCGTGTTCGCCCACTCCTACATCCCCCGACCGTAAGGCGCGTCCGGGTCGCCGCGGCGATTCCGGGCGCCTCAGACGATTGCCGTCGGTGTTGGCGTGACGATTTCGGACTGGCTCGCTCCAAGTGTACTAGTACGATAGAACACTTCCGCCGCTGCCATGAAACCTGCGCTCACGCCCCATGGAAATCCGCCTCACCCCTTCCGACGGTGTCCCGTTGTACCGCCAGATCGTCCGCCAGGTGAAGTACCTGGTGGCGGCGGGCCGGTTGCGCCCCGGCCAGGAACTCCCTCCCATCCGCAGCCTGGCCGAACGGCTGCTGGTGAATCCGAACACGATCGTCCACGCCTACTCCGAGCTGGTGAAGGAAGGGGTGCTGGTCTCCAAACATGGCTCGGGCACGTTCGTGGCGGAGAGTGCCACCCGCAACTCATCCCGAGCCTCCGTGCAATCGCTCGTGCCCAAGGCCGACTCGCTGCTCACCGATGCCCTGCACCTCGACCTTCCGTTGACTGATGTGCTGCAACTCCTCCGCGACCGCCATGAACTCATGAGGAACCAGAACCAGGCGCCCCAATGAACCACTCCCCCCTCCCCCCCTCCGTCGTCTCGCTCGACCGTGTTTCACGCCGCTACGGCACGAAAACCGCCCTCGCCGACGTCAGCCTCGACATCCCGCGTGGCTGCGTTCTTGGTCTCGTGGGGGCGAATGGCGCCGGCAAGACGACCCTCATCAAGCACCTCCTTGGCCTGCTCCGCGCTCAGGCGGGCACCGTTCGCGTGTTTGGCCTCGATCCGGTCTCCCGGAACGTCGAGGTCCTCGGCCGCCTGGGCTACCTGTCGGAAGACCGGGACCTGCCGCCCTGGATCACGGTCGGCGAACTCCTCCGCTACGCCCGCCCGTTCCATCCGCAGTGGGACCCGGCCTACGCCGAGGCACTCCGGCAACAATTCCAGCTCGTTTCGTCGGCCCGCATCCGCACGCTGTCCAAGGGAGAGCTGGCCAAGACGGGATTGCTGGTCGCGCTGGCGCATCGCCCGGAGTTGCTCGTGCTGGACGAACCCAGTTCGGGCCTCGACCCGGTCGTTCGACGGGAACTGCTCGAGGCCATTGTCCGCGCCGTCGCCGACGACGGTCGCACGGTGCTGTTCTCGTCTCACCTGCTCGACGAAGTGGAACGGGTCTCCGATCGGGTCGCCATGCTCGTTCAGGGGCGTGTGGTGCTCGAAGGCGACCTTGCCGGCGCGATGGAACAGCACCGCCGCCTGCTGGTGGCTCTGCCGGCAGCGCGCCCGCTTCCTTCGGAATTGCCCGGAGCACTCTGCGCCCGCGGCGGTCCGGATGAATGGACGGTGATCTGCGCTGGTGGCGGTGCGGCCTTTCGGCAGGCACTGGCTGCGGCTCACGGGGAAGTGCTCGACGACGCGCCCGCCAGCTTCGAGGAGATTTTCCACGCCCGCGCCGGGACTCCAGGTGCCCCGCAGTCCGAGGCTTCCCTGGCCATGGCCGGCACCGGCAAGAACGGCGGGTCGTCCGCAGGACCTGGAGCGGCGTTGTGCGAAAGCACGCCCCACCCGGCCGCGCGCTGATGACGATCCAACGGACGCGCCTGCTCCGAAACTCACCCGGCCTGATCCTCCCACCCTCGCTCCTCCTGATGAAAGCCGTTCTCCACACCTTGTACTGGGAAATCCTACGCAAGAACCGGCCGGTCCTGGGAATGCAGCTGGTCCTATTGGCCCTCGGCGTCGCCGTGGCATGGGCCGTGAGCCGCGGCGACTCCGACGCCGCCTGGCGGCCCCGACTGGAAGGGCTGACCGTGTTCGCCTTTTTCGCCTCAATCCTGCTGGCGTTCGCCCTGTTCAGTCTGACGGAGAACAGCGCGGGCTGGCGGATGAACTCGATGCTGACGCGGTGGTTTGTGCTTCCGCTGCGGACGTGGGTGCTGGTCGTTTCGCCGCTGCTGGCCGGCGCGGTGTTCGTCGTCCTCCTGATCGCGCTCTGGACGCCCATTCTCGACCGCGTGGCTCCCGGGCTCGACGCCGTTTACTTCACCGTGGTCCTGGTGATGGGCCTGGCAGCCATCCATGCCCTGGCCTGGGCGGTGCCGCGCAAGCCGGGTCAGTTCTGGGCAGGCGCAGCCGTCCTCTTTCCCGTGGTGCTGTTGCTGGCGTTGATTCCGCAGGACCAGCCGGGACGCGAGTTGTTTCGCCAACGGGCGCAGCTCCCCCTCGGAATCGTGACCGCGGGACTCGCCGCCTTTGCCTGGTATGCGGCGCGGAAGAACCGCTGCGGCGACTGGCCCGGCGAACTGCCGCTGGACGGGCTTTGGCAGGTCATACGTCAGGGCGGCATGACACCCAGCCGGCGGCGCGACTTTCGCTCGGCAACGGGGGCCTTGTTCTGGTCCGACAGCCTGCCGTTGCTCCGCCTGCTGGGGTTCAGCTGGTTGGTTCTGGTGCTGGTGATTTATGTGTTCGTGAGCCTGGACGTCCGGCGGATGGACAGCCAGGTGGCCTTCAGCCTGCGTCTGCTGGCGTTGGTCGGTTTGCATGTGCTGCCGTTGCTGGTCCTGCCCTGGCTGGCCATGTGGGGACTCTTCCTGGGCTGCGAGCCGGCGGCGGGATTCCGCACGCGCCTTTCGGCATTCCGGGCCACCCTGCCGTTGAGCAGCGGCGCGCTGGCGGCCCAGAAGCTTCAGACTCTGGTCCTTGGCTGGGCGTTGCTCTGGGCTCCGTCGCTCGTGTTGATCGCCTGGTATGATCCGACCCTCAGTGGCACGGAAGATCCGGACAGCCGCCAGCGCCTCCTGGTCAGCGTGGCACGTTGGATGGCGGCCAGCGCGAGCGTCGGCGTCGGTTTGCTGCCGGTGTTCCTCTGGGGTCGCTTCGAGGGATTCCCCAACCTCCTGCTCACCGGGATGTTCGCGTGGGCGACCACCTGGCTGGCGGCGGACAACCTCCTTGGAGGTGCGGAAGATGCGGCTCCCTGGAGGCCGGCCGCGGTGGGGATCGGGCTCGCGCTCAAGCTCGGTCTGGCGCTCCTGGGGCTGGGGCTCGCGTGGCACCGGGGCAACGTCACGTGGCGATTCCCGCTGGCCCTGCTGACGGTTTGGGGGCTGCTCGCTGCCGTGCTGATCTGGGTTCTGCCGACGTGGCGCGCGGGGGCCTCGATGGACGTCCTCGCCGTGCTGTTGTACCTGCCTCTGGCGCGGCCGGCGTGGTGTCCGGCGGCCGTTGCGGCCAACCGTCACCGGGCGTGATTCAACCAGCTGTCATGGAAGTTCACCGATCATGAAGACCTTGCTTCCCGTCCTGGTACTCGGATGCCTGAGCTCAGGCCCGTCCCTTCCGTCCTTCGCTGCGGATCCACCGCCTCCGGCCCCCGAAGTCTTTTCCCGCCATTTCGAGGCGGTTGGAGGCCGCGACGCCATGGCAGCGGTGACCTCCGTCTCGGTGAAGGGCACGCTCGACGATGGTGCCGGGCCGCGCGACTTCGCTTTGCTGATCAAACAGCCGTCCCTGGTGGTGTGCACCACCACCGACGCCCAAGGTCGACCGGTGTGCACCGGCCGCGATCCTCAAGGCCGGTTCTGGTGTCAGGACCGCAAGGGTGTACGCGACCTTGAAGGCGACCGCGCCGGCGAATTGATGGGACTGGTGCTCGCGCTCTTCCCCGCGGGACAAGTCAACCTCGCCGAGCGACTCGCTTCGGCCGTGACCGAGGTTGAAGTGCTCGAGGGCCGCCCGGCGGTGGCGATCGGTCGGAGAGGTGTCCCGGGTCCTTACTCGCGCCTGGTCTTTGATGAGGAGACCTCCTTGCTTGCCCGGATTGGAGGCCTGCAGTTGGACAATTACCGCCCCGTGGGGAACCTGCGACAACCGCACTGCCTGCGCATCAACGGGGTGACCTACCGCATTGCCGACCTCCGGCACCACGAGGACCTCGCCGACGACCGCTTCCGGCGCCCGGGCGCGACGCGCGGCTGGCGGGGCCTGCTTCCGCTCGCGATGCTCGGCGCTCCCGAACCGAGGACCTTGCTCTCCGCGACAGGCAAGCTTGAGATCGTCCGCCAGCCGCCACCCTGCCGCATCCAGATCGTCGCCGGTCGGATGAAGGCGTTGCCGAAGTTCGATCCGAACTCCGGGCGGCACGCCCAGGTGGACTTGCGCGGCTGCGACCTGACCGGGTTGGACCTCACGGATCGGCTGGGCGACCTGTTGCACGCGGACTATGACTCAAACACGCGCTGGCCCGAACGATTGCCGGCGGAGTTTGAGCTGGCCCGGATCCGTGAACTTGGGGTGGACCCCGGGCTGAAAGTGCGCGAACTCCACCGCCGCGGCCTGCGGGGGCAGGGGATCGGGATCGGCATCATCGACCAGCCGTTGCTCGTGAATCACCGCGAGTACGCAGGTCGGCTCCGGCTTTACGAGGAGATCCACAGCCCGGGCGGTCCCGCCCAGATGCACGGGCCGGCCGTCGCTTCGATTGCCGTGGGCGCGACCTGCGGGGTCGCCCCCGAGGCGGATCTGTACTACATCGCCGAGCAACACGGAACGGCGGCTCCTGGTGGCGAGTTCGAGTGGGATTTCAGGCCGCTGGCGCAATCGATCCATCGCCTGCTCGACGTGAATGCGGCACTTCCGCGGGCAAGGCGGCTTCGCGTGATTTCCATCTCGGTCGGCTGGGCTCCCGGGCAAAAGGGATACGACGAAGCGATGGCGGCCGTCGAGCGTGCCTCCCGGGAGCGGGTCTTTGTCGTCTCCACGAGCCTGCGACAGACGCACAAGCTCACGTTCGACGGTTTGGACCGGGACCCGCGCCTGGACGGCAACCTGCCCGCGAGCTACGGGCCGGGGTCGTGGTGGGCGCCGGCGTTCTGGAGCGGCCAACGCCGTTTCAAGCCCGGCGAACGGCTCTGCGTGCCCATGGACAGCCGGACGCTCGCGAGCCCGACCGGGCCCGAGGATTACGTTCATTATGGGAGCGCGGGCTGGAGTTGGGTGGTGCCCTGGGTGAGCGGCCTTTTTGCCCTCGCGTGCCAGGTCGACCCCGAGATCACGCCGGAGCGGTTCTGGGCCGAAGCCCTGGCCACGGGCGACACGATCACGGTGAAGAACGAAACCGAGGAGACCAGCCTGGGCACGATTGCCGACCCGGTTGAGCTCATGCGGAAGCTGGGGTGGCCTGGGAGAGGGACTACGCCTGAAGGGCTGTAGGCCCGGTGCCCTCCCCGGGCGGTTGACGGAACGAGGTGCGGCGCGACGTCCCTGACGCGCCGGATGCGGCGGGCAACGGAGCGCCCGCCCTGCCTTGGGGAGATCCAAGGAGAGGGCGAATCCCCCCGGACGCACTCGAACGGGTTTCGTTTACACCTCCTTGACCACGCCCCAGTACACGTCGAGGCGTTTGGCCAGGTAGAGTTTCACCGCGTGCAGCAACACCCGCGACTCAAGCCGTTGCCCGGCGGCGACGATGTCCTTGAGGGTCATGGTGGGGCGCACGCGGAACGAGTCCTGCGCGATGATCGGTCCTTCGTCCAGATGCATGCTCACGAAGTGGGCCGTCACGCCCACGATCTTGACTCCGTGCTCATAAGCCTGTCGGTACGCCTGCGGACCGGGGAAGCTCGGCAGCAGCGAAGGATGGATGTTGATGATCTTGTTCTTGAACCGCCACACGAAGTTGGGCGAGAGGATCTTCATGAACCGCGCGAGGACCACGAAGTCCACGTCGTGGGCCTCGAGGGCTTGCAGGACCAGCGTCTCCGCCTCGGTTCGATCGTTCCAGGGCACTTCCTGGAAAGGGAGTTGGGCCCGCGTGGCCAACGGCTCGAGGTCGGCTCGGTTACCCACCACCACGACCGGATCCGCTTTGAGTTCCCCGGCCCGCGCGGCCCGCAGGAGCGTCTCCAGGCAGTGGGATTCGCGCGTTACCAGAATGGCGAAGCGCTGACGCCGGCGGGGCGGTGTGGCGCGAAGGCGGATCTCCATGCCGAGCGCCTGCGCCAGTTGCTCAAGCCCCGAACTGACAGCGGCCGCATTCCAGTCGCGGGCGTTCCATGAGGCCTGGAGCGTCATGCTGAACTGACCGCGCGTGACCTGTTCCTCGAGCGCTTCAATATTGGCGTGCTGTTCAAACAGGAAACTCGTGACGCGTGCGATCACGCCGGTCTTGTCCCGGCCGATCACGGTGATGGTGGCGAATTGTCTCATGGGTAGAGCCGGTTTGGGATGGTTGGTGGTGGCGGTTATTGATCGAGGACCCGCATGGGAAAGGGACGTCCCTGCGGGCTGAAGTGAACCAAAAAGCGCCGCTAAAGCGGACGCACTCCAGGCGCTTCGCGTTGCTCCAAGGCGCTTCCGGGGTCGCGAAGCGCCTGGAGTGCGGGGGTTCACCGCCGCTTTTCGGTGCCGGTTCAAGAGCAGCGACCTGTTCCTCCTGGACCTGATTCGTGGGCATGAACCGTTGAGGAGCGCGGGCTTCAGCCCGCAGGGACGTCCCTGTGCCGGCGTGGCTTCCTGCGGACTGAAGTCCGCGCTCCTGGGGAGGATCATGGAAAGCGACCTGTTCCTCCTGGACCTGATTCGTGGGCATGAACCGGACCGCGGCCGGTCCCCGGCCGCAGCGTGTGCGAGCAGTCCGTGCCGGATCGTCCGGGACCTCAACGTCCCGCAGAGCCCACGGCCGCTGCGACCGCGGAGCGGTCGCGGTCCGGGAAGGGCCAGGTTGATGCAGATGCAGCACGGAGGCCTCAAGCCATTTCGAGGACCGCCTGGACCAGCTTGTTGATGCCCGCCTCGGCTTCCGTCATGCGATTGGCCAGCATGTAGGCGGGCGTGGTAACGACCTTCAGCCGCCGATCCACCACGATGTTGTGCACGGTGCAGTTCACGTGTTGGGCCCCGCCCGAGCGGAGGGCCTTGGCTGTGGCGGCGTCGGTCCCAATCGTGAATTCCACCGCCTCAGCCCCAAACAACTTCGCGGCAATTGCCGGGGCGATGCAGACGAAGCCCAGGGGCTTGCCGAGCTTGTGGGCCTCCTGCAGGACCCGCGCAACCTCCGGGTTCACGTCAAACGACTCGCCCGCGAGTGCGAAGGTGCAGAGGTTTTTCGCCGCGCCGAATCCGCCCGGGACGATGATCGCGTCCAGCTCCGCCGGTCGAAGCTGTGACAGGGGGATGATCTTGCCGCGCGCCAGCCGCGCCGACTCAACGAGGACGTTCCGGCGCTCCCCCGGCGCCTCGGCTCCGGTGAGGTGATTCACGACGTGATGTTGCGCCACGTCGGGGGCCGCACAGGTTACCCGGGCATTCGCCCGGTCCAGAGCGAGCAAAGTGAGGACGGACTCGTGGATCTCGGCGCCGTCGAACACACCACAACCTGAGAGGATGACTGCCACGCGCTTCATGCGCGCGACGCTACGAAGGCTCGTGGGCAGTTGGCAAGCCGGGGCATGCCTCCGCACCCACGCGGTGCCGTCCCGGGTTGACGGGCAGGGGGAAGGCCGGTTGCCCGGTTCCCGCCGAGGTACGAATGATGGGCAGCCTGCGGAGCGCGGCGAAGGCCCGCGACCGCTTGGCGATCGCCGCGGCAACGGACTCCGGTGCTCTGTGCGGTACGGAAGACTGCCCCAGTCCGCTCGCGCCTGCTGTGTCCGGGGACCGGCCGCGATCCCGACAACCGTGGGACGCACGGGACCGCAGCCATCACCACGCGCGTCCCAAAAGCAGAAACCCCATCGCGCCAGGCACGATGGGGTCTTGAGAACAGCTCGGAAATGGCTTAGCGCTTGCTGAACTGGAACCGCTTGCGGGCGCCCGGTTGACCGTACTTCTTGCGCTCGCGGACGCGTGAATCACGGGTCAGCATGCCTTCCGCCTTGAGGGCAGGGCGCAGCGCGGCATCAACCTCCAACAGCGCCCGGGCGATCCCGAGGCGAACGGCACCCGCCTGGCCGTTGGGGCCGCCCCCGTTGACGTTGATGCGGGCATTGAACTTGGCCGCATTGGCGGTGAGGGCCAGCGGTTGGGTCGCCCACATCCGCTGGGTTTCCAGCAGGAAATACTTGTCGATGGGCCGCCCGTTGACGGTGATCTTGCCCTCGCCAGCAGCGAGACGGACGCGAGCCACGGCGCATTTGCGACGGCCGGTCCCGAGGTATTCCGTGAGTGTTGCCATGAGCAGGATTAAGCAGGAAGGGTCATCGGAGAGGGTTGCTGGGCCGCGTGCGGATGCTTCTCGCCGCGGTACACCTTGAGCTTGGTGAGCAGACGATCGCCCAGGCGGTTCTTGGGAATCATGCCCTTGACGGCATGCATGATCAGACGCTCCGGGGTGCGGGCCCGCACTTCGGCGACGGTGCGGTACTTCTCGCCGCCCTTCCATCCGGAGTAGGACATGTACGTCTTGTCGGTCTCCTTGCGTCCGGTCACCACGACCTTCTCGGCGTTGATCACGACCACGAAATCCCCCGCGTCCAAGTGCGGGGTGAAGACGGGTTTGTTCTTTCCACGCAGGGTGTTGGCGACCTCAGCTGCAAGGCGTCCCAGCACCTTGCCGCTCGCGTCCACCACATGCCACTTGCGGGCGTTTACGTCGACTTTCGGTAGATAGGTCTTCATCCAACCTGCGAAATAAAGGCGGGCAAGGTACCAGACACGACCCTGACGTCAATAGACTTCTCGGGATTTCCGGCGTTCATTCGTCGGGCGAAGGTCAGGGCGCGCCTCGCCGGAAAGGTCACCGGGTGAGGGCGGTCGCAACGGGTTCCGCGCGAAAGCCAGGGCCTCCACCACCACACCGCGGAGGAGGTGCTGCTGGATGATCTGTTCGAGCCCTTCGGGCGTGCACGAGTGGTACCAGACGCCCTCCGGGTAGACCACGGCGATCGGCCCGCGGACGCAGACGCGAAGGCAGTTGGCTTTGGTGCGGTAGACCAGCGGCTGCGCGCCGACCAGGTTCAGCTCCTTCAAGCGCCGCTTCAGGTACTCCCAGGAGCGCAGGCCGGCGACCGGATCACAGCAATTGGGGTCCGAGGCGTCCGCGCAGAGGAAGACATGCCGGCGAATGTGCTCCAGGCCGAGCGGCCGGATGGCCTCGGTCAGTTCGACCGGCAAGGGGGGACAGGTCGGGTTCGGGTCCGTCTGCATGTCGCCGTTCAGTGGTGGCGCAGGGTCAGGCGGTGATCCACGCGTCGTTGTTGGTTGAATTCCAGCGGCGGGAGGTCGGTGATGGTGGGCGATTCGGTTTCGTGCAGGACTTGCCGGGCCAGGTGCTGGAGTTGTTGCCATCGCTCCCAAATCAGCGATGGAGCGTGGCTCACCTGGCGGAGGAGGCTCCGCCATTCAATGATCACCCGGTCAATGTCGCCCGGCCCGAGGACTTCGCTGGTCCAGCCGTGCCGCCGCTCGGGATGTTTGTGCACCGTGGCCACAATGGTTTCCGCTCCCGCGCCGTACTTCGGAGGCAGGCCGTTCTCGAGGTAGCCGGGAATCGACTGCAGCCCGTACGCCTGATGGCATGCGAGCGCCAGGCGGCCCGCCCAGCGATTGTCGTCGCCGGCGAAACGGAACCCTGCCGCCAGATCGGCCAGGTCGTAGATCATGTCTTCGATCGGATACGTCGTGTCCTCGAGACCCGCCGCGATCGCGAGTCCGTCTCCTTGCGAAAAGAAGCTCACCAGGCGTCCCCGTCTTGTCGGGACCCCCGCGGCGTCCACCAGGGCCAGCCGCCGCCAGAGCATGGCCGTTCCGGTCCCCGTTGGGAGCGTCTGGCAAACCCGCACCAACTCGCACTGCGAACAATCGGGAGGGGCAATATCCCGCTCGGGAGGACGCCAGAGCGGCACCCCATAAGAGTCGACCGGAACACGCAGCGGCAACTCCGCCAGACTCACGAAGGCGGTGATCTTCTCAGGGCTCTCGCGTACCTGGACCAGCGGCGTTCGTCTTTGGACCAGGTGTTGTTCGAGCAACGGGAGGATGTTCCGATGCCAGAGTTGCTGGGGCGCGTTCCGGCCGTGCCAGTTGATCATGCGCCGCACCCACTTCGCGAGCAGCACGCGCTGGCCGGGCAATCGCTCGGCCACTACAAAACTCCGCCCGTAAACCGGCCCCTCGGAGCCCTCCTGCACTACCGCCAGCTGGCCGAAGCCGACCTTCTCCAACGCGGCCGGCTCGCCCAGCGCCGGGCGCAGCTTCGGCGCACCGTTGCTGCGAACCGTATTTCCCTCAGGCGAGGCAACCGACGCCGGCAACACGGCTTCCGAAGGCGCATCGAGCAGTTGAATCTCTTTCAGCGGTCGTTCCTGCGTCCCGGGGTAACGCTCCCAGGTCCCGCGGCTGTTCAACATCTCCCGCACGCGGCGACGCACGTGCCGGGCGCGCTCGGCGTCCGTTTTCAACCCGCAAGGCGTGTTCGGATGTTTGAGGGACTCCTCGACGCCCAGCAGGATGGGCTTGCTCGTGAGGAGCCGTTCCTGCACATCGACGGCGACGCGAAAGGGGTCCTTGCTCTGCGCGGCGGCGCCGGCCATCAAGCCCAGCAACGCCCCCCAGTCAACCATGCCGTTGCGGGCCAGGTGCCTGGCATGGGCATCGATCAACCGGATCTCGTTCAGGGTCACGATCGCGTAGCCCACCTCGTCAATGCCCCGGCGTCCCGCCCTCCCGAACATCTGCAGGATCTCGTCCGGTTGCAGCGCCTGTTCCGCCTGTTCCCGGCGGTAGGACTCGCCGGCGAGCGCGACGCTCCGGAGCGAAAAGTTGATTCCGGCCGCCAGTCCCATGGTGGCCACGACCACCCGCAGTTGCCCGGCCTTGGCGAGGGGTTCGATGACCCCGGCTCGCGCCCCGTAACTGAGCCCGCTGTGATGATAGGCGATTCGAGTCTTGAGCAGGCGCGCCAGCCGGTCGCCCGTGATCTGCCTTTGGGCGGGCGAGAGGACGAGCGGGTTGGGGTTGGGCAACTGTCGGGCGAGGTCATCGGCGAGGGCTTCCGCCGCCTGGCGACGGGGCGCGAAGACGAGGATGGGCCCCAGGTTCTCGGCCAGGGCCTTGGCCGCCAGCCGCGGCCAGTAACCCCGGATCTCGCTGGGAACACTGTAACTCAGTTGCGCCGCATGCACCTCTTCGAGCGGCACAGGACGCTCATCCGACCGCACCAGGACGGCCTCGCGTCCCAGGCGGCGCAGCCACTTCACCACATCCTGCGGATTGCCGACGCTGCCACTCAACAGGAGCAACTGCGTCGCCGGCGGGGCCAGTGAAATGGCCAGTTCGTAGTTCAAGCCACGGTCCGGGTCGCCGATCATCTGGTACTCGTCCACAACCAGGAGGGAAGGGCCGTCACCGCGGATCAACCGGTTCTTCTGCGTCTCGAGGGTGGCGACGAGCACGGGCGCCTCGAGGTTTTCCGCCAGGTCCCCGGTGGCGATCCCGACGTCCCAACCGCGTGCCCGCCACTCGGCGAGCTTGTCGTTGGCCAGCGCTCGGGTGGGAACCGTGTAGATGGCCTGGCCACGCGGGCGTCCCTGGTTCGACCACAATTCAAAGATGAGCGTCTTGCCCGCACCGGTTGGGGCATGGACCACGACATCCCGGCCGCCGCGCAAGGCACTGACCGCTTCCTGCTGCCAGAGATCAGGCAACCGGACCTGCTGTAGGGCGGATGGAACGGCGAGCTGGTCTCCAAAGGTCTGCACGGCCCGAAGGTAGCCTTGCCTCCGGGCGGAGGAAAGCAGCCACCCTCACCTCTTGGGCGCCGGGCCTGGGGCGCCCGCGGCCGGCGATGAACCCGCGCGACCGGCCGCCAGCCGGTGATTGAGCCGCGAGGCGATCGAGCGCAACCGTTCCTGTTTGACGAGCGAGTCCCAGATCTCGATTCCGCCACCGGTCGCGCAGAGCCAGCAAAGGGTGCCGCCGTCAATGTTGCTCAGCTTGGCCAGCGAATGCGGCAGATGCCAGCGGCCACCATGCTCCAGGTGAACCACCGAAGCCGTTACTTCATACGCATCGTAATCCTCTTCCGAGTACCCGAGTTTCTCGAGTTGATGGCGCAACGTGCCCAGGTATCGCCCCCACAGGGATTCCGGAATGGCCCGCAGGCACCCCTCGCACCAGAACGACACGACCCAGGGCAAGTCCGCCCAATGACCCAGCCGCCTCCGCAGCTCGATGGGCAGGTAGAGCCGGTAGTCGTTGAGCTGCGTGCTCAGCAGGCCTGTGCCCTGAAGACAACCAAAGAAACCCGCCGCAGCCGCCGCGTCCGCCTCGGCGCAGTCCAGCAGGAGCCTCTCGACCGCCAGGGCGCGTCGGGGGGTGGGAGCGATGGGTTCGGGTGGCACGGCCCGCGGGCTCACCCCGGACGGAGCCTCGGGTTGTGGGGTCTCACCGCGTCCGGATTCGGTCGGCCGTTTGCTCGAGTTCATGGTGCTTGCCGGTTCGTCGCTCACGGGACGGCCCCCCGCGTCCCAGCCTCCTTGGGCGCCCGGCATCACGGCTGCAAGTCCGAGCCTCCAAGCTGCAGGCCGAGCCGGGCTTCCCCGCTGTTCGTGACATACAGCAGGGGACATGCCTGCGAATAGCTCCTTGGTCTACAAAGCCTTGTCGCGGCCGCGGAGCAGCGACCGCACGGATCCATGATCGCGAAACCATCGAACCGCATCCGCCAGGGCATCCCTCGGCGGCGTCTGCGGCAGGCCCAGCTCCCGAACTGCCTTCGCCGGATTGAAGAACATCTTGTAGCGCGCCATGCGGACCCCGCCGACCGGTGCTCGCGGCGGCCGGCCGGTCCAACGCGACTTCGCCTCGTCCAGATGCGCAAAGGCCAGGGCGACCCCGTACGGGATGCGCCAGCGCGGGGCGGCCAACCCGGTCAGCTCCGCCAAGACCCGGAACGCCTCCTCAAGAGTCCAGTTCCCGCTCCCGCTCCCCAGGATGTACCGCTCACCGGGTATGCCCCGTTCCGCCGCGAGGATGTGCCCGAGCGCCACATCCCGCACGTGGACCCAGTTCAGGCCCGTGTCGAGGAACGCCGGCATGGCGCGATTCAGAAAGTCCACGATGATCTGTCCGGTCGGCGTCGGTTTCACGTCCCGAGGGCCCACCGGGGCGGTCGGATTGACGATCACCACCGGCAGACCTTGTGCGGCCAGATGACGCGCCAGCTCCTCCGCCAACCACTTGGAACGCTTGTAGGGATTGGTCATCTCCTCGAGCGTCGCCAACGCTGTCTCCGTGACCGGGGTCGGATCGACCGCACCAGCCGGTGGCGGACGCAGAACCCCCACGGTGCTCGTGTAAACCACGCGTGAACACTGCGCCTCGCCTGCCGCTTCCAGCACCGCCCGGGTCCCCTCCACGTTCGCCTTGTACAAGGGCGCGTAATCGGGAAGCCACAAATGGTAGCTCGCGGCCACATGGAAACACCAGTCACAGCCGCGCATCGCCTTGACGAGCGCCGCCCGGTCGGTCAAGTCGCAGCCGACAGCCTCCCACCTGGCGTCCTGGAGACCCCGGAGGTCTGCCCCGGGGCGCACCAAGGCCCGGACCTCATGACCGCGGGCATTCAGCTCATGGACCAGGTTGGCGCCGATGAAGCCCGTCGCACCGGTCACAAAACACTTCATTGGCGGCTTTATGAGCCGGGGCGGCGACCCCGTTCAACGAAAATAGGAGCGGGACCGGGTGGCTTTACGCGCCACCGGGCGACCCGCTATCCTGTGCGGCGACACGAGTCAAGACCATGAAACCCCATGCCACCCGTGTGCCGGGCTCCGAGACGGACCAAAGTCCCGCACTGCCGGGTCACCACGCCGCCGGGCGACCTCGTTTTGGCGGGGGCCTTGCGCTCACGCTGGCCCTCGGTTTGAGCCAACTGGCTGCCGGCGAGCCCGAGCTGCCGGAGGGTGGGGTGCGGACCCAGGCGATCGTGGACTCGGCCGTGCGCAGCACGCTCGAGCGATCTGTCGGCGTCGGCTTGAAGCCCGAGGAAGTGGCGGTGACCTTGGTGGACCTCACCAAGCCGGACGTCGCACCGGGGGGCAGCTACCGTGGGGACGTGCCGATCTACCCGGCGAGCGTGGTGAAGCTGTTCTATCTCGTGGCAGCCCATCGTTGGCTCGAGGACTCCCGGCTGCAGGACACGCCCGAGCTGCGCCGCGCCTTGAGCGACATGATCGTGTTGTCCTACAACGAAGCCACGCATTACGTCGTGGACCTGCTGACCGGCACGACCAGCGGTCCGGAACTTCCCGAGGACGAACTCAGGCTCTGGTACGACCGGCGCAACGCCGTCAACCGCTACTTCGGCTCGCTTGGCTACACCAACGTCAACGCCAACAAGAAGCCCTGGTGCGAAGGCCCGTACGGACGCGAGACCCAGGCGATCAGGACGTTCTCACCCAAGCGCAACCAGTTGACCACCGACGCGACGGCGCGGCTCCTCGTCGAAATCGTGCGCGGCACGGCGGTTACGCCCGAGCGCTCCCGCCAGATGCTGGCGCTGATGCAACGCGATCCGGCCACGAACGACCCGGAAGACCAGGCGAAATTCAGCGGGCCCGCGCTCCCCGCCGGTAGCCGGCTGTGGTCCAAAGCCGGCTGGACCAGTGAAACCCGCCATGACGCGATGTATGTGGAATTGCCCTCGGGAGCGAAGTTCGTCCTCGTGGTGTTCACGGTGAATCACGCGAACGAGCGGGGCATCATCCAGAACCTCGTTCGCGAGATCGCGACCCGCCTCGATCCGGCACCAGGATCGCGTGCGCCTTAGCCAGACTCGCGTGAACGTTCCTTCCTGCGGCAGCCGCGCGACGGCCGCCTTCGCGCTCGCGGTGGCTATCCGGGCACTTGGCGCCGACGGAGCCTGGAGGTTCTTCGAGCCGGTGCAGCCCCCGCGGCGCATTCAGATTATCGCGCAGCAGGGGGAGGCGCGCCAGGCGCCCGCCAACTCCCGCCCCGCCCTCACCCGGTGTGCGGAAGATGGAATCGAGTGGGCGGCCGTGGACGTGCGGGTCACCAGGGATGGACATCACCTCCTGGTCGCCGGGGAACGGGTGCCCGACGGCTCGGGACGGCTCCTCACGGTTGCGGAGGCCAGCCTGGAGGAATTGCGCCAGCTCGACGTGGGGACCGGGTTCGCCGCGAAGTATGCGGGCCAACGATTGCTGAGTCTCGGCGAGGCGCTGGCGTTGGCGCGGGGCTCGCTCAACCTCTACCTCGAGTGCCGGGCGGTGAACCCGGAGCGCCTCGCCCGGGAGATCCTGACCGCTGGCATGGAACGGCAGGTGGCGGTCGGTGGTCCCGCGGCGCTCTTGTCCGAACTCCATTCAGCCTCGGGAGGACGGCTCGCGCTCGTGGGAAGGCCCCTTGGCCGGGTGGCCATGCGCAGCGACTTTGAACCCGAAAGCGCCGGTGAACCGGACGCACTCCAAACGCCTCGCGCCGCTCCCAGGCCCATCCGGAGTCGCGAAGCGCCTGGAGTGCGGGGATTCATCCCCGCTTTTCGGAGCAGGTCCATGGAGTGGTGGCCTCGTAGCGGCGATGTGGAAGACTGGGCCCTTTCAAATCACCTGGCCGCCGTGGAGCTGGAGCCGCAGTTCGTGACGCCTGAGTTGTGTGCGGCCTTGCACGGCCGGGGTGTGAAGGTCGCGGTGATGATGCCGGGTGAGTTGGACCGACCGGAGGCCTGGGAGCAGATGATGGCTGCCGGCGTGGACTGGATTAGAACCGCGTTGCCCGAAGAAGTGCGGGTGCACGCCTACCAGCGGACCACGCGCGTTCGCCCGGTCAGGATGTCACTCCATCGCGGGGCCTTGCGGTATGCGCCCGAGAACACCCTGCCCGCGTTTGAAAAGGCACTCCGGTTGGGCGCTGACCTTGTCGAATTCGATGTCCGGACCACCCGTGACGGGAGGTACTACCTTCTGCACGACGGACGGCTGGATCGCACCACGAATGGATCCGGCCCGATTCAGGACGCGACCTCCGGCGTGGTTGAGCCACTGAGTGCCGGGGCGGGTTTTTCGCCGGAGCACCGGGAGACGCGGCTTCCCACGCTGGACCTGTTCCTCGATACCTTCGCGGGCCGGGTGGATTTCTACCTGGACGCGAAAGAGATTCCGCCCGAGACGTTGGCGGCCGTTCTCGAGCGACACGGGGTTGTCGAGCGGACCGTGGTCTATCAGTCCCCCGGGTACCTGCAGCGCCTGAAAGCAATCAACCCGGCCATCCGACTCCTCCCTCCGCTGAACGCGGCTGCCGAATTGGAGCCACTGGCGGCTGCGCTCAAGCCGTACGGCGTCGATGTCGCCTGGGAAGCGCTCTCGCGCGAGCTGATTGCCCGCTGCCACGAGCTCGGCGTGCGCGTCTACGCCGACGCCCTGGGCCGGCACGAACGAGTCGAGGCCTACCTTGAGGCCATGGACTGGGGCATCGATGTGATCCAGACCGATCACCCTTTGCGGCTGCTGCGGGCCATGGAACTCAGGCGCCTCCGAGACGAGGTCGAGTAGGTCGACGAGGAGGCGCTGGCAGACCGGCCCTTTCGAGGATCACCCGGGAACGTGCGGAGCGACGGGCGTGCGTCACCGCGGCGTGCCGGTGCCGGGTCGTGATGCGCAAAGCCTTCGGTGCTGGGGTGCTTCGATCAAAGGAAGGCGAGCGCGGCTGCGACCGTGGCGAGCAACCAGATCAACAGAACGGCGGTGGGTTTGCTGAGCCCCCGCCGCACCAGGCGGTGCGAGAGATGATTCGTGTCGCCGAGATACACGGGTTTGCCCAATCGCCAGCGCAGCCCCACCACCCAGGCCATGTCGCCGAGCGGCACGGCCAGGATGAGGAGCGGATTCAGCACGGCCGTGCGCACGGGATGCGACGCGGAGTAATAATCCGGCAGAATCGCCATGATCGCGAGGAGATAGCCCACAAGGTGGCTGCCGGCGTCGCCCAGGAAGGCGGAGGCGCGGGGGAAATTGTACGGCAGGAAGCCCGCCAGGGCCGAGGCGCTCAGGAAACCCAGCGACGCGACGAGGTACTGGCCGGCCACCGCCGCCTTGAGCCCGAAGCCCAAGGCGCCCACGACCCCGAGGCCGGCGCAGAGGCCGTTCATGTTGTCCAGGAAGTTGAACGCGTTGGTCACCGTGACGATCCAGAGGGTCGTCAGCACGACGCTCACCCATACGCTGGGGATGAACACGGTCAGGCGCACGTCGCTCGCCGCAATCCCGAGCCCGATCAGAATCTGCCCGGCGAATTTCCACGCGGGGCGCAGCTCGTATTTGTCGTCCAGCCACCCCAGCGCAACCATGGCCAGCGCTCCGGCCAGAACGGCGACCAGCTGCGGCGTGCGCCGGGCAAAACCGTGACCGAACGCGCCGGAAGTGGGCAGGTCGAGAAGCCCCGTTTGGACTGCCGAAGCTCCCAGCACCAGCGGCAGGAGCATCCCCGTAAACACGGCCAGTCCACCCGCCAGGGGCACCGGCGTCGTATGGATCTTCCGGTGCCCCGGATCGTCCACAAGCCCGGTACGCCGGCACCAGTTCCGCCAGACGGGGAGCGCCAACGCGGTGGTGGCGAAGCCGCCGACGAGGGCCAGCGCATAAACGGTGAACGGGAAGGTCATGGCGTCGTGAGCCTCTCCGCTTGCACCGGGGCTGGCGAGGCAAGGCGCCGGTACAGTTCGGCGAGACCGTTCACCAGGTTCTCAACCGGGAACAGCCTCCGAACCAGCTCCCGGCCTTGCGCACCCAGTTCCTCGCGCAGGCTGCGGTCGCGGGCGAGTTCAACGATCCGGGACTGCAACCCTCCGAGGTCGCCGGGCTTCACGAGGAATCCGGTCCGGCCACTCACGCAGACTTCGTTGGCACCGTCCACATCGTAGGCCACGACGGGTTTGCCCGCCGCCATCGCCTGGGGCAAGGCCCGGGCCAGTCCCTCGCGTCGCGACAGGTGGACGAGAATGTCCATCGCCCCGACATAGCGGGGGACTTCCTCGGGGGGCACCAGGCCCGTAAAGACGAAGCGATCGGAAAGTCCCAGTTCTCTTGACTGGTTCTCAAAGCGGGTGCGCCACTCCCCATCGCCCACCAGGAGAAACTTGATGCCTGGGAACGCCGCCGCCAACGCCGGGGCGGTGGCAAACAGGTCGTCGTGCCCCTTCAGGCGAAACAACCGGGCGATCTTGCCCACGACCACGTCCTGCGGCGAAAGGCCCAGCTGCCGGCGTACTTCAGGGTCAGGCCTGGCCTCGAGATATGGTTCGAGCGGGAATCCGCTGAAGATACGGGTGTACTGGGCCGGGGTTCCGATTCCGGCCGCGTGGTATTGATCCGCCATCGCCTGGGCCACCACCACGAAGTGCGTGGTGGCGCGCGCGGCGAGGCGCTCGGCATTGGTGAAAACGAGGTTCGGCACCCTCCCTTGAAACGGACCGAACGACGGGCCATGAATCGTGTGCACGATGACGGGAACTCCGGCGGCCCTCGCCGCGAGGCGTCCCACAATCCCGGCTTTCCCGCTGTGGGTATGCACCACGTCCGGACGGCGCGCACGAAAAAGGCGCCGCAGCTGGGAATACGCCTGCCAGTCGCGGAGTGGATGGACCGCGCGGATCAGAGGCGGGACGCGCGTGAACAGACCGGGAACGCCAGCCACGGCGGCTTCGAGCGAGCCTTCCGGCCCGGTCGTCGGCCCCGCCATGAGTTCAACCTCAAATCCGGGCAGCCGCCGGAGGCCGAGCACACTGGCGATGGTGTTTTCCTGGGCGCCGCCGACGATCAGGCGCGTGATGACGTGGACGACGCGCATCGGGGCGCTAGCGCGGGAGGCAGCTCGTGGATTCCCACAGACCGTTGGGCCTCTACGGTGCGCCACTGCGGAGTTGTTGCACGCGTGCCTCGATGGACTTGTACTCGTCCGAGCCCTTCTTGCCGAACTTGAGGTAATCCTCGTAGGACTCGAGCGCGGCGGCGTTGTCCTTCTTGCGGAAGGCGATCTCGCCGAGGCCGAAATAGACCGCATGGTACTCGGGCATGAGCTTGCGCAGGGACTCGTAGTCACGTGCGGCGGCATCGAGTTGGCCGCTCTGCAAGTTGGCGATGGCGCGGTTCATGAGGGCGGGCGTGTTCTCCGGTTGCTGCCCCAGCAGGGTGTTGAGGGGGGCGATCGCGCCCGTGTAATCCTTGAGGTGAATGTGGATGGCCGCCTTGTTGAGCAGCGCGCGAACGTTGTTCGGTTCGAGTTGCAGCTGCTTCTCGATGGTGCCGAGCGCCTCCGTCATGCGCCCGGTGCCAAGGTAGATCTGCGTGAGGGTTTCAAGGACCAGATCCTCCTTGGGATGCGTTTCGGCGAGCTTGAGGGCCTGCGCTTCGGCGGCGGCGGCGTCTCCCAGTCCGAAGCGAACCATCGCGGTCATGGCCTGGGTCCAGAGGGCGAGACGAGCCTCCTGCGGCATGAGCCGTTGGAGGCGCTCGAATTCGATCAAGGCCTGACGGAACAGCGAATTCCGGACGTAGACCTCGCCGAGGACATAATTCGCGCGGGGGTGATCGAAGGGACCGTCCTCGATCAGCAACTGGTCCAGATCGCGCCGCTCGGCGTCGACGCCGGCGGGGAACGGCGCATCCAGGGGAGGGATCTTCCCCTGGCGTAGTTCGTCGTTGAACGACTTGCTCAAGCGGGCCGCCATGTTGTCCGGGTTGAGGCGGAGGGCTTGCTCGAAGCGCTTGCCGGCTGGTTCGATCTGTCCCTGGCGTTGCAGGACGACACCCCACGTGTTGAGTGCTCGGGCGCACGTCTGGGTCACGAAGCGGACTTGCGCCGGGGAATTCCGCGTGCGCGCCGGAACGCGGTCGAGGAAGGGCGTCAACCCGTCCCAGAACTGCTCGTTCGCGGTGATCTCGGCCGGCTCGAAAGCGACGGCGCCCAGCTCGTTCGTGGGGCGGGGGAGCAGTTCGTACACGAGCCCCTTGGGACGGAGCTCGAGCAGCTCGAAGTAGTAGCCCATGCTGGGATGCAGGTAGAAGACGCGGTTGCTGCGGGCCAGGTCCTGCACCAGCCGGCTCAGGAAGCCGGACGTCAAGGCTTCCTCGTCGCCGTCATACTCCGGCAGGTGCGGCCACCGGTTCTGGTATTGTCGTTCGAGCTCGCGGTGATAGAGCCGGTACGGCATGAGCTGCGACGCCAGCAACACGTGCCGCCCCGGGCTGCCCTGCCGCGCCAGCGCCGCTTCGAGCAGGAGGAGGTCAGCCGACTGATCACTGATGACGTACGCGCCCTCCGCGGGAAGACTGCGGGCGTGGAGGCTGACCAGCTCATAGACCAGGCGCCCGTCATTGCCGCGGATCGTGGGAAAATTACGCCAGGCCAGGACGCCGACGACGGCCGCGGAAGCGGCGAGCGCCACCCCCGTCGTGGTCCGATTCAGCAGGCGTTCGTTTGGTGTCACCCGGTGATGCGAACGCTTCGGTTCGCGGAAGACCAGCAGCAGGTAGCCGAGGTAGTAGCCGCCGGCGAGTGCCGCCAGAAAATAGAACGGCAGCAACGCCAGGCCGAACCCAAGCTCGCGCGCACTCCACGGGGGATCGTAGAAGACGGAAACCGCCGCCACCAACATCGCCAGGTGAATCACACGCGTGATGAATGCCGCCATGACCACTCCCGCCCGGCTCGTTTCCCCTTCTCCGGCAGGCCACCGGACGGCGAGCACCAGGACCGGAACGAGACTGCTCAACGCGATGAGCAGGATGGCGTACGGCGGAAACGCGCTGAGGGCGGACTTCTGGCTGGCCAGCACCGAACGGAGATAACCCCAGAAACCCACCTCCGAGGCGCCGTCGGAAAGAACGGCCGCCAGCGGCAGAACCAGGTACGGGAGCAGCCCCGCCGCTCCCCAGCACGTCATCCGGCCCAGGAACGACAGGTTGAAGAAGTCCACCCCTTTCAACCAGACCACGGCCACCAGAAAGCACGGGAAGAACGCGATCATCGCGTAGTTGTTCGTGACCGCCAGCCCGTACACGAGGGCCAGGCGCAGGAGCCAGCTCTCCCGCTCGCTCACCCGGTATTCGACCAGGCAATGCACAAGATACGCGAAGAGGAGCAGGTCCAGCATCTCGCTCGTCGCTGCCGTGGCGTGTTCCCAGAAGCTGAGCTGCAAGGCGAGCAGGCCGGCGGCGAAGGCCGGCCCCACCCAGGCCAGGGGCGTGGTGAGCAACCCGAGATCGTGACGCTCGCGGATCCGCGCTTCCCGCGTGCGGTCGTACGGAAGCAGCGAGACGGCGCGAACCAGCAGACCGATGACCGCCGCCGCCATCACCCCGGAGAGGAGATTGAGCGCCAGCGGCTGAATGGACGCCGGCAGCCAGCGAAACGGATACGTCACCAGGAAATGGACCGGCCCATGCAAGAGGGGCGTCCAATCCCAACCTGCTATCTTCGCCGTGACCGCCAGGCTGTCGAGCCGTACCCAGGTGCTGACGGTGACCAGGTACAGCACCAGCGATGCTCCGGCGGCGATCCAGGGCAGCCGGGTCTGGGCAAACCCCCGTTCTTGTTCATCCAATTGATCCATAACTATGGTTGGCAGTGGCAAGGCAAGTTGAAAGCAAAGGCCGTCTCCAGCGCAAGGCTACTTTGAGGCGGGTAAAGCCGGGGGAAAACCGGCGGGGATACCGGCAGTCCCGGTCGAGGGGCGAATCCAGGGCTTCGACTGGGGCGCTGGCACCATCCGTGCCGATCCGTGAAATAGCTGTCTCAAGATTCAGCACCACTCGCCAGGGCTTCGAGTGGATCCCGTAATTTGGCGACGGAGCGTACAGGTTCTCCGCGGAGTTCTGGTTCGTTCGGAGAACCGGTTCGCCGTGAGGGGTGGAGTCGGTGTTCCGAGGTGGGGCGCGTGCCTGGTTCAGATGCCTGAGCCGTCCAATTCCGGCGCCCCGCGGGCGGCCGGGGAAAGCCTTAGATCCGCCACACACTCGACGTGCTGGGTTTGAGGGAACATGTCCAGCGGTTGCACCCGCTCCAGCCGGTAAAGCCCCTCCGCCGCCAGGGTTTTCAAATCGCGTGCCAGGGTCGCCGGGTGACAGGAAACGTAGAGGATCTGTTCGGGCCGAGACTCCCGAAGCGCGCGCAGGCCGGCCGGGGCGCACCCGGTCCGGGGCGGATCCAGCAACGCCGTGGTGCGTGCCGCCGGCAGCTTCGTCAGGAGCTGGCCCAGAAGCTCCTCGGCGCGGCCGGGCATGAACTCGCCATTGACGATGCCGCGCGAACTGGCGTTGCGTCGCGCGGCCCGGATCGCGGCGGCGTCCAGTTCCACCCCCAGGAACGAGTCCACCGCCGGGGCCAGTTCCAGCGCGAAAAAACCGACGCCGCAATACACGTCCAGGAGATGCCGTGTCCCGGCCGCTGCCAAACGCTCGCGCACGGCGTCCACCAACTGTGGGAGCAGCAAGAAGTTGTTCTGAAAAAACGAGTCCGGCGGCAATTCCCACCCCTCGGGCCGGATCCGCAACACCACCTTGAGACCACCCTTGGGTGGCGGGTTGGCCCGGACCTCCCGGATCTGGGCGCTCAGGGCGGGATCGGCGATGACGCACTCGGTGATGTCCACCACCAGCCGGTTGTCATGCCGGAGAAAGCCGAGGTTCAGGCGCTGCTCGGGCTTGTTCCACTGGCTCCGGATCATGATCCGGTTGCGATAGCCGTAGGCCTCCGGACACGCGATGACTGGCTGCACCCGATCCCGGGGAAAGGAGCCGATGCGCTCGAGGAGGTCGGCCACCTGCTTCTGTTTGAGTCGCAGTTGCTCCTCGTACGTGATGTGCTGGTACTGGCAGCCGCCGCACTCGCCGAAGTACGGGCAGCGGGGCGTGACGCGCCGCGGCGAGGGACGACGCACCGAGACAAGCTGCGCGCGCGCGAACTTCCGCTTCACCTCGGTCAGTTCGACCTCGACCTCCTCGCCCACCAGGGTGAACGGCGTGAAGACGACGAAGTCGCCGAGACGTCCGACGCCTTCGCCGCCGAAGGCCATGTCCGTGATCTGGATCACCTCGCGCTGTCCGACGTGGAAAGGCGGAGGCTGCATCGTGCCAGGGAGGGTTGAGCCGGGAAGCACGGCCTGGGTCTGAGGCGCGCCTCGCTAGTCCTCGGGCAGGGGCTTTCCCTTCGTCTCCGGGGCAATCAGCAGGGCGAAAATGCCCACCACATAGACGCCGGACATCACCACGGCGGCGGTTCGAAACGGCTCGGCCGTTCCGCTGAACACGTGGATGGTGAGATACCCCATGATCGCCGGAAAGGGCGCCGCGAGGTAACGCACCGTGTTGTAGCAGAATCCCACGCCCGTTCCGCGCAGCCGCGTCGGGAAAAGCTCCGGGAAGTAGATCGAGTAGCCGGCGAATACCGCCAGTTGCGCGAACCCCATCATCGGGAGCATCCAGTAGGCATCCGAGGCCGACCGCAGCGACGAGAAGACAAAGATCGTGGCGATCAGGCACAGGATGAACGCGCCCAGGAACGCCAGGCGGCGACTCAGGAACGACGCCACGAACGTGAACGTCATCATTCCCAAAAACGCCCCCACATCCTGAAGCGCCGTGCCCAGCCCGCGCACCGTGTCCACCGTCGCCTGCGGAGCGCCTTTCAACGCGGTCGAGATCAGTTCCGGTGAGTAGAAACCGATCGCCCACAATCCGATCATGCCGGAAACTCCCAGCAGCAGCCCCGCGAGCGTGTTCCGCCGCCACCGCGGATCGCGAAACAGCTCGATCGGCGAACCGACGCTCTTGCTCGCGTGACCCGAACGCGCCTGCACCCAAGCCTCGGGCTCCCGCAGCACAAAGATCATCGGCACAATCAACAGGGCCGGCAGGATTCCCACGAAAAACAGGACGCGCCATCCGGAGTATCCCCAGAGAAAGTCGGTGGACCCGGGTTTGATCTGCATGCTGATCAGCGAACCGAGGATGTTCCCCGTCGCCGAAAGGGCCTGGAGCGAGCCGAGGGCCAGGGAACGGAATCCGCTGGGCACGCTCTCCGCCACCAGCGTGGTGGCGGCCCCGAACATGCCCCCGACCCCGAGCCCGACCAGGAAGCGGTAGGCGGTGAACATTTCCCAGCTGTGCGCGGTTCCCGAAAGGCCGGTGAAGCCCGAGTAGACCAGCAGGGTGGCGATCATCGTCTTCACCCGGCCGATCTTGTCGCTCATCATTCCAAAGATGATGCCTCCCGTGGCCCAGCCAATGATCATCGCCGTCGTCGCCCAGCCGATGTAGTTCTTCACGTTCGCCACCGCCTGGGGATCGGCCTGGAGCAACTCCTTCAACGCGGGTTCGCGCGCCAGGATGAACAGCCGTTGATCCATGCAATCGAACAACCAGCCGGCGGAAGCGATCAGCACCACCAGCCAGTGGTAGGGCGTCACACCGGCGAACACAGACGGCGAGGCAGTGGGCGAGGACGGAGCGACGGGTCCCATGGTGCGTGGATCAAGTTAAGGTTGGCCGGTCATGTCTGAGCCCCGAGTGTCCGCGACGCCAATTCATTGTGTCAAGGTCCGGACCCGCCCGGTGAGGGCACCGGGCCTGCAAGGCAGGGCGGGTACTCCGCTGCCCGCCGGTCCGGCGCGCAAGGCAGGGTCCGGTTCAAGCCTTTCGATAGTAATCCACCATCGTGTAACGCCGGGCGATCAACGGTATCCGTGTTAGTAACCCCGTCTATGCGGTCAGCGTTGGAAGCGCGAGGATGG
>CAZHUS010000068.1:0-43816 GCA_964535555.1 uncultured Verrucomicrobiota bacterium
ACGCCCGGAACTGGTTCGCCGCGTGCGGCTACAGTTTTATTTAAACTGCTCTAGACCGCAACGAAACTGCCCATTCGAGGATTCTATTTGCCTTCGTACTCCTTGAGCACGGCTTCGAGTTGCTTGCGCATGCCTTCGTCCTTGCACGTGGCGATCGCCTGCTTTTGCAGCCTGACGGCGTCCTCTTTCTTCCCGGTATTGAAGAGGGCCCGCGCGTAGGTGTCGGTGATCCCGGGGTCCCTGCCGGCGGTGCGCTCGTAAGCGGCTTTGGCCAGGCGGGTGGCAAGATCGAGGTCCCGGGACTTGATGCGAGCGTCGGTGAGGATGGCCCACGAGATTTCATTCAGCATGCCGGGGTTTGGGGTTCCGTCTTTCAACACGGCTTCGCCCAGGTCCTTGAGCGCGGCCGCGTCCGTTCCCGCTCGCGCTTTGGCGATGTACTCCTCGCTCTGCTTTCCCGCCCGCTCGGCGCGTTTGGCGGCCTCGAGGTCATACTTGCCAGCCACCAATTCCTCGAGGGCGGTGTCGAGGCCCGCCATCGGATGTCCATGCCAGACGATGGTGCCGTCCTTGTCGACGACGAACGCATGCGGGATGCCGTTGACCCCAAAGGCCTCCATGTAGTCCTTGTGGGTTTGGCGCCCCGGATTGGTACCCACCGTGTACGCCATCTTGTCCCCCATCCGGTCGACAAACGGCCGGACTTTCCCCGCCGCTTCGTCGGAAATGCCAATCACCACCACGTTCTTGTCGGCGTACTGCTTCTGCAGTTCGGTCAAATGGGGAATGCTCGCGCGGCAAGGAGGGCACCAGGTGGCCCAGAACTCGACAACGCAGATCTTCTTGCCCTTCGCTGCCGCAAGATCGACGGCGTCGCCTCTGATCCAGGTCTCGATGTGCAGGGCTGGGGCGGGTTGCCCCAGCTCGGCCGCGCGCACCGCAGGTTTTTCGAGCAACGAAAGCGAGCAGGCCAGGATGGGGAAGAACGGGAGGTATTTCATGGACATAGGTGTGCTTTTGACTCGCGGAAAATGCCACGCCCGCCCGGAGCGCGCAACCGGCCTGATCCCGCCCACGGCGTGCTCCGTTCAAGACGTGAGCTCACCAAGGTAGGGCGGCCAGCCCCTTGGCCGCCGCCTCTCCCACAGTAGCCGCGTGGCGCCCTCGGAGAGGTCGCCCTACCTATCCGAGAACCGTTGACCGAACGAGGCTTGGAGCCTCCCGTTCGAGAGCGGCCAGGGCAAGCGACACCGCGGGGTCAGGGTACCAACCTCACACCGCGCAGCGTCTTCGCGTCGCGGAGGAACAGCCGACCGTCGCTATAGGCCGGATTGCACCAGTTCAGGCCACAGACCTGCGCCCGACCAACTTCGCGATACGCCTTCGGGTCCGTCGCGAAGAGAATCAACTCCCCGCCGTCGGTGAGCATCAGAATCCGCTCTTTCATCACGATGAACCCGGCGTAGGCGCTGCCAGCCGCGCCGGCGAAGAGCCCCGGTTCGGACCAGGTCTGTCGACCCGTTCGGGCCTCGACGCAGATGAGATTCCGGGCCGGGCCCACCGCATACAGATGACCGTCGACGACGACGGGGCTCGAGAAGTTCACCGCCGATTCCTTCGAAACCCAGGCGTTGTCGGCCTGCCATTCCTGGCCCACTCGCAACGCTTTGAACGCCAGCAATCCGGCCTGATGCGACGAAACCAGGACCAGGTCATCCACGGCGCAGGGTGGGGTGATGTGGCGCCCGATCGACGATTTCACCGGCACCCGCCAAAGGAGGGCTCCGTCTTGCGGGTCCAATGCCATCACGCCGGCCGCGGTGAAGGACACCGCCTGGAGCCGGCCGCCCAACGAGGCCAACACCGGACCGCTGTGACCCGGGACGTCGTTTTGAGATTTCCAGATCATCTCGCCGGTGCGTTTGTTGAACCGCACCACACTGGCGCCGTTGGTCCCCCCCACCGCGACCAGCACGTCGTCCCCGAGGATCACCGGCGAAGCGGTGTTCCCATGACGACTGGCGCCAGTTGCCGCCCCCTTCTCGCCGATGAACACTGCGGAGAAGTCGCGGACAAAATGAACCTGCCAGATCGGCGATCCATCCGCGGCGTTCAAACACAAGAACTCACCCCGGCACGACTGGACGTAAACACGGTCACCGTCCGCCAGCGGCGTGGACCGCGGTCCGGGCTCGCTCTGCGTGTCCCGGAACGCCGTGTCGATGGGGCGGCTCCAAAGTTCCTGGCCGGAGGTGGCATTCAGGGCGTGCACGACTTCCTGGCCATCCTGGTGGTCGAGATGAAAGAGCCTTCCGCCGCTCACCACGGGTGAACCCAGGCCGAAGCCGACAGACCGCTCCCATATGACCTCGGGGGTGGACGTCAGCGAAGCCGGCACCGGCACGCCGTCCGGGACATGCCCATTCTGTGTCGGCCCCCGCCACTGCGACCAATCCCCGGCAGCAACCCCGCCGCACAGCATCGACACCGCAACCCAGTGACAGAACGAGAGCCTCATGCGCGCGGCAGTATCCAAGCGGTGACGCGTGGCGTCCAGCCGTTCGACGGATGCGGCATCGCGAACGGTGCGTCCGAGATACCTGGACGGTAGGGCGGGCACTCCGCTGCCCGCCCTACCTGGCTGGAGTCATTGGTGCTTCCGGAGGAACTCGGCCGCCTTCTTTCGCGTGGCGTTCCTTGGGTTGTCGGCTTCCCGCCGCACGAACTCGAGCACCTCCTTGCGACGGGTGGTCCCAGCGAACAAACCGTCCAGCGCCTCGATCGCGTGCCCGGCGACGATGTTGCGGCACTCGTCGGTCTGGTACTTGGCCCCCTGGACTTTGAGAATCGCGCGGACCACGGCATCCGCCAGCGCCGGCTTCGCCAGGGCAATCTTGGCCGCTCCCTCGATCGTGTTCGCTGCAGTGATCATGACCGGGCCGCGGATGGGCTCGAGATAGGCATCCAGGATCTGCTCGATCCGCGCCCACTCGTCGACCGCGGCGAGATTGGCGACAATCTGGATCGCGTCCCAGCGAGCGAACGTGTGCTCGGACCGGAAAGGGCAATGAAGAGATCGATCTGGGGATAGAGCGTGGCCGGTGCCCGCTCACTGAGAAGTCGAAGGACCTTGGAACAGCCAAACTTGACCTCGGGCTCTGCCACATCCAGGCCCTCGAGCAGCGCGGGGAGCAAACCCGTCTGCCGCATCACGAGGTCGGCCAACTCCTCGGGATTGGTGCCCTTTCGGGCCAAGCGCGACCACAACTCGGTTTTGTTCATGACTGCCTGTTTCTTGATCAAACGCCGCTGGTCATCCCTCACGTCGCAAGCTCGAGGCCTGGAGACGGCGTTCAGTCCCCGATGGCCTCTTGCGCGGAAATGACACAACCCCGCGGCTTGGGGTCAAACCTTGACATTCGACATTTCTGACAACCTCCGGGGAACCGCCCGCGGCGTCCGCCGGGCTCGCGCCCCGCGACCGCCCCAAATGTCAAACTGTCAAGGTTTGACCCCAGGATCGAGTTTGTCGAAAGCCGCCGCAAGGAGCCCCGTGTTGAAGCCGCCGCCCCCACGAGATGACGCGCCCGTGGCCGGGCGCGCCGGCGACCGGTCGTTGCCCCCTTTTGCACGCGGCGCCAGCTCCGGACGCGCCTTCATCGACAAGGCAATCCGCTTCCGCTCCAGGTCCACTTCCAGGACGGTGACGTTCACCCGCTGCCCCACCTTCACGACCGCAGCCGGGTCTTTCACAAAGCTGTCCGCCAATTGGCTGACGTGGACCAGACCGTCCTGGTGCACGCCCACATCCACAAACGCGCCAAATGCCGTCACGTTGGCAACAATCCCCGGCAGCTTCATGCCCGGTTTCAGGTCCTCCGGCTTTCCCACGCCTTCCGCGAACTGAAATACCTCGAACCGCTGCCGCGGGTCGCGGCCCGGCTTTGCCAGTTCCGCCATGATGTCCTTGAGCGTGGGCAGGCCCGCGCTGCCGCTGACGTACCGCTCCAGTTGGACGCGTGTCCTTGCCGCCGGATCACTCAGCAAATCCGAAACCCGGCATCCCGCGTCGGCGGCCATCCGCTCAACGATCCCGTAGCTCTCCGGATGGACGGCGCTCGAGTCGAGCGGATGCGTCGCTCCCCGGACGCGCAAGAACCCCGCCGCCTGCTCGAACGTCTTTTCCCCCAGCCGCGGCACCTGCTTGAGCGCAGCCCGCGACGTGAACGGCCCGTGCTCCTGACGGTACTTCACGATGTTCTCGGCCACGGTGGCGTTGAGTCCCGAGACGTAGCTCAGCAACTGGCGGCTCGCCGTGTTCACCTCGACGCCAACACGGTTCACACACGAAACCACCGTGTCGTCCAAGGCTCGCTTCAGGGCGCTTTGGTCCACGTCGTGCTGGTACTGGCCCACCCCGATGCTCTTCGGGTCAAGCTTGACCAATTCCGCCAGAGGATCCATGAGCCGGCGCCCAATCGACACCGCCCCACGAACGGTGATGTCCTTGTCCGGGAACTCCTCGCGGGCGACGTCGCTGGCGGAGTAGATCGAGGCGCCGCTTTCATTCACCATGACCACCAGCACAGACTTGGGCAGCCCGCACCCCGCAATGAAACTCTCGGTCTCGCGGCTGGCCGTGCCGTTGCCGATCGCCACCGCCTCCACCCCAAAATGCTCCACCAACTTGCGCACGCGCTCCCTTGCCTGCCGCAGTTGCCCCTCCCCACCCGTGGTGAGGTGCAGCACGTCGTCAAAAACCAGGTTGCCCTGCGCATCGAGCACGGCCAGCTTGCAGCCGGTACGAAAGCCCGGATCGATCGCCAGCACTTTGCGTTGGCCCAAAGGCGGGGCCATCAAGAGTTCGCTCAAGTTCTCCTTGAAAACCCGGATGGCCTCCGCGTCGGCCAACCGCTTCGAGGCCAGGCGGGATTCGGTCTCCATCTGCGACGCAAGGAGCCGTCGATACCCGTCCGCGCATGCCATCCGCACCTGTTGGGCGGCGGCGCCGCTCCCCCGGACGAAGCGCCCCTCCAACCGCCCGATGGACCGCTCCTCGTCCACCGTAACTCGCAACAACAGGAAGCCTTCCGCTTCCCCCCGCCGCATCGCCAGCAACCGGTGGGACGGGACCCGATCCAGCGACTCGGACCAGTTGAAATAGTCGCGAAATTTCTGGGCTTCAGGCTTCGCGTCCGCCCCCGTGATGATCCTGGAGGTGACGACCGCCTCCTGCTCGAACAACTCCCGAACCACGCGCCGCGCCTCGGTGTCTTCGCTGAATCGCTCGGCGAGGATGTCGCGTGCCCCGGCAAGGGCATCGTCCGCCGTCGGCACGGCCTTGTCCTTCGCTTCGCTGGCATTGACGAAACGGGACGCCTCGACCTGCGGGTCCGTGGCATCCGTTTGATGCGCCAGCAGCCAGTCGGCGAGCGGCTCCAGTCCCTTTTCCCGGGCGATCGTCGCCCGGGTGCGGCGTTTTGGTCGAAACGGTGCGAACACGTCCTCAAGCGTGGCCAGGGTATCGGCGGCCACCAGCTTTTGCGTCAGTTCCGGTGTGAGCAATCCCCGCTCCTGGAGCGAGTCGAAGATCGCTGCGCGACGGGCCTCCAGTTCGGTCCGCTGGGCCAGGAGATCACGGATGGCCGTGACGGCCACCTCATCCAAAGAGCCCGTGGCTTCCTTGCGGTAGCGCGCGATGAAGGGCACGGTGGCCCCTTCGCCCAGCAGACGGGCCGTCGCCGCCACGCTGCCTTGCGAAAGCTTGAGATCGGTGGCGACCCGGGCAACCAGCCGTGACGGATCGGGGGTCGTCCAAGGTTTGGGAGCGGGACTTGTGCTCATGACATGGCGATCGCTAAAAACGTGTTCGACGGCGTGCGGTGTACGTCCTCGCGGCGGTGCTGCCAATCCCGAAAACCGCTTCCTGAGGCGGTAAATCGCTTGACCCTCGCACCGGAGGTTTCGCGCGTCGAGTGCCCTGGTTGATTGTGGCGGGATGCCACGTTGAGCGACAGGGATTTCCCAGGTGACGGCGGCGATGGACTGGCGTATGAAGGCCGCTTCAAGCCCACTCACCTGGTACGTGAAAGCAGCAGATGAAACGCGAGTTCGTGCGAAGAACCTCGGTGGCTGATCGAAGGCGTATGCAAACACCCGATCCCGATCCCTCCCTCGACCCCACGCCCGCTGTGGTCGCCTCCCGCCGCCGTTTCCTGCAACGCACTGCCCTGGTCTCGACGGCATTAACGCTCGCTCCCGCGATAGTCGTTCGCGCGGCCGGCGAAAAGGCCCCGGGCGAGAAGTTGAACATCGCCGGCATCGGCGTGGGCGGCATGGGCCGGAGCAATCTGCGGCAATGCGCCGCGGAGAATATCGTGGCCCTGTGCGATGTGGACCAGGGTTACGCGGGCAAGACTTACCAGGAATTCCCGGCGGCCAAGGTGTACCTCGACTACCGGGAGATGCTCGAAAAGCAGCAGGACATCGAGGCGGTGATCGTGGCCACACCGGACCACAGCCATGCCGTCATCGCCATGGCCGCGATCCGCGCTGGCAAACACGTCTACGTGCAGAAACCCATGGCTTACTCCGTGCACGAGGCACGCGCCATGACCGAGGCGGCCCGCGAACACAAAGTCGCCTCGCAGATGGGGAACCAGGGACACTCGGGGGACGGCGCGCGCTTGATCTGCGAGTGGATCCAGGCCGGCGTGATCGGTACCGTCCGCGAAGTGGACGCCTGGACCAACCGCCCGGTGTGGCCTCAGGGCATCGAAGTCGAGCGACCCAAGGAGACCCCACCGGTACCCGCCGGGTTGGATTGGGACCGGTGGCTTGGCCCCGCGCCGTATCGCCCCTACCACCCCACGTACGTGCCGGGCACCTGGCGGGCCTGGTGCGACTTCGGCACCGGTTCCCTGGGAGACCTGGGTTGCCACATCCTGGACGCCGCGTTTTGGGCCATGAAGCTCAAATACCCCGCGTCGGTGGAGGGCTGCATCTCGACTTACTGGCACGATCTCTGGAAGGAAACCAAACCCCGCCACGAGACGTTTCCGCGTTCGACGATCGTGCGTTACCAGTTTCCGGCGCGCGAAGGCATGCCGCCCCTCAAACTGACCTGGTGGGACGGGGGCATGATGCCCCCACGTCCGGATGGATTGGATCCCGAGGAGGAACTCGGCGACAGCGACGGTGGACTCATCTTCCGGGGCGACCGGGGCGTGTTGATCTGCGGCTGTTACGGCCGGAGTCCGCGCGTGTTCCCGGAATCGCTTCGCGCCGACCTGCCCAAGATCCCCAGGACCATCGAGCGCATTCCGGGCGGCCAGAACGGGCACGAGAAGGACTGGGTCCGCGCCTGCAAGAATGCCAGGCCGGCGAGTTCCAGCTTCGATTTCTCCGGCCCCCTCACCGAGATGGTCCTGATGGGGAACCTGGCGGTGCGCTTCCCCAACCGGCAGTTGCTTTGGGAGGGCGAGAAGATGCAGGTCACGAATCACAAGGAAGCGAACGCCTTCGTGCATCGGGCGTATCGTGCGGGTTGGACGCTCTGAGGACGGGCCGTGAATCTTGCCCGCCACGAGCGCGTCCGGCGTGCGATCGAGTTCCGGCGGCCGGACCGCGTGCCGGTGGTGTATTGGAACCGTGACCAGGCCCAGGGGGACCTGATGCTTTATCACCTTGCCTTGGGCGCGCCCGGTGAGGGCTCGGTGAACGCCTGGGACTGGTCGCTGAACGAATGGGGCTACCGGCTCGTGAAATGCGGGGATGGCACGATGGGGCATCCGGTGGAACCGGTCTACCGTGTTCTGCCGCGGGCCGCCGACATCCGGGTGCCGCCGTTGCGCGAGGAAGAACGGATGTCGGAGACGGCAGCCTTCTTCGACCGCTGCGGAGACCGTTACCGGCTCGCGAGCTTCGACCTGAGCGGCTTCACCGTGTACACCTTCCTGCGAGGGTTCGAAAACGCCATGCAGGATTTCCTCCTCGAACCTGGAGGCTTCGCGGCGTTGATGGACCACATTGTGGACTTCGAGTGCGATTTGATGCGCCTGGTGGCGCGGCATGGCTTCCACGGAATTCACTTCGCCGACGATTGGGGGACGCAGACCGGCCTGATGATCTCGCCCGCCTTGTGGCGGGGACTCTTCAAGCCGCGCTATGCCCGGCAGTTTTCGCTCGCGCGCGCACTCGGACTGCACACCTGGTACCACTGCTGCGGGGGATTCCTGCCGATCATGGAGGATTTCCGCGAGATCGGCGTGGACGTGCTCAACATCTCGCAGCCGAACGTCAACGACATGGCGGAGGTGGGACGGCGGCTGCGCGGGCGGCAGTGTTTTATGGTGCCGATCAGTTATCAGACCACATCGATCAGCGGTACCGTGGAGGAGATTTACGCGGAGGCTGCGCGGCTCCACCAGTTGTTGGCGACGCGCGAAGGCGGCTTCATCGGCTACGTCGAGGAGTACGGCGTCATGGGCATGTCGGAACGCAACTATCGCGCGTGCGGCGAGGCCTTCCAGCACCTGGGCGTTTGAAGAAGTCGCGTGGTGGTCCCACCGTGACCCGAAGGGGACGAACGGTGGTACGTTGCTTCCCGGCTCGACACTCGGAATCACCCGCTCACAGGGGCTCCAGGGGGGTGCAGGCCGCCCACCCGTTGGTCACGGTTGCATGACCGCGCGGTAGAACCGCAGGTTGCTCTCGGAGCCAGGCAGCTCGGGCAGCGTGATCCAGTTGGTCAACGAGAGGTTGGTGCTGAGCGGCAGCCACGACCGCAGATCCGCAGACTCGTAGGTCACGTAGCGCTGGCCGGGGAACGTGTCCAACTCGAGTCGGAACGAGCCGGGCACCGGGGTCGCGGGAAACAGCCGCAGTCGTGGCGCGAGTGATTCCAGCCGGGCCCTGACCAGTTCGAGAACTTCCCCGAGGCTCTCGGCGCCGGGCAGGCTGGCGAGTTGGTCCAGGGTGGTTTTGGCGCCGGCGTGATCGTGCAGGGCCAGGGCGCTTCTCGCGACCAGCAAATGCGTCTCCAGGCGATCGGGTTGGAGGTTCCCGGGATCGTGTTGCAGGGCTTCGGTCCCGAGACGGCGGGCTTCGGAGTGGTTCCCGCTCACATAGGCCGCGAACGCAAGCCGGCCGAGATGATCCGCCCGCGGATCCGGGTCTCCAGGACCTGCAAGCGCTCGACCGGGCGCGACGACGGCGAAGTTCACCTCCTCCGCGGTCACGATGCCGGAGGAGGGCAACTGTTCCGGTAGCACCAGTCCCCTGCCCTCCCAGGCGGTCTCGAGCACCCAGACTCCTTCGGCGAGTCGGACGATCTCCGCCGGCACCAGCCATTCCCGCGACCGCACCGATCCGGCACGCAAGGCGCCCGCCGGCAGGCCCACTTGCGGCCGGAGGTACGGAGTCCAGGCGCCGGGGTCGAGCATGACCTCGCGCGTGCCGTCCGGCTTGACCCGCGACAGCTGCAGCCGGAGCTGCGTCTGCCACTCCGTGGGCAGTTGAACCGATGGTGCGGGCGGCTCGCCTGGAGGCGCCTCCCCCTGTTCAATCTGGCGGACGATCTCGAGCGCCTCCTCGAATACCTGCGGACTGCTGAGGAAGACGCGGACGCGGAGGGGGTCCCCGGCGTAGACGGGCGTCCAGGTGAGTTCCGAGCGGAGCGCCAAGGCCGGACCGGCCGCCATCTGCGCCTGCGCCACCCAGACTGCCAGACTGGCAAGCGCGATACTCAGGCTCCTGAGGCTAGCGTTCATCGGTGATTCGGATTTGTTTCTGACAACTCTTGCCCACCGGCGACCCGTCGGCCCTGGTGCAAAACGTGTGCGGCCAGGGATCGCGCCGACGCAGCTCGAACCGGTCATTCGCATCGATGCCAATCTCATCGTTCGAGAGGTATCGCATGACGCATTCCATGGGACCGGACAACGACGGCTTGAGATCCCGGATACCCACGCCATGGCCCATCTCGTGGACGACCACCCGCGAGACCATTTTCCACCAGCAGTCGCGGTACTGGTCCTGGTGAGTCTCGAGGTACCGCCGCACTTCAGCCTCGAAGGCCGCCGCCTTGGCCGCGCGCTCGTCGGCCGGCAGGTCGAGATACCCCGCGAAGGCCGGCAGCCCCTGGGTGTTCCACCTCACGGCCCCGGTAATCCGCGCGTTCAGATGCGCGGGATAGACTTGAATCACGAAGGAATTTGCGGGCGACGACCTGTAGGGCGGCGGCGAGGACGCATCCGGATACGCCGCCCCTCCGGTGCCCAGCGCAATCGAGTCGCGGGGATCCGCATAACCCCACCCGGCCGCGATGTCGTACCAGTCCTCCGGTTCCAAGGGCGTCGTCTCGGTAACGATCTGGACCTCGATGGCATGCTGGTCGATCTTGTGGGCGCGCTTGTAGTTGAAGTTCACGATCCGCTTCTGGCCGCCGAAGGGTCCGTGGCCGGTCCACGTGCGATCCGTCACGAAACGAACCCGGCACCCGGACGCCGCCGGGAAGTTGATCCCCTTCGGACCGGCTTTCATCGTCTCGAGCACGTAGCCGTCCCGATCGTACACGAACAGATGCTTGTACCCGGGATCCAGGCGCTCATGCCGGCGTCCGAAGAAGAAGCCCCGGTAGTCTTCGAACAGGCTGATCCCGTCCCCGTCGCCGCCTTGATCGGGTGGCTTGTCATCGCCGTCCCACTCCGCGGGGAGGCTGCGGGCGAACACCCCCTTCAGCTTTTCCCAGCCGTCGGCCACGTGGTTGTCGTTCTCGTCCTGCGGAATCGCCAGGGTGGTCCGGCCCGTGTCGCCTTCCACGTGGGCCACGATCTCGCGGCCGTCATCCAGGATGGCCGTGACCCGCAGCCTCGAACTGGCGCCGTAGTCGTAGCAGGCGATGCCCGCGGACGCCTTCGCGGCCAGGTTTTCGGTCTCGAGGGTCTGCATTTCGTTGGACACCTTCTTGCCGGCGCCGGGCACGAACCAGAGGTCGTAGGCCGTGGCCGCTTCGTCCTTGGACGGCTTGTTCAGGCACAGCCCCGGCTCGCGCGAGGTGTCCTGCATCTCGAACCGGAACCGCGCTAGCCGGCCTTCCGGCGGCGCCTGCGTGCCCGGGACGCGCAACTCGACCGCCACCGTAAAGGGCTTCGGGCCGGGGATGGTCTCATCGTCACTGCCTTCGGGTAGCCAGGTTTCGTAGTCCTTGGGCGGGAGGATGACGGCCTCCACCGGCGCGTCGCCGCGACTGAGGTTGTAATGGATGGTGAACTCGCCCTCGGCCGGGAACAGCGAGGTCCTGCCTGAGCCGTTTCCGCCCGCATTGAACCCGGCGGCGTTGGGGGGGAATATCATCCGCCCATACTCGGGCTGCTGGGCCCACATGCTTTGCGCCCCTCCGCAAGCCCCGCGAGCGTAGGCGACGTTGTTGAACTCCTCGTCCGAGGTGTCCACGAGCAGGTCGAGGGGGGCCAGGGCCACGTAAGCCGTGCCCTCCTGGAAGTCGAGGTCCATCAGTGAAACCGTGCCCGGGCCCGGCTGGCGCGCGAGGTAGTCAAATGACCCGACCATCTTGACCTGCCCACCGCCTCCCGCGGTCAGTGTGTAGGTCTCCTCGGCGACGTCGTAACGCCCCGTTTTGGGGTCGGGGCGATAGACCACCCGTGCAGTGAAGCTGATCGAGCAGCGGTCCGTGTAAACGTCTTCGATGGAAGCCGTGCCGTTGGCCGAGGCGGTAACGGTTAGCACCAGCTCGTCGCCTCCGTACAACCGTAGCCCGGCCGCAAGGAGCGTGCACCCCAGGACGACCCTCGCGAACCGAACGGCCGCCCCACCCCACCGAACCCGACTCCGTGGCTTCATGGGCCAAACCTGCCCGGCTACGCCAGCGCTGGCAATCCTCGGAACCAGGCGGCCCGAAGACTCTCCGCGGTTGGTTGTGCCCGGCCAGGAGGAGTCGATGCAGCTGTTACGCGGGCTATACTGGCTGCACTGGCAACCGGCGGGGCCGCTGATTCTGCTCTGGGATGAATGGATGCCCATGTCGACCTCGTGGCCGGCACCGGGCTCGGGGGTTGGGACGGAAACCACTTCTGGGGATGGTCCAATCCCGAGGAGGTCCCGTGGGGTTACCAAGTGGAGGACGGCGGCGGGGTGCTGGGATTCTCTTATCGCGATCGGGTGTGCCGCCTCAAGGTGGATGGGCCGGAAGATGCCTGGAGCCGTTTGCAGGAAATCCTCGACTGGTTCGAGGAGGTCCAGACCGAAGGCGGCTGCCGCGCCTACGACGCCAAGGACCCCAAGCGTGGCACCCTGCAAGGCGGGAATGTCCCGGGCGGGCTGGGCTTGGACAAGGAATTCTCCGAGAGCGTCCTCGTGCCGCAGGCGATGCTCGACGGCTTCCTTGGGATTGAGCCGACACCGGTCGGGTTCAAGATCCATCCGCGCCTTCCCACGGATTGGCCGGAGCGGTAGATTACCCGGCTTCACTTCCACGACTTTCTGTTTCAAGCGCGTGTCGGGAGTTCCGACAATTCGCCGGTGGTTTCTCGTCCGGCTCCGCGGTGGCCGTTGCGGCGGGCCTTCTGCGTGTCGCGATGGGAACGGACACTACCGGGTCCATTAGAGGCCCCGCATTCTGCGGCGGGGTGGGGGGATTGAAGCCGACGTATGGGCGGGTTTCCCGCCGCGGAACATCTCCCCTCGCGTACACGCTCGATCACTGCGGCCTGCTGGCGTGGACGGTGATGACGCCGCGCTCACGCTCCAGGTCATCCCGGCTATGATCCGCGGGATCCGAGTAGCGTCCCTGCCCCCGCGCTCCGATTCGACTCCCCCTGGACAGCAATATCGCCGGCCTCCGCACCGCGTACGTCCGCCACTCCATCGCTGGGGGGCGCTTGCGGCAGCATGGCGGAGGCCGTGACAGCTACCACGTTGCCCCGATGGCCCGGGTCAAAGGCCCCAATAACCAGTCGGGGAAGATCCCCAGCAGCAACACCCCGGCACAGGCGAGCACCACTACCGCCACTTCCGCGCGCGGAATAGCTGTCCCGGTCGCGCCTACGCCGGCCGGGGGGGCACTCACGTAGGCCTGTTTCAGCACCTTGAGATAGTAGTAAAGCCCCACCGGGCTCAAGGCGAGGCCGACCACCACCAACCAGAGGAGTGTCCACTCCCGAGCCCCGGTCTTCAGCGCCGCCCCGAACAGGTAGAACTTGCCAATAAACCCCGCGAAGGGCGGCAGCCCGGCCAGGGACAACATCAGCACCGCCAGGCATCCCGCGAGCCACGGCGTCCTCCGCGAAAGGCCAGCCAGGCTTGCGACCGCGTCATCACCGAACAACCGTTCCGCAGCGCCGGCTGCCGCAAACGCACCGATCGCTGTCAGTCCGTAGGTCGCCGCGTAGTACACCAGGGAGGCGAAGGCCGCCGTGCGACTCTCGGCGGTGGCCACCGCCAGCACTCCGAGCAGCATATAGCCCGCATGCGCGATGGCCGAGTAGGCAAGGAGCCGCTTGAGCTGCCTTTGAGCCAGCGCCGCCAGATTTCCCAGGACCATCGACCCCAGCGCCAGCACGGCCAGCACCGGCATCCAACCGGCGCGGTACCCGGTCAGCGTCGCCTGACCGGTCTGCTCCGGGAAGGCGAGCCACATCACCTTCGCCAGCAGGACGAAGCTCGCCACCTTGGATCCGGACGCGATCAGGGCCGCGGCGGGCGTCGGGGCTCCCTGGTAAGCGTCCGGAGCCCAGAGGTGAAACGGCACCGCCGCGATCTTGAACCCGAAACCCACCACCACCATCAGGAGCGCCAGCCCCAGCAGCGGATCGAAGCCACGCCCCCGAAGGCTCTCGGCAATCCCGGCCAGCTGGATCGACCCGCTCAGGCCGTAGAGCAGGCTGAACCCGAACAGGGCGAAGGCGGCAGCCATGGCCCCAAAAAAGAAGTACTTCAGAGCCGCCTCCGCCGAGGTCGCGCTTTCCTTGCGCAGCGCCACCATGCAGTACAGCGAGAGACTCGTGAGTTCCAGGGAGAGGAAGATCAACAGGAGGTTCTCCGCGCTGACCATCAGCATCATGCCCGTGGTGGCTAGCAGGAGCAGCGCGAAGTACTCGCCAATATGCCGGGTGAACTCCGCCTCGAGCGAAAGCACAATCGTCAGCCAGGTGAGCGCGAGCAGGACCAGTTTGACCCATTGCGCCAGCGGGTCCACAGCGAACATGCCGGCCCACGTCCCCTGCACCGCCGCGGGATTCAGGATCCAAAGCGCCGCTGCCAGGCAGCCCACGGAGGCGATGGCGACGGCAATCCAACGGCGAAGGCGTTCCGACTCGCCCCGCATGATGGTCAGGTCGACCAGCAAGGCCAGAAGCGCCGCCAATACCACCAGTACCTCCGGGCCCAGCAATCCCAACAGTCTCAGGTAACTCATCCCCCACCTCCCCGCTCCAGGCCTCCAAGGATGGCACGCACGCTCGGCAGGATGTAGTCCAGCAACAGGCGCGGGAACAAACCGACCGCCACGGTGGCCCCGAGGAGAATGGCCGCGCCGATCTTCTCGGGGACTGTGATCGCCTCGAGCGTCGCCGCCTCCCCCGCGCCGCCCGGCTCGGGCTCATCCGCGTAAAAGGCCTTCTGCAGCGCGCGCAGGAGGTAAGCCACTCCCAGCACGATCCCCAGGCCGGTCACCATCGCGGCGAGTGGCAGCGTTTGCCACGCCCCGAGCAGGACCGAGATCTCCGCCACAAAACCGCTGAACCCGGGCAGCCCCATCGATGCCATGGACGCCACCACGAACACCACCGCCACAAACGGGAGCTTGCGGCCCAGCCGCAGCACCGCCAGTTCGTCCAACTCGCGCGTGTGCACGCGGTCATAGACCATGCGTCCGACCACGGCGAACAACAGCCCGGCAATGATGCCGTGCGAAAACATCTGCAGCACGGCGCCTCCCATCCCGAGTTCGTTCAACGTCACCAACCCGAGGAGCACGAATCCCATGTGACTGACGCTCGAGTAGCCGATCACGAACTTGAAGTCCTTCTGCGCCAGCGCCACCAGCGCCCCGTACACGATGCCGATCACCGCCAGCGTCGCGAACGTCGCCTGCCAGGCCTTCAATCCCTCGGGAAACAACGCCACTCCGACCCGCAGGGCCCCATAGGCGCCCAGCTTCATCACCACGCCCGCCAGAAGCATCGAGGCCGCAGTCGGCGCTGCCACATGCCCCGTCGGCGCCCAAGTGTGCAACGGCCACAGACCCGCCAGCACGCCGAAGCCGACGAACACCAGCGGCAACACCCAGCGCTGGAAGCCTGCGGGAAAGTCCACGCGCGCCAGCGTCTGCAGGTCAAAGGTCGGCGCCCCGCCATGCCGGGCCGTCCAGGCGTAGATCCCCAGGATGCCGATGAACACCAGCGCGCTCCCGATGAAGGAGTAGAGCACGAGCTTCATGGCGCCGTACTCCCGGCGGGTGGAACCCCAAATGGCAATCAGGAAGTACTTCGGGATGATCGCCACCTCGTAGAAGAAGAAGAGCAGGAAGAGATCGAAGCTGAGAAAGACTCCGTACACACCGCCGATCAAGGCGAGGTACAGGGCAAAAAACTCCCGCGGCCGCTCCTCGATGTTCCAGGAAAACAAGACACCCACCACCGCCGCGATGGCGGTGAGCCACACCAACGTCAGATTAATACCGTCGACGGCGAGGAAGTATTGGATCCCGAGGGACGGGACCCAGGCGGCTTTGGTCACCACGAGGAGTGCATCCCCCGGTCGATAGGCGAGTCCTCCTACCAGGGCGCACCCGGCGGTTGCCACCGTCAGCGCCAACGCCAGCCAGCGCGCCATCCGGGCATTCCGGGCGGGCACGACCAGCATGGCCGCGGCACCCAGGAAGCTGAGGTAAATGGTCCAGGCGAGCATCGCGTCAGCCTCAGGGCGGGAGCAGCGCCAGCCAGCGCCTCACCGTTTCGTTGGTCAACCCAAGCATCAGTTGGGGCATCAGCCCGAGAATCAACATCAACGCCACCGCGGGTCCGGCGATCCATCGTTCCGCCGTGGTCAGGTCCGGCAACCGCCCCCAGGCGGGGTTCACCGGACCGTGGAAGACCCGCTGGTTCAGCGTCAGCAGAAAGATCGCCGTCAGCAACAAGCCGCCCGCTGCCAGCGCGGCGCTCACGGGCGCCAACCCAAACACGCCTTTGAAGATCAGGAACTCGCCCACGAAGCCGTTAAGACCCGGAAGCCCGAGCGAAGAAAAAAGCGCCACCCCCATCAACCCACTGAAGACGGGTGCCACGCGACGCAACCCGCCGAAATCCCCGAGGCCCCGCAGCCCGCCCGAGCGCGCCTCCAGCCAGCCCACCATCGCGAAAAGCGTCGCGGCGGTCAGGCCGTGGTTGAACATCTGGAGCACAACCCCGTTGAGAGCCGCGGCGCGGTCGGATTCCGCCCCGGACACCCCGGCCACAGCGATGACGCCCAGGACGCAGTACCCGAGGTGGTTGATGGACGAATAGCCCAGCAGGCGCTTCAGGTCGGATTGGGCAAACGCGGCTGCCGCCGAAAAGAGCACCGTGCCGACCGCCAGCACCAGGAGCGGCGTTTGCAGGGCGCGGATCTCGGCGGGGAACAGCGGCAGGACGATGCGCAGGAACCCGTAAAGCCCCATCTTGGACATGGCGCCCGTGAGGAGCATGGTCACGGGCGTCGGCGCCTCGGCGTAGGTGGTCGGCAGCCACGTGTGAAATGGCATCAACGGCACCTTGACGGCAAAACCCAGCAGGATTCCCCCAAAGGCGAGCATCCCCAGGGTTTCGGGCGCGAACGGGTTGCCGGTGAACTGAGTCCGGAACCCTGCGGCAATCCCTCCCCGGGATCCAAGTTCGGCCAGTCCCTCGAAATCGAACCGGCCCACCGCCAGGTAGACCGCGAGAAAGCCCAGGAGCATCGCGATGCTGCCCACCATCGTGTAGATGAAGAACTGCGTCGCCGCCGCGCTGCGGTCCGCGCCGCCCCAGAGTTTGATCAGGAAGAAGGCGGGGATCAGGCTGAGTTCCCAAAACAGAAACCAGTGGAAGAAATTGAGGGCGGTAAAGGTCCCCAGCAGGCCGGCTTCGAGCAGCAACATGAGGCCGAGATACACGGGCGTCCGGGCAAGCGCCGGCGGCGTGACCGCCATCGCCATCGGCACGAGCAGGGCCGAAAGCAGCAGCATCACCAGGCCGAGCCCATCGACACCGAGGTGGTAGTCGACGGCAAGCGAGGCAATCCACGCTTGCCGCTCCACGAACTGCATCGCCCCGGAGCCCTTGTCGAAGCGCAAGCCGACCAGGATGGCCTGGGCCAGGGTCAGCCAGGCCACGCCGACCGCCAGGTTCTTGGCGTGAGCCCCACGGCGTTCGTTCAGGCAGAGCAGCACACTGCCGCCCAGCAACGGCGTGAGGATCAGGATTGTCAGCACGGGAAGGTCGTTCACCGGCAACCTCCCCAGAGCAGGAGCAACAACAGGCAGACCAGCGCGGTCCCCATGCCGCGCAGGTAGTTTTGAAGCTTGCCGTCGGTGAGCGCGGCCAGTAGCTGACCATCGCGGTTCAACCGGCGACAGACCAGGTCAAAGCTGAAGTTGACCACGTACTCGTCGATGAACCGCGTCATCCAGGCCAGGCCTCGGGCGATCAATCCGACGGCGAGCACCATCCCGCCCCATAGCCAGTGGTCCAGCAAGTCGGCCCAGCGGGCGCCTGCCGCCTGCCAGCGCTTCACGCTCGCCGCGTACAACTCGTCCACATAGAACTTCTGCCGCAGCCAGAGGAACAGTTGGGGCTGCCACACCTCCAACACGTCCGGGGTCGTGGCACTGGGGATTCCCCGCCCGTACAACCACCAGCCCAAGCCGATCCCGACCACCACCACCGCCGTCGAGCCGGCCATGGTCCCCAGAACGCCGGGATCGCGCAGGTGGGTCCAATCCGCATGCACCGGGCGGCCTTCGAGATAGCCTTGGATCCATGGCCAGACCGGCGTCCCCAGGAATCCCAGGACGACGGCGCACACCGCCAGGATTGCCAGCGGGACGGTCATGAGCGGCGGACTCTCGTGAATGGAGGCGGAGTGCGTCGCATGGCCCGGGGAAGCCTTGCCCGGGACTGGGGCTCGCGCTTCCCCCAGGAACACGTAGCAAACCTGACGTGTCATGTAGAAGGCCGTCAGCAGCGCCCCCGTCAGTCCCACGTAAAATGGCAGGTGCGATACCGGCGAACCGTGCGCGGCATGCAGAATGGCGTCCTTGCTCCAGAAACCCGCGAAGAACAACGGCACCCCGGCGAGCGCCATCATGCCCACGGCATAGGTCGCGAACGTGAGCGGCATCAGACGGCGCAAGCCGCCCAGGCGCCGGATGTCCTGCTCCTCGTGATTGCCGTGGATCACGGAACCCGCCCCGAGGAACAGCAGCGCCTTGAAAAAGGCATGCGTCAACAGATGGAACATCCCCACCGCCACTCCACCCACTCCCAGGCCGAGGAACATGTAGCCCAACTGCGAAACCGTCGAGTACGCGAGAATCCGCTTGATGTCGGTCTGAGCGACGGCGATCGCCGCGGCAAACAATGCCGTAAACGCGCCGATCCACATCATGGCTTGCATGGTCGCCGAAGGTCCGACCGGCGCTCCTTCCACCGCCGCTCCCCAGCCTGGCGCCACCAACGGGAACATCCGCGCCATCAAGAAAACGCCGGCCGCCACCATGGTCGCCGCGTGTATCAGCGCGCTGACCGGCGTCGGTCCCTCCATGGCGTCCGGCAACCACACATGCAGCGGGAACTGGCCGGACTTGCCCATCGCCCCGACCAGGATCAGCAGCCCGATGGCCGTGGTGAGCCCCAACCCGCCCGCGACGCTCTGGACAACGAGGCGGCTCACCGAATCCGCCTCGAGGCAACCCGCACCCCGGTCGTAGAAGACCAGCGTGCCCCCCGACGCGTACAGCCACAGCATCCCGAGGAACAGGGCGATATCCCCCACGCGGGTGGTGATAAAGGCCTTCTTCGCCGCGGCCGCCGCCTCGGGCTTCTGGAACCAGAATCCGATGAGGAGATACGAAGCCAATCCCACGAGTTCCCAGCACGCGAACAGGAGCAGCAGGCTGTTCGCGATGACGACGCCCAACATGGCCCCGGCGAACAGCGACAGAAAGCAGAAGAACCGGGTGAAGTTACCGTCTTCAGCCATGTAGCCCACGCTGTACACGAAAATCAGCAGTCCCACAAAAGCCACCATGACAAGCATCGCGGCCCCGAGCGGGTCCAGCACCCAGCCGAGCTGCAAAGCGGCATCGCCAAACCGCAGCCAGGTGAAGTTGTGGCTCCACCGGGCTCCCGGTTCCGCCAGCGTACGGGCAAACGCGACGAGCGAGATCACCAGGCTCACGCCCAGGCTCGCGATGGCCAGGCCCGCGGCCACGCGACGTCGCGAAGCCGGCAACAGGGCCAGGATCCCCGCCGCCACGAAGGGCAGCGCGGGGACGAGCCAGAGTTGCCTGCTAATCTCGTTCACGGCTACCCCTTCATCGCGTCCACGGCGTCCAGGTTGGTCGTTCGCCGATGCCGGTAAATCAGGATGATCAGCGCCAGCCCCACGGCGGTCTCGGCCGCCGCCACCGCGATCGAGAAGAGCACGAACAGGATTCCGATGGGCGCTTCGGGACTCGATCCGTGCCGCCAGAAGGCGATGAAGTTCAGATTGGCAGCCGTCAGCATCAACTCGATCCCCACCAGGACCAGGATGGCGTTCCGGCGCGTCAGGGCTCCCGCGAGTCCGACGCCGAACAGGAGCGCCGAGAACACAAGGTATTGCTGGAGCGGCGTCATGGCGTTCGGTCGGATGAAGGCGGCTCGGCCACGGGATCGCGGAGCGCGAGCAGGACCGCGCCGATCATGGCGGCGGTGAGCAACAGGCCCACCACCTCCAGCGGGAGGACGTACGTGGTCATGAGCTCCTGGCCGAGCTGGCGCACGCTGGGCGCCGTTTCCAGCGGATGCGTTTCCACCGCGGGCAACCAACGGCTGGCCAGCACGCAGGCCACGATCGCTCCACACACCGTCCCGGCGACGCCAACGCCCACAAACCACGGTTGGAAGGCGAGGCTGCCGTCGGACACGCCCGTATTGCGGGTAAGCAGGATCGCAAACACGATCAGGATCGCGATGGCGCCCACATACACCATCACTTGGGCGAAGCTCACGAACTCGGCGCCCAGCAACAGGAAGAGGACCGCCACGCTGAAGAAGGTCACCACCAGGCAGAGGGCGCAGTGCACCAGGTTCCGAAGGCACACCGCTGCCACGGCCCCGCCCAGGGCCAGCAACGCGGCGATGACGGATGCGGTGTCCAAGCGATCAGTCGGCAAACCGGTACACCCTCGCCAGCGCGGTGGCTCCCGCGAACAACTGCCGGCTCAGCACCCGATAGGGAACCACGATCACGAGGGCGCCCAAGACCCATCGCCACAGCGGCGCGCCCGGGAACGACCAACCCGCGGTCACATGCCACAGCATCGCGGCCACCAGCGTCACCAACGACATCGGGAACATGAACTTCCACGCGAAGTTCATGAGTTGATCCGCCCGCAACCGCGGCATCGTCCCGCGCAACCAGATGAACACCGCGATGCACCCCAACAACTTGATCCCAAACCACGCATACGAAGGGATCCACGCCAGCCACGAAACCGGCTCCCGCCATCCCCCCAGGAACAGGGTGATGCCCACCCCGCTGATGGCGAACATGCTCAGGTATTCGCCCAGATAGAACAGCGCGTACTTGAATCCCGAGTATTCCACCATGTGCCCCGCGATGATCTCCGATTCGCCTTCGGGAAGATCGAAGGGCGACCGGTTGGTCTTCGCCGTGGCGGCGACCATGAAGAGAACGAACCCCGCCAGGCCCCACGGCGTGAAGACATGCCACCGCGCCAGCCCTCCCCAGAGATAACCCGCCTGGCTGTCCACGATGGCCGGAAGCGAGAGGCTGCCCGCCAGCATCACCACGCCGAGCGCCGAGAAGACCAGCGGCAATTCGTAACTGATCAACTGCGCGATGGCGCGCATGGCTCCCAACAGCGAGTACTTGTTCCGGCTCCCCCAACCCGCCATAAAAACCGCAATCTCCGTTGCCGAACCGACGGCGAAAAAGAAGAGCAACCCCGCCTCGAGATTCAACGCCGTCATGTTCCGGCCCACGGGAATCACGGCGTAGGCCAGCAGGATCGGAACGACCTTCATGATCGGCGCGAGGAAGTGGATCCAGGGATCCGCGCCCCGAGGGACGATGTCCTCCTTGGTCAGCATCTTGAGCCCGTCGGCGATCGGTTGGAGCAGGCCGTAGGGTCCGACGCGGTTCGGACCGAGCCGGTTTTGGATTCGCGCCAGGCCCTTGCGTTCGATCCAGGTTGTCACGGCAAACAGCCCGGCGAAGGCGCCGACAATGCTGGCGGCCGCCACCAGGGCCGAAAGCCACGGTTGCAGGTCGGCGGGGAACAGGCCGACAAGCCACCGCTTCGCGAGTACCAGGAGCTGGTCGAGGGTCTCAACCATGAATGCGCGCCAATGCTACGGGAGGTCAGGCCGTTATGCCAACGCCGGTTTTTCCATCGACGCCGCCTCGCCACCCCGGTGCCGTTTCCTCGAACCACCGGCAGGCAGGGAGGGCACTCGGTTGCCCGCCGCTCCGGCGCGCAAGGGATTGCGCGCCCTACCTCGCCAAGACCCGTTCCCGACCGCAGAGCGTGACGGGCCTTGGTCAACCGCCCTGCGCTCACCCCGAACTCCCCGCTTTACACGGTCTCTCAAAACCCTGAAAAACAGCGCATGCAAAGCACCAACCCGATCCCGCGTCGCGAGTTCTTGCGTCGCAGTGGCGGATTCACCTTGGGCGCCACCGCTCTCGCCGCCGCGCCCAGTGTCTTCCTGAACCAGACCCGCGCCCAAACCGGCGAAAACCCGAGCGAATTGATCCGTGTGGGCATCATCGGCACGGGGGGACAGGGTCGGAGCAACATGTCCGCGCGGACGATGATCAAGCACGTGGTTGCCGTCTGCGACGTCGACAAGTCTCATGTCGCCGAGGCGGCCAAGCAACTCAAGGACCGGGCGGGAACGGACGCCAAGACCTTCACCGACTACCGAAAGCTGCTTGAGGACAAGTCGATTGACGCGGTGCTGATCGGCACCCCCGACCACTGGCATGCGCTCCCCGCGATTCATGCCTGCCAGGCGGGCAAGGATGTCTACGTGGAAAAGCCGATGACGCTCACCATCCAGGAAAGCCTGGCGATGGTGCAGGCCGCGGAGTATTACAAGCGCATCGTCCAGAACGGCAGCCAGCAACGATCCTGGCCCGATGAGAAGTTCCGGCGCGCCTGCGAGTACGTGCGCTCGGAGCGCATCGGAGATATCCGGACCGTCCGGGTCGGCCTCCCGGGGGTGAATTACCTCGACCGCGCCAAACCCGCCCGGGTCCCGGACAGCGAACCCCCGCCCGAACTCGATTACGACATGTGGTTGGGTCCGGCCCCCGCACGACCGTACAACAAGAACCACGTTCATTACCTGTTCCGCTTCTTCTGGGACTACTCCGGGGGACAGATGACCAACTGGGGAGCGCACCATCTGGATATCACTCAATGGGCCCTGAACATGGACCAGAGCGGCCCGGTTGAGATCAGCGGCCGCGCCGAGTTCAACAAGGAGGGACTCTACGAGACCCCCGAGTGGTTCGAGATCACCTACAAGTACGCCAACGGCGTCACGGTGCTTTGCGGCAACAGCCACCGTATCGGCACGACCTTCGAGGGACAGGACGGCATCATCTACGTCGATCGCGGCCGCCTGGAAAGCACGGTCAAAGGGGCGATTGAAGAACCGCTCGGAGCCAACGAAGTGCACCTCGAAGTGAGCAAGGACCACCACCAGAACTGGTTCGATGCCATCAAGAGCCGCAAGCCGCCGATCTGCGACGTGACCGTCGGCCACCGCTCCGCCACCGTCTGTCATCTCGGGAACATCTCGGTCCAAACCGGAACCAAGCTCCGCTGGGACCCCGTGAAGCAGGAACTTCTCAGCGGCCCGGTGAAGGTGAAGCAGTACGGTTACGAGTACCGGAAACCTTGGGCGCTGCCAAAGATCGGCTGACGGCTCACAGGTCTGCGTCCTGCCGCTTGCGCTTCAAGAGGGCGGCGTCGGTGTGTTTGGTGGCTTTCCGCTTGCCGTGCCGTTTGCGGATCTGCTGTTCGATCTTCTTGAACACACAGTCAATCGCCGCGTACAGGTCGCTGCGCGTGTCCTCGGCATACAGGTCCGGTCCCCGCACCCCCAGGCGCACCGAGCAATTGAACTGCCGCTCGGGTGCCTTGGTGTTGTCGTGCTCCAGAATCACGCGCGCGTCCACCGCCCAGCGATCCAGGTGCTCAAGCTTGTCCAGCTTGTCGAGGATGTGGTCCTCGATCGCCTGCGTCAGCGTGATGTTGTGCGTGGACAGGATGAACTTCATGGCGCGAGGATGCGCCGCGGGTCCGGCAAAATCCAGCCAAAGCTCGCGGTTGAGACGCCCTTCTGTCAGCCGCCGCGGCGGGGCGAGGCCCTTTCGTCAAGGGGGCGGCACCGATTCCGGAGGCGCTGGATTGTCCTCCAGTTGCTTTAACAACGCCGCGATGGTCTGGAGCGCATTTCCCTCGAACCGGTTGTTCACATACACAAACGCTTCGTGGGGACCGCGCCGGTGCAGGACATTTTGGATCAAGGTCAGGGCAGCCTCCCGTCCTTCCGGATACGGATCACGCAGTTCCCGGTAGGGACTGAACCGTCGGACGGCTTCCTCGTAATCACGACCCGGCCGCAAGAGGAGTCGCGCCACCGTGTGACCTGCGGTCGGCGCCTGCGCGCCCGCCGTCGCTTGTTGCTCCGCGAGGGACGGCATGCCCTCCCAACTGTTGAAGACGTGTGCCACGTGGTTCTCCGTCAGAACCTGGAAATACTCGGGCCGGAGAAAGCCCGGGTTCCGGATCTCGACGCCGTACCGCCATTCCCTGGGGAGTGCGGACAGGAACCGGCCCAAGGCCCCGACAAAGTCGCGTCCCCTCTCGAAGTCCGCGGGGTAGAACCGGGAAAACTCGAACATCAACACCCCGATCCGGTCGCGAAACGGCTCGCACGGCTCCAGAAACCGCGACGCGAAGAGGCGGGCATCGAGGAAGCCGGGATTGGGCTGACCCGCCCGGGCTCCGTACCGGGGCAGCGAGGTGAACCGCTTGACCGTGACCTCGTCGGTGACCTTGAACGAGAGTTTGAAATCCGGAGGCACCTGCGCCGTCAGGCCTTCGAGGAGTGCGCGGTCCGGAAACCGATAGTACGTGGCATCGACCCCCACGGTCCGGAAGACTTCGCCATACTCGCTGAGGCAGTTGGTCTCGAAGCGGCGTTCGGCAAACCGCCCGCGGAAGACGTACCGGTCATCGGTGTACAACTGCCCGCGCCAGCCGGGGTACTTCCAGGAGGAGGTTCCGATGTAAACCCCGCGGCGGGCCAGGGCGACGAGCCCGACGGCCGCTTGATCGCGTTCGAATACCGCAGGCTCGGTCATGGCTGCGAGTGTGCTCCGGGCGAGCGGAACCGGCAAATCGGCACTTGCCTCGAAAGAGGGTCGTTCCATGATGCCCCTGTGACGGGTCTGACCCTGAAAGAGAGGTTGAGCGAGCGCCTGGCAGAGTACCCTCTGCTGCGCACGATGCTGTTAAACCCGTGGTTCGCCCTGGCGCTGACCGGCGTGGTATTGCTGGGCGTCTCCGTGGTGGCGTGCCTGCCCAAGGTCTGGCGCTGCACCCCCAAGGACTTTCGGCCCGAGATCCGGGTGAGCCTGCTCGACTTGATGCAGGCGCGCGCGTTGCAGGCCAGCGCCGAGCGGAAAGCAAGTCAGGGAAATCACCTCGAAGCGGCGACGGCATGGCAGAGCGCATTGGGCAACAATCCCGGCAGCGTGGAGTTGTGCCGGAGCGCGCTCCGACACCTCAGCCTTGCCCCGGAGCTGCCGGCGCGCTCGATCGGCCGGGCTCTCGGCAGCGCCAGTTGGCTGGTGCGTCTGGGGGGCACAAACCAGGCTGACCTCGCCCTCATCGCCACCGTGCTCGACAAGTATGGCATGTCCGAAGAGGTGTACGGGCTGCTCAACTCGATGACGGAAGACCTCTCGCCCGGCCTCGAAGCCGCCTACCTGAAATCCCTGTTCGTGGTCGGCAAGTACGACGAGTTTGGCGCCCGCTGGGAGACCGTGAAGGACAGCCTGCCCCAGGACGAAGACCTGGCCCTGTATCGCACCGCCTACCTCGCGGGATGGGGCCCGCCCGGGCAAGCCCCCGAGCAACTCGCCCAACTCAAGCTGGCGATGGACGACGTCCTTCAAGGGCCACTCGCCTGCCGTTTGCTGATGGCCGTCAGCCGCAAGACGCTGGATGCACCCACCTATGCGGCCGCCTTGGAACGTCAGCGCGAAGCCTCTCGAGACCGTATTGCGGACCACACTGAGTACTGGCATCTGCTCCGGACCGCAGGACGCCGTGACGACGCCCGGCGCCTGGCCCGGGAGTTCAATCGACCGCCTCAGTCCCCCTATGATGTGGTGACCACCGCCGAAGCCCTCCAGGCCCTCGACCTTCAGGATGAGTGTCTCTCCTATCTCGAACGTCACGCCGGGGAGTTCGGCGGTGCCAACAACCGCTGGAGCGCCGCCGTCTGGGCCACGTACGCTGACTTGCTCATCACCCGGCGCGACTGGGAAGGCCTGAAGAACGTGGCCACCCAGATGCGCTCCATCCCCGGGGCCCACCAGGTCCTGGCGGGTTTCAGCCGGTTCCTCGACGGGCGCGCCGCTCTGGCCACCGGCGCGGTTCCTGCCGCCGAGGCCGCGTTTCGCGACGCGGTGGCAGCCGGGTTCCCCCTCGGAAGAGTCGGAATCCGCGTGAGCAACAGCCTGCTCCAGATGGGCTACGCGGACCTCGCACTCCAAGCCCTCGCACCGCTCGAATCCACGTTCGAAAACGATCTCGCCTACTGGAAGGCGGCCTTCGACGCCGCTTACGCACGGCGGGAGGACGATGTCTGGCTGCTGAAGGCGGCTTCCCGCGCTCACGAGATTGCCCCCCAGGACGTGGAATGGCAGTTCAACTACGCCGCGGCCCTCCTGATCGGCCATTGGCGGCTGCCGGAAGCCCTCCGCCTCACCTGGTCCCTCTTGAACGCCTACCCCGAGTCGGTGGGAGCCCAGATCAACCATGCCATCGCGCTGCTCTTGAACGGCCGGGACGAGGATGCCGCCACCCTCCTTGACAAGGTCAACTATGGCCAGTTGGTCGGGCAGCAGGTGCCGGCGTATCACATCGCCGCCGCGGGGGTGAACCGGTATCGCCAGGACTGGCCCCGGTTGCGCGCCGACCTCCGGGCACTGGACAACGAGCGACTCTTCCCGAAGCAACGCGCCTGGTTGAACGAACTCAGACAGGCCATCCCCGCCTCCGTGGCCGCCAGCGCTACCGCCACGGAAGCGGCGCCGGCCGCCGCTACCAACCAGCCCTGATCGCGTGTCTCACCGTCGAAATCCGGCACGAGTCGCGTCCGGCCTCGCACCCGGTGGCCTCCGGTGGTATTCATCCGCGGTGCGCCACGCCTTCCTCTGGACGTTGGGAGCGGAACCAGGTCGCTTCATCCGCGCCGGCCTGCTGGGCCTCCTTCTGCTCAGCCCCGGCTGTTCCATCAGGAAATTCGCGGTCAACAAAGTCGGCGACGCCCTGGCCGCAGGCGGAAGCACCTTCTCGAGCGACGACGATCCCGAGCTGATCCGCGCCGCCGTACCGTTCAGCCTCAAGCTCATGGAAAGCCTCCTCGCCGAAAGCCCGCGCCACGACGGATTGCTTTTTGCCACGTCGAGCGGTTTCACCCAGTACGCGTACGCTTTCGTGCAAATGGACGCGGACGAACTCGAGGCCTCGGACTTCGCCGCCGCGGAAACCATGCGCGCACGCGCCCGCCGGCTTTACTTGCGCGCCCGCAACTACGGGCTGCGTGGCCTGGATGCCAGGCACAAGGGCTTTTCCGCGCAGCTCCGGACCAATGCCCCGGCCGCCGTTGCCCGCACCCGCGCCAGGGACGTCCCCCTGCTCTACTGGACCGCCGCCTCCTGGGGTTCAGCCATCTCCCTCGCCAAGGACGATCCCGACTTGATCAAGGATGTGCCCCTGGTCGAAGCCCTCATCGATCGCGCCGAGACCCTCGATGCGGACTGGGGCGAAGGCGCAATTCACAGCTTTCTGATCACCTACGAAATGGCGCGGCAGGGCGGTGAAGGCGATCCGGCGGCGCGCGCGCGCCGTCACTTCGAACGCGCGCTGGCCCTGGCGCAGGGGCGTCTGGTGGGACCGTACGTTTCATTCGCGGAGGCGGTCTGCGTCCAGAAACAGGACCTGGAAGGCTTCGACGAGCTCCTGGCCCAGGCGCTGGCGGTGGATCCGGATGCGTCGCCGGAGAACCGGTTGCTCAACCTGGTGATGCAACGACGCGCCCGGTGGCTGCTTTCGCGGCGCGAGGATTTGTTCCTCGTTCCTGAACCCTCGGACACTCCCTAGCGTCTGAACTCCATGCGTGTGATGCACTCAACAGCCTGGAAGCGCCACCTGGCGGTGGTGGTGTTGGCAACGTGGTTCCTCGGTGTTCCCGCCGAGGCGGCCCAACGGCTCAAACTGGCCACCCTCGCGCCCACCGGCAGCTCCTATCACAAGAGCTTGCTCACCATGCGGGAGGCCTGGCGCAAGGCCTCGAACGGCGCCGTGGACCTGGTCGTCTACGCGGATGGCAAACTCGGCGGCGAGACCGACAGCGTCGGGCTCATGAGCGTCAACTCGATTCAGGCCGCCATGCTCACGGCCGTCGGCCTGGGCGAGATCGAACCCGACGTCAGTGGCCTTCAGAACATCCCCATGGGATTCCACGACTTCGACGAGGTCGATTACGTGGGGCAGAAGCTTCAACCCATGCTCGAGGAGCGCCTCGCCAAGAAGGGGTTCGTGGTGCTGTTCTGGTCCGATGCCGGCTGGGTCCGGTTCTTCAGCAAGAAGCCCGTCACCCGACCCGACGACTTGAAGCGGCTCAAACTCTTCACCTGGGCGGGCGACTCCAAGCTCCTCGAGATCTACAAGTCGGCCGGTTTCCAGGCGGTGCCCCTCGAGACTGCGGATATCCTGCCGGGCCTCCAAACCGGCTTGATCGAAGCCGCGCCTATGCCCCCCGTGTTCGCTCTGGCCACCCAGGCCGACAGCCGCGCCCCGCACATGCTCGCGTTGAATTGGGCGCCGCTCGTCGGCGCTTGCATCGTCCGCAAGGAAACCTGGGACAAACTGCCCGCACCGCAGCGCGACGCCATGCTGAAGGCGGCCACCCAGGCCGGCAAAGAAATCAAGGCCAGCGCGCGCCAGGAAGCGATCGAGGCTGTCGCCGCGATGCAAGGGCGCGGGCTCAAGGTGACCGAGGTCCCGGCGGCGCTTGAGGCCGAGTGGCGGACCGCGGCTGAGGAAGCTTATCCCAAGATCCGCGGCACCATCGTGCCGGCCGACATTTTCGACGAGGTGTTGCGGCTGCTGAAAGAGTACCGGGCCAGCCGCCCGTCAAAATAGCCGGCGCAGGTAGGGCAGACATTCCTGTCTGCCGGTTGGGGCGACTTCCCAGTCGCCCGCCGCGTCGCCGGACTGGACAGTCCGGCGCACCGGCAGGCTCGAAAGCCTGCCCTACACCCTCCGATAGGGCGGGCAGGCCGTTGCCCGCCGCATCCGGCGCGTTCGGTACGGCGCGCCGTACCGTAACGGTGGGGCGAGGCCTCGTCGCACCAACATCGCCGTGGACCGTGTGCCCGGCGCGCATGAAGTCGCTTCATATCCTGGACCGTGAACTGCGCCAGCGCGCCCGCCAGCGCCTGACGTACGGGGTGCGGCTGGGGGCGGCCGGCATCGCCATGCTCATTGTCCTGGCGTGGTTTCAGAACCAGGAATCCGGCAATCCGGCTCAAACAGGCCAAATCGTCTTCGGCGTCCTCTCCTGGCTCTTGTTTGGCTTCTGCCTGCTGGAGGGAACCCGCCAGACCGCAGACGCCATCAGCGCCGAACGGCGCGAGGGCACGCTGGGACTCCTGTTTCTTACCGAACTCAGCGGGGCTGACGTGATCGTGGGGAAACTCGTCGCCGCCATCACCCACTCGTTCTACGGTTTGCTGGCGACCTTCCCTGTGCTTGGGATCACGCTTGCCGCAGGCGGGGTGACCGCCGGTGAGTTCGGACGAACCCAACTCGCCCTGCTCAGCACGTTGTTTCTCGCGTCGACCGCCGGCCTCTGGATCAGCGCCCGCAGCCGGGATGAGGTTCGCCCCGTGCTCGCCTCGCTGGCGCTGACCCTCGGCATCGCCTTGGGGCCGGTGTTGATCGATGTGGCTTCCCCCCCCGGTTTAACCCTCCCTTCCTTTAGCCCCGCGATGGGCCTCTGGTTCGCAACCGACGCCGCATACCGCATCTCCGCCGATCGGTTCTGGTGGACCCAGGCGGCCCTCATCGCGCTCGCGGGGTTGTTCTTGTTCGGCGCGGCGCGACGGACGTCAGGCACTTGGAGCGACGTCGAGGTCGCTTCCACACCGGCGCGCGGCGACCGTGCTGAACGGCGCTGGAATTACCGCGTCACGCCGCGTCTTCATGCCGCGCCGAAGCCCAGGCGGGCCGACTCACGCCCCGTCGCAGCCAGCGTGCGCCGACACCGCGGCCTGACGCTGCTGGTCCGGGTCGCCGTGCTGCTGCCGTTCGCCAGCCTGCTGTCGGTTCAGTGGCTTGTCTTTCGATTCCTCGGCAGTTCACCGGCCGTCGGCGGGATGCTCTCGACGTGCAGTCTGGCGATCGAGGTCCTGAACGTTGCGCTGCTGGCCCTGGCAGCGGCTTTGCCCCTCGCCCATGCCAAGCGGACCGGAGCCCTGGAACTCCTGCTGTGCACTCCGATCGGAACCGAAACCATCGTCCTGGACCACTGGGACGTTTATTGGCGACGCCTCCGACTCCCGCTCGCGATCTACGCCCTGCTCCCGTCCGTACTGCACATTGTGGTGTGGATGGCGCAGGCGCCCAGCGGCAACGCCTATCCCTGGAGCTACCTGTTCCTGGGCCAGGGGCAGCATGTGATCCTCGGCCTGGTGCGGATGATCGTCATCGGCTGGCTGGCCCTGTGGTGCGCCGTTTCCGCCGGGAACCTGGGAACCGCGATGGGCCGCACCCTGATCCTGAGCCTGCTGATTCCGTGGGTGGCCACAACCGCATCCGGAGTTTTCCTGCGCCAGTGGCTCGGTCAAAACCTCTCCGGCGCACCCAGTTCGCTGACCTGGTTTCTCTGGCTGCATGGTCCCGCGCTGAATCTCCTCTGGTTGCTTGGGGTTGCCGCGTGGGCCCGGTACAACTTGCGCCACCACTTCCGGCGAGCGGCAGCCGGCGAACCGGCTTCCCGCCGCGCGCTTGGGGACTGGGGTTGGCGCCGTCCGCGCACCTCGCCCTGAGTTCCTCCCCTGCCGTGCGGACTGGGTCGCTTTCCGGCCCGGCTTCGGCGGCGAAGCCACTCCCACCATGGGAAAAAGTGTCCCCGCTCCTGGTTCCATGCTTAACTCGCCGCGCGATCATGGACTACGAAGCAGTCATTGGCCTGGAAACCCACGTCCAACTCAAGACCCGTTCGAAGATGTGGTGTCGCTGTGCGAACGCGTTCGGATCCCCGCCCAACACCAACGTCTGCCCCGTCTGCCTTGGCCTTCCGGGCGTCCTGCCCGTCGCCAACGATGAGGCGCTCCGCCTGACCGTTCTCACCGGGTTGCTGCTTCACTGCGACATCCCGTCACGCGCCAAGTTCGACCGGAAGAACTACTTTTATCCGGACATGCCGAAGAACTACCAGATCACCCAGTACGACCAGCCGTCGACGCGCACCGGTTACCTGGATTTCGAGTTCGAAGGCGCCATCGCTCAGGTCCGCATCACGCGCGCCCACCTCGAGGAAGACGTCGGCAAGAGCACGCACTTCGACCGTTCCTCGGGGGTGGACTTCAACCGCGCCGGTGTCCCGTTGCTCGAGATCGTTTCGGAGCCCGACATTACCAGCCCGGACATGGCCTACGCGTACCTGAACGCGCTCAAGGACGTGCTCGTGTACGGGGGCATCAGCGATTGCGACATGGAGAAGGGCATGGTCCGCTGCGACGTGAACGTCAGCGTCCGCCCCATCGGCTCCCAGGAGCTCGGAGCCAAGATCGAGATCAAGAACATGAACAGCTTCTCGGGCGTGCGCCGTGCGCTCGAATACGAAATCCCCCGGCAGATCGGCGTCATTTCCCAAGGCGGCACGCTCGTCCAATCCACCCGCCGTTGGGACGATGTGGCCGGAGTTACCGAGGAGATGCGCACCAAGGAATTCGCGCATGACTACCGGTACCTCCCCGACCCCGACCTGATGCCGTTCGAGCCCACCGAGGATTGGCTGGCCGCCGTGCAGTCGCGCGTCATCGAATTGCCGCTCGCCCGGAAACAACGCTTCATGCGGGATTACGGCCTACCCGCGGGCGATGCCGAGGTTTTCAAGAACGACGTGCCGCTGGGCGATTACTTCGAAGGCCTGGCCAGGGGCTTCTCGAAACCCAAGACGCTGGCCAACTGGGTCATCAACAACCTCCGGGCCAAGCTCGCGGAAGCCCAGGCCCGCGAGAAGAGCGGCCAGGCCGCCCTCGGGTTGGAGCCTGACGCATCCGGTCTCCCGGGCCTTCGCGAGCTGAAGTTTCGCCCCGAAGACCTGCGCGAACTGGCCGGTCTCGTCGAGAGTCGCACGATCAGCAGTTCGGCGGCGCAGCAAGTCTTCGCCGAGATGTTCGACACCGGCAAAGCCCCCGGCGCGATTGTCCAGGAGAAGGGCCTGGCCCAGGTCAGCGACGCCGGCGCGCTCGAGGCCCTGTGCGACCAGGCCATCGCCGGCAGTCCCGGCCCGGTGCAGGATTTCAAGGCGGGCAAAGTCACCGCCCTCAACTTTCTCAAGGGGCAGGTGATGAAGCTCAGCAAAGGCAAGGCCAACCCGGCGCTGGTCGGAGATATCCTCGAACGCAAGCTGCGCGGTTGAGGCGCCAGCAGATGGGGCAGAGATTGCAGTCTGTCTGGTGGGCCGCCTTCGCCGTGCGCACCCTTCCTGGAAAGGACCGGTTCATGGTCGCTGCGCATGGCCGCAAGGCCACGGGAACTGCTTATGAACCGCCCCTGGAGCGCGGACTTCAGTCCGCAGGAGGCCGCTCGGGAATTGACAGTCGAGCTTCGCCTTAAACCTCCACCTCTCCGCGCCTCTTCATCTTGTCCCTGCCCGCCAGCCTAGCTACTCTGGCCCGCATGGCAGACAAAGGCATTCGCGTTCCCTACAACGAGGATCTCGATCGGCTTGAGGCACTGCTGCGGGGTGTTCAGCGACCGGGTGACTTCTTCGTCCAGGGCGCGATCGAGCTCCCCATGCCGCGCGTGGAAGTTGAAGGAGCCGGCGTGTTGTCATTTCCGATTCCCGACTCCCAGATCCGGCAACTCGTCGAACAAGCCACCCGCGCGCCTTACGGCCGCGGAGAGGCAACCATCCTCGATGAAACCGTGCGCAAGGTCTGGCAACTTCCAGCGAACAAGGTCCGCATCGCCGGCAAGTCTTGGGACAAGTCCTTCGAAGAAATCCTGAGGCGCGTCACCGACGGTCTGGGCTGCGGCGAAGTGGCGATCTCCGCCGAACTCTACAAACTGCTCGTGTACGACACCGGTGGGTTCTTCAAGGCCCATCGCGACACCGAGAAGGCGCCGGGCATGTTCGGCACGCTGGTGATCGTGTTCCCTTCGGATCATCGCGGGGGCGAACTGGTGATCCGGCACGCGGGCCGCACGGTGGCGGTGGACATGAGCACGGCGGAGGTATCTGAGCTGCGGTTCGCCGCGTTCTACGCCGACTGCGAGCACGAGGTGCGCCCCGTCACCGAGGGGAATCGTGTCTGCCTCATCTATAACCTCGTTCAGGTGAAGCAAGGGCACTCGGACCCTCCGTTGACCGCGCCGCGGCACGATGCCGAAACGGGGAAGGCGGCTGCCATGCTCCGTGAAGCCTTCGCCGCCGACCACCCCCCTGCCAAGCTGGTCTGGCTGCTACAGCACCAGTACAGCCCGGAGGGGCTTGCGTTTGCCGGATTGAAAGGCGAGGACGCCGCGTTGGCCAAAGTGCTGGGTTCCACCGCCGAAGCTGTCGGCTGTGCCCAACATCTCGGCATCGTCCACATCGAGGAAAGCGGCGCCGCCCAACCGGAGTACGAGTCCTATCGCTCACACCGCTGGAGCCGCCGCCACCACGACGATGATATCGAAGACGCCAGCAGCGAGAGCTTCGAGGTGATCGAGGTGGCAGACACGTCGAGGTACGTGGATCAATGGCGGAATCCGGCGGATGAAGCCGTCGACTTTGGCCGGCTGCCGCTCGCCGAGGGGGAAGTCTTGCCTGCCGGTTCGCTCGACGATGAGGAACCCGACGAACAGCGGCTGACGGAAGCCACGGGAAACGAAGGGGCGAGTTTCGAACGCTCCTACCATCGGGCCGCACTGGTGATCTGGCCGAAGGATCGCTTCCTGGATGTGCTGTTGCAGGCCGGTGTTGGCGCGACCCTTCCCTACCTTTCGGATCGCGTGGCCGCGTGTTCGGGGAACGAAGTGACTGCAGAAGTCAGACAGGCCGTCATTGCCATGGCACGCCGGGTCATCGACGCCTGGAACGATCCGCCCCTGCAGCCTCGCTACGACCTCGAGGCTGGGAGGGGCGAACGGGCCGCCATGCTCGGGTTGCTCGGCCGATTGGGCGATGCCGATCTGCTCCAACGGTTCGTGGCGGAGGTCGTGACCCGCCAGTATGACGGGAGCGAGAACGAGCCGCTGGCCACGAACATCCGGGTGCTCGGACCGGCACGGGCTGAGCGCGCGCTCCCCTTGCTCGTCCGCGAGAACATGCGCTGGTTCCACGGTTCTTGTGTGGAGCTGCTTCGACGCATCGTGGCCGAACTGGGGTCGGCTCGGGATGAAGCCTGGACGAAGGTGCTTCGTGTGATGGCGGGTGCCATTGTCAGCGCCTTGCCGGAATTATGCACCGACACCCGCCAGATCATCGGCCAGGACTGGTGGCGCGCACGACAGGCCAAGCCCGTCGATGCCCGCATGGTGGCGTCGCTGTTCAAGAGCCTGAACGCGCTGGGGTCGGAACCGCTTCGCGCCGATGCCGTGACAGCTCTGATGGGTAATGTCCGCGAGTTCGATCCGGTTAAAGTAGGCGCGCCAGCGTTGGCGGCGATGCGCTCAGCGGCCCCGAAGGCATTTGCCACCGACCCCGAACTCGCGCGGCTGTGGCGTCACGTGGCGGAGTTCCTCCTCGCGCGCAGCGAACAACCGCCCGCGCCCCCGACCGACTGGCGACAAGACGTCACGCTCGGGTGCAACTGCGCGGACTGCCGGGAGCTCCAGGCGTTCACGCGCGATCCGGTGAACCAGATCTACGGCTTTCGGGTTCGGCAGGACCGCCGCAGCCACTTGGAGGCGCAGATCCGGCAGCATGGACTCGACATGCAATGCCGGACGGACCGCGCCGGCTCGCCCCAGACCCTGGTGTGCACCAAGACGCGCCAGCGGTTCCAGAGCCAGTGCGAGCAACATCGCGCGGATCGCGCGGCCATGGAGATCCTGCTCGACGTGCTGCCCGAGGCGCCCAACGAGCTGGCAGCGCTGGCGGCGAGGATGGGGGAGGCGATCCGGAGAAGGCCTGAGAACTGAGCCGCCGCGGTCGCCTGAACGAGGCAGCCTCTGTCCCCTGGGGCGGAAAGCGTTGGCTTGAAACCAATGCGGGGGATATTCTCAGGACATGACGACGTTGATCGCCCATTTCGACGGACGAGTGCTGGTGCCCGAGCAACCCGTGGCGCTCCCCACGGATTGCCTGCTGGAAGTACGGGTCTCGCCATTGAAATCGCATGGGACGGAACGCCGTTCCCTGGCCGCACTCGCCGCTCTCGCAGGCCAGTTTCCCGGGAACCCAGCCTCTCCCGGCGACTTGGCGGCCCAACACGATCACTATCTGTACGGCACACCCAAAGGGGAATGATCCTTCTGGACACCAGCTATCTGGTAGCACTGTTCGACTCCGGCGATGCGTTGCATACCCGTGCCTTGGCATGGGCAGCAACTGTGACGGAGCCACTGCTCATTACCGAATACATCCTCTGGGAAACCGTAAACGCCTTCTCGCAGCCGGCTGATCGAGCGAAAGCTCATGCTTTGGTCAACCTGGTGCGGAGCGAATCAGACTACGAAGTCGTCGCCGCCAACCAAGAGTTGTTCGAAGCAGGTCTGGCGCTGCACCGCGCCCGCCCGGACAAGCGCTGGTCTCTGACAGACTGCCTTTCTTTCTCAGTGATGGACCAGCGCGGCATTCGACAGGCCTTGGCCTACGACCGTGATTTCGAGCAAGCGGGCTTCGAAGCGCTGCTGCGAAGGGAGCCGGAGGCCGCAGGGTCGTAGGTCTGAGGGGCTACTCCACTGCGATGTCTGTGGCGGGCCGCGTCCGCGAATGGGCCCGGCAGCTCGGAGGGCTGGCTCGTGCAGGCACGCGTGCCCAAACCCCTTCGCCGCGCCTCAACCACAGCCCGTCACCGTCACCACCTCCGGCGTGCCGAACACCCGGCTTTCCGCACGGTAGTCCCGCCAGAAGCCCAGGAAAGCGTCGTGATCCAACAGGCTGACCAGCGTTGTCCCCGGACCCTCGTCGAGTCCGTAGTCGAAGTGGACGCCGCCTCGCTCCGTCATGACAAAGCGTGGATGCATGCGCTCGCCGTTCGGAAGCTCCCGCCAAAAGCACACGGTGAGGCTCACGCCGGCTGGCACTGCCTCCTCCAGCCTCCGTCGGTACTTGCCTTCCTGAACCTCCAAGGAGAACGGGTTTGGACGGGACGTGTGCAGCTCCAGCCGCCTCCAGTCTCGCCGACAGTCCACGAACGCCTGGAACGGCTGGGCGAACCGCGGCTCGCTCGGATCGAAGTGCGGGTCGACTAACACCAATTCTCGGGAATGGCACAGCAAGCTCCCGACGCGCTGGTACATCTCCCGGGCGCAGCGCGGACACGCCTTGTCCTGGCGTTCGACCTTCCACGGACGGGCATCTCTCTCCAGGTCCTCCGCCGCGATCACGTCCGACCGCCCCTCCACGCCGCGGTGCGCAACGATGGCGCGGAAGGAGCCGCGAGAGCTGTGGTCCGCCAGGGCGTTCTCGATCCAGCCCTCGCGCTGCGGGTCGAACGTCCTGCCGCCCGGACCCACCAATCGGTGCCTTTGCCCCGGATCGCTCAGTCTGCTGCAGATGGCGTTGGCCTTCACCGGCGCCGAGAGCTGTCCCGCCAGTTCATACACCCGTTTGCGCCAGTTTCCCGGGTACTCAACCAGGAACCGACCTTGGCTGGCCCCGAAATCATCCCACAGCACGCGGAAGTGGCCCCACGTTGCCATGACCTCGGGCTCGACTGCGAACTCGTGGATCATGGCAGTTCCTGGAAGCGCTCGGCAAAGAAACCGTTAGGCCAAGGACGGCTGAAGTCGCCATCCGGCGTGACCGGTAGTTCGATCACCTCCGCCCCTTTCGGCCCCGGCTGCACATAGACAACCGACACGTCTTCCGGGCGGACCGGCGTGCAACCCTCGGGAAGCTTGCCCTCCGTAGTTTCCCGCACGCGGCGCAGAATCCTCAGGATGAGGTGCTCGCTGTGCGTCTCCACCAGGAACGTGTTCTTCCGCTCGCCCAACGCAGATTCGATGAAGACGTCGCCGAGCTCGGCTTGAAGAGCGGGATGCAAGTGGATTTCCGGCTGTTCAAGGCAACATACAGCCCGGCTGCAGCCGAAAGCCTCAACCAAGACGGGCAGTATCTGGCTAATGCCGAGCCCGACGTCTCGATGGCTCACGGTGGTACCAGTCCCTACGTCCACCAGACCCAGCTCCGCAAATCTCCCTTGACCACTCCCGGACGAGTCCTGTCGCAGTGCAAGAAACAACTCCTCCTTATCCCCCGCCGCCTCCAATGCTCTCAGCATCATTGCAGCGTCAACGAACAAGCGTCGTTCCAAGCGGAAATTCGATGCCAGTTTCTTGCTCGACGTGAGCCATTCGTTCACTTTGTTTCTCAAATCGTGGTCCTCCAATAACGCTCGCCATGCGGCCATGCCGCCAGAGTCCCAATTCGCGTCGCTTGCCTCCGTCGTAGCGACCTGCCGCGGAGGCAGAACGCGGATCCCGCCCAAATAATTCAGCCTATCGCAGAAAACCCGTAATCCCGTGCTGATCAGGGTGCAGAGAGTTTGGAGCGGCTCGGCAAAATCGTCACAGAACATCCGATTCATCATTCCCCGCGGGTGGACGTACTCGGGTAGTAGCGGGCTCAGGGCCACGATGCTCTTGAGGTAAGAAGGTTCGAGCAAATCGGAGACTGGCTCCTCAGGTAGAGCATTCGACACCCAGCCGCCACGGGTTCGCCTGTGATCCGCCCTCCGCAACGCGAAGGCCCGTCTCACCAGTCGCACCAACTGATGCTCCCGGTTCACCTCGGTCAACTCCATCCGTGCGTCCTGGATGCGTTGAAAGCGGACGATCCAAGAATCATCGGCTCGGAGTTCACAGGCGTGGACCAATGCACGGTCTCGAGAAATGTCCTCGCGTGTCAGTCTCTCGTCGTCCACAAAATCCTTGGCGACCTCAGAGTAGCGCGGCCACGAATACCGCTCAGTCATTGGCTTGTAGCCAATCTCAAGTGCAAAGCCCAGCCTGTGACTCAGCTTGGTTCGCTTCTCGTGCTCGGACGAGTCGAGGGCTTCGAGGAACTCGGCATTCTGTGTGGTGAATTCGATGCCAAGCTTGGTGTGGACTGAGGCGTTGTGCTTGTGCACATATGCAGTGAACCCGCCGAGGTCAACAAGGTTGCCTCCCAAGGAGAGCTGGTGTAGGTCGAAATCCGCCAGACTGGCTTCGTACCCGCGCTTTGTGCCCGGTAGGTACTCGTCCCAAACGCGCAGCTCGCATTTCCGGCGTGCATGGTGCAGCAGTAGCAAGCTGTGGATGATACTCGACTTCCCCGAGCTGTTGGCGCCGAAGACCAGCGTGAGGGGGCGGATGGGGATGTGCTGGGTCTCCCCGAAAGCCTTGAAGTTGCCGATGGTCAGGCCGGTCAACATGGGTGCGGCGGTGTTCGTTCGTTTGTCGTTCGGCAGCGGAACGGCCAGTCCTCGGTCCATCCGCTCCCGACTACGCCCGCAGCATGGCACACTGTCCGGCGAGCTTCGAGTGCAAACACCGCAAGTGGCATGACTCGGCAGTCAGTCCGGGTTGCACTGGAAGAAACGACTGTGGTGGAGAACGCCGGAGTCGTTCCAGAAGGTAGCCGGAGGTCGAAGCACCGCGAAGACCTCCGGAGGCCGGGGCGAAGAGCGGAAGGCACCCCGGAGCGGGTGCCAGAGCCGCGGCGTCGGACCTCCTGGCATCCCTCCGGGATGCGTTTCTCGTTTCGTCGCGGCACCCGGGGGTATCGCTCGCGGACTCGCTCCACCCCCGGCTACCGCCTGCAACGCCTCCGGCCTTTTCCCGTGGGACACGCTTCCCTCTGGGGTGGGTTTTCCCATGTGACTTGTCTCGGCGCCCATGCGATAAACTGTGCGTGAACCATCCGTTGCTGGCCCGGAGCGGCCTGTCCCTCGATCGCCTGGCGAGCCTCGTCGCGATGGCCGATGCCGGCGGGCTGAGCGCCGCGGCGAAGGGGGACGCCGTGCGCCAAAGCCAGTTGAGCCGGCAGCTCAAGGAACTCGAGGCGTTCTTCGGCACCGCGCTGGTGCTACGCCGACGCGGGGTCTTCCAGCTCACTCCCGCCGGGCAGAACCTGCTCGACATCGCGCGCGGCGCCTTGACCGGACTGGACGATTTCGAGCGGCATTGCACCGGGCAACTGACCGAGGTGCACATCGGCGCGGGCGAAAGCGTGCTGGTGTGGTTGCTGACGCCCCGGCTCGGATCGCTGCTCGAGGCCGAACCGAAGGTCACCTTCAGCCTGCACAACCTGCAATCGGAGGAGGTCACCCGGCGGCTGCGCGACGGGCGGCTCGACTTCGGTATTCTGCGGCGTCAGGACGTCGCCGCAGGCCTCGAAGGCGCCGCATTGGGAATCGTCTCCCACGCCTTGTTCGTCCCGCACACGGCTCTGCTCCCGGGCCGCCGCGAATCGGCGCGTCAGCTTCTTTCGCGCCTGCCCCTGGCCGTGCTGGAAGGTAATGGGGCCATCCACGAGATCCTCGCGGCCTGGGCTGCTGAACACCGGGTGACGCTGCAGATCCGGCTCCGGTGCACCTCGCTCGTTCAGGTGGCCGCGGCCGTAAGCCGGGCCGGGCTGGCGGCGGTGTTGCCCCTGTGGGCAGCCCGCGACCTCCCATCGGAAGTCCGTCAAGTACCGTTGCCCTGCTTGCGTGCGCTCGAGGCGCCGCTGCAGCTGGTCTGGACGAGACGCCAGTTCGGCGTCAGACCGTTCCTCGCGCGCCTCGCTAGGGAGATTCCGCGGATGATCGATGCGCGACCAGTTCAGAGCAGGCCGGATTCCCGCAGCAGCTGATCCGCCCACTCGCGGTCTCCGGGGGATAACGGGGGCTCGAGCTCGACCCGATAGTTGAGCAGGTGATAGCGGCTCCGCTCGTGAAGGCGCGCCGCTTCCGCAGGTAACGGTCACGTTCCGTGGATTCCAACTTGTTCGTGGGACTGAGCAATTCCACCACGGTGATCAGTCGCCCCGTACTCTCGCGGACCTCCAGCCAACGTTCGACCTCCTCAGCAACGAAGACCCGAAGCGGTTCAGGACCCCGCGTCAATGCCAACGCCGGAGGCTGCGCACCCTCCACCACGGCAGGCTCCTTCAGCACCCACGGCTCCCTCACTTGGACGTCCGGACGATCCGTGACCGCCACGCCCCCGGCCCCCACCGCAATGACATCCTCCTCGGGCGCAGCAATCAGGTCCGCGGGCAGTTGCTCCTGCAAAACGTCCCGCAGATAGGTGAGCAACGCCGTGTGCGCACCTCGCCACCGTTGCTCGAAGAAAGGATTCATCCCGGGAAACGGATTCCTCGTCTTCACGCCGGCAGATTACCCCCTTCGTCGGCCAACCTCAATGCGGCTCGGCGGCGCCGGAGCGGGATTCCGGAGGCGCTTTTTCCTCGCCCTGCGAACCGCGGCGCCTATAACCGCCTCCATGACAGCACGCCCTTGCCTCTTTGCCTTCGCCTTCAGCCTCGCTCTGGTCGCCCCAGGCCGCTGCGCCGAGCCCGATTGGAAGCCGCTCCTCAACGGCACTTCCCTTGAGGGCTGGGTCCAACGCGGCGGCCAGGCCAAATACCGCGCCGAAGGTGGCGAGATCGTTGGCGAGACCGTTCCGAAGACTCCGAACTCGTTCCTCTGCACCAGCCGCCCCTACACCAACTTCGTGCTCGAACTGGAATTCAAACCGATGACCGGCCTCAACTCCGGCATCCAGGTCCGCAGCGAATGCTTCGATCGCGAAAAGACCGTCGAGATCGAAGGCAAGGCCTTCCGCATCCCGGCGGGGCGCGTCCACGGATACCAGATCGAGATCGACCCGAGCGAGCGCGCCTGGACCGGTGGCATCTACGACGAGGGGCGTCGCGGCTGGCTCAAGGACCTGAAGGAGAACGAAGCCGCGCGCAAGGCTTTCAAGGCCAATACGTGGAACCAGCTCCGCATCGAGTGCCGCGGCAGTTCGATCTCGACGTCGCTCAACGGCGTGCCCGCGGCGGAGATCAAGGACGGCGTGACGCCCGCGGGCTTCATCGCCCTCCAGGTACATGGCGTCGGTGACAACGAAAAAGCCATGCAGGTCCGATGGCGCAACCTCCGCATCCAGGAACTTCCGTGATTTGCCGGGCCCACAATCCGGTTCGGCAAGCGTCCCCGCGAGCCGTATGCCCTCCTGAGCCGCCGCGGCTCCGCCGCAGCCTCGCCCCACCCAATACGGTAGGCCCAGTAAAAGTAGGAGTAGACCGGACGCACTCAAGGCGCCCTCCGCAGGGCGGACCGGCTCTCGGAGGCGCGAAACGCATGGAGTGCGGGGGTTCATCCCCGCTTTTCAGGCGTTCCGCGCCGTCGATTCGCATCGCGCTGCTTTCCCTTCTGACCCTGCTCACCGTTACCATCGCCGCCCCGGCCCAGGACGATTCCCGGGCCCGACAAGTTCAGACGCTGGACTGGCTCCGACGCACCCTGCCCCAAAGCAGCGCCTGGGAGGCATGGCTGACCGGCACTCACGAATTGCCGCCCGACTTCGAGGCGCTGCCCGGCAACCCGGCGCTTCCAGATCCGCTGCTCTTCGCGGACGGCCGGCGCGTCTCGACGGCGGAACAATGGCCCAGCCGTCGGGCCGAACTCCTCCAGTTGTTTCAGCACTACATCGTCGGGTCCTGTCCGCCTCCTCCCGGCAACGTGCGCGTGGCGGAATCCCGCGAGATGGTCGAGTCCGGCGCCATGGTCCGCGAGGTCACCCTGGAGTTTGGACCGGATCATCGCGCCCGGTTGCACCTCGAGCTCATCCGTCCCACGGGACCAGGCCCCTTCCCTGTCTTCATCACCCAGACCAACCACCGCCGCTGGGCCTTGGTCGCGGTGAGCCGGGGCTACCTGGCCTGCGTCTACGCCGGCGCCGATGTCCAGGACGACACCGGCGCCTGGCGTGAAGTCTGGCCCGAAGCCGAGTGGACCAAGCTGACCCGACGCGCCTGGGCCGCCAGCCGTTGCATCGATTATCTTGAAACCCTGCCCGACGTCGATCGCCAGCACTTCGCCCTGACCGGCCACTCGCGCAACGGCAAGACTTCGCTCATCGCCGCGGCCTTCGACGAACGCATCGCCGCCGTGATCTCGAGCAGTTCCGGCGCGGGCGGCAGCTGCAGCTGGCGCTTCTTTTCCGAGAGCCAGTTCGGCGAGGGAATCGAACTCATCACGCGCCATTTCCCCGACTGGCTGCATCCGCGGCTGCGCTTCTTCACCGGCCGCGAGGATCGGCTGCCAATCGACCAGCATGAGTTGATTGCCTGCATCGCGCCCCGGGCCGTTCTCATCTCCACCGCTTTCAACGACAACGTCGAAAGCGTCTGGGCCGTTGAACAGACCACGCACGCGGCAGCACCGGTCTTCGAGCTGCTCAGGGCCCCGGGCCAATTGAATTTGCGCTACCGTCCCGGCCCTCACGCCACCAAGGCCGGGGACATCGAGAGTTACCTCGACTGGCTGGACGGGAAGTTCGGACGCGGCACGGTGGCCGTTGACGACCGGCCAGTCTTTCCCACCTACCGCGACTGGCTTCGCGCCGTGCCGGACCCGTTCGAGCCCGAGGATTACCCGGAACGACGCGCCGGGGATCTGCTCACGGGACCGGATGGGAAGGAGTTGAGCGCCGCCGCCTGGCCCAACCGCCGGACAGACCTGGTCCGGGCGATCGACCAACTCCTCGGCGCCGCCCCGCCAGGAGCTTCGGATCCCTCCGGGTCGTACGGAGCCGAGCCCGGCCCGATTGCGACGCTGCTGGGCCGGCAGAACGTACCCAGCCGCCTGGTCAAGGAGAGCCTCAGTTTCGGCAACTATCTCGCCGGCGATCTTTACTATCCCACGAACATCCAGGGCACCGATCGCAAGCTGCCGGCGTTCCTGTGGCTGCATCCCATCTCCGTGTCCAACGGGTATGTCGCGGGCTACCATCGCGGGGAAGCTCCGCACCTGGCGCTGACTCGCAGCGGTTACGCCGTGTTCGCCTTCGACCAGATCGGCCATGGTTCCCGGATCGAGGAGGTGCGCCACTTCTACACGCGGTACCCGCGCTGGTCGCTGCTTGGCAAAATGATCGCGGATGCCCGCGCAGCCGTCGACGCCCTGCAGCAGCACGCCCACGTCGATCCGCACCAGATCTACGCCGTCGGCTACGGCATGGGATCGCTTGTCGCCCTGCACGTCGCCGCCCTGGATCCCCGGATCGCCGGCACGATCACCGTCGGCGGCGTAACGCCCATGCGCGCAAGCCACAGCGAGCCCGGGACCGGCGCGGTCGCGCGATACTCGACCTGGCTGCCGCTAATCCCGCGGCTCGGTTCGTTCCTCGGTCACGAGGCTCGGATCCCCTACGACGTTCCCGAACTGCTGGCCCTGGTGGCACCCCGACCCACCCTGCTCATCGTGCCCGGCGTCGATTACCAGACTGACCTCGAGGCGTTGCGGCGCGCGGTTGGAGAGGCGCGCAAGGTCTACGGCCTGCTGGGAAGCCCGCAAGGACTCGTGCTGCAGAAGACCGACGATTACCACCATTTCGCCCCCGAACTGGTGTGGTGCCTTTGTGGCACCGAAACCCTGCCGTAAATGGCGTCCGGTAGGGCAGGCTGTGGAGCCTGCCGGTGCGCTGAACTGCCAGACAAGGTAGGGCGCGCAGTCCCTTGCGCGCCGGAGCGGCGGGCAGCGGAGAGTCCCGCCCTGCCTGGCTGCGGTTGATCGGTGGCGTCCTGTTCCTCCTGGACCTGCTCCGTGACCGTGAACCAAAAAGCGCCGCTAAAGCGGACGCACTCCAAACGCTTCGCGCCGCTCC
>CAZHUS010000069.1:0-43643 GCA_964535555.1 uncultured Verrucomicrobiota bacterium
CTTGGAGCGGCGCGAAGCGTTTGGAGTGCGTCCGCTTTAGCGGCGCTTTTTGGTCACGGCCACGGAGCAGGTCCAAAAGGAACAGGCCGCTTCCCATGAACCGCAGCCAGGCGCGGGCCGGAGTCGTAAACGCGACCAATGCCCGCCATCGCTGCTGCGTCTCCGATTCCGTTGCCTCCCCGGCCTGGTCCGCGTCGAGGCAGGACCGCACACGCCGGCGGAAGCGCCTGCGGCTCGCCGCCGAAAGCCGGCAATGTCCGGGAAGAACCCGCATCCCGAGGAAATTCATGCCATGGACCGTCCGGTTGAGGAAAGGAACCCCCTTCACCTCCAGATGCAGGTGTCGCCCGAGAAAACCCTCGATCCCGGGCAGGCTATCGAATAGGCGGTCTTTGGAGTCACTCCAGAGGACCGCGTCGTCCATGTAGCGAACATATCCCGCGATGCGCAGTTCCTGTTTCACGAGGCGGTCGAAGGGCGCCAGGTAACTGTTCGCCAGGTGCTGGGAGATCAAGGACCCAATCGGCAGCCCTTTTCCGGGCGCCGTGGCATAGGTGGCCAGGATCTGCGCAAACCACCCGCGCACCGCTTGTTCACGGAACAGGCGTGACAGGACAGGAAGCGGCAGAGGTTCGCGCGATTCAGCGGGTGGGGGTAAGCAGCGGTGGCGGTACCTGGTCCTCCACGAGCCTGGCAATCTGGCCCGAGTGGCATGCCTCGACAACCAGGACAACCGCATCCGCGGGAGCGTCCTTGAGCGTCTCGAGCAGGCGCCCGAACCGCATCTTGCCAACCGGGAAGTGGAACTCGAAGTCCTCGGTCCACGAAGCCGTCGGGGTCCCGTGGCAGTGGAAGTAAACCAGGAGTCGCGGCAGGGCACCGGCGGACCGTTGCTGCATCAGCTCCGCCACCTCCCGCAGAGACTCCTCCGCGCCGCGCGCACCGGCTGCACCGTCCAGACACATGAGGTGGCCGAAGTTCGCCACGCCAGTCAGCGCCTTCTTGACCGCCGAGATGTTGCCTTCAGGCGCTTTGGCACCCGCGCGGGTCGAGGCGGCGATCAAGACCGCATACTGTGGGGCGGGCACGGGCATCAGCAGTGCTCCCGGGCAACGATAATCTCGACGGGCTGATCCGCAGGGAGTCCATCATCACGTCGAGGGCCTTTGCCTCATCCAGGCTGGCAACGCGATATTGTGCCCCCGCGCTACCGAGCCGCACGGAAATCACGATGGGAGGGCGTGGCGGAACCGGGTCGGACGGCGCGGTCGGGCCAGGTTGCGGCTTTGCCAGTCGCTTTGTCTGCGCGTGCTGCAGCACGGTGTAGACTGCGCTGACGATGTCCGCCACCAGGTTTATCCCAGCGAGTACGAGCGCCACCGTGGCCAAACCCTCCGGCAGCTTGCCGGGACGGTCGACGCGGCAGCGCACCGGCTCCACCGGAAGACCGGCCCTCTCGAACTCGGGCCTCAGATTCTCGAGGAACGTCACCGTGGCCGGGGATTCGGGCTCGCTGGTGGTGAGGCGGAGTTGGCGCATGCGGTTGGCTGGATGAAATCGCTCGGTCGGGTTCGCTGTCCAGCTGGTTGCCGACAGTGGCTTGGAAACGCAAGCCGGTGGCCGCCAGCCGGTATCGGCGCACGAACCCGAGTCAGCCGCTCCGCCCCGACGGGACGCGCGACCCGGTTCCGGTTCACGCGACGGTCCGTCGAGAACTGCTACGCAGCGGCGTGGGGCTGCTGAGCACACTCATCCAACCTTTTCCGCCACCCCGCCGGGGTGCCTGCCCCGTGCTCCCTGTCCGGAGGTCTCCGCTTCGCTCCGACCTCCGTTCCGGTTACCCGCTCCAACTCCTCCGGGGTGGTACGCTCCGCGCCCGAGGCCACCATCATCAGGGGTGCTCTCCAGCACCTCCCTTCTCACCCAAACCGCCTCTTCAGTCGATCCTGGTCGAAGGCGAGGCGCTCGGCGGAGGTCATCTTGCTGAAGTCGGGAGATCCGTCCGTCAGCTTCGGCCAGGTGACAATCTTCGGCGCCCGGAACCCCGAGCTCGGAGCTCGAAGATCGGAGCTCGGAGATGGAAGTTCGGAGATCGGAGATGGAAGTTCGGAGATCGGGACGCGAGGTTCGGGCTTCGAAGCTTCGGCCGTCGCCGGCGTGCCAACGGGGTTCCCGCGAACCTGGACCCGCGTTGTCGAGCCGCCCCCGTAGCTCATGGCCTGATCGGTCAACTCGAGGTCCTTCTCCAACGGGCGGTGAGGCTTGATCCCCTTTTCCTGCAGAATCCCATGGTAGGCGCGCACCGCCTCGTCCGGGCCGATCCGGCCGTCCGTGATCAGGCGCAGCATCTCGATAAAGGCAAGCTGGTGCTCGGCGTTGTTGATCTTGCGTCCGAACAACGCCACGCGCGCCCCGTACTTCTGCGCGTCGTGGATCAGGCGGAAGGCGTCGTAGGTTGTGCCCGCGCTCCCTCCGAGGATCCCGACCACCAGATTCGGATCGTACTGGGCCAGCTCCTCCATCGCCTTGGGACCGTGATACACGATCTTCAGGAACACCGGGCGTCCCGACTCGGGCACGCCGGCGAGGGTGCGCAGGATGTTGTCGTTGATGAACTCCCCCAGCTTCTCCGGGGGAATTCCGCTGTCGACGTTGGGATCGAAGACCTCGAGGAAATGGCGGAACCGCTTTCGCTCGGCTTCCTCGCGGAAATCCTTGTACCAGAGCAGCGCCTCGCGGTCTTGCTCGAGGTCGTTCACGAAGGTGACGGAATAGAGGCCGAGGTTCGCCCCGCGGAATTCGCCGTCGCCGTTCCCGCTGCGGGCACACTCGACCTGGCCGCATTGGATCTGGTCGATGCGCGCACTGCGGAACGGCTGCGAAGGCTCGCGCGTGTAACATCCATGCCGCGCTGCCCAAACGTCGGTGGTGTCGTTGGCCCGCGCGGCCGGCGTCACGGGCGAATCCTTGAACAGGCCTTCCTTGATCGTGAGCTGTTCATTCACGTAGGCGGACATCAACATGATGTCGACCAGGCCCTGGTGCGTCACTTCGCGGATGATGTCCAGGAACTCGGGCAGGTTCCGATAGCCGAACTCGTCGCGACTCCAGACCTCGGGCGAGAACTGGGCCGGCCGCGCGCCGCGCCGTGCCAGGTAGCCACGCGGACCCGGCGCCCGCACGCCGAACGCCATGTCGGCATCCTTGGCGTCGGCGATGATGAAGGCCTTTGAGTTCGGGCTGGCCTTGATCTCGGCGAGTTTTCGGTCCAGGGATTTCATCTGGCAAGCTATCCGACACGACTGCGGGCATGGGCGAAGTCCTGCTCCAACATCTCGACGGTATACGGGAACGGCACTCTCCGAGCCATCAGCACTTCCATGAACTGCCAGCGGTTCAAACCGGTAAACTCCCCCGCCCTTCGCGTGCTCCATTTGCCCTCGCGGTACATATGGATCGCCAGCTCCAGACGAACGTTCCTCGCCGCCTCGACGTCCGTCGCTCCAAAACTGCCCGCGAAGGGCTCCGGGATTTCGATGGTCACCGCGTTCATGGCAACATGACCCTACCCGCGAAGGCGGATTCGCACAGCGCCCCCACGCAACGACCCTGCGGTTGTCCCCAGGCTGGGTTCACGATCACTTCATCCCCGCCAGGATTTGGTCGGTCAACGCCTGCACCAACGCTTCCGCCTCGGGATCCGCCGCCGCCGGCTTCTCCTCGCGCGGCGGCACCGCGCAACTCACGCCGGGCCGCCACCCGTCATTGTCGCACAACTCGCACTCTTTCAGCCCGTGGCGCGGATCGGGAATGCCCAGGCTTTGCTTGATCTTCAGCAGATCCTGCAATTGCGCCGGGGTCATCGTGTTCGCGGGGCGCCCCAGCTGCGCGGTCACCAGCACGGTCCGGCAATACGCCTCGAGGATTTCCATCTTGAAGTAGGCGTCTTCGACGTTGTTATGGCTCCAGGCCACGACCCCGTGGTTGGCCATGAGAATGGTGTTGTGCTTGTCCACCAGGTCCGCCACCAGCTTGCCCATCTCCGGCGTGCCCGGCGTGCGGTACGGCGCGGTCGCCACGCTGGCGAACACCTCGTACTCGGGAATCATGCAAGTGGGCGGCTCGACCCCCGCCACGGCGAAGCCGGTCGCATAGGGCGGATGACAATGCACCGTCGCGATCGCCTTCGGCTGCCGCTTCATCATTTGCAGGTGCATCAGGATCTCGCTCGTCCGCTTCTTCACGCCCGCGAGCTGGTTGCCTTCGAAATCCACCAGGCACATGTCCTCCGGCCGCATGAACCCCTTGCTCACCAGCGTGGGCGTACACAGGGCGATGTCTTCCCCGACGCGAATCGCGATATTGCCGCCGTTGCCATCCACGTACTCGCGCTGCCAGAGGCGCTTGCCGATGTCACAAATCTGCAGCTTCAGGTCGTGGCAGTACGGCGAGTTGAAGAAGCCCTCCAGCTCGGCCTTCGGGCTCTTCGAGCTCAGGGGTTGAGCGGGGGGAGCGGGCTTGCTGGAATCCGCCGGTTTGCCGTTGCCCGCCGCGGGGGCAGGTTTCACGGCAGGGGGACGCCCGTTCTCCATGGCGTCGCGGACCATGTCGCGGGCCGAGGGCGTTAACAGCGCATCGGCGGGAATGGTGCCCAGGTCCACGCCCTGGCGGACCATCTCTTCAACGTCGCGGGTGCTGATGACTTTCTTCATGGGAGCAGAATGCGGTGGGAATCGCGGCTGGACGGGAACTCGCCGGCATCAACCTGTCAGTCCTGGTAAGGCGTCGTCGCCGCCCCGCGCCGGTTTCGGCGGGCAACGGAGCGCCCGCCCTACCCTGCTGTGGTCCGCCGAACACGCACGCGCCAGGTCGAAATACAAGGGGGCTCGCTACGCCGAGGCCCCAGCGGACTCCATCAGTTCGACACGGACAACATGGAGCGGCGAGGCGTGGACGACCTGGCCGGGAAGCCCCGACGCCGGATCGGGAAGCGTGCCAATGGTCAACGTGTGCTTCGAGATCATCAGGAAATCGCGGTGCGGAATCTCGAAGGCGCGCCCGTCCGTGAACACCACCCGGAACGGCACGAACGGGTCCTGGTCGCGGAGCGCTTTCAGATCCTCGGGTCTCATGGCCTGGCACAGCCTTGGCACCGACGACACACCAAGTCAAGCGAGGGGGCAGCGCTCGGGAGCCGGGGCGGTCCCCGTTACACATCCGGTTTGGGCTGGCACCGCTCGTGTTCACGTCCGGAATGGCCTATAGAAAACCTCGTCGATCAACGCCGTGTTGATCGCGTCCACGGGGGTCGGCCGGGAAAAAGGCTGCGCGGCTTCCCGGCCTTCGACGTAGCCGATCACGTCCCCCACCCCGCCGCCGAGCGCGTCGTAAACCACCAGGCTGGGGTCGCGGCTCAAGGTGATGGACGTCTCGCCTGCCTGGGGAAAGTGTTCCCGCGTGAACGGACTCACGAGCAGGTAACGACCGCCCTCGTAGCTCGGAACCGTCCGGCTGAGGGTGACTCGTCCAATGACCGTGCCCAGTTTCATCGCGTGCTGGAAATCGAGCGCTTGCGGCCGGGAGCTCCCGCCTCGCTGCCGGTGTCACCCGGCCGGACCGCATTCCCGCGCGCACGGACACTGCCGCCGGCGGCATCCTCGAGCGCGTTGGTCCCGGGGGTCACTTCATCCACGATGCCGATGATGATCCACCGCGCGGGACTCTTGTCGTCGCCCACCGCCTTGCGCGCCGCGAGACCGTCGCTGGAAAGCAGCACGCGCTCATGCATGCCGGCGCCCAAGGAGTCGAGCGCCACGCAGGGAGCCCCTTCCGGCTGTCCTTCCCGCCCGATCGGCTGGCAGATGATCAGCCGCCAACCGGCGAAGCTCGGATGCTTCCGGGTGGCGGTCACGTTGCCTTCGACGCGGGCGAGGAGCATCAGAAAATCCGCAGGTTGTCCACCATCACGCACCGGCGGACGCGGGTGAACGTCTTCGGATTGCAGATTCCCTCGCCGGTGGTGGTGGCGATCGAGAAGTTGCCGTAGCCCTCGCCGCCGCTGCCCAAACCGGCCAGGCAATGGCCGTTCTTGATGAACAGCGTGGTCTCCAGCGCCTTGCCCATGGCCGTCATGTGGGAGACGTCATGGGAGTGAATCATGGCCGAATGGCGATACCCATGCTCGGCTTTCTTGGCCAGCCGAATGCCTTCCTCGACGGTCTTGACGCGGATCACCGGCACAAAGGGCATCATCTGCTCCTCTTCCACGAACAGGTGATCCGGGCCCGTCTCCGCGAACAGCAGCTGGGTTCCCTGAGGAATGTTCGCGCCGGCGGCACGCGCCAGGACTTCCGGGTCCTTCCCCACCAGGTCGCGATTCACCACGGGATGCGGACAACCAGCGCCTTGTCCGGGCGGGAAGACGAAGGCGGCCTTGCTCAGGCGCTCCACCTGTCCGTCGTTGAGGCGGTAGGCGCCGTGCTTTTCCATCGCGGCCATGAACTGGTGGAACACGCCGTCGAGGACGAAGATCTCCTTCTCCCCGATGCATAGCAGGTTGTTGTCGTAGGCCGCCCCGTAGATGACGTTGCGCGCCGCCCGATCCAGCTCCGCGGTCTCGTCCACCAACACCGGCGGGTTGCCCGGCCCGGCGCAGATGGCCCGCTTGCCGGTCTGCATCGCCGCCTTCACCACGCCCGGACCGCCCGTGACGCACAGCAACCGCACCAGCTCGTGTTGCGCGATCGCCTGGAATGACTCGAGCGTGGGTTGCTCGACGATGCATGCCAGGTTCTCGATCCCAACCTCGTTGTAGATCGCCTCGTTGAAAACCCGGATCGCCATCACCGCGCACTTCGCCGCCGAAGGATGGGCGTTGAACACCACCGCGTTGCCGGCCGCCACCATGCTGATGATGTTGCAGGCCGCCGTGGGAATGGAGTGCGTGCTCGGCGTCACCGCGCCAATCACGCCCACGGGCGCATATTCCTCGAGGCTGATCCCGTGATCGCCACTGAAACCGTACGGCTGCAGAAACTCCACCCCCGGGATGCCCCGCTGGCCTTTCAGCTTCTCCACCTTGTGATCGAGGCGGCCGATCTTGGTTTCCTCGAGCTCAATCCGGCCCCACGGCACGGCGTTGAAATCGCAAAGCCGCTTCACGATTTCGATCACCTTGACGCGTCCCGCGACGCCCTTGGTGGAAAGCTGCTCGTACGCGGCGTGCGCGGCCACACAGGCCTCTCGCGCGTCCGCAAAGACGCCGAACCGACGTCCGCCCGCGCTTGAGTTGGAGGCGCGCGGTGCCGGCGTCGTGGCCGCCGATTTCGCGGGTTCCGCAGGCGGGGGAGAAGAAGTTCCGCCCTGGAGCCGGTTCAGGCGCGACAGGACTTCCGCGACCACGTCGCGGACGAGATTCTCGTTCATGGTGCTCAAGATTGCTTCGCGTTGTAGATGACCTGCCCGAGGACATCCACGGTGTCGACAATGCCGATGATGACCGCGTCCACCGGGGCTTCCTTCAGTCCCGGCGCCAGGCGCGCGCTGCTGCCCTGGCAGAACATCACCATCTCGCCGAGACCGGCCCCCACCGTGTCGACGGCGACGATGGTGTTGGAACCGGCGCGGAACTTCGTGGGGTCCTTGTCGTCCACCAGCATGGGACGGAGCAGGAGCAGCTTGCGACCGCTCATCGCTGGGTCCTTCTTGGTGGCCACCACCGCGCCTTCGACTTTGGCGAGGAACATCGTGTCGGGGGCAGGAAGTTGCGTCCGGGAGACGACTCAGCGCGGCATCACCGAGGAACCGCAGGTGCGCGTGGCTTGACCCGCCTCACCCACGGCCGGGCGCGCGTCGCCTCGGCGTGCCCGGGTTACTTGCGCTTCGGCAGGACGGCTTCGACATCCGTGTGCGGACGCGGAATCACGTGAACGCTGACCACTTCGCCCTGGATGGACTTGACCGCCTGAGCGCCGGCATCCACCGCCGCCTTGACGGCCGCCACGTCACCCACCACGACGGCGGTGACCAGGGCATTGCCAACCTGCGTGAGCGGGCCGGCGAGTTCGACGTTGGCGGCCTTGAGCATGGCGTCGGTGCCCTCCACGAGGGCAACCAGGCCGCGGGTTTCCAGGAGTCCAATGGCTTGAGGCATAGGCTGAGTTGAGAGTTCCGAGTTGAGAGTTGAGAGTTGAGAGTCGGGGGGGGTCAGGAGCGTTCCAGAAACCGCTTCACTTCGCGGGCCACCACGAGTTCCTCGTTCGTGGGAATCACCATGATCTGCGTGCGTGAGCCGGGGACACTGATGACGGCCTCCTCGGCACGCGTGGCCGCGTTCTTGACCGGGTCGAGCTGGATTCCCAACTGATCCAACCCGGCGCAAATCGCGCTTCGCTGTTCCGCCCGGTTCTCGCCAATCCCCGCGGTGAACACAAGCGCATCGGCCCCGTTGAGTTCGACGAGGTACGCGCCGATCCATCGACGCGTCTCGTGCACAAAAAAGTCCAGCGCCGCACGCGCATTCGCGTCACCCCGGTCCGCGGCCGCCTGGATGTCGCGGATGTCATTCGAGACCCCGCTGATGCCTTTGAGACCGCCCTCCCTGCAGAGTTGGCGCTCCGCGTCGTCGAGGGTCAGACCCAGGGTCCGCATGACGAACGGCACCGCCATCGCGTCCAGATCTCCCACGCGGTTGTTGTGGGGCAGGCCGGACTGCGGGCTCATGCCCAGGCTGTTGCCCACGGCCACGCCGTTCCGGATCCCGGTGATGCTGGAACTGCCGCCCAGATGACAGGAAATGACCCGTAAGTCCGGACCGCTCACCGCCGTCGCCCCGGCGTCCAGGTAGAGATTCCGGGCACGGTTCGCCACATCCGGACGCCCAAGCAACTCGGCGGAGCGCTCGGCCATGAACTTGTGGCTTGCCCCGTGATAACCCCAACGCCGCACTCCTGCCTCCCGCCATGCTGCCGGAACGCCATACCGCGTCGCGGCGTCCGGGATCCACTGGTAGAACGCCGTCTCGAACAGCCCGATCAACGGAATCTGCGGCACACGCCGCGCGAACAAGCGGACGCCGGAGATGTACGCCGGGTTGTGGGCGGGGGCGACGCCGTTGAAAGCTTCCATCGCCTGGACCGCCGCCTCGTCCAGGCGGACGCATCCGTTGACGCCCTTGGCAAGCACCGTCTTGAATCCGACTGCGGCGAGTTCCTCCTCCCGCGCGATGGCTCCAGAGCTTTTCAACTGACCCAGGCAATCTTCGATCGCCTTGGGATAATCGCTCACGCGCTCGAAGCCGCCCTGGTGAAGCAGGCGCTCACCGCCGTTCGAGAAATCGAACAGCCGCCACTTCAGCGAGGTGCTGCCAAGATTTGCGACCAGGACCTTCATCGCAGGAGGCGCGGGCGGTTCCTAGGGAGCGTTTGCGAGGGGCGGAATTTCCAAGCCGGCCGACACGGCCACCCGGTCCTCCGCCCTCCACGCCCGTCCGCTATTGGAGCCACTTCCCCAACCCGGCGAGGCCCTCGTGCGGACGGGGAATCACTTGGACACTGACCACCTGCCCCACCTGCGCCGCGGCGGCCGCACCCGCGTCCGTTGCGGCCTTCACGGCCGCCACGTCGCCTCGGAAGAAGGACGTGACGTAGCCGCTGCCAACTTTCTCCCAGCCAACCAGAGTCACGTTGGCGGCCTTCAGGGCGGCATCGCTCGCTTCGAGCAACGCGCAAAGCCCCTTGGTTTCAATCATGCCGAGCGCTTGCGTAGCCATAGTCAAAATCGAATCGGGTTTCGAGAGTCGGAGTTCGGTTCTCAGCTCACCGGGGCTTACTTCGGCCCCTTCGCCGGCGGCGCCGCCGGAGCCGGCTCGCCCAGGAAGGACCTCAACAGGTCCTCATGCGGACGCGCGATGATATGGGAACTGATCAGTTCGCCCACCTTGCCCGCGGCCTTGCTGCCCGCGTCCACCGCCGCTTTCACGCTGCCCACATCGCCCTGGCAAAGAACCGTGATCATGCCGCCCCCAATGGGGACGGTCTTCACCAGGCTGACGTTGGCCGCCTTCACCATGGCATCGCTGGCCTCCACGGATCCGACGTAGCCCTTCGTTTCAATCATTCCGAGTGCTTCGCTCATTGTCGTCTCTTTCGTTAAAACGTTGAACCGCCCCGCTTCACTTGATCAACTCGCACGGCGTGTCCGGCTGCAGATTGCACGCGTTACCCTCATCCGTGTCGATGTGCACCTCGAGCTTGAAGCTCGGATCCACCCGGCAAAGCATCCGATCCAGCGTCAACCCACAGGCGCCGCCGATCTTCAATCGCATGTCGTCCCCTGCCTTCACCCCGTAGAAGGCGGCGTCGGCAGGGTGCATGTGGACATGACGCAGGGCGCGGATCACGCCCTCTTGCATTTCAAAGAAGCCGGCCGGTCCCATCAGCATGCACCCGGGCGTTCCCTGGATGTTGCCCGAACTTCGCAGCGGGATGTCGAACCCCAGCGACACGGAATCGGTATAGGCCAGCTCGACCTGGTTCAGATTACGGCACGGACCCAGGATCCGCAGGTTCGAGATCACCCGGCTGCGCGGGCCAATCAGCGTCACCGTCTCCTTCGCCGCGAATTGGCCCTCCTGGTAAAGCCACTTGTGAACCTGGAGCTGATGCCCCTTTCCGAACAGGGCTTCCACGGCTTGAGGCGTGAGGTGGCAGTGCCGCGCGCTCACGTTCACCACCAGCGGATTGGGCGCCGTGGCGGTCCGCGGCAGAGACTTTCCCAAGCGTTCGTACACCACCTGTCGAACGAGGTGCTCGACAACCGCACGAGGCAACGATTGCTGTGCCATGGCCATGTTCGTGTGCGCGAAAGTGGGCAAATCGTCGCGTCCTGTCAACAAATACCTTGCAAAATCTCCCAGAATCTTTCAAACCTCGCCAAGATGACGCCCGAAGAACGCCAGCAGAAGATCGAGGAGTACCTGCAGCGGGTCGAGTATGCGTCCCTCGAGGAACTGGCTCGAGAGATGAACGCCTCGGTGTCAACCGTCCGCCGGGACGTCACGCTGCTCGAAGGCAACGGCAACGTCCGCCGAACCCACGGCGGGGCCCGCGTCGTCAACCCCCGCACGGACGAGTTCGTCTTCAACTCCCGCGATACGCACCAACTCGCGGAGAAAGAGGCCATTGGCAAGGCGTGTGCCGACCTGATCCAGGCCCGCCAGAGTGTCATCATCGACGCGGGCACCACGTGTTTCCATGTGGCGCGCCACCTGGAGTCCAAGAAGCCTCAGATCATTACCAACTCGCTGCCCGTGGCGAACCTCTTCGCCTCCACGAGTCTGGTCGAGGTGGTTTTGTCCGGCGGCGTCATTTATCCCCGGCTGGGTGTCCTGGTCGGCCCGCTCGCCGTCGAGTCCTTCTCGTCGATGCACGCGGATGTCGCCGTCATGAGCGCGGGCGGCATCACGCTCGAAGGGCTCACCAACTCGCATGCCCTCCTGATCGACATTCAACGCGCGATGATCCGCGCCGCCAGCCGCGTGATCTTCTGCCTGGATCACACCAAATTTGGGCGCCAGTCGATCTCTCTGCTCAAAGATCTGGCGGGAATCCACACCGTCGTCACCGACGACCGGGCTCCGGCCGAGCTGGTCGCGGGTCTCCGTCAGGCGGGCGTGGAACTGGTGATTGCGGCCACCGAGCGACCCGGAGCCTCGTCGTGAGGGTCTGAGTCCCTTGCGACTCCGCCTACGCGGAAGCTTCAGGACCTTGGATGGCCGGCTCCGTTCTTGCCAACGCTTGGAGGCGGCGTAGAGTCAGGGCGAATAGCGCACGACCCTTGAAAACCAACCACCCCAGCCTGCGAGCCAAGGGAGAACGACCGGCGCACCGGCCGGTTGGTTTCACTTTGGTCGAGCTCCTGGTCGTGGTGGCCGTGATCGGTCTCCTGGCGTCGCTGCTGATTCCGTCCGTCGTCCGTTCCAAGTCACGGGCCCAGGGAATTGTCTGTCTGAAGAACCTCCAACAGGTTCAGACCGCCTGGAACATGTATGCGGATGACAACCACGGATGGCTGCCGGGCGTCATCAGCGGCTCATACCCGGGTTCGGACCGTTGGGTTTCTGGTTGGCTGGACTTCAGTTCCAACTCCGACAACACGAACACGCTCTACCTCACGGACCTGAGGTATTCCCAACTCGCTCCCTACCTGCGGAATCCGGCCGTTTATCGGTGCCCGTCCGACCAGAGCGAAGTCACGATTGCAGGTCGTTCCCACCCCCGCGCGCGCAGTCTCTCGATGAACTGCTGGATGAACTACATCGGCACCACTCCGATTGGCGAGGATCGGTTCCGCGTCTTCCGCCGTCTGGATGATATCAGCAACCCGGCGCCCGAGAAGGCGTGGGTGCTCATGGATGAGCGCGAGGACAGCATCAACGACGGTTTGTTCCAGACCAACCTCAAGCTTCGGGGGGTGCAGGCCCGCATCGTCGATTACCCGGCGAGCTACCACGGACGCAGTGCCGGGATGGTCTTCGCGGATGGCCATGCGGAGATCAAGCAGTGGAAGGATCGCCGGACCACGCCGCCGCTGCGTTCCCGCCACAACCTCGAACTGGACGTGGCTTCGCCTGACAACCCGGACGTCGCATGGCTGCAGGAGCATTCGAGCAGCCCGATTGAGGCGAGGGAGTAGAGCCGGCCTTTTCGCTGCAAATCGCGGGCAGCGGGGTCGGCGTGGATTTCGCGTGACACCCCCGGGACAGTCCCTACATTCTCCGCACCTTTCGTCGACCCTATGGTCTAGCGGTTAGGACACCACCCTTTCACGGTGGGAGCCCGGGTTCGAGTCCCGGTAGGGTCGCCACTTCCCACAAATCCATCGCCACAAGAAAGTTGCAGCCCATGGACGGGCCCACAGCGGCTGAGCTCAGAATGATTGTCCGAGGATTGACGCTCGCATTGCTGATCCCCGCGGCCCTCTGGTCCCGCCCTTGTCCCACCCTCGTTCTCTGCCGTCCGTCCGACCGCAGCTCTTTAGTGCGCTGCGGCGGAGCAACATCGCTCCCCCGACCGTTTGCGGGGGAGATTCTGCCCGGAGCCTTGGCATGAGGCCGCAACAGATCGTGGTGGTGGGCGGGGGCGCCGCGGGATTCTTCGCCGCAATCACCTGCGCCGAGGCCGGAACGGGGATCGAGGTGATGGTGCTGGAGAAGGGGCCGCAGTTCCTGGCGAAAGTCCGCATCTCCGGCGGCGGCCGCTGCAACGTCACCCACGCCTGCTTCGATCCCGCCGACCTGGCGACCCGCTATCCCCGGGGCGAGCGCGCCCTGCGTGGGTTGTTCAACCGGTTCCAGCCCCGCGACACCATCGCGTGGTTCGAGGAGCGCGGCGTGCGCCTGAAGACCGAGCCCGACGGCCGCCTGTTCCCGACGACAGACAGCTCGCAGACGATCATCGACTGCTTCCTGACCGCGGCCCGGCGCACGGGCATCGTGCTGCGCACCGGATGCGAGGTGACGCACGCATCGGCGAAACCCGGGGGCGGCTTCGAACTGAAGCTCGCGAGCGGGGAAACCCTCGAGTGCGACCGCCTGCTGCTGGCGGTGGGTGGCTGCCGGGTGCCGGCGATGGCGCAGCTCGCCGTCCAGTTGGGTCACACCCTCGAGCCGCCGGTGCCGTCGCTGTTCACCTTCACCATCGCCGAGCCGTGGGTGCGGGAACTCGCGGGAGTCGTCATCGAGGACGTCGCCGTGACCGTGCCAGGCCAGGGACTTCAGGAGCGTGGCACGATCCTCTGCACGCACTGGGGACTGAGCGGGCCGGTGATCCTTCGCCTGTCGGCGTGGGGGGCGCGCCGGCTGCACGGACTGAACTATCAATTCCCCCTGCAAGTGAACTGGCTCCCGGCGCTGTCGCTCGAACCGATCGAGGGGGAATTGCGGTCCCGACGCGGCGTCCATGCGGCGCGGCGGGTGGCGAACGTCCCGATCCCACCCCTGACGGCCCGGCTGTGGGACCAACTCGTTCGGAACGCCGGCATCGCTCCGGAGACGCGCTGGGCGGACCTGTCCCGGGCCGGTCTGCACGCGCTGACCCAAGTCCTGATCCGCACCGGGCTCGAGGTGCAGGGCAAGAGCCTGAACAAGGACGAGTTCGTGACCTGCGGCGGCGTGCGTTTGGGGGAGATCGATTTCCGCACGATGGAAAGCCGGCGGGTTCCCGGGCTCCACTTCGCCGGGGAACTGCTCGACATCGACGGCCTCACCGGCGGGTTCAACTTTCAGGCGGCGTGGACCACCGGCTGGGTGGCCGGGAAGGCGCTGGCCGCACCGCCCAACCGCTGAGCCGGAAGGGTAAGAAGGGTAAGGCCATCGATCCCCGTTCCCGACGCCTTGATTGCCTCGTCAGGAAGCCTGGAGTCGCGCTTGATGGAATTTGGCCGGTTTCATCCGCAATTCACCCAACCTCAAGCCGGCGACGGGCTGGACTTGATGGTCGTGGACAAGTCGACCTTCGAACGGATGTGGCTGGCCGCCGAGGAACGCAACTTTGGAGGCAGTCCTGTGCGATGTCGCGGACACGCCGGGAGTGTCGCTGACTACGGGATACGTCGATGCCGCGCTGGGCTTCAGCCTCACGTTCCTGCGGATCGGCCAGTCCGTGCCGGCGAATGGACAACTCCGGATCGAGACCGACGTCGTCCCCGGGAACCCCGTCGTCATCCAGGTTCAGGCGACCTGCGAACGTGGCAGACCGTCGCCACCAACGCGACAGCGGTCGGCACGCTGAGCATGCCCTGGTCCGCCAGCGAGGCGGTGCGCTGCTTCCGCGCTTCGGCACCGTAGGACAAGCGCCTGCCGGCCTGGCGTAGCGTACCCGCCAGACCTGAAGCCGACTGTGTCGAACCCGCGGACGGCCCGGCGGCGGATGAGGGGTGTTTCAAAGTATGGGACTGACCGGTAGGCTGACCCGGCACGCGCCCTGCCGCAGCCGCGTCCCGCTCCGGTCCCGGGGAAGCCCGGGTCTCCGGAAACGCCCCTACGCGCCACCCCGCCGCCGGAGCCACCAGGCCACCGGTCCGAGAACCGCCGGCATCCAGGCCCAGGCCGAAGGCTCGGGGACCGCCGCCGCCGGGTAGCCGTAACCGCTGTCACTCTGCAGCGTGTATTCCGCGGCACCGAGCAGCGCTCCGGTCCCGTCCAGAACCCCGGCCACGCCCAGGTGCGCCGTGTGCTCGAACGCCGCGCTGGCGTCGGCCCAGCCGGTCGTCGTGTCATCGTGGCCCGGCCACGGCGACAGTTGAACGCTGGCCCCCGTTTCGAGGCCGAGCCCGATGGTGAACGGCACCCCGAAGTAAACCGGCAGATCGAAGGTGAACGTGTTTCCCAGGTCGTTCGCGAAGTCCGATCCCGCCCCGACGCCGGGAAAGGCGTAGGCATAGGCGCTGCCATACACCTCGCCATAACTCACCAGGCCGGAGTGCGTGACATCGAAGGTCGGCAGGTACTGGTCCCCGTTGACCGGATCGGCCACGAACGCGTCTGAGCCGTGCAGGAACCACCAGGAACTCGCCTCGGCAGTATGCCACCCCACCCGGGCTCCGAGGAGACCGTCCACCACGACCTGAAAGCGCACCTGGCCCGCCTTTCCGACCAGCCCCGGATTCGACGGCTGGACGGTGAGCGTGTCCGCGAACCGGGCGAACGCCGTGCCGCTCGCCGCGCGGTACGGCCCGCCACCCGGTGCGGGCGAGATCGCCTCGAGCGGCAGGAGACCGCCCAACTCGACGCCCACCTTCGAGCGCAACACCCCGGGCGCCGCCTCGGCCTCGAGCGCGATCCGGTTTCGCGCCGGCGCGGTCCCCTCGGTCCGCGACAACACCCCCGGCCCCAACCGGAACTCCGCGCCGGACGGCGTCGTCAGCAGGGCGTTCTCGCTGTTCCAGGAGAGGGAACCGCTCAGGGTCTGCCCGCGCGCCGCGGCTCCCGCCCACGTCGCCAGGAAGGCGACCCAAACAACGCTCTTCATGCTGCGTTTCATGCCTCCTAAGCTATGCGTCCGGCCTGGCCGCGGGAATGGGACTTGCGCGCCCAGGCCTTCGGGCCTTCACTCAGCCGGCGTCGCCAGCAGCGGTGCTGGGGGCGTGCCCAGACTGCCAGCAAAACGGTTGACGGGGCTGGCGGATGGGGACCGGGCCCGGAAGTCCCATTCCCCCCGGGAAGCCGGTGTCCTAGGCTGCGGGCGACCTGGTTATGGCTGGACGCTCTGCGGATTTCGAAAGCAGCGCTGCGATCCTGATTGTGGAGGACGATCCGGAGCAGGTGCGGTTGTACTCCAAGATTCTGCGGGGACACCGGTTGACCCTGCGGACCCGGGCCAGCGAGGCGCTGCGCGTGCTCGAGGAGAGCTGTCCCGATCTGGTGATTCTGGACCACGTGCTCGCCGGGGGCGAATCGGGGCTGGAGTTTCTGCCGCGGTTCAAGGAGTTCGCCGCCCACGTCCCGGTGATCGTGATCTCGGGGACCCTCGATGTGCGCGCGCAACTGGCGGCCCTGCAAGGACCCCTGGCGGCCCATTACGTGCTGGAGAAGCCGGTGCGACTCGAGCAGTTCGAGGCGGTGGTCGCGGAAGCCCTGACCCGTTGCGGCCTGGGAGAGGTAGTGGCCCAACTCCGCTCCCTCGAGCGGTTGGAGAAGGAGACCACCACCGAGCCCGAGCGGCGCTACACGGAGCGCCTGACCCGCCAGCATGACCTGCTGAACCATCTCCGTCAGGGGACTGCGGAGGACACCGTGGCGGCGCTGGCCCGGCGCTACCGGGTGGACCGCAAGACCATCCGGCGGGATCTCCAGGAACTGGTGCGCCGGGGCCAGTGGCCGGCCCGCGCCCTCCCGGACGATGGAGAATGAACAGGCATGCGGGACTGTGGAGGCACCGGAGCTGGCTTGAGCCGTCCGACCCAGGCGTGAGAAAGTGCCCTCGCCACCGATGTGTCCCCCCGAAGCCAGTCCCCGGCCCGCCTCGGCGGACCTGAACGCCGAGCGCCGCCGCCTCGTGCGGTCGCTCCGCCGCGCCGGCGTCCTCACCGCGCTGCTCCTGGCGGTGGTGGCCGGGTTGGCCGCCCTGGCGGTCCACCAGGCCGGGGAGGCCCGGGAGCGGCTCTGGCGTTCGCTCCTCAACCAGGCCCGGTCCGCCCGCGTCAGTGGCCGGCCCGGGGCCCGGGCCGAGGCGCTGCGGGCGGTGGCCGACGCGGCGAAGCACCGCCCCGCACCGGAGGTCCGCGACGAGGCCGTCGCCGCGCTGGCGCTCGACGACCTTCAGCCCGGCGCGTTCACGAACCTTATCTCGGGGCGGGACACCGCCTTCGCCGTGGGGGCACAACTCGACCGGATCGCCCTGGCCGAGCCCGACGGGGGCATCCAGCTCCGGGGCCTGTGGACGGAGGTCCCGGCGCTGCGGCTGCCGGGCTCCGGCGAGCCGGTGCACTACCTCTTCTTCAGCCCGGACGACCGCTGGCTGGTCGCGCGCTACGAGTCCGGCCGGACCCGTGCGTGGTCGGTGACCGATGGCGCACCGGGCTTCGCGTTGACGGATGCCGGCCGGGTGACAACGTCCCGCGGCACGGTGCGGTTCCTGCCAGAGGCGCCTGCCTGCTGCTGGCTGAGCGACCAGGCCGGCCGTCGTTTGCGACTCCTGGATCTCGAGGCCCGCCGGGAGCTGGAGACACTCCCACTCGAGGGGGTCCCGGGCGTGCTGGCCCTCACGGACCGCGGCGAACTCGCCGTCGGGGTCGGACCCGAAGTCCAAGTCTGGAACCGTGCCGGCCCGCGGCAGGTCCGGCGCCTCCCGTTTCCATCAGTCGTGAGCGCGCTGGACTGGCGCCCCGGCCTCCCGGAGCTCGCCGTGGCCGGGGAGGGCGGACAACTGGAACTGGTCGCGGTGAACACCGGCGTCCGTCGGCCCCTTGCGGGCCATCGCAGCCTCATCAACCACATCCGGTTCGATGCCACGGGCGCCCGGCTGTTCAGCACTTCCTGGGATGGAACGACCCGGTTCTGGGACGCGACGCTGGCGCGTCCGGGCCTGGTCACCCGCGAGGGGCTGGCGCTGCATTACGACGCCGGAGGTGGCCGGCTCGCGTTCTACCGAGGCAACAACGGCGTTGGCTTCTGGCAGGTGGTTCCCAGTCCGGTACTCCGCGTGTTCGCCGCGCCCGCCGGGGTGGAACATCACTTCACGGACGTGGCCCTGTCCCCGGACGGCCGGCGGGTGGCCGCCGTGAACCGGCAGGCGCTCGTGGTCTGGGACCTCGCGCAACGGCGGCTGGAATCCCAGCAAACGCTCCCCGGCGGCGAGGGCGTGGCCTGGTCCTCCGACGGGACCCGGCTGGTGACCAGCTCCGCGGCCGGGCTGCGCCGGTGGGAGGTCTTGTCTCTCCCCCCGGGACTGCGCGAGGCGCCCCCACCCACCCCCGGCCTGGCGGTGCACGGGCGCTTCCACCGGGTGAACCCGGAACGCCTGGCCGCCGGGGGCCGGGGCGCCGCCTGGTGGATCGAGCCGTGGAGCGAAGGGGCCGAACCGCTCCGGGTCCCCGCTGACGCGCTGGATACCTTCGCCCACGTGACGGCGGATGCCGCGGGCCGGCTGGTGGGGAGCCAGTGGAAAGGCGGGGCGACGCGCGTGCTCGGGCCGACGGCCGGAGCCGCCGGGACGGAAATCGAACCGGTGGGAGGCTTCGCCCGCTTCGCTCCCGACGGCCGGACCCTGCTGACGGGCAACAACCGTGGGTACCGGTTGTGGCGGACCGGGGACTGGCAGGAGCAGGCGCGCCTCGAACAGCAACTCGGTTCCGACTTCCCCGGCCTGGCCGTCTTCACCGCGGACAGCCGGGGGGTCTACCTGATTCACGAACACCGGCGCCTGACCCTGGCCGGGGTGCCGGACCTCCAACCCCGGATGTCGCTCGAGGCCCCCGGCGACGCGAACCTCTACGCGCTCGATCTCGACCCGGCGGGCCGGCGGCTCGTGGCGGGCACGGACGACCAGCGTGTACTGGTGTGGGACCTCGAAGCTCTGCGCCGCGAACTGGAGGGCCTCGGCCTTCCGGCGTGGGATTCCCCGGTGCCGGCACGCCGGCTTCCCGGCCTCACCTCCGTCGTGGCGGCGGCCTTCCTGCTGGCGACGGGGCTGGCCCTGCACACCCTCTGGCGCCAGCGCGGCCTCGTCCGAGGCTACCTGCACCTCGAGTCGCTGGCCGCCGCGCGCAACCGGCAGTTGACCGAGGCGCGGGAGGCCCTCCTCCACGGCCAGAAAATGCAGGCCCTCGGCCAGATCACCGCCAGCGTCGCCCACGACCTGCGGAATCTGCTCTCGGTCATCAGTCTCTCGAACGGCCTGCTGCAGCGCGGTGTCGCCCGGGATCCCGACCTCGCCGAGGAAGCCCATGCCGTCAACGAGGCGGTCGAACGCGGCCGCTCGCTCGTCCTGTCGCTGCTTGGCTACTCAAGGCGCCAGGAGGCCGGCCCCGGGCCTGCCGACGTCGCCGCCGTCGTCCGGGAGCTCCTCCGGCTGCTCGGACGGAAGTTCTTCAGCGGCATCTCACTCGAGCTCGATCTTCCCCCCGAACTTCCGCCGGTGGCAGTCCCCGCAGCAGCCCTCGAACAGGTGCTCATCAACCTCTTGGTCAACGCCTCCGAGGCCATGGAAGGGCGTGGCACGCTGGCGGTCACCGCCGGGCTCCAGGCCTTTCCCTCCGGCCCCGGGTGGATGACCGTGCACCTGCCGCCGGGCGACGAAGTCGTGGTCCTCACGGTGCGCGACTCCGGCCCGGGCATCCCCCCCGACGTCCTGCCGCGCATCTTCGAGCCCTTCTTCACGACCAAGGCCCGCGGCGCCGCGGCCGGGACGGGCCTGGGGTTGTCGACGGTGTACGCCATCGCGGAACGCCAAGGACTGGGGCTCACCGTCCGGTCCGCCCGCGGCGCCACGGAATTCGTGCTGGGTTTGCCCGCGGTCCCCGCCCCGACCCCGCGGCCCGACTGAGACCCGGGGTCGTGCCCCCAGCCAGGCGCCCGGCGATATCGCCCACGGGGATCGGCGCCCGCAGCCAGAGGCAGTGCCTCCGACATTCGGGTCAAGGCGCACGTTGTCCTTCCCAGAGGTGACGACACCCCAATCGCATCAAGGGGAGGCTGCAGGTTGGGGATTTCAAGGGAATGGCTACAGCGTGATTGTCAGCAACTCCAGGATGCGCGGTTGCGGTTCCGTGGGCAGGGAGACCTGTTCGACCTCGGCCCCGGGGATGCGGATTCGTCCCTTGCGGATCCCCGATGGATTTCGCTCAGGGTCTCAAGGCGACAACGCGGCCAGCAACTGGCGCATTTCATCCTCGGTTTGCACGCCCTCCGCCAGCGTCGGGGTAATGGCCGCCTTCACATGGTGCCTAAAGCGCTGACGCAGGCGGCTCAGAGTCTTCCGCAGCGATGACGCATTGAGCCCGCGAGCCTCGGCCAGGGCCGCCAGACCGCCGTGTTCAGGCTCGCCGGCAATCATCGGCTGGAGCAGCGCGAACTCCTCGTGCTTTCCGGAGGCGTGCCATTCCGATTGCAGCGACGCCATGGCCTGTTTCAGCACATGCAGGCCCCACTGGCGGTCGAATTCACGGTCCGGCGGCAAGGTGCGGACATCCGAAGGGTCAACGCCGGGCGAGGTGTCGGTGCCGGGGGAGAGCGGGATGGCGTCCACGCCGCCGCCACGCTTCTGCCGGGCCGCGCGTTCGCGACGATGGCTGAGATGGTGTTTCAACGCGCCCAGCAGGTAATTGCGGAACCGCCCGCGCCCTGGCTCGGCGCCGCCCAGATCGGGTTTCTCAAGGACACGAGCGAAGAACTCATGTGCCAGTTCCCGCGCCAATTCCCCGTCAGAACCGCTGCGTCGGAGGAAGGCCACCACCGGTTCGTAGTAAGCCGCGCACAGCTCGCTCAACGCCTGCTTGCCATCGGCGCTGTGCCCGGTGGCGTGTCGCACCAGCGTCCAGCGGGTGGTGTGAAAACTCTCGGTGGCGCCGGTGTTCATCGCGAACGGTTCATGCGTCACTTCGCCGAGTTCTACGAATCATCCGTGGGTTCTCCGCTTGCCTTGGGGAGCATCTGATTGGAAAACAGAGCCGGCCAGATCAGCAGGAGGGGAATGAGGATTGGTCACGGGAACTTGGTGGAGGCAAGACCGAAATTGACGTTGGCCAGTCACTTGGCGTCCGGGCTGGTGAAGTGGTTGCCCAGCATCGCCGCGTCCTGCACGGTCACGCGGATGGTCTGAGGCTTGTCCGCGACGCCGGGTTCGAGCGTGGGCCCGACCTCGCGTTTCCACACACCCTCGCGCTGCCAGAGGAACGCCGGGTCGTCGCCCTTGCGCATGTAGATGGGATCCGCGCGCAGTTGCACGTTCTGCAAACCGGCGGGCACCGCGATGGTGTGCTTCCCCTCCGTGAGCTTCGTCGTTTCCTGCCGAGTCCAATAGGCAGCCGGGTCGCCCTCCTTGGTGTCCGGCAACGTGCCCGACACCCGCACTTCGAAATCCGGGAACTCTGCATTCGCGCGAATCACGCGGGCATCGAGCGTGAGGTCCACCGTCGGCAGCGGGCGGATTTTCACCTCGAACGGTGCGTCGGACTTAGCCTCGATGACCGGATTCGCAAACGCCGCCGCGAGTTCCTTCGCACCGAGGTCGCGCGTTAGGATCTGTAGAACGTGTCTTCCCATGGCGATTGGCGGGATGGAGAAAGTTCCGTCGGCACCGGTGCTCGTGAGCTTCATGGGAGCGGGGCCACGCCCGCGCCAATCGAGCCGCTTGCACCAGATGCCCACCTTCGCGAGCCCCGCACCATCGAGGCCAATCACGCGTCCGGTCACGCGGCTCCCCTTCGAAAACTGCATCACGCCCACGGTGCCTCTCGCCGGCACTTGGACATTCAGCGGAGCGAAATCGTCGCTGTCGGCGAACACATTGTAGTTCTCCGCCACTGATCGTTTCGGCACTTCGATGGAAAACGTTCCGTCTGCCGCGGTCGTCACCGGCTTTGGCAGTTCCGGAATCCCTTCCCCGCGAAACTTCCACCGCTTGATGCCATCATCCACACGCAACCGCACGCCGGCGGCGGGAGTGCCATCAGGCCGCAGCACCTTGCCGCGAATCGCCGTCCCCGGCGCTTTCACCTCCACAGTCACCTCACCTGTCTCCGGACCGCGCACGTTGCCGAGGTGAAACTTCACGCGCACCGTGCTGGCGTCCATCACCACGCCTGCCACCGGCCACTCCGGCGTTTGCGGCTTTCCATCCGCTCCGCGCTCGATGCCGAAAATCACCGGCGGTGCGGCGAACTCGAACTGCTCGCCCGCCCTCAACGTCACTGGATACAGCGGGTCCGTGCCCCTCAGTTGGATTTTCCGCACCTCCACGAGCGTCTTCCCGTCCGCCGTGCGCACCGTCGGCACCATCACGTTGAGCGATGTGCAGACCTTCAGTTCCTTCGTCGCGCCGGAGACGTTCCGCACCACGAGCAACGGCTTCACCGTGTCGCCGAGTTTCGCGCGCTGCGGGATGAGCATCCCCGAACGCAGCCTGTCGGCCCCCGGCCCCCACGCGACGAGATCCTCCGCCTTCCAATCCGCCAGCCCTCGCGACTCCGCGACCGTCTTGGAAAGCGCCAGCCACTCCGCGCTCCACTCGCCGCGCGCGCGGACAATCAGACCGCCTTTCTTCGGCGCGGCGTCCGCCGCTTTTGCCACCGCGCCGCTCTTCGCCAGTTCCCACAGCCGCTCGCGAATCACGTCGAATACCGGCCCCGGCCCGCCGTGCTCGACGGCGACGCCGTGGCGTTTGCCGTCGCGCGTGAAAATCAGGATGTCCGTCTCGCGATCCCACACGTTTTTCACCGGCGACATTTCAAGCTCCTGCCCGGTGTTCGCGATCTTCACCTTCTCCGGTTTCCACTCGCCGACCTTGCCTTCCTCGACGAGCCAGCGCGTCAGCTCGGCGATGTCGGCAGGCGTGATTTTGAACTCCTTCAACTCCCGTCCATTCGACAGCGAAAGCACGCGGCCATCGGGGAAAATCCGCATCTGCGCCACGTATTCGCCGTCGCTGTGCTGGATGGGGTGTTGCGTATCCCACGCGAGCGCCCAGCCCTCCATCTTCTGCACACGGCGGTTGTCGGCATACGTCTCAGCCATAAAGCGGTCGTGCATCGCGAAGTCGCCGATGGTCACGAGGTCTTTCTCGTTTCGCAGCGCCAGCGTGCGGTCGGTCTGAAACGGCTCGCCTTCATCGCGCAGGAGGAAAATGCGGCCCGGCATTTCGAGCGCGCCTTTCGATGATGCCAGCGTCGGCGTGGCGAGATCGTAGGCTTTCCCGTCGAGGAACAGCTTCGTCGGCGCGTCCGATGTGTATTTCACGGCAATCTTCCGCTTGTCCACGTTCCTGCCCGCCGCCTTCGTTTTCTCCGTGTCCACGAGGTGCACATGGCCCTCGAAGCTCCAACGCGCATCCGCGCCGCTGCCGGACACCGACTCGCTCATGCCCGTGGAAATGAAGCCTGGATAGACGAGCACGAAGTTCACATCCTTCTCCGACTGCACCGCGACGGCGGCGTATTTGTCATTCCAAAGATGCTTTCGCTCCGGCTTCACATCCGCGCGCGGCCAGCCCTGCACCGCATCCGGCTTCGGCGCAGCGGCACCCTCCTTGATTGGAATCCCCTTCGCATCCACCGGCTCCGCAGAAAGAATCTCCTGCCTGCCCGTTGGGCCGCCGATGTCCGGGCCAGTCTGTCCAATGCGGCCAACGGCGAATCCCAGCCTGCGGAACTCCGTCATCACGCCGTTGGGCAGCCCAAAATCACGCGAGAAAGTATTCATGCGCCCCTCGCGATCCACGATGACGTGCGCCGGGTCGGTGAGCGTCATTTTCCCCACGTCGGTGTCGTCCACCCACCACAGCACATCCGTGCCCGGCTCCCACACGACGGCCCACTTGCCTTGCGTCTGCTCGCTCACATTGGGGTAGGTTCTCAGCCAGCACGCGGGGCGCTCTCCCTCGGCGGGCCAGCTCACCGTGAAAAACTGCGGGTATTCGCGCGGTCGGCAAATGGAGAAGCGATGCTTGCCGTCGAACTCGTAGCTGGCCTGCCGGTTCGCCACGCGATACTTGCCATCGCCGACGCGGGCCTCGCTAAATGAAAACTCCGTGACGCCCGCAGCTTTCAGCGCCTCCACCACCTCGATGACTTTCGCGTAGGGCACGTCCTCGTCCGCTTCGATTGTGAACCACTTCTTCGCATTCCTCGCAGCCCGCGTTTTCAACTCGTCCAGCGACATCTTTGTCCGGTCGAGGGAAACCTCGCCGTCTTTGCTGATGCGCACCCGCACATGCTCGACGCGCGGCTTCGGCGCAGGCGCATCCGGCGCGACGACCACGACATTCAACCCGCGGGTCGTGAGCTTGCCCGACCACTCGCCGGCGGCGGGCGTGAGTTGCTTGCCGCCTTCGCCCGTGGCGGAGAAACCCGGCAGTTCCAGCTCGCAGTGAAAGTCGTATGCGCCGGGAGCGATGGCGAAAAAGTGGCCTTTGATTCCAGACACATCATTCTCGGGCCACAGGAGCGAAACGGTGAACTCCTTCACCTTGAGCGCGTGACCCGCAGGCAGCAGGCGGTGCTCGCCAAACGGCGGCGAGCTGCTCGGCACGATGTTCGATTCGTGTTCCGCGCCTTTCTCGCCCTTCATCGTCATCCGCAGTCCGATGTCAGGACGCATGTTGAGTTGAAACTTCACGTCCTTGTCGCCGGGATTCTGCACCCACAACTCAACCTTCACGTCCTTGCCGAGGATGCGCCATTCGTCGCCCGTAATGCGGTATCCGAGCGATAGACCGTTCTGCGCCTCGTTCCACATCACGCCCTCTCCCACCAACTCATCCTTCGGGGAGCCGGACTTCACGTATTGGTCGTCGGGGACCGTGACGATGTTTGCGCCCGGCGGCTTGGCGGCAGGCTTCCCGGCATCCGCGCCCGCATCCGCCGCAGCGAGTTTGAACGCCACTTCGCCCGTCGTGACTTTGCCGGTCCACTCGCCCTCGGGCGCGACCATCGAAGTGGTGTGGCTCCAGACCGCGCGCAGCTTGTAGTCGCCGGGCGTAAGTTGGAGATTCACCCAACCCGGTTCCAATTTGTCGTTCTTCCCCGCACCGAACTTCACGTTGAATTCTTTCACCTTCACGATGTGCCCCGGCGGCAGCAGCAAGTGATGGAAACCAGGTTTCCTGCGGAATGACGTGATGTCCGTGGAGTGTTCCTTCCCGTCCTTGTCTTTCGCCACGACGGAGAGCCCGACATCCGCGCGCAGGCACTGCGAAAACTTCACATCCTTCGCGCTGGAATTCCGCACCCACAGTTCCGCCTTCACCTCGCCGCCGATGCGCGCCTCGCCGATGATGCGAAGGCCCGTGCTCAGCCCTTCCTTCTCCGCACCCCACGGCGGCATCGGCCAGGTCTGCTCCGCAAGCGGCACGCCGCTCTTCGCGTAGCGGTCATCGGCGAGCTTCGGACGCGCGGGTTGGCCGTCCACGGGCGGTAGTTCGCGCTGCGCGGCAGTCTGTGGCGCGTCCTGCGCCACGAGCGTGAAATCCAGCTCCGGCGCGGTGAGTTCGATATGCTTGTCCGATTTGGCAGGCTCCGGCTTCGCGCCAAACCACTTGCAGCGCAGTTGGTATTTGCCGGGCTTCAAGTCGCGGAACCTGTGTCCGATCGGCGTGCTCACGTCATGGTCCGCGTCGGCGAAAGTCACGTCGAACTCCTTCGCCATCGCGACATGCCCGGCGGGCAGCGTGCAATCCATCATCATCGCCATGAGTCTCAGCGGATAAATTTCCGGCCAGTGCTCTTTGCCTTCTGCGTCTATCGCGCTGAACATCACTTCGACATCCTGACGGTTCGGCCCCGCCGTGCGGAAGTTCACGTCCTTCCCGCCCGCATTGTGCAGCCAAAGCTCCACGCGCACCGAACCGCCGGCGCTCCACTGGCCGCCCACCACGCGCAGCCCGATCCGCAAGCCGTCCTTCGCCTCGCTCCACTTCGCGATGGCCACCGGGATATCCTGAAACTCCACCATCGTCCGCCACATCGGCCCGCTCCCCAGCTTCGCTTTCGCTACGCGCGCTTCGATCGGCGCGGTGGAGTAATACGCGACGTCGTCGAGCAGCTTGATGGCCTCGGCCTGCGTCCAGTCGCGCGACGTGACGAAACGCGGGAGCAGCTTCGGCAGCTTCATCCCGCTATCGAGATTCGGATTCGCCTTCACGTAAGCGCGCACCTCCGTCGCGAGCGCGCCAATGAGCGTGCCGGGAATCGTCCCGTCGTCATTTGCCGTGCGTTTCCACATTTCGAAAAGCTCACGCGCCTCCTTCTGTTCGGGTTCAGTCGCCGGGGCACCCTTGCCGCCTGTGAGCACGACGAAAACGGCCGCCTTGCCTTCTTTGTCCCTGCTCTCAAGCCGCATCGTGTTCGCATCAATCGGGTGGAGCGTCCCGAATGGCACCTGCCCGCCTTTACCATCGTGGACCCCAAGCGCGACAGATGTCCCATCAGGCGCAATGCTAAATGCCGCCAGCGCACCGATGGTTGCGTCCCCGGTGTAGATGTCCACCTGCACCTCCGTTTCCACCGGCGGACGATGAAACGAAATCAGCAGCCTTTTCCCATTCATTGTCCCGCTCCAAGCACCCCGCAGCGCTTCCGGCGTGAGCTTCACCGTGCCGGTCTTCGGTCTTTCGTCGGCAGGCTTTTCTCCGGCTTTCCACAACAGCCCCGGCGGGAGCAGGTTTTTGTATTCCGGCGCAAGGTTTTCCTTCGCCCGCGATTCCATCACTGCGGCAGGCTTGGAAAAATCCACCGTCCGCACAGAGCCGCGCTCGACCACCTTGAGCGTGCCGCTGCCGCGCTCCCAGATAAAGCAGTAGGAATTCAGGCCGTCGGGCAGCGCGATGTTGTAAGGCTCGTGCGGCGATTCCTTTTTCGGGTCGGGGCCGAAGAAGAGGATCTCCGCCGAGTTCGTGCGCTTGTCGCCTTTGGTGACCTGGCGGACTTGCAGATGCACACCGTCGCCAAGTATGTAGCGGCCCGGGGCGGTGGCGGTGCGCGGGGCTTTGGCGGCGTTCGGGTCGCCGGCGATGACGCGGAATTTCGTCTCGCCGGTGGGCAGCTTGCCTTTCCAAATCATCCCGTCGGCCTTCGTTTGCAGGCGGGCGATCAGCTTGCCGATGGCGTGAGGATCGTTGTCGGCTTCGAAGGCGGTCCTTTCCTCCTCAGTCGGAAGTTCTCCCGTGAGGTCGAGGGTTAGACTGCGGAGAATGACGGCCCGGGCGCCGATGCCTGCGGGCAACGGCGTTTTGTGTTCATCGTAGAAGCGCTTCTGCAACTCCGCTGGGTCTTTCGGATCGCCCGGCTTCGTCCACCCGCCTTGTGCCGCATCCACCGTGTGCGAAAGGCTGACGGCGTCCCCCTCCTTCGCCTCGACGATCGCTCCGACTGCGCCCGTGCTGCGCTCGTCCGTGTATTCGCCCGCGCCGATGGCGATGCCATGCCCGCTCACCTCACCGTATTCGCCCGGTGCGAGGTGGAACGTCGCCATCGGCGTGATGCCGGTGAACCACGTCGCCTTCACGGGAATCTCCGCGCCGTTCGCATCGAACGCCTTGTGCCCGTCGTTCTGATGCCACGTCTCCGTCTGGAAAACGACCGGTGCCTTGCCCGTGTTGTGGAAAAGCACGCGAGCCTTCAACACTGTTCCGAGCCGGTAGAAACTGACGGGCACCTCCTTCGACGAGGTCGTCATTTGTATCGGTTCTGGCTCAAGTAACCACGCCGCCCGCAGCCCATTCTCCGCTGGCGCGCCCCATGCCGCAGTCTCGAGTTCCTTAGGCAGCGGTTGGCCGCGCTGCACGTTCCGCCCCGCGTCGAACTCCCGCGGCGGACTCGCCCAGCCCAGCGGAGCAGTCGCGATACCCGCTATTTCATCCAGTACCGCCACCACCTCCGCCTGTGTCCAGTCGCGCGACGCATCGAGCTTTGGCCGCACTGCCGCGAGCTTCGGCGAAACCTTGTCATCCGGATACTGCTTGATGAAACTGTCGACCTGTTCCGCCAACTCTCCGATGAGCGCGCCGGGAATCTTGCCATCTGTCCGCGCGCTGTCCTGCCAGTTTTTGAACAGCGACTGAGCTGTTTCGTGCATCGCCTGTTCGGGGGGCCGCCGCTGAAGTGGCACGCTGCGCGCAGGTTCATTGTCCGATGCTGCGATTTCAAAAACGAGCGCGCCATTTTCGCCGGCGACGAGTCTGCCGACATCGTGTTTTTGAGACTTCACGTTCGCCGCAGTCCCCTCCGCGTTCACCTCGACCGTAGTGATAAGGCCGATCCCACCACTTCCGATATAGACATCGGCAGACTTCGGCCCCGCGCGGTCGGGATCAAAAGAAACCGCCACCGTTTCTCTGCGGCGCAATCCCCCATTCGACCAGAAGCCTTCCAGCATTGCGGGAGTCAGTTTCAGCGGCGTTGCCGATGTCTTCGGCTCAGGCGTTTCCGCGGTAGGCTCGGGTTTTTCAAAGACCTCGGCCTGCGACTCGGCGGGGACTCCGGCGATGTCGAACTGGCGCTTCACTTCGTCGCGGAACCCGGCGGGCAGGACGGTCGTGGAGGTGTCGGTGACTTCGTCGGGTTTAGAGTAGTCGATCTTCCGTGCGCTGCCTTTGTGCAGGAGGTAAAAGAATCCGTCGCCGGGGCGGCAGACGATGGCCCAGGTGCCCCAGCCGTCGGGGATTTCGAGTTTGTGAGGGTTGGGCGGAAGTTTTCCGGTGGCCTCGGCAGGCTGATACAGGAGCTGCGCATCATTTGTCCGGCGGTCACCCACCGGCCTGCCGACGATTTTCAGAGTCACGGCACCGCGCGTCGCCGTTCCTCCACTCAACGGATATTCGCCCGGGCCGAGCACGACGCGCGGCAAATTGTCAGCAGCCCGATCTGCGGCGAGGACGCGGAACTTCACGGGCGCGGTGGGCAGCGAGGCGCTGAACTCCACGACATCGGCGCGGGCCGCAAGGCGTTGCACCAGGGCATCGACCGCGCCGTCGGTCTGGTCGGCGGTGAAAGCGGCGGTTTCCTCCGCAGTCGGAGCCGTGGCGAAAAGCTCGCGCACGGCGCGGTCCAGCAGGTGCGTGCGCTCGGCGGCATCGGCGGGCAGGGGGAGATCGCGGGCGAGGCGGGCTTTGATGTGGGCCTGCCACCAGCCAGGACCGATGATGTGAGGGGCGTCTTCCCTCATGCCAACCTCGCTGCCGTCGAGCGGCACGGCGCCATGCGTGAGGGTGAGGTCCTCACCGGGCTTCGCGAGCACGTCGGATCCGACCCGCGGTCCGGCCCACGGTCCCGCACCGGCACGCGGTCCGAGGCCGACGCCGGGCGCGTTGATTTCGATGAACTCGCCCGGCCCGAGGCGGACGGGAATGAGCCTCGCGATGGTCGTCCATTCAATTCCGGAGACTTGCACCTCAGCGCCCTCCGCATCGCGAGCGGAGACCTCCCCCTGATGCCATGTCGGCACGCGCGCCATGACGGGAATGGTGCCGGTATTCTGCACGAGCAGCCGAGCCCTGAGCGCCGTGCCCATGCGTTGCTCCGCTGCGGCCGGCTCCAGCACCCATGCGGCGCGCAGGCCGTTTGGCTGCGTTTCGCCCCAGGTCACGCCGGCGAATTTCTTCGGCAGAGCCTCGCCCTGGCGAATCGCGGCGGCAGTCATTTTCTCCGCCGCCGCCTGCAGCGGGGAATCCTGCACGGCGGCCACTTTATCCAGCAGCGCGATGGCGTCCGCGGCTTTCCAGTCATGCGAGGCGTCGAGGCGCGGGAGGAGTTCGTTGAGTTTCGGCACCGTCGCCCAGGTTGGGTTGTAGCCGATGAATACCTTCAAGGCCGCCGCGAGTTCGCCGATGAGAGCGGCGGGAATATCGCCGCTGAGACGGGCGTGCCGTTGCCAGATTTCGTAGAGGGTGCGGGCGTCTTTGTGCTTTGGCTTGGCATCCAGCGAAGCACGCTCCTGCGGCGGGATGGCAGCGATGAGGGCGGCGAGGTCTTTCGCGGATTCCTGGTCGGTGACAACGGGCGTGGGGAGGTCGAACTGGCGCACCGTTCCGTTATCGGTGAGGAGAAAGCCGCGCCCTTTCGCGAGGTCGTATTCCTTTTGGCCGAAGTCGCGCGCCGGCGGCGCAGTTTTGCTGAGGTCGCGAGCTTCGGCAGGCGCGGTGGTAATGCTGAGCTTGCCCGGCGCGGCGTGGGGGCCATCCCATTTTTCATCCGCCGTGCGTTTCGGTTTCTCACCAGCAGGCGAACCCTGCGCCGCGGCGTGCCCAGCGAATGGCGCGGCCAGCATCGCCGCCAGGACCCCGCAGAGGAGGATGTTGGTTCTTAAAGTCCTCATCGGCGCATGTTCACTCTTGGTTAGACACCGGGCTGGCGCATTTCTTAGAACTTCGTCGCCAGACCTTGACGCCGCGACCGGCGCAGACGCCGCAAGCGGCGCTTCGGTCAGCGTGGCCTCGCCGCTGTGCCCGGTGGCGTGGCGCACCAGCGTCCAGCGGGTGGTGCGGAAGTTCTCGGTGGCTGCCGTATTCATCGCGACCTGTCCAAGCGCCTATTCGGGCATCAGCCTCATTTCCACCCCTGCGCTCGTGAGCTTGCCCTCCCAGTCGGTCGTCGGTGCATTCGCAAGACGGGGAGTCGTCCAGACGCAGTGGAGTGTGTAGTCGCCCGCCGCGAGTTGAAACACCGCATCCCTTCCCTGCTCACCCGATGTGCCCGGTGGGTCGAAGCGGACGTTGAACTCCATCACTTTCACGCTGTGCGACGGCGGCAGGAGCCAGGGGAGATAGTAGAGCATACCCCGATACTGCGTGATTTGCGCGCGGTGCTCTTTGCCGTCCTTATCGCGGGCGATGACGGAGAGCCCGGCATCCGTGCGCGGGCTGTGTCCGAACTTCACTTCCTCCGCGCCCACGTTCGCCACCCACAGTTGCACGCCGACTTGGCCACCGATCCGCCATGGCGGGGTTTCCGGCAAACGCATGCCAAGGCGCAGTCCGTTATGCTCCGCGCTCCAGTTCGTCAGGGGCGGGGTGAGCGTGGCGGTAGGAACGCCGACTCTTGCGTAATCTCTTTCAGTCAGCGGTGGCTTGGCATTGGCTGTGGGTTTCGCGGTCTCGGCTGGGATCCCTGCTTTGTGAACTTCTCCGCGCGGCGCCGGCTTCGGGGCCGGAACGACGCTGGGCGTTTCTGATTTCGGTTGGCCCGCCGGCGGGCCACCGATCAAGGCTCTCAGTTCCAGATCCGTCTCCCAGTCGCCGTTGCGCAGAAGAGTTCCATTCCAGGGAACATTCGCGTCAGCCAACATCGGGCGCAGGAGAAGTTTCAAGAGAAGGCGACGCTGCACCTTGCCTTTGTCGTCCCGCGCTTCGAATAGAGTCAGGCTGTTCCATTCGCCGACGTTCCACTCGCCCGGCCCGACCCAGTGGGATCGTTCGGGACGGACGGCCACCCAGGTCGTCGTTGCGTCGTCGAGACTGGTTTCAGCACCACGGTCAGGATTCTCCGGCTGAGCCGGGGTAACGAGTATATCAACGAAGCCCTTGTTACGGCTGCCGAGCCTGGCGATACGTTCGAATTTCGACCCTCCGCCTTCCCCACCCACGCGAACAATCCACGCACCCTCGCCCTCGGTGACTTTTTCGACGGACCACGTCACCCGAGCGGACGCGTTGGTGGTTCCGTCAGCGGAGCCAAGGTAGAAGCCCAGTTGGGAAATCGTGTGCGCGGTTGAGTATCGGTCATCGACTAGGGCGACTTCGGCAAACACCACCTGCCGTGGCTTGACTAGCGTGCTGACCAAGCGATAACTCCCATCGCCCAGACTGGGATCGATCACCGGAGTGAACAGGGCCAGGGGTTGGGTGGCTCTGCTCGATTCGAGAAGCATTCGGTTGGCCTGCGACAAGCGCACCAAACCGACACCCGGCCCGAAATCGCTGGCCACTTTCCGCCATCCAAACAGCGCGGCGACGGCGAGCACGAGTAGGAGCAATGGCACGGCTATCACCAGGGCCATCACCTTGCCCGCAGTTCCGCCCTTACGCGCCAACAGCACTAGCAGCGCGATGACCCCGAGCACGATGAACAGGCCCATCACACCAACCATGGTGAGGCGGATGCCGCCGATCCACGGCATGCCTCCACTCCGCGCGCTCCAGAGATAGAACAGCACCGCGAGGGCGAGGCCTGCGACCAGCAGCAGCCCACCCAAGAGCAGCAGCACTTTTCCAAGGCTCCAGCCCTTCCGCATGAGCACGACGATCACAACCGCTGCGAGGACGCACAGCGCGATGAGTCCATAGAACGGAAACGACCAATTGACCACTTTCACGGCGGCGGGTGTCGTGACGGTTGAGATCAGGACAGGCACCTGCACGGTAACGGGCTTCCCTTGAAACTGGCACAGCTCAATCTCCGCGCCGCGCACGGTCTTCGTGCTCATGTTCTTGTAGCGCAGCAGTTCCGCCGAGAGGTCGGGGAAACTGCCGGTCAGTTCCTCGCGGGCCGTCACCCCGCCAATCCGCGAGACCAACCGCACGCGATTGGTGCCGACCTTCGTCAGCTCGAGGCTGACGGCGGTTTGGTAAAGCTTGGTCTTCGGGTCGCGCCTGAGCGACGCGGTTGATTGGCCGCCTTCGCGATGGAGAAACACGATGCCGGGCTGCGAGGCTTCCACTTGCCAATTCATGTTCGCGCCGGATTCGTTGTAGGTGGTCATGGCCCAGGCGGAGACCCAGTTCGGGTCGGCGGAGCCAACAGGCGGCGTGACGTTTAGCGAGGCGCGATATTCCGCGCCGCCGGGTTGGCCGACCTCGAAGAGCGTGCCGGCTAACGTGCGACGCGGTTCGGCGAACAACGGGCCGATGGGGCGGAGATTCTCGAAGGCCTCCTGGGCGAGGGCCGCGTCCGGCAGCACGAAGCCCAGCCGCCAGGTCTGCGGACCCGCCGACCAGATGCGCCACGGGCGGTTGCCGACGAAGGGGGTCGGCTTGACGAGGGTGCCGGCGAACGGTGGAAAGAAAGTCTCGGCCAGCCCCGCCTCAATCGCTGGTGACAGCTTCGGCCCTTCCAGCGCGGCCTGCACCTCCGCGCCCCCCGACGCCACTTCCGCGTTCACCTCCACGATGACGACATTGTTGTTCACGCCCACCGGAATGCAGATGAAGTTCGAGACGCCGGGGGACGGGCTGTTGGAGAGGAAGTAGGTCAGCAGCGCCGCTATGGGGAGCACCGCGACCAGCGCGAGAACGCCGAGTGCGATGTGCCACGGGCTGCGCGGCGGGGCGGAACCGGTCGGCGATTTCATCCAGCGGCGTTTTGTGAAGAGCAGGAAGAAGCCGAACGCGGCTATCCCGATGGCAAACGTGCTCAGGAGACTGGTGTTGTGGCGAGCGGCTCCCGGTGAAGTCAGCGCAGTCAGGCAGGCCACGAACACTCCCAGCGGCACCAGCGGCATGAGGAACATCGTGAGCAGCGCGACATGACTGCCGGGCACGCCAAGTTGTTCCGAGGGTGTCGTGGTGGGCGCACGCCCTGTGGCTGCGGTAACGGCCTCACGTATCGCGGTGGCCCATTCAGCCGCGCGGGCGTTCCAAGTGCTGGGCAAGGCGAAGAAGCCTTCCATCGGCGAGAGGAGGACCTGCTTTCGCTGGCCGCCCTCCTCGTAAGTCACGCTGAGCAGGTCAATGCCCAGCGGGTTCATGGCGAGCGGATACTGCCCGATGCTCACATCGCGGATGGCGGCGAGCGGAATGACGGTGACGGCACTCACCAAGGCGGGGGGAGCGGTATGGGTGAGCTGGCGGTCGTCGAGGACGAGCTGCCCGCGCGTGCGGTAAGCAAAGAACTGCCCGCGGGCGGTGGCGAGGTAAGCGGGAGTGACGAGGGTGCTGGTGCCGACTTTGAGGAGGCGCGGCGAAGTGACTTTTGCGCTGGTTGGCCCCGCCGGATTGCTGCCGCTCGGAGGCGGAGTGCCGACCACGGTCTCCACCTGCGTGCGCAATTCCGCCGCCGTCTGGTAGCGCAGTTCCGGGGTCTGCTCCAAGGCGCGCAGGACGATCTCATCGAGCCGCACGTCAATCTGCATCCCGCGAATGCGGGACGAAGGCGGCTGGAGCCTGTCGGCGGGGAGTTCGCCGGTGAGCATTTCGTAGAGGACGACACCGAGCGAATAGATGTCGGCGCGGCTGTCCACCTTCTGCGGGCTGGCCTTTTGTTCCGGCGCCATGTAGCCGGGCGTGCCGGCAGTGGCATTGTCCGCCGTGAGGAACGATGGGAACGGCGGCTTTCCAGCCGCGGAGGCTGAAGGGCCGTCCGGACCCGGCGCCTCGCAAGTCGCCCCGTCGCTGGACGCCAGCATCTTCGCAATGCCGAAGTCGGCCACCTTGATGCGGCCAGCTTTGTCGAGGAGCAGATTCTCCGGCTTGATGTCGCGGTGGACGATGCCGCGCTCGTGGGCGAATTGCAGCGCGTCGCACAGCGGCGGCACAATGGCCAGCGCCTGCTCCGGCGTGAAATGGCCTCCGCGCAATGCCTGGCGCAGATTGACGCCGTCCACAAACTCCATGAGCAGGTAGAAGAACCTCGGAGCGGCCGCCTCGGCGTCGCCGCTCCCGGCCTGGCCGAAGTCGTGAATGGTGACGATGTTCGGATGGCTGAGCGCCGCCAGCGCCTGGGCCTCGCGGGTGAACCGGGCCGCAAACGCCGCGTCGCGGGAGAGCGCCTCGGGCAGAATCTTGAGCGCGACGAAGCGGTTGAGCTGCGGCTGCCGCGCCTTGAACACGCAGCCCATGCCGCCCTGGCCGATGAGTTCGAGCACCTCCAACTGCGGAAACGCCGCGCTCACCGTCGCCAGCGACGGCGGGGGCGTCCGTTCCGCGCCCTCGGGATGCGCGGTCGGTTGCATGGCGGCGAGCATCAGGCAACGCGGGCAGCCCGACACGCCCTCGAGGTCGAGGGACGCGCCACAAGTGGGGCATTGTTGCAGACGTGAATCACTCATCACTGTGGCCTGACGCGTTTTCGCCGAAACGCGGCAGGTTCTTTTCGACGATAGCCGACCTCGGGGGCAACGCGAGGCTGCGTGACGCCCCTGCTGACGAGTCAGGGTTTATTACCCAAACACGGGGACCGGTGAGCTGCTCAGTCGATCCATGAGGATGAGAACTGAGCGCTTGGCGCGGCTCCCACTGCCGCCTGAACGGCGCGGTTCGCCAACTCGCTTCCTCTTCCTGCGCGACGCCTCCCCCAATCAGGTCAAGGTCGTTTGGGCACGGCCGCCTGGCCGCGCCAACCGCTGAGCCGTTGTACTGCGCGGAGCTGATCGAGCGTCAGCGCCCCCGTGCCGTCGAGCCGGCTGCCGTGCAGCCGGATCTCGTCCAGCAACCCACGGAACAGGCGGTCGGTGTGATTCGCCCGGGTGAGGCGGTTGAAGTGGCCGATCGCCAGCGGGCCGGGGTCCTCACCCACCGGGCCGCGATCGTAGGCCACGGTCGCATCCAAGGCAGCGTCCCGGTCCGGGGTGCCGAAGTAGAACCGCACTTTCGCGGGCGATTCCGTTGCCTCGTAGGTGACGGCGAAGAACCGCCAGTTGGTGGCCGGCGCCTCGGGGATCGCGGGGATCTGGCCGGCCGAGCTCCTGGCAGGCGAAGCGTCGGGCCACTCGTTGACTCCCAGTTGCAGCCGCCCGTCACCGGTCATCACCAAATCGAAGCCATCGCCACCCTCGTGGCTGGTGGTGACCAGGCGGTTGCCGCCGCTTCCCACCTGCGCGCTGCGGCAGTTGACCCAGCCCGAAACCGTGAACGACCGAAGGCCCATGACGGCGGACGGCGCGTCCCCGCTGAACTCGACCGCGCGATCAGCCGGCCGGCTTCCGAAGTCCAGCGCCCGGTCCGCAAGGTTGGGAGGCTCCGGGGGGCTCCAGGCGAGCTGCGGATCCGTCAGCATCGCGAACGGATGAGTGCGGGCAGAGGTGCCCGTGTTGGCCGTGACCTGGCCGTGGCCCTCGTTGAACCGAAGTTCCACGATCGGCCGCAAGGCGTCCTCCACCTCGAAGCGGATCTGCGCCGGCGCGTCCAGGCGGTTCGGCGGAGACGCCTGGTCCTGCACTCCGCGCACCGTCAGCGTGTAGCTCACGTCGCTGGCAAGGGCGGCGGCCGTGAGGATGACCGTGTCAGGTTCGGCACCCGGCTTCGCTGCGAGCACCGCAACGACAGGCTCGAGCCCGAAGTGCTCGGGGTTCAGGCTGGACGGATCGATCACTTCGGAAAAGGAGATCATCACCTCGTCCCGGGCAACACTGCCGACCGCGCTGACGGGAGCCGGAGCCGTGGTGTCGCGCGCCTGGGGATCGCGGCGCAGGAGCAAAGCCCAGTCGCCGTCATCCGCTGGGGGAGGCGCGGTCCAGCGCGGGCCGCTGGCCACCGGCGCGTCACTCCATTGCCCCGTGCGGGGATTGAACCAGCGCGCCTGGTAATGACCCGGCTCGAGCGACAGGGGGACGCGGGCCGGGCGAGGCACATAGAGCGCGTAGAGTTTCCCAGCCTCGGCGAGGCAGAAGCCGCCGCCCCGCACCAGATCGTTGCGCGGGGACAGGCGCCACCACTCGAACGACGTGAAGAAGTCCACCAGGTAGGCATAGCCGCGAAGCATCGTCATCGCGTCGTCGCCGCGTCCACTCACCCAGCCGCCGCCGGTATCGGGCGGGAAACCCACGCCCCGGTTGGCGGTCTCGCCGGTGGTCTGGTAGCAGCCCGCCATGGCGATTTCCCAGGCGCAACGCCGCCGGGTGTCCGCCGCGCGCTGGCCGGGGGTCTCTTCCCAGAGATCCTCGTATCCGTATTCCTCATTGATCTGCGGGATTACCCGGCCGGTGGCGGCCTGGCGTGCTCGCTCACCCAGGAGGTAGGCGTTCTGGCCGGAGTCCCACCGCTGGATGAGTTGCAGATCGTTCCAGCTCTGGCCCGGGGTGCGGTAGATCTGGTTGTGCGCCGCGAGCAGATGATCGTAGGGATCCCAGGCCTTGACGTGCGGTCCGAGCCAGTCGCACCACGCCGGGACCTCCCGGTGGAAGTCGTGTTCGTTGCCCAGGTCCCAGGTGACGTTCGCAAAAGCCGCCAACCGCGCGATGCCATACCGGTAGTAGCGCTGTTCGTCCTCGCTGTAGGCCGCAAAGGGCGTCGGTAACACCTGCCCGCCGATGAAGAAGATCACCGAGACAATTACGTCCCGCTCGCGGGCATGGCGGAGCATTCGCTCGTACTTCTGCCAGAACGCCACGTTGAACCGCTGGAGGTCGAAGCCCGGATCCGGCACATTGTCGGGCCGGGCCGCCGGCCAGGGATTCAGAAAGAGCCGGAAGGCGTCGGTGGATCGCACCGGCTGCCCCCAAGGCCGGGCTTCGTTCCGTCCATAGACCAGCACCCGCAGGCGGTTGACCCGGAGCGCCGCCAGGCGGTCAATGGTCTGCCGGATGACCGCTTCGTCCTCCCATCCCATCAGGTAGTAAGTGGTGGTCCCGTTCCAATAGCAGCGCTCGCCGGTGCCGGCCCAGCGGAAGTGCTCCGGGTATTCCCCGTCCACTTGCAGTTGGCCGCGACGCCGGCCATCCCGGGCGATGAATGTGCCCGCATGGGTGCGCTCGAAATCGCCCTGCCGGTAGCGCACCCGGAAGCTGTGGGCCCCCGCCGAACGGGGCATGAACCGGATCCGAAACACGCTCCCGTCCGCGGCGTCACAGAACCCGTCCACCGGCACCAACCCGGCGCCGTCCCGCGCGAACTCGCCCGTCACCGCGACGTCGGTGAAGGGATTAGCCGCATCCGGTGACTCGACGGCGATCGTGACCTCGACGAAGTCGAATGCGTCCACGGTGTAGGCGGACTGCGTGAAACTCAGTCGAGCGGGCGCCGCCTGGAGCGCTGACAGTGCCGTGACCAGGAGTACGGCCACGAGAAGTCCGGCCAGGTTTCGCAGCCATGAAGTGGGTTCGGCGGAGCGTGGCATGACGCATCCTCGCTGCCGGCCCGAGGTCTGTTCAATAACGGATTCAGCGGGCAGCGGAGCGCCCGGCCTGCATGGTTGAGGTTGATGTAGCGGCGCAGTAAGCCCCGGTTGCCAGCGGCTACCCAAGCTCGTTCAAGGCAGGCAGGGCGCTCACGATTCTGATGGTTTCCATGCTGACCCGGATCACACGCTTGAGCAGATCCAGGATGTAACGGGGTTGACCGTGCTCCCGGGCCCAGTCGTTCGGGTCGTTGCGGATGCCGCTGTCCTTGTCCACCGTGATCTGGTAACGCTCCATGATCCACTCGAGGGCGGGCTTGCCGTTCACGACGTAGTCGTACGCCTCGATCGGGATGCCCGTCAGCGTGATCCGGGCGTTGTAGTGGATCGTCGTCTTGTCCACCTGCCGATCCTTCCGGCCGAAGGTCATCTTCTGCACGAGAAGATCCGTCGCCGGATCGAACGCAAGGGAGTCGGCGTCCTCCTGAACCGGCCACGGCTCGACGGTCTCGTAGTTCAGGTGCCAATGGGCAAGGTTGCGGCCCGCCTGGCTGAAACGCCAGAAGTCTGGCGTGTCCCGTGTGACCGGCAGGCGTGGCAGCATCTTCTTGAGGTCACTGGCAAACCGCGCCCGGTACTCCGGTGAATGCAGCACGCCATAGACGTAGTAGAAGATGTCCTCCTTGGTGACGCTCGGTCCGTAGGCTGCGCGGAACTCGGCCAGGATGGTGTCCGTGATGGCGCTTCGCCGGCGGTACCCGTTCACCAATTCGCCCTCTGGCTCCCGACCGATCAACTCGCCCTCCGCCGGCTCGTCCTTCTCGTAGAGGTATAGGGGAAAGCACTGGCCCGTGTCGTGCATGTGGAAGTTCGGGACGGTGTCTGTGATGAGTGCGGAGAAGTCCTTGGAGGCCCCGATCCCTGAAACGGCAATGACGCGGTTTTCGATGGCCGGCTCCGGGAAGAGGCGCGGTAGCTGGTACACGCGCTCGTTGAACTCGCGGTCGAAGTATGCTGCCTGCTTAGAGAACGGCCGGTACATGCCCACCACGATGCGAGCCTCGCTGAACCGGTGCTTCTTCAGCCTCGCCAGATCGTCCTTGAGGTTACCCGACCAGGAGATCTGCCTGGCGTCCGGGTCCAAGGTTTTCTCCGCCAAGTCGGCGAGTTCGGCCCGGGACTTGCCCGCACTCGTTTTGGCGAAGCGTTCGACCTCCCGGTTGTAGAACTCGATCATCCGCGCCATGTGGGACGCGACCGCGGCACGCGAGAAGTTGTAGCACCACTTGTCCCGGCTCGTGAGCACGCCCTGCGAATAGAGCCTAAAAACGGTTTCAGCGGCCTCGTCCTTCTTGTCTCCGAACGAGACAAAGGTCTCGAAAGCGGGATCGCGCTGGTTGATCCAGTCGTGACTCGCGTTGGGCTCGATGCGCCTCCATTTTCGCTCGCGATGGAGGCCGTTGATGCTCTCGAACCTTCGTATGATAGCCAGCTTCTCCTCGCGGGACAGGTAATCACCGATGTCGTGGTAGTGCACTTCACACCGACCGGCCTTGGCAGGGTTCCGGACGAGCAGGGAGATGGCGACGGGGGTACGTGTGCCGTCGCCAAACACGTTGCCTTTCTCCATCCGGCGCTGTTCGCCTTGAGTACGGGCGTTCCCTCGGAGGTTGAAGACGTAAATGCTGGTGAACTCTTCGGCAAGGCAGGCACGGAGACCATCCATGTTGTTGCCGTCAATGAACGAGCCGTTGGTGACAAAGCCGACGATGCCCTTGTCGTTGATCCGGTCGCTGGCCCAACGCAACGCACGGACGTAGCTGTCGTACAGGTTACGCACCAGCGTGGCGGACGATCTCGCGGCATACGTACTGCGGATGCGGTCGTCGAGGACCGGGTACTTGATCGCCTTGTTGCTGTCGTTCTCGCTGTCCTGGCCGGCGGAATATGGAGGATTTCCGATGACGACGCGGATGGGGCTCTGACGCTGGCGTTTCACCCGACGGTTGTTCTCGGGGAACATCTTCTCTTCCATCGCGCCCTTGGTCTCCGCGAGCTGGAAGGTGTCGGTGAGGACGATGCCTTCGAAGGGAATGTAGGTCGCCCCTACAGGGCTCGAGGCTCCATTGGGCGGCTGACCCAGGGCGTTGCCCTGGGCTATGATCGTCCGCCCCTTCGGGGCTGGCGCATAGGAGGCTGAGGAAGGCGATTCGAGCAGGCCGTGGAAGGCTTCCTCGATGTTGATGGCGGCGATGTAGTAGGCCAGGAGCACGATCTCGTTGGCGTGCAGCTCGTGCTGGTACTTCCGCAGCAGGTCGGGCGGGCGAACGAGGCCGCTCTGGAGCAAGCGGACGATGAAGGTGCCGGTGCCGGTGAAGGGGTCAATGACGTGGACGTCCGGCGCGCCAAGTGTCGAGCGGAATTCGTGTTGGAGGATCTCTTCAACGCTCCGGATGATGAAGTCCACAGGTTCAACCGGCGTGTATACGATGCCGAGCCGCTCGGCCATCTTCGGGAACGCCGTCCGGAAGAACCTGTCGTAGAGCTCGATGACGACACGCTGCCGGCCCTCGGCGTTGTCTATGCCGGAGGCGCGCTGGCGGACACTGGCGTAGAATTTGTCGAGCGCCGCGATTTCCTTCTCGAGTGCATGGTCATGCAGCGTGCTGAGCATCTGCTGCATCGCGATGGACACCGGGTTGTGCCGGGTGAAGGCGTAGCTTTCGAAAAGGGCATCGAACACGGGACGGGTAATCAGGTGCTGGGAAAGCATCTCGATGGCGTCCGCCTCCGTTATGCTTGGATTGATGTTGTCGCGCAGTCCGGCGAGGAACGCGGCGAAGGCCTGACGGTGGCGGGGTTCGCCGTTCTCGAGCAGGGCGCGGATGCGGGCGCTGTGGCGCTCGGCGATCAGGGCCACGTCCTTCGCCCAGCTTTCCCAGTAACGACGGTCCCCGCACTTCAGCACGATGCGGGCATAGATGGCATCCTTCCATTCCTCGAGCTGCGGGAAGGCGAAGGCGCCCTGGACCTCGCGGAAGCCGGGCTCACTGTCGCCGTCGCTCCGGCTGCCGTCGGGCGCTGTGGGGTCCGCGCCACCGATGCCAATGACCCGGATGACATCGGGGCGCTGCTGGTTGAGTTCGATGTGGTTGACGGTAGCGTTGAACCGGTCGTCGTGAGCGCGCAGCGCCTGCAGGACTTGCCAAACAACCTTGTACTTCTCGTTGTCCTGCAGCGCCTCCTCCGCAGGCACGTCCGCCGGGATGCCGATGGGCAGGATGATCTACCCGTATTTCTTGCCTTCGGCGCGACGCATCACGCGCCCGACGGACTGGACAACATCAATGATGGACTTGCGGGGATTGAGAAAGAGCACGGCGTCAAGCGCTGGCACGTCCACGCCTTCAGAGAGACAACGGGCGTTCGACAGGATGCGGCAGGTGTTCTCGGGGGCGGACGCCTTCAGCCAGTCCAGCCGGGCGTTGCGCTGGAGCGCGTCGTACGTGCCGTCCACGTGATCGAGTTCGCAGTGGAGCAGGTTCTCGACGGTGGGATGCGTGTCGCGATACGCGGTGACGATCCGGGCGAACTGCTCGACGAAGGCCTTCGAGTCCTTGATCGAACGGGAGAAGGCAACGGCGCGGCGCATATGGGTCACGTCCCCCTGGAAGTCGGCGGCGGAGGCGGTGGCCTGGTCGAATCGCTTGGCGAGGCCGTTCCAGCAGCCGGTGATGCGCACGGCATCATCGAGATTCAGCTCGTTGTTCGCGTCGGCGATCTGCCGTTGAAAGGTCTTCGAGACGTACTTATCGTCCACGGCCAATACGAGCACCTTGTAGTCGGAGAGGAGGGACTTGCCAACGGCCTCGCCGAACCCGAGTCGGTGGAATTCCTCGCCGAACAGCGCAGGATCATCCATCGAACAGACCTCGGCATCGGCGTCCCGGGCCTTCGCCTTCGCTTCATCGCCATAGATCCGAGGCGTGGCGGTCATGTAGAGGCGTTTCTTCGCCTGGATGAACCCGGCGTCGTGGACCTTGACGAAGTGGCTTTCGTCCTCGCCACTCAGGGTGACACCCGTGGTGCGGTGGGCTTCGTCGCAGATAACGAGGTCGAAGGCGGGCAGTCCGGCCCGCTGGGCCTCGGCCACGGCATCAATGGACTGGTAGGTCGAGAAGACGACGGTCATCTGGGCCGGTGTCTGCCGACGCGTCGCCATCCGCTGAAGGGCCAGGTACTGCTGGACGATCTGCCGCGCCGAGGTGGTGGCGGGAAATGCCAGGTCGTAGGTCGTGATATCGGCCTTGTCGTCGTCGGTTCGGGCCGTGCGCTTGCCGACCTGGGTGTCGGAGCACACCGCGAGGCTATGGATGTGGCGCGCGGATTCAGCGGTCCACTCACGAAGAGTCTGCGACAGGAGGGAGAGCGACGGCACGAGGAACAGCACGTGGCCCTGAGGCGCGAGGCCCTCGGCAACGCGCAGCGCGGTGAAGGTCTTGCCCGTGCCGCACGCCATGATGAGCTTGCCCCGGTCGGCGCGGTTGAATCCCTGCAGGACATCACCGATAGCGGCCTTCTGGTCGTCGCGGGGCTTCTTCTGCGCCCGGAGACGGAGGTCCTGCGGGCGTTCGAGGCTGAACCGCGACCAGTCAATCGGACTGGCGTCGAGATCGTGGACGGTGAGGCGTGTGACAGGCTTGGACTGGTTGGCCAGCGCGTGTTCGGCATTCTTGCTCCACCGGTCGGTGGTGGAGACGATCATGCCGGAAGTGAACTGTGCCTTACCGGACGCCGTGAAGAACGAGTCTATGTCTTCCTTGGCGATGGTGTGCTCGGGGAGGAAGAACTTGCACTGGAGGGCGCAGAACTCGCCCGTCGCCCGTTCCTGGGCCACGAGGTCTATGCCCACATCCCCGACGTGCCCCTTCTGCGGCCAGTCGTTCCACATCCACACTTGGGAGAAGCGTTCGGCGTAGATGGGATCGAGTTCGAGGTAGCGGTGGATCAGCCGCTCGAAGCGGTCACCGAGGTCACGGTTGGAGAATGCGGCCTCGCGGAACTGCGCGAGGACGTCGTAAATGGAGAGCTTCGCCATGCAGACAGGCCGGGTTCGCTCGCGCGCGAATCAGCCCTGTCGGATCCGCCTCGGTACCGTTTAAGCGGGATTGAGGCGGATGAGGATGGCCCGTTCCTGTGGAGGGTAGCGAGTGCCTGAAAAGCGAAGGGGCGTGACCTACTCACGCCCCAACTCAGGCACTGGCATGCCCTCACAGGAACGCTTTCGGGCACGCCCGCGTGGGGCGTGCCTCGAAAGCCGTCCTGTGAGTGAAAGTGCCAGTTTCGAGTTGGACAGCAGCCGAAGCTACGCGAAATCAGAATGTGGTTTTGGTCGTAGTTAGTGTCTGGAATGAAACATGTATCTATTTGTCGCTCAATTAGATAAGTGC